>CAZKXW010000037.1:0-39381 GCA_964556745.1 uncultured Anaerolineaceae bacterium
ATGGTGTTCGCCAACCCGGGGGCAGTCCGACGGGGCCGGAATGGTCTACGCTGACGCCTTTCACCACTTTGCCTCCTCCCCCGCCGCCCCCGTCGGGCGGCACGACGACCGGCGCAAGTTCATCGAGTGGGACAACGACGAACAGCGTGCCACTGGTTTCCCTCTGCATTGATCTGCCGGTTTCCGTAAACAGTGTCATTCAGACTCAGGTATCATCGCAGCACTTTGAAATCCGGTGTCGGTTGCTGGTTCTGAACAGCCAGTATTATCAGGAAGCCCATCCGGCCAACATCGGTAATCAGCGTGTGATTGATGCAGGCATCATTCACGCGGTCGATGTGTTCAGCCCGTCAGGCTTGAAGTCGTTCGAAACGGGTTTTGTGATCTGTTTCCAGGGCACGGGGCAGCTCGTCTTTCTGGGGAGCAATGAGGCGCCGCGTGGTGTTCGCCTCCTGGCTCTGTCCAACCTGTATGCAGGTTTTACCTGCGGCGTGCTGTCTGAACCGGGGACGGTCGTGCTGACCGTAAACACGCCAGCCTAATCTGTGGTGTTTCGTTGGGGCGACGGAGGCCGTTCCTACGCTGTGCCGCTTGTGGATCGATGACCGAATTCGGCGAGGTGTTCCGGTTTAACTCGCCTTTATCCTGTGATGACCACGATTGGGAACCAGGTGTACTATGAAGCGACCTCGTGTCGGGATTATGCTCCGCGCGCTGACGGCAATAGTGCTGTTGGGTGCACTGTTCTACTTTATTGATCGGGATGCGCTCCTCAAGACGTTTGCCTCGGTCAGTTTCCCCGTCTACCTTCTGGGTCTCCTGGCCTTCGTTGGTACAATCCTGACCTGGACTCTGCGCTGGCATCTGTTGATGCGTGCTTCTGGCGAGGTCATTCGCTATCCAAAATCCTTGATGACGCTGACCATCAGTATGTTCTTTTCGATGTTCTTGCCGACCATCGTTGGAACGGATCTGGGCCGAGTCTATGAATTGGGGCGCGATGACCGCTTCCGCAAGTCCAACCTCGTCTCGACGGTGCTGCTGGATCGCCTGATGGGATTGATGACCATCTCCCTGATGGCACTCATTGGCCTGGTAGTCGGCAGCCAGTTTGCTGCCAATCAGGGTGTGGTCTTTACCGTAATCGGAACCATCGTCGTCCTGGTTGGTGGATGGGCACTGGTTTTCAATAAGCGCGCTGAAGCGCTCATCTTTGGTCTGATTGCGCGTATCCCGGTGGTGAACCGTTTTGCAGACCTGCTTCATAAACTCTATACCGCCCTGTTTCAATTGTATCGCCGTCCCGGTCTCATGGCGCGCGCCGGGAGCGTATCCGTCGTGAACAGCCTGTTCACCATCTTGGCTACGTTGTTGGCCGCCCGGTCGATTGGCGTGAACATTGACGCAATCTACTTCTTCATCTTTATGCCTATCATCTGGATCATCATCACCATCCCGATTTCGCTGAGCAGCCTGGGCTTGCGGGAAGGCGCGTTCGTCTTCTTCTTCTCGCAGGTAGGTGTCACACCCAGTGATGCCGTCGCCATCTCCCTCCTGTACTACTCTTACAATGTCGTCATTGGGGTGGTCGGCGGGCTTATCCTGCTGTACTCTTCGCTGCGTCAAACTCGCGATATCTCGCAGGCGCAGGCCTGAAAATCAGATCATTGGAGATGAAGTTGGTTGCACGACAAACACATCAGCAGGAAACCGGCCGTCTGGCCGGTTGGGGTTTACCCAGCCTCTCCTTGAACCGGATGACTTCGGTCCTCGTTGGTCTCCTGATCGTCGTTCTGGTCGGACACTTCCTGTCGCTGACCATCTATCCGACTGTGTTCATAGACGAGAGTTGGTTAGCCAATACATCCTGGAGCTGGCTTAAAACCGGTGTCCCTTTCGATCTGATTCATTCTGGCCCTCTGGATCAATTCGGCTACCCCTGGCTGACCGATAATTTCATCGGCCAGGCTCCCTATACTATCGCCTACCAGTTGATTGGCCTGGGCCTGTTTCAAACCCGACTCGTCTCATGGCTGTTCAGCCTCATCCTGGTCGTGGCGACCATCCAGGTTGGCCGCCGCTTATTCGACCTGAATGCTGGCCTGCTGGCTGCTCTGCTGCTGACTCTGAGCATGCCTTATCTGCAATCCAGCCGCCAGCGTCAGGATGTGATCTTGGCTGCTATGATTATGGTGAGCTTCTGGTTGGCTCTGTATGCCCTGGACGAAGACAAAGTCTGGGCGCACTTTCTGTCCGGCCTGCTGCTGGGACTCGGCTTCGATGTCCATCAGACCGCGATGATCTTCATTCCTGCCCTGGGAGCGCTCTACCTTCTCCATTACAGGAAACGGCTGCTCTTCGCCCGTGGAACCTGGATTGTTGGGATTGGCGGTGCGCTGGGCCTGGGATACTATGCTGCAACCCATATGTTGCCCAACTATGAAGTCTATTCCAAATTGATGAGCTTCTACTTTGTCAGCGAAGCCGATGCCCGCATCCCGCTGATGAACCCCGCTATCATCTTGGAGTCGGCCCTTCGCGAGCTGTCCCGTTATCGATTCCGTGAAAGTCCCCTCGATCTCGCCATGATCGCCGCTGGCACACTGGCCTTGCTGTATCGCCGCTCGAAAGGCGATCAGCGTCTCCTCACCTATACGGCGGCAGCGTTCGCCAGCTTCATTCTGCTCAGCAGCAGCAAAACCCCCCTCTACGCCATCAACCTGTACCCGTTCTTCATGCTCATCGTGGGCGCTGGCGCCGTAGCGGTGATCCGGATGGCCCAACGGCCGCTGGTGGCGCGGATCGCTCTGGTTGTTATCGTCGCTCTTGTGGGATTCGATCTGGTGCAGACTGCCGCGCGCATCTACAGCCAGCGTGACTATGATTACTATGCCATCACCAACCGCATCCGCGACGTGATCCCCGAAGGTGAGCGCATCTTGGGTATGCCGACCTGGTGGTTGGGGCTTTCCGAGTATGACTACATCTCCAGCCTCAATATTGCTTACTACCGGTTCTTCAATCAAATGAATGTCCAGCAGGCGCTCGCCGAGATTCACCCGGATTACATCATCGTCGATGATGCTCAGCGTGCCGTCTTGGTGGATGAGGGACAGCAGCTTCTCCAGGGCATGAATGTGTACGCGGTTTCTCGCGCCGAGTTCAATGCGGTCTTGGAATCGCAGGCGGAGCTGGTGCTTCAGTTCACCGACCCCTGGCAGGGGACATTACAGGTCTACCACCTGACCTGGCCGCAATGACAGGGATACCCCGATGACCCTCACCTTCGCCAATTTCAAGCAGATCATCCCCCAGCAGATTCTTGCCCGTGGCCGCGACTATGCCCGCGGCGGGCATATCCTCGACCTCTCCTTCGATGAAGAAGAAGCCGTCTGGGACGCCCAGGTCGAGGGCACGGACATCTACGACGTGCGGATCGAGCAGTCCCCCGACGGCGACCTGACCACTTTTTGCACCTGTCCCTACGACATGGGCGAGCACTGCAAACACGTTGCCGCCGTCCTGTACGCCATCGAAGAGGCCTTCCCCGAACAGCTTCAGACCAAACCGCGCAAGAAATCCGGCAAGCGCCAGACCCGCCATGACAAGCTCCGCCAAAGCCTTGAAAAAGCCTCCCGCGAAGAACTGGTCGCTGTCCTCTTGGAACTGGCTGCTGCTGACCGCGAAATCCTCAACCAACTGATGATCCGCCTGGGCACTGCTGATGCCAAGCCTGCTGACTTCCGCAAGGTCGTGCGCGATGCGCTCCGTTCAGGTCGGGGCGAGTACGGTTTCCTCGACTACAGCGGTTCCCGACAGGCTGCCCGCCGGCTCTTCGATCTGCTGGCCCAGGCTGCCCGCTGGCTGGACGAAGGCGAAGTCAGCAAAGCCCTCGCTATGTTCCAGGTGCTCCTTGATGAAACCGTCCCTGCCATTGGTCACGCCGATGACTCCAGCGGCGAGTTGGGGGCAGCCATCGAAACGGCGCTGCAAGGTCTGAGGGAGACCATTCAGCGCCTCGATAAGCCTCAGCGCAGGGAGGTGTTTGCCTACTGCCTGGATCGTGCCCAACAGGAAGCCTTTCGGGGCTGGGATTGGGCCTGGGACTTGCTCGACATCGCCGCTGACCTGATCGATAGTCCTGCCGACCGCGCCCGTCTGGATGATGCCCTCGACGCCATGCGACCTTCGGAATCGAAGCATGATTACGGTGGATTCAGCACCCGCTTCACCCTGGAACGGATCGCGATGCACAAGCTGGTGCTCATCGACCGCTTCGATGGCGCTGCGGCCGCCCGCCGCTTCCTGGAAGACCATGTGCATCTCGACGAGGTTCGGAGGGAATTAATCGACCGCTGCATCAAGGGCGGGGAAATCGACATGGCCATGCGCCTTGTGCGTGAAGGCATCGAATCGAGCCGCAAGGAAGGGCTGCCCGGCTTGACCAACCAGTATCAGGCGCTCATGGTCAAGCTCCTGCAAACCACCGGCGATAAGGACGCCCTCATCCGTGCTGCTTCGACTCTTTGGATCGATAGAGGTAATGCGGATGACTATGCCCTGCTCAAGAAGACCGTTCCCGCCAGTGAATGGCCTGGCTTTGTCGAGTCGTTGATCCGTTCCGTGCAGCAGCAGCCGTCTCGCCTGGCCTGGTTATATGCCTCCGAAAACCGTTGGGATGACCTCATGGCATTGATCGATTCGACGCGCAATCCCCTCAGTCTGATCAATGACTATCATGACCTGCTTGAAAAACGCTTCCCGCAGCGCATCGCCGCCCACTATGAAAAGGCCCTGGACGCGCTTCTGGCACGGGCATCCAACCGCAATCAATACCAACAGGCGCTGGCATATCTGAGGCGCATCAAGAAGATCGGCGAGGCGGCGCGGGCCGAAGCCATAGCTGCCCGCCTGCGAGCGCAGTACCCCAACCGTCCCGCCTTGCTGGATGAACTCCGCCGCGTATGATGTTCATCCTCCGCAGCCTCGACCTCGCCGCCATCGAGCGCGAGGTGAACGCCATCATGCAGACCTTCACCGCCACAGTCCCGGCCAGTTGATGGCGCTCAGCCCTTCCCAAAATGCGCGTTGAAGAACCGGATGCACGCCCCCCGCCCGGCTTCGGTCAGCACGAAAGACTTGTTCTTGTTGCGCGGATTCTCGATCCAGCCTTTTTCATACATGGGAAAACCAAATCAAAGGCGAATGGACATGGTTTTTTGGCAGGTGGGTTGGCTAAGAGCAATAAACTGCCGACTAAAAGTTTCTTCTGCAAACCATAAACTATTAACTACGAAATAATACTCTCCGGCAGCCCGAACTTCCCCACCAGCCCCGGCACGCGAAAGGTGATGATATCGGCCAGGAGCCTACCCCGCGCCGTGAGCACTTGAATTCCGTAGGCGCTGTACTGCCCCGGCCCCTCCGCTCGGTACAGCCCGAACGCAGCCTGCCCGTTCGCCCGCGCGGGCAGCAGCTTCCACCGTCCCCTTGCTTCCCCGCCGAAGACCGTCTTCGCGGTCAGCCCGCGGATCGTCTCCTGTCCCTGATACCAGGCCGGGATCGGCGGCATACTGAAGGTCGCGTCCTCGTGTAGCAGACGAATCAGCCCGTCCACATCAGCCGCTTCCCACGCCTGAACGTATCGCTCCAGCAGGTTCCGCCCCGTCTCGTCCAGACTGTGATCCATGGCCCCGAACGTGGCCTCTGTCCGGCTGGCGAGGGTTGCCCGTGCCCGGTGCAGCATACTCTTCACTGCCCCTACGCTGATCTCTAGCAGCGCAGCCACTTCGCTGGCCGACCACTCCAACACCTCCCGGAAGAGCAGCACCGCCCGCTGCCTCGGTGGGAGCAGGTGCAGCGCCGCGATGAAGGCCAGCGTGATGTGTTCGCGGGCAGCCAGCTGCGTTTCAGGATCGGCCTCGCTTTGGATCAGCCAGCCATCCGGGTACGGCTCCAACCAGATCGGCTCCATCACCGAGGCCGGAATCGGTTCCTCCAAACTCGAAGCCTCATCCCAGGTGAGCGGGATGTAGCGCCTCGGCCGTTTCCGCAGCGCATCCAGGCACGCATGGGTCGCAATCTTGTAGAGCCACGCCCGCAGCGATGCCCGCTCGGCATACGTCCTCCGCCCGCGCCACGCCTTCAGGAAGGTCTCCTGCACCATATCCTCGGCATCCTGGAGCGTCCCCATCATCCGGTAGCAGTGAAGCTGGAGTTCGCGGCGGTATGGTTCGACCAGACTGCCGAACATCTCCTGATTGATCTGCCCCAGATCAGTACTCATCTGAACCCCCTCGCTCATCACTCGGCTCCTGGTATTCACGCTAACTTGGCTCCGACCGCATCCTTTTACCCCGTTTCTTCGTCACATAAACGGTTGGATACGTCAGTTTATGTTTGTGGAGGATATGTGATGAAGCAGTTTAGCGCCACCGCCCACATTAAGGCATCTCCTGAAGTGATCTGGGGCATCCTGACCGATGCGCCCAACTATCCGTCCTGGGACCCCTGGGTCGTTCGCATCGAAGGAACTATCGCGGCGGGATCGACCCTTGTTGCCTATAACAAGATCAGTCCTGGCCGGGCTTTCCCCGCCAAGGTGACCGAGTTTGTGCCTGGAAAGCGCATGGCCTGGACGGGCGGAATGCCTTTCGGGTTGTTCAAAGGAGTGCGAACTTTCACTCTGGTTCCAGCACCGGATGGCAGCGTGGAGTTCACCTTGCGGGAAGTGTTCAGCGGGCCGCTGCTGGCCCTTATCGGCCGCACCATCCCCGACCAGACCCAGGCGTTCCAGGACTTCGTCGCGGGGTTAAAAGCCCGCGCGGAGAGGGGGTAAAGCGATCAGTTTGCGTTGTCTGTTCTGAGTAGCGATTCATTCAATTAGGGAGGCTTGAGTCCGATCATGACCGATAATAAACTTGCTGGTGATGGAACAAAGGAAAACCCCTGGGTGCTGCTCACCCCGCCGGGGACATCCGAATACACCCTCTATCGGGACGAGTCCCACAACCCGCCCGTGCTGGTTTGCACCGTGGGCAAGACCGTCCTGCTCTACGATCTGCGCTGCATCGACGACCTGCACGCCATGCTCAAAGCCCACGGCGATTGGATGGAGCTGGGCGCTGCTGATGAGCAGAAGCCGGCCAAAGAAGGCACGGTCGAAGCCTGGGGACGCTCCCCGGATAATCCCATCGGCGGTTGGTACGGGCTGAAGAAAGGGCTGCGTGGTCGCTTCGGTATGTATATTCCCCCGCTGCTCGAACGGCTCGGCCTGGCTGAGGTCGAGCACAAGCCCAAGGGCAATCGGATGCGGGCGATTTAGCATCCTGACGGTCTGCGCCACGGCAGCCTATCGGTCGATGCGGTAGTGCTGCCGGTACCACTCCCAGGTCTGGCGCAGACCTTCCTCGATTGGCGTCTTAGGATCGAACCCCAGCAGTTCGCGGGCGCGCGTGTTATCGCAGTAAGTGATGAGCGGCTCGCTGTCCGGGATGGGCACATCATGAATGATGGCTGCTTTGCCGATGATCTCCTCGTAAATCTGGATGAAATCGGTCAGCGAAATTGGATGTCCGCAGCCCAGGTTGATGATCTGGTATCCCATCGGCCGTTCCAGTGCCGCCGCGATCCCGGCCACGCAGTCATCCACATACGTCCAATCGCGCTGCAGCGATCCGCCTCCATAGGCCTGAATCGGTTTGCCGTTTACAATCGCCTCGATGGTCTTGATCGGCATCATGTCCGGTCGTCCGCCAGGCCCATACACATTGAACAGCCGCAGGATCGTCACGTTGAGCTTGAACAGATGATGATAGGTGTGCGCGAACAATTCCGCGGCCCGTTTGCTGGCCGGGTAGGGGGCCAGTGGTTCATCAGGCGCATCTTCCTCACGGAACGGAATGCGCTGCGTGCGGCCATATACCGACGATGTCGATGTATGGACAAACACCTCGATACCATGCTGCCGCGCCGCATCCAGTAAAGTGACGCTGCCGGAAGTGTTCACATCGCTGTACAGCCGCCCATTGTCAATGGAGTAGCGTACCCCTGCCATCGCGGCCAGATGTGCAACCCGTTTGATAGGGTAGCTGCTAAAGATCCGCTGCACGAGCGCCTCGTCCCGAACATCGCCTTCGACAAAGACCGCCGCTTTGCCCAGCGCCGCCAGATTTGCCCGCTTGATCGATACGTCGTAGTAAGGGTCAAGATTGTCGAGGATGATGATGGGTTCACCGGTGTGCATTAAGTGTGCAGCCAGCCTGCTGCCGATGAATCCGGCTCCCCCGGTAATGAGTGTAGTCATATCTGCTCGTGAAACCTTGTTGGTCCGCTCCAGGCAGTCGCTTTGTCCAGGACGTTCGCTCAGTATAGCGAACAACCCTCTCGGTCACTATTCCAGGACGCAGCAATCGCAACGCGGCTGTGCGTGTTATGACGGCTCAGTCCTTGCTGGACAGGCTGCGGCTCAAGGAAGAAGCCGTCGATCTATTCTATCTCCGCGAATCGGGCTGCCTGGTGCTGCGATGATGAATTGGTCTAAGTCTGAAGGGCAAGCCCGTGCTGCTGGTCGATGACACCGCCGATTCAAAATGGAAACTCACCCTAGTCGCTGATCTGCTGCAACGCCCCGGCAGCGGTCCGGTCTATCCCTTCGTCCTAGCCGTGACGATGCAGACCGAGCGAGTGTTCTCCGCATCGGCTGATTGAACGCATTCCTATTGTCCTGATCCGCTGCGATCAGGACGGCCTACTCCCCTGGACTCATATCGTGGAAAGTGTACCCTGGTCGATCCGCCACTTTCCTAGTGCATCTCCTCACAAAAAGTGGTATCTTCGAGATCGGTCGCATGTCATCAATCTGTCCATCCTGCAATAAGGGAGAGTCTCATGCAAAACCGACGTACCATCGTGCTGCTCTTGGTCCTCGTGACGGCGCTGCTGGCGTTCAATATCGCCGCCGCCCAATCCGGTGACATCGGTAGCGAATCCAACCCCATTCAGGTCTATTTCGTGCCCTCGGTCGAGGCCCAAACCATTACCACGGGCGGCGAAGTCATGGCGGAAGCCCTCAAAGCAGCGACCGGTCTGAACTTTGAAGTGTTTGTGCCTACCTCGTATGCAGCCACGATCGAAGCCATGTGCGCCTCGCCGGGCAATTCGATGGGCTTCATCCCGGCGGCTGGCTATGTCATCGCCAACAACCGCTGTGGCGTTCAGGTCGAAGCGGCTGCGGTGCGCCGTGGTTGGAACGTCTACTGGGCGGCCTACATCGTCCGGCGCGACAGCCCCATCTACACCTTCGGCGATCTGGCCGGTAAGAGTTGGGCTTACCCCGATGCCGGTTCGACTTCAGGTTTCATCGTCCCGTCGGTCGAACTGCAAGCGGCTGGTATTGAACCCGGCGAACGCGTCGAGGCCGGTGGTCACAACCAGGTCGTCCAGGCCGTGTACAGCGGTGAAGTTGAATTCGGCACGACCTTCTTCAGCCCGCCAGTCGTTCCCGGCGCGCCCTGGCGCATCGGCGATCTGCCCGAACCCTACGATCTGACGGTAGACGAGTCCCGCATCAGCGAAGACGGCAATCTGTTTGTCGGCGATATTCGTATCCTCGATGCCCGCGCCAACATCCGTGAAACTGCGCCGGATGTCGTCGATCAGGTGCGTATCCTCCGCCTCAGTGCCCCGATCCCGAACGATACCTTGAGCTTCGGACCGGATTTTCCGGCGGACCTCAAGGCGCAGATCATGGATGCGCTCTACGCCTTCGCTCAGACGGAAGCTTGGGGCCAATCTATCGGCAGCGAGGACTTCTACGGCTGGAGTGGCCTCGCGCCTATCACGGATGCCAGCTATGACCCGGTTCGCCTCCAATTCCAGATCCTCGGCCTGACCGAAGAGGACATTTTCGGCGGCTAGTCCGTCTGCATCCTGTACACACCGCAGCGGGTAGAGAGCTTCTCTCTACCCGTTCGTCCATGAAGAGGCGTGATGCTCAGCATTCAGAACCTCACCAAAGTGTATGAAAACGGTTTTGTCGCGCTCAAAAATATCAATCTCGATGTTCCCGATGGACAGTTCGTCTCGATAATCGGCTTGAGCGGCTCTGGGAAATCGACGCTGCTGCGCTGCATCAATCGTTTGATCGACCCTACCGAAGGCCGCATTGTCTGGAATGGGGTCGATATCACCGCTGCCAGCGACGATGAACTCCGCCAGATACGCCGCCGCATCGGCATGATCTTTCAGCAGTTCAATCTGGTCAAACGTTCCAGCGTCATCACCAATGTGATGTCCGGCCGGTTGGGTTATCTCAATCCCCTCTTCAGCCTTGCCAACTACTTTCCCCGCAGCGAACGAGACCGCGCTCTGGCCGCCCTGGAGCGCGTTGGCATTGCCGAAAAAGCGAACAATCGCGCCAGTTCGCTCAGCGGTGGGCAGCAGCAGCGTGTTGGAATCGCGCGGGTGCTCATGCAGGAACCAGAGTTGATTCTGGCTGATGAACCCGTCGCCAGCCTTGACCCGGCGACCTCGCATTCCGTGATGAAATACCTGCAATTGTTGAACAAAGAAGATGGCCTTACCATTTTGTGCAGCCTGCATTTTCTGAGTCTGGCCCGCGCTTATGCCGACCGGGTGATCGCCCTTAAGGATGGCATCCTCGAATTCGATGGCCTCCCCAGCGAAATCGATAATGACCGCTTCAAACAGATTTATGGTGAAGACGCTGTTGAAGTGGAAATCAGTTGATCTGAGGAACGGACGATGAACCAACCCGCTGAATCTTCCCGCTCCCGGAATGCTTTGAATCGCCTGCTTATCGTCCTGATCGCTGCCGTCGTTCTGGTGATTTTTGCCTATGGTTGGGCCGTCACCGATATCGATTTCAGCGTGACTCAGCAACCACAGCGTCAGCAGAATGTCGGCAACGCCCTCCAGGAACTCTTTTCGCCCAATGTCTTCGAGCAGGACTACAGCATTCAGAACACCACCACCGCCTTTCAGATGACGTGCACTGATGGCTTCACCGCCCCCGCTGCCCAGCCCAGCGCCGACCAACCCTATATCGAGATCGAGCCTGCCTGCGGCAGCAGTGGCGAGATCGTGACGGTGCGCGGTTACAATTTCTTCCCCAACTCGCTTGCTCGCATCAATTGGATCGCCACTGACGGTGAGCGCCGCATTCGTCAGGTACTCGGCAGCCAAGAAGACAACTTCGTCACCGATGGCAGCGGCCGCTTCAGCGTACAGATCGAAGTGCCGCGTATTCGTGGAACGAGTGGCGAAACCCATACCATCGAGGCCCAGGGACGCTTCCCGGTTGGGGCGCCGCACCTGAGCCAAACGACGAACCTGGTCTTCGAGCGGATGATCGAAACCATCTTCCTGGCCCTGATCGCCACCACCATTTCGATCCTGCCCTCTGCCATCCTCAGCTTCTTTGCCGCCCACAACTTGATGCGCCCGGTTCGTATTCCTCTGGGCAATTTGTTAGTAGGCTTCACCCTGATCCCGGTTGGTTACTTTCTGGGCACGCTGTTCCTCGCTCGCTTGGCTGAAATCGCGCTCAATTTGGGCAACGCTGGAATCGCCGCGCCTGCTGCCGGCCTGATCGCCCTGCTTGGCACAGTCGTTTCGTCAACGCGCATCCGAAGCAGCGCCCTGCCGCCCGCCGGATCGCCATTCCGGTCAATTCTCATGACTCTGCTCATCAGCGCTCTGGCAGTCATTGTTATTGGCCTGATCGGTGGCATTGCATTAGTCATTGGCCGGATTGCCGCCGACGGAATCCTGGGCTATGTTACCCGCTTCATCGGCTCAATTGGCGAAATTATTCGGTTGATCTTGGTGCCCCTATCTGGGATCGTCGGTGCGTTTGCCCTGTCCTCCATTGGCGGTGCGCTCACCCACACGGCCCTGCGACAGCTCACTGGAATCGCCAGCCATGTCCTCGGCGCGGCGCTGGGCGCGTTGGCCGGCGCGATTCTGCTCGGCATAGTGGCGACTATCAGCTTATCGGCCGCCTGGTTGGGACTGCTCATCCCCGTTACTTTTGCGGCACTCACATCGCCTATCCTGCCGGAGCTGTACCGCCGCTATGCCCAGGTTGGTCTCCGTCCTGGGGGAACACAACGCATCATCCTGACCATTCTGTCGTGGTTAGGTTCAGTGATCGGTTTTGTGGTGGCTTTTTCTGTGATGGATATTACGCGGTCGCTGGTCGAAGGTGTGCTGCCACCTCGTTTGGTGCTGACGTCTTTTGCCGGGATCGAAATCTACGAGTATGTCGCCAGGGCTATGGTCATCGGCGCGGTCGTCGCCGCGATCATCAGCGGGCTGCGCGGCACGCGCGCCAATTTCGCCATCGGGACCGTCCTCTATACCGTCACCCGCACCATCCTGAATGCCCTCCGCTCCATCGAGCCGCTCATTATGGGGCTGGTCTTCGTCATCTGGGTTGGCATCGGCCCGTTCGCGGGCGTGCTTGCGCTCACGCTGCACTCGATTGCTTCGCTGGGCAAGCTCTATTCCGAGCAGATCGAGACTATCGACGGCGGTCCCATCGAGGCACTGCAAAGCACTGGCGCGAATCGCTTGCAGACCATTGTCTACGCCGTCGTCCCGCAGATCATCCCGTCGTACATCGCTTTCACCATGTACCGCTGGGATATCAACGTGCGTATGTCCACGATCATTGGTTTCGTCGGCGGCGGCGGCATCGGCTTCCTGCTCCAGCAGCAGATTAACCTGCTCCGTTACCGTGACGCTGGCGTCGCCGTGCTGGCTATTGCCATCGTCGTCTCAATTCTGGATTACGCCAGCGCCGCTATCCGCGAACGCTATGTGTAGCCTGAACATGACTGGTTTGGGTTGGACTCATAAATACAGCATTTCTGGGATGTTGTGCTTTCATTATATCTCACCGCCCGACCGTGCCCGCTAAATACGCCGGAGTCACGGCATAGTCGCTGTTGCTTTCGACAAATCCCATTGGCTCGAGAGCGTTCTGAACATGGCGGTTCGCCATAAACAGATCCCACACGAATGCGTCCTGCCAGTTGGTGATCATCAACAGGATATCCCCCTGGTCGATCCCGATATGTTCCCGCGAATACCAGTCTTCATCTTCGTTGATGGCGCTGACGAAACCGTACTCGCGCCATACCTTTGAGCCATATTTAGTCAGCAGTGCCCGCATCCCTCCGAGCGCGATCTCCGGCGTAAATGGCAGGCAGGCCGCTGACGCATACGGGGCCACCGTCCCATCGTGATTGCCTTCCGCCGCGCCATACGCCCGGTAGCCGAATGGCCCGTCAGAGGCGCTCAGTCCCCAAACCCCCTGTTGATACGTGAGGTATTGATCGCTGTGCTGGATGCTGAACTGCCGGTTGCGCTTGCAGGCCCGCGTCGTGTTGTTCCAGTAATGGGTGTAGGCATCTTCCATCCCGCGCAGCTTCAGGTATGCCAGTGGATACTGGTAGACGAATAGGGGATCGCCCGGCAGGTAAATGGAGTCATCGATATGGTTGATCGGGCGACGCCACCCATCCCAGGATGCCGCTGGAATCGGGTGCGTCGGCGAACCTATCGCCAGCACATACAGGAGCAGACTCTCGTCGAAGTGATCCCATGCCGCACTCAGGAATCCGCTTTCCGGCTTCCATCCCATTCGCACGAACCTGCCGCCATTGAGCATCCAATCCCATTCAACATTTTCGTACAGCCGCTCGGCCAGCTTTTGAACTTCCGTCCCCTCAAAATACTGCCCCGCGACCAGTGCGCCCGCGATCAACAGTGTCGTGTCGATGGACGACAGTTCGCTGCTCCATACGCGCTCGCCTGTGTCCATATCGACAAAATGGAAGAAGAACCCATGCGCCCCCTGAACACCCCCGTTTAGGTAGGTAAGCAGCGTCGTCCGTACCCGTTCATACCCCTCATCGGCTGTGATCCAGCCCCGGTCGATTCCAATCGGAATTGCTGCCAGCCCAAATCCCACCGCGGCGATGCTCGCTGGCGAATTCGGTGTGCTGCGATCCCTAATCAAGCCATTCTGGGGGTTGGCTTCCAACCAGAAGTAATCGAACGTGTCGCGGGCGACCGCTGCCGCGAATGCATCATCCCCCAGCGTCAGCAGCGTATGGACTTCCTTGCGGTAGCGTTCATCGGATGATAATCTTCCCTCCGCGCCAGCCGATTTTCTCCCAACCAGATGAATTTCGCCTACATAGAATGGTTCGGTCAGGGGCGTCTTGCCCGCGCTGCCCCCATCCCTGAAGAACGACAGGTACAGCATGTACGCGCCTTCAATCTCGATTTCCTGAATAGTGGGGGCAACCGTGAACAGCACCGTGATCCAACCGGATGAACCGCTTGCTTTGCCGAACAAGCCGCCCACCCAACGCCACCCTTGGGTGACATCACCCAGTCCCAGGAAGAAGGTGTCGGGATTGAGCGCGTTGTCCTCAGGCAGATATACATCGATCTGGACCTGCTCGTAGTCCAACCACGCCTGCAGGTCACTGCCGCTGACAGCGTAGGCGAGTTTGGTCTCATCGCTGCGTCCACTGGGCGTGACCATCAGGGCAGATCTGCCCTCCGCCACGCCCATGACGAAGGTCGATCCGGTGTGGTCGTCTCCGAGCCGACTCACATCCAGCGCGGCCCACGGCTCCCAGAAGATAGAATCGGACTGCGCCATAACGCCGGAAGCACAGATGAGTGCCAAGTGAGCGAACAGGAAAACTCGGTATGCTATGTTACAGATCGGTTGCATTACGTCTTCAACCCTCCAATCCATATGGAGTCCTGTGTGTGGACGCCGCAAGTACAAAGGAACTCTCAGCGCGGGTGCGCCAGTTGGAACATCAGCCTGGGCTGGCGCTGCTCGTAGCGCTGTGGTGGTTCGTGCCCTCTAAGACCAACCAAGGCTTTGCTGAATAGAATTACAGCTCAGCGGTCAGGATCGTCTCGCCAGCCGGGTGCGCGGCATTCGGGTCGATCTCGCGGGTGACCAGCACCTGATCGAAGGAGCGCAGGGGTTCAGCAATCTCGAAGACAAACGCGCCGCTGCCATCCTCATTGCTCACAAAACTACCCACGCGCAGGGCAGGTTCGTTTTCGCGCAGCAGCCATAGTTGATAGGTGCTGTTGGCGGGCAGTGGCGCGAGATCCTGGGCTGCGAACCAGACAATCCACTGTTCGTTGGCGACAATGGGCACCCAGGACAGCGCTGCCGTCGTTGATGGCGAACTCTGGGTGGATGCCAAGTCGATCCGTGTGAGCGCGCCTGTCGCCACGCGGTTGACGCGGCTGGGGTCGGTCGTGACTGCCGCAGCCCGCAGCCGCCCGTTTTCCACTATCCAATAGAGATTGGTAGCCCCCAACAGCACGAGCAGCAGCGCTGCCGCCGCATACGCCCAGCGCGCGCGGGCTGTCGCCGCGGGAAGGGATGCGCGCGCCGCCTGCAAAATGCGCCTTTTGAGCGCGGCCTGTGGCGGGCGCAGCGGCGCGCTGAAGAGCATCCGGTCGTACAGCGCCTTGTAGGAAGCCACCTGCGGCGCCAATTGTGGGCAGTCAGCCAGCCCTCGCTTGACTCGCTCGCGCTCCTCTTCATCGAGGATGCCGAATACGTAGTCGGGAATCAGAGCCTCAAGCTCAGTGCAGTTTGGGGTTGGAAGAGTCGCTTGTTGGTTCATGGCCTGTCTTCATCTTGACTATTAACGGTGTCTGCGCCTTTGAATTTCAGGGCGTTCTTCGAGCCACAACCGATGAAGTGCCTGCAATCCCGCCCGAATGCGCGTCTTCACTGTGCCCAGCGGCAGTCTGGTGACTTCGGCAACGCTTTGATGCGTGAGGCCGCCGAAGAAAGCCAGGTCTATCAGGCTTGACTGTTCCTGGGGCAGCCGCGTCATCAAGTGCCGCAGCAGTTGACCCTCTGTCTGGAGACCATCGTCAGCCGTGCCCATCACATCCGACAGGTCTTCGACAGAGAGATCGGGTATGACTGGCAGTCGCTGCTCACGCCGCAGGCGGTCAACAGCACGATAGCGCGTGACGATCAACAGCCAGCTAGCAAGTTTTCCACGCGCGGGCTGCCAGGCTTCCGGATTACGCCACAGGTAAAGAAAAACATCCTGCGTGACTTCCTCCGCTGTTTCGCGCACATTTAGGACACGATAGGCCATGCTGAATACAGCGGCTCCATAATAGTCATAAAGGGCTGCCAGCGCGCGCTCATCCCGCCGCTTCAGCCGCGTTTGTAATGCCTCGTCACTCAGCCGCGTAGCAATTGGATTGCGCTCCTCGCCGATCTTCGGCGCACTACCGCACCTGTGGAACCTTACTCGCCTGCTGATGATACCCGCTGTGGACAAAGTATGCATCTGTTCTCAAGTTCGATGCGGCTGCACGTTCTGGATGTTCAGTCGGATGAGTAAATCATGAGAGGCACAATCCAGCAGCCTCTGGCGCCACGAACTTCTCGCGAATGTGAAGCGCGCAGAACATTCCTAATCGTAAGCCTGTTGAAGCCCAATGGAGTAGGTATCGTGAAACGCATCTCTCTTTTGTTGATCGTGACCCTGACGCTGGTGCTCGCTCTCGCTAACGTGATGACGAGTCAGGCATATGGCGTGACCGCTGGCCTCGATCTGGACATCATCAACCCGCAGGGCGGCCGCGTGCTGCATCTCAACCCTAACGAGACGGTCAATGTTACTGTGCGCATCACCAACAATGCGACCACGACTTCCGGCAATGTCATTCTGGTGTGCAGGGCGTCGCTGTCGCTGCGTCCCGGCCTTTTCCAGTTTGATGCGTTTGCGCCCAGCGGACCGATTGTCGCCGCTAATTTCGGCACGAACGTGTACCCATTCGTTCAGGTGTGGGCGCTCGACCAAAAGCAGCGCGCCTTCGCGCCGGCGGCTGTCTTCAATGGCACGCTGACCGTCACGGGCAAAGTCAGCCTGCGCAACACCGATCAGATTCAGTGCGCCCTGCTGGAAGAGACTGCCAGTGGCCTGCGCCTGGTCGAACGTGAGTCGCTGCGCGTCGCCCGCAGCAGCTAAGCCTTAGCCCCATCGTGTCGATCACCGGGTTCAGCAGCATGAACCCGGTGACTGGCGTCAATCATGCGCTGTGTTGCAAGGTCTACCTGCCCGCCCCGGTAAAACGCAGCGCTTATTCTTCTCACCCATTCACAACCGTCCCGCTGCCTTCTTAACCCACCGCCCGCCTCGACTGCGTTAATGGTCCGCCCCCGCTACAATAGAGTAACAGATACTCCCAGAGATTGTACAATGGGTCAACATCAGGCGGAGCAAATGAGACGCAAGAGCAATTACAGCGAAGCAGTGTTAATCATGCAGCGGGACCCGCGACCGATTTTCATCGGGGACACGCTACAAAGGCAGACCCACGACCCCGTTCGCGGTGAGGATGTTGTCCTTCTGGGGGAGTCCTTTTATCGCATACAGAATTTTGATGCAGTCGAGCCATTTTTTATCAGCCTCGTCAGCAGTTCCGATCATTGGCTCTTCATCTCATCAACCGGAGGTCTGTCAGCCGGTCGAATTGATGCCGAACGCGCGTTGTTCCCCTACTACACAGTCGACAAACTCTCGGAAAACAGTGAAAACACGGGAAATAAGTCGATCCTGCTCGTGACACGGTCTGGCCGCACCAGCCTTTGGGAGCCGTTTTCAGATCGGCACAAAGGCAGCTATTCCATCCAGCGGAATCTTTATAAGAACGTCACAGGAACGACGATTGTTTTTGAAGAGATAAACACCGATCTCAGATTAGCCTATCAATATGCCTGGCGAACCAGCGAGCAGTTCGGTTTCGTCAAGACGACCTGGTTGAGAAATAGGGGGGATTCTGCTTGCCGGGTTGAACTTATCGATGGTTTGCAGAACATCCTGCCAGCTAATGTTGCTATGGCGACGCAGAATGTGTTCAGTCCTCTTCTGGATGCATACAAGCGCAGCGAGTTAGACCCTCAAACGGGACTCGCCATTTTCACCTTAAGCTCGACCCTCACCGACCTGGCTGAACCCAGTGAGTCGCTTCTGGCCACCACCGCTGCCCAACTTGGACTTCCTCAACCCGTCTATCTCCTGTCGTCAGTGCAGCTCGACCGTTTTCGCATGGGGCAGCCTCTGGTGCCAGAAACGGACGTGCGTGCCAGGCGCGGCGCTTATTTTGTACACGCCATACTCGATCTGTCACCCCAGCAAGATCAGTGCTGGCATCTGATAGCCGATGTCCATCAGGATCATTCTGCAATTGCTCGGAAGATACAATGGCTGCGCAGCGACCCGATCACGCTGCTGCAGGAGTTGGAAGACGATATTGCCGCCAACCAATCCAGTTTGTGGAAGATTGTTGCCAGCGCAGATGGTGTGCAGCTTTCCAACAGCCGATTATATTCTGCCCATCATTTTGCGAATGTGATGTTTAATGTGATGCGCGGCGGCGTATTTGCAGATCACTATTGGGTCTGGACGGCAGATTTTGTTGACTTTGTGTCTGTTCGCAATCGCGCGGTGCTGCAAGCAAATTCTGATTTTTTCGCCATACTGCCCGAAAGAATCCACCTATCCGATTTACAGGCTCAGGCAGAGGCACAAGGTTCGGCTGATCTCATTCGCCTGAGTTATGCCTATTTGCCGCTGACCTTCAGCCGACGACACGGCGATCCCAGCCGCCCCTGGAATCGATTTGCCATAAACGTTAAAAAACCTGATGGCTCTGTCAAACTGGACTATGAGGGAAATTGGCGCGATATCTTCCAGAATTGGGAGGCGCTCGCCTATTCATATCCTGAATTTGTTGAGAGTATGATCGCGACTTTCCTGAACGCCACCACAGCCGATGGCTATAATCCCTACCGAATCACCTACTATGGCGTTGATTGGGAAGTCCCAGAACCAGGCAACCCCTGGGCAAACATTGGGTATTGGAGCGATCACCAGATCATCTATCTTCTCAGGCTGATGGAAATCAGTGTCAAGATGCACCCTGGTAAGCTCCAGGGATATCTTGCGCGCTTCATGTTCAGCTGCGCCAATGTTCCCTATCGAATCAAACCGTATGCTGACTTGCTCAAGGACGCCTACAACACCATTGAGTTTGATTGGGAGCTCGAACGGCAGATCGAGGTGCGGCAGCATCAACATGGCACGGATGGAAAACTAATCTATGCCCTCAATGGACAGGTCTACCAGGTGTCGCTCGCGGAAAAACTATTGACTCTGCTGCTCGCCAAGTTGGTCAACTTAGTTCCCGAAGGTGGCATCTGGATGAATACTCAGCGTCCCGAGTGGAACGATGCCAACAATGCGCTTGTTGGCAAGGGACTATCCGTGGTGACCTTGTGCTATCTGCGACGATATATTTGTTTCTGCCTGGAAATATTCCGCAGCACTACACTTGATACTGTTCCGCTCAGCACGGAGGTTCACGAGTTTTACACCCAGGTAGGGGATATCCTGAGCCGCTTCAAAACTCTTCTGCAAAGCTCCTTCAACGATGAACAACGCCGGATCATCATGGACGCGCTGGGTGAAGCGGGAAGTGACTATCGTTGGGGGCTGTATCACAGTGGTTTCTCAGGTAAACGGATCGACTCGTCGGTAACGGGAATTGTCGCATTTCTCAGTTTAGCGCAGCAGTATGTTGAACATTCCCTGCGCGCGAATCGACGCAGTGATAACCTCTACCACGCCTACAATATCATTCATCTTGATCGTGGCAGCGCCACGATCAGTCATCTCTACGAAATGCTTGAAGGGCAGGTTGCCATCCTTTCCTCAGGGTTATTATCCGGCGACGAATCGTTGGCACTGCTTCAGAGCCTTCGAAACAGTGCGCTTTATCAGCCTGAGCAGCACAGCTACATACTCTACCCCGACCGGGACCTATCAGGTTTTCTGCAGAAGAACTGTTTAACACACGATCAGGTAGCCGACATAACACTTTTCGACAGGCTGCTGGAGGCGCAGGACAAATCCATCATCACCCGTGATGTCAACGGCGTTTATCACTTCAGTGGGCACATCCGTAACTTTCACGATGTAAGCCGGGCATTGGATGTCCTGAAAGGACAGCCCCGATATGCTGAACTGGTAGAAGCAGAGTTCGAGAAGATCAAGGCTTTGTTTGAAGCGACTTTCCATCACGACGAGTTCACGGGGCGCTCGGGAACATTTTTTGCATATGAAGGTTTGGGCAGTGTGTATTGGCACATGGTTGCAAAACTCCTGCTCGCTGCCCAGGAAACAGCCATTAAGTTTAGGGGCGACTCGACTGCCCAAGCGCTGCGACGGTGTTACATCGACATTCGACAAGGGTTGAGTTTCAACAAGACTCCAGATGCTTATGGGGCATTTCCGACCGATCCCTATTCACATACTCCCAAAGGCCAGGGAGCAAAGCAGCCTGGCATGACGGGTTTGGTCAAAGAAGTGATTCTGTCCCGGCAGGCAGAGCTTGGACTCTTCGTCGAGGATGGCAGACTGGCCTTCGATACCACCTTGCTGGATCGGTCCGAGTTTCTCGCCGACCCCGCTCCATTCTTCTACCTGGATGTGCATGGGCGTGAACAACACATTGAATTGCAGCCGGGATCGCTCGCATATTCTATTTGCCAGACGCCTGTTGTGGTCCAGTTGTCAAACCGACAGCAGATTGCGGTGCATTTTGCAGATGGCTCGCTTCGAATCGTGGATGGGCACACGCTCGATGCTGCCACGAGCGGACATATCTTTCAGCGCAGTGGAATCGTGCGCTATTTGACCTTATCGGTAACATCCGAAGCAGATTCGTTCGCCTAAGTGGTGCATCTGGTAAATCGTCGAGAAAAACAGGGGGCTGCGGGGGACGCCCCCGGAAGGTTTTTCCCCTTCCCCTCGGCAGAAGGGGGCAGTTCTCAAGGGTAGATTTTTTGCCCGGCGTCAGTTCATGCCCACCGATTGAACCTTTCTAACCTCTTAAGCCCCCTCTCCATGCAATGGAGAGGGGGTTGGGGGTGAGGATCATGAAAAAACCTGCCCCTGAAAAGAAGGGGGCCGGGGGATGAGGGCAGAACTTGCCGGATGCACCACTAAGATATTAGGCGAGTACAATCTTATACACCGCGTTGAAGGGTTGCCTTGTCCGCATCCCTGGACTGATGCTGGTCATCCTGCTGCTTGAGCGGAGTAATCTATCTGCCCTCTCTCCGCTCTGATTAGATGGTTCTATGCGGGAACCTTGCTGGGGACTGGCCTGGCTGAAGACTCCCCGGCGACACTGAGCTTCGCTTTGCTGCCCCGCAGTCGCAAGCTGTTCGTCACCACGAATACACTTGAAAACGCCATTGCCCCAGCCGCCAGCATCGGCACGAGCAGCCCCAGCATCGCCACCGGGATCAGGATAATATTGTAGACGAACGCCCAGAACAAATTCTGATAGATCGTCCGCATCGTTGCCTTGCTCAATCGGATCGCCCGTGTCACCCCCCGCAGATCGCCGCTCATCAGCGTCACGTCGCTGGCTTCCATTGCGATAGCTGTCCCAGTCCCGATAGCGATGCCTACGTCAGCCTGCGCCAGCGCCGGCGCGTCATTGATCCCATCGCCGACCATCGCCACACGCCGTGCTCCATCCTGGAGCTTTAGGATCGCATCCGCTTTTTGAGCCGGCAGCACATCGGAAAGCACCCGCTGAATGCCTGCCTCGGCAGCGATGGCCTGTGCCGTGATCGCGTTGTCCCCCGTAATCATGACGACATCCAACCCCATCTCCCGCAGCGCCGCCACCGCCTCCCGCGAACCCTCTTTGATCGTATCGGCAATGCCGATCAACCCGGCCAGCTTACCATCCACCGACACTGTTGCCACCGTTCGTGCCTGCGCCTGGAGCGCTTCAATCCGCGCTGTGAATTCGGTGGTATCCACCTGCTGCTCACGCAGATACCGCGTGCTGCCGACCAGCACCCATTTCCCGTCCACCAGTCCGCTCACCCCGCGCCCGGACTCGGCTTTGAAGCCCTCCGGGTGCCGTAGCGATTCACCCGCCTGCTGCGCCGCGCGGACCACCGCCTGTCCCAGCGGATGCTCGCTCGCCCGTTCGACCGAGGCCGCTAGTCTCAGCACCTCCCCGCTGCTGAACCCGTTCACGGGCACAACATCCGTGACGCTCGGCTCTCCGCGCGTGATCGTCCCGGTCTTGTCGAGCGCCACCACCTGAAGCCGGTGCGCCTGCTCCAGCGACTCGCTGTTCTTGAACAGGATGCCCAGTTCCGCGCCTTTCCCCGTTCCCACCATGATCGCGGTTGGCGTCGCCAATCCCAACGCGCACGGGCAGGCGATCACCAGCACCGCCACTGCGTGCATCATTGCCGCTGTGAATCCCACCTGTCCGATGATCATCCACCCAATGAACGTCAGCGCCGCCAACGCCAGCACGATCGGCACGAATACTCCCGATACCTGATCCGCCACCCGTTGAATCGGCGCCTTCGACCCCTGCGCCTGTTCAACCAGCCGGATGATCTGCGCCAGCGCCGTCTGCGATCCGACAGCCGTCGCTTCCATCACCAGCCGTCCCTGCTTGTTCACCGTCGCCCCGATCAGCTTGCTGCCGACTGCTTTGCTGACTGGCAGGCTCTCCCCGGTCAGCATCGACTCGTCCACCGATGACCGCCCCTCGATCACCACGCCGTCCACTGGGATGCGTTCGCCGGGGCGAATCAGGATCGTATCACCCTCGACTACATCGTCGATCTGGACTTCGATTTCCTGCCCTTCGCGCAGCAGCGTCGCCGTCCGTGGAGCCAGTCCCATCAGCGCCTTGATCGCCTCGCTGGTGCGCCCTTTCGCCCGCGCTTCCAGCAGCTTGCCTAGCGTAATCAGCGTCAGAATCACCGCCGCTGTCTCGAAGTACACATGCTCGCTCACCGGCGTCGAACCCACCGCCATACTGACCAGCACCACAATGCTGTAGATGAACGCTGCCAGCGATCCCAGCGCGATCAGCGTATCCATATTCGTTGTGCGGTTTCGCGCCGCCTTATACGCGCCCACGAGATACTGCCGCCCCACGATCAATTGCACCGGCGCAGCCAGTAGCCCGAAGACGAACGGCCATCCGTTCCATAGCAGCCACCCCACCGCCGGATTGACTGTCGATTGCATCTCGGCCATCCCATGGCTTCCGCTCATGCTCCCCGCTGCGCTCGCCATCACCAGATCGCGTGACATGCTCAGGATGAACAAGGGCAGGGTGAATGCCGCGCCGATCAGCATCAGCCGCCGCTGCCGGTCAATCTCGGCCTGCCGCGCCTTGCGCTCCGCATCTTCCGGCGTTTCCACCCCCGAAAGATCCAGGACGCCGTAACCGGCCCGCTCCACCGCCTTGACCAGATCGCTGCGCCGGATGCTGCCCGGTAGATACGTCACGCTGGCTTTTTCCGTCGCCAGATTGACATTGACCCTCAGCACGCCCGGTTGCTTTTGAATCGCTCGCTCGACCGTGCGGACGCAGCTCGCGCACGTCATCCCGGTGATCGGCAGCTCCAGCCTCGCCTGCGCCACGCCGTAGCCCGCTTGATCCACTTTCGCGATCATTTGATCCACGCTGATCTGTTCCGGGTCGAATGTCACCGTCGCCCGTTCGGTTGCGTAATTCACCGCTGCCGACTGCACCCCGCCCGTCTTGCCCAGTGTCCGCTCAACCGTCCGGGCGCAGTTTGCGCACGTCATCCCCGTGATCGGGAGGTCGATCTGTTGTGTTGCCATATCATCGCTTCCACTTCTCTAGAATCTGGCGGGCGGCCCGTTCCCCCGTGGCGATGGCCCCGTGTACCGTACCCATATGTCCGCCTGAATGCGTTGCTTCTCCCGCGAAGAACAGTGTATTGGCGACAGGCTCTGCCAGCACGCTGGCGGCATGCAGTCCTCCCACCGCCGGGTAGCTGTAGGCCCCCCGCGTGTACGGATCGCTCATCCAGTCATGCCGATATACCGCTTCAATCTCACCTCGGATCGTTTCTTCAGTCAGCCCGAACAATTGGCTCAGCGCATTTACTGCTTGACCCAGCCACATTTGCGCGCTCGTTCCCCGCAGTCTCGCCGCCCGCGTTCCACCTGCCCATCCTGTCAGAATCGGCCAGTCCAGCGGTGTCGGCGTCCACCATACCGGGAAATAGGGATGCTCCGTCAGCAGGAACAGTGGCTTGCCCGACGGCTTGGCGATGGGCAGCGGCTCTTCCCAGAACCGCCTGCGGAACCGCAGCGTGATCCGCGCTGCTTCGCCCATTTCGATATGTTCCATAGCCGCCCGCTTGTCCGCCAGATCGGGCACGAACAGCACCCCGCCCGGCTCATCCGCTGCGGCTTTCAACACCCCCAAGGGCAGCGTAATGACCGCCTGTGCCGCCTGATGGTGGGACTTCACTTTATCGTCCGCCGACTCTACCTGAACGCTCACGCTTCCCGCCGACCAGTGAATCTCTCGTACAACCGTGCCCGTGCGGATTTCGACCCCCGCCTGCTCCAATTGACCCCGCAGCCACTCGATCAACGCCCTATATCCCGCTGCCAGCTTGAAATCCATTTCGCTCCGGATCGATTCGCCCGCTTGATCCATCTCCCGCACCGCCAGCGCGCTGATTCGTTCTGCCCGCGCTGCATGATAACCTTCCACGAATGAGATCGCGCTCGTCTGTGCCTCCTGCCAATCCTGCCCCGCGAACCGCGTGCGAACAAATTCCTCGAATGACACGTCCTCCGTCAGCCCATTTAGCCCCGCGAAGATCACATCCGTGCCGTCATCGTCGCTGTCACTTAAAATCGCCCCATTCTCCGACAGCCAGTATTCGCCCTTCAATTCCATCATCACCAGTCCGGCCTGCCGCGCCAGCGTGAACGTTTCCGGCGGCGTCCCGTGGATGAACTCCGCTCCCAGTTCAATCGGGATGTCCCGCGCATCATCCTGTACAGTGTGGGCGCGGCCACCCAGCCGCTCTCTTGCCTCCAGGATAACCACCTGCATACCGGCCCCGCTGAGCCGGTATGCAGCCATCAGCCCGGCGAATCCCGCCCCGATCACAATGACATCTGTCGTCGATGAAGACATGTGCGAACCTCGCTCGTCGTAATGCGTGGATTATGGGTTGAACCGGGCACGCGCCGATTTCCTGCCGAGTCACCGATCAGGTCTGCGATAGCTTTTCTACCGAGCGGAGAAGGGACTGGCGGGTTCTCACGAGCTCAAATCGCGGATCATCCCTTCCATCAGCTCAATCTCGGCTGACTGTGCCCGAATGATATTTTGCGCTAGATCGCGTAAATCTGCATGTTCCCCCCGCCGCAGCAGTCGCTCGGACATGTGCAGCGCGTCGTCATGATGGTCGATCATCGCTTCCATCCAGGCGATGTCATACTCGGTTCCGGTCAGTTCGCTCAACCCAGCCATCATGCCCATCATCATCGGTTCGCTGCCCATCATCCCACCCATGTTGTCCATATGGTCCATCATCGGCATATCGGCGTTCTCGATTCCGTACCACTCCTTCAGCCAACCGCGCATCAACTCGATCTCAGCCGACTGCGCATCGATGATCGCCTGGCACAGACTCTTCAGTCCGTCGCTGCTGGCCTTCGCTAGACAGTCACTTGCCATCATCAGCGCCATCATGTGATGGTCGATCATCCCTTCCAGAAATCGCACCTCGGCGCGACCAGCCCGCCCCTCGACCGGCGCATCCGCGCTCACTATCGCGCCGCCAAACAGCGCTGCAATCAGCAGCCCCATCCCCAACCAACGCATCATCTTCATCGCCATGTCTCCCTTCTTGTGTAGAATGTTTCTTTGCATCTTTGCGTTTCAGTTCTTATTCCTCTGTGCCTCTGTGGTGGAATCCCCGTCTTAGTGGTTCAGCAGGTCGAAAATCCGCGCCAGCTCCCGCGTCGTCTCATCAGGATTGGTCTCCATCTGCTGCCGCGCCGTATTCACCAGATAGCACTCCACCAGATGCGTAATCAGGCTGGTCATGCCTTTCTCGATGGCGCGCGCCCGGATGACCCGCTCTTCGCAGCTTCCGGCGTCCTGTTCGATCATCTTCTCCAGCGCCGCCAATTGCCCCTGGATTCGGTGAATCCGGTGGAGCGTCTGCCTGTTGTATTCACACTTCAACCCAGTCTCGGTCTGATCGTTGGCCGTATCCAGCATCGCCTCCTCCTCTCATTGCTCAGACATACCCGCCGGGGTATATTTTACATACCCTACCGGGTATTTACAAATCCGGTTTCCCTCTGCGTATTCCTCTGTGTTCTTCGTGCCTCTGTGGTTCAATTCTTCTATAATGGAATCATGACCTTCCACCGCCTGCTTCACGTAGCTGCCTTGACTGCCTTTGCTCTGATCCCTTTTTGGTTCCGTTTTCCCGGCTTTCCTGTCTTTTCTGCCTTTTACAGCGCCGGCTTTCCCATCTTCTGGGCCATGCTCGTGACCATCCTCGCCTGGGGACTGACCCGCTTCTCTGGATGGCATTCGCTCCGTCAGGATCGCTCCCGCTGGATATGGGCGCTGTCGCTGAGTGGATTAGCCGTCTGGTCGCTGCTCTCCTGGGCCTGGGCCTATATGCGCGATCTGCGCCCCGAAGTTGCCCTCAGCGCTGCCATCCCCTTCATTCTGGCGATCCTGTTCGCGCTGGCCGTCGCTTGTGCCGGCCCCTCCCGCCGTCGTCTTGCCGCTGTCTTGATCCTTAGCTTGCTCCTCAACAGCCTCTTGGTTGCTGCCCAGGTCGCCCTGCAGCGATCAATCGGCTTGACCTTCCTCGGCGAGTTCCCGCTTGATCCCGCCCGCTCCGGTGTGGCTGTCGTCCAGGCCGCTGGCCTCCGCTGGTTGCGTCCCTATGGCCTTGTCTCGCATCCCAACATCCTGGCTGGTATCCTGGTCATCGGTCTGCTCATCGTTCCCACTTGGATCATCCATTCCCCCCGCTGGCTTTCCATTATCGCAGCTGCCATCGCCCTGATCGGCCTGTGGGCGCTCTTGCTGACCTTCTCCCGCGCCGCCTGGATCAGCGCGGCGGTCGCTGGCTTTGCGTCCCTCACTCTGCTCAGACGGGCTGCCGCTCTCAACCGTGCCGCCTGGACTCGGCTTTCGATCACCGGCGTGCTGGTAGTGGGGGCAGTGACCTTATTCATTTTGCTCTATGCGCCCTTCCTATCCGCCCGCGTCGGCATTGAATCCGAATCCGTCGAACTCCGCTCCGTCAGCGACCGCGCCGTCTTCAACCAGATCGCTGCTGACGCCATCCAGCAATCCCCATTCTTCGGCGTTGGCATCGGCAATTTCCCCTGGTACGCCAGCTACTATCTGGCCGAAAAGACGGATTTCGACCTGCGTGGCCAGCCTGTCCATAATATCTACTTATCCGCCCTTAGTGAATTGGGTGTAGTTGGTCTGATCCTGTACCTGACTGCCCTCGCCGCCGGGATCACTGCCGCCCTCCGCGTCCTGACCCGCGCCCCACAGTCTGAACGTCCCCTGCGGATCGCCTGCTTGAGCGCCGTCATCGCCTTGCTGACCATCGGCCTTTTCGACCACTACCCCTGGACGCTCCCCCATACCCAGGCTGCCCTCTGGGCGCTCCTCGCCTCCGCCTCCCGCCCAGCGCCTCCTGCGTGACGCCATCAACTTTTTCCCTACTTCTCCTTAACCATTCCCTCCGTATTGCTCTGCGTCCTCTGCGTCTCTGCGGCCAGAACCTGAATTAAATCTTTAGATTTCCTCACCCACTTCAAACCGCAAGAGTGACCATAATGTCACCCTTTCCGTCCCATTTTGTGCTATCGTGGGGATGCACGGAGATTGCGTAGCGGCATGTCACGCCCGTCCAGGAGACGCGCGGGCCGTTGCCAGCCCCCTGTCCCTTCAGTGGACAGGGTTTTTCGGCAGCCAGATCACTTGAGTGTCCGGCGGCGCTCGCAGCTTCACAACCTATCGCTTACAAATATCGCAATCCGTTGTGGTTGCAAGAATCGCCTGCAACAACTGCAACAACTTGCATTCATAGCATTGGCGGTATTAGCGGCAGTTTTGGCAGAGTAATGCTTACATGGCAGGGTTTTGGTACAGCATTGCTGTTCCGCAGCTGCCGAAATTGCCGCAATTTGTGCAGCACCGAGTATCCGCTGTACCGCTCAGCGTCACCGACACTGACAACCGTAGCGACAATTCGCTTTCTCTGGCTATCAGCTGTTCTCAAGATTCTCACATTCTCATTCTTATCATTCTTATCAGATTTCTCATCGCCCAGCACACCGCGCATTCCACATCGCTAAAATTTGTAATCTATCGGATAATATCTATCTGCATTTTTCTATCAACCATAAACGATCAACTATTAACTTTCCAGCCGCCGTTGAGCGCCTGTTCCGGCCATGTTACACTCGCCTTTCTATCGAATTTCGCGCTCCACGGAGCCTTGCCAATGACCAACTTCTGGGATTCCCTGCCGAACAACCGCCTGCTGGCCGAAGTCTCGCTCTGGTCAGCCCGCCTCCACAGCCTCAAGGAAGACATGAATCGTGTCGAACCCTACGTCGATCTCTACCACATCGATGTCACCGATGCTCACTTCGCCCCCGGCCTGATCTTCTTCCCTGATCTCGTCGCGGCCCTCCGTCCCTTCAGCCCCAAACCCTTCCACGTCCACCTCATGGTCGAACGTCCCCTTTCCCTCATCGATGACTTCGCCGATGCCGGAGCCAACATCATCACCATCCACGCCGAAAATGGCGACTACATCGAACCTGCCCTGAACCGCATCCAGGAACGCGGGCTGCTCGCCGGCCTCGCCCTCCAGTTATCCACCCCCCCGGAAGCTGTCCTGCCTCACCTGGATCGCCTCACCATCGTTACCATGATGAGTACCCTCCTCGGCATCAAGGGCGTCGGCCTGGATGACAACGCCCTCCCGCGCATCCGCGCCATGCGTACCCTGCTGCATGAGCGCGGCTGCGAAGATCGCGTCAAAATCGCCAACGACGGCGGCAACCGCGTCAACACCGTCCCGCTCATCCGCGCCGCCGGAGCCGATACTGTCGTTCCCGGTTCGCTG
The DNA here is from genome assembly GCA_964556745.1 of uncultured Anaerolineaceae bacterium. Taxonomy (GTDB): domain Bacteria; phylum Chloroflexota; class Anaerolineae; order Aggregatilineales; family Phototrophicaceae; genus CFX2. The sequence continues at coordinate 29,117 of CAZKXW010000037.1, forward strand.
GTCTTCGGCAGTTCCAATCTGGCCGAAACTTTCGCCTGGTTCCACAGTCTGTAGTGAATGAAGAATTTGGGAATCACGCCGCCCGCAAACCTGTGCTATAATGCGCTGAACTGCGTTTGAGTCGATACGTGCGCTGCGCTTCTCCGAAAGCCACAGCCTCCGAATCTCCTTCAACCTGTTCACGCTGTTCGAGCGTCGCCTTCCGCGGCGCAATCCAACCAACTGAGGTTACATGCACTTCCAAGATTTGAACTTAATCGATCCTTTGCTGCGCGCTGTCCGTGCCGAAGGCTATGAAACGCCGACTCCTATCCAGGAACAGGCCATTCCCCATGTCCTCTCTGGCCGTGATCTGATCGGCTGTGCCCAAACCGGAACCGGCAAGACAGCCGCTTTCGCGCTCCCCATCTTGCAGCATCTTGCTGCCCGCCCCTCCAACGGCGCGATCCGTGCCCTCGTCCTTTCGCCCACCCGCGAACTCGCCACCCAGATCGGCGACAGCTTCGCCGTCTACGGCCGCAACCTCCGCCTCCGCACCATCGTCATCTACGGGGGTGTCGGCCAGCAGCCTCAGGTCGATAAGCTCCTGCGCGGCGCCGATATTCTGGTCGCCACGCCCGGCCGTCTGCTCGACCTGATGAATCAGGGCTATGTCAATCTGAATCGCATCGAAATCTTCGTCCTCGACGAAGCCGACCGGATGCTCGACATGGGCTTCATCCATGATGTGCGCCGGGTCATCGCCGCCTTGCCGACTCGTCGCCAGACATTGCTCTTCTCGGCCACCATGCCGCAGGACATTCAGGACCTCGCCGACCGCATCCTGGTCAAGCCGGTGCGCGTCGAGGTTACGCCCCAGGCCACCACCGTCGAAAAGATCGCCCAGTCCGTCTTCTTTGTGGAGAAAAAGGACAAACGCGCTCTCCTCGAACACCTCCTCGGCGACCAGGCCATCCGCCGCGTCCTGGTCTTCACCCGCACGAAGCATGGAGCCAACAAGCTCGTTGAGCAGCTTTTCCGCTCCAACATCCAGGCGGAAGCCATCCATGGCAACAAGTCCCAGAGTGCCCGTGAACGGGCGCTGGCGAACTTTAAGTCGGGGCGCACGCGTGTCCTCGTCGCTACCGATATCGCCGCCCGCGGCATCGATGTGGATGACGTGACCCACGTCATCAATTACGATCTGCCCAACGAACCGGAGAGCTACGTCCATCGCATCGGTCGCACCGCCCGCGCCGGAGCCTCTGGCATCGCCTATTCTTTCTGCGATGCTGAGGAACGCACTTTTCTTCGTGACATCGAAAAGCTGATCCGCCTGCGGGTTCCCATCGTCACCGAGCATCCTTATGTGGCTGCCCACGCGGCCCTTCCGATTCATGCGGACTCCCGGTCCAATCCGCGCCCCTTTAACCGGGGTGGCAATGACCGTCGCAGTGGACAGCCTGGTTCGCGGCAGAGCGGATCACCCCGCCGCGATCAACAGCACGGTGGCCGGACGAACATTAACCGTCCTGGCCGCCACGCTGAAGGCCGTCGCTCGCAGCCTGAATAACTGCCAGCAAGGAATCTTCACCATGAACACCTCAGCCGAAGCCAGTCGCTTGATCGAGCAAGCCCTTGCTACGACCCGCGAGTCTACCCACGTCATTCAGAATCTCGTTGCCGCTCATGACTACCAGGATGTTGCCTCGCTCATTACCCAGGCAGCCGCGGCGCTCCTCCAGTCTGCTTCCCACTTGATGCAGATGCAGGACGAAGCCGCTCTCGCGTCCCTGGCTGACGCCGACGATCTGCTCGATGCCATCTATGACATCATCGATGCGGAAACGGATGAAGACTGATCGTACAGATGTCCTGATCGTTGGAGCAGGTGCGGCGGGACTCTTTGCCGCCATCTGGGCTGGGCGGACTCATCCGGGGCGGCGTATTCTGCTGCTGGATGGTGCGAAGCCGCTCGGCGCAAAAATCCTGGTCGCGGGCGGTGGCCGCTGCAACATCACCCACGACGTTGTCTCTGAAGATGCCTACGCGGGTTCTTCCCGCAACGCCATTCGGAAAGTCCTCAAACACTTCGACGTTCCCCAGACAATCCTCTTCTTTGAAGAACTGGGTGTGGAGCTGAAGCGCGAAGAATCTGGCAAATTCTTCCCTGTCAGCGATAGTGCCCGCACTGTCCTGGATGCTCTCCTCGCCGCCGTCCGCTATGTCGGCGCGGAAATTCAGCATCCCCGCCGCGTTGAGCAAATAGAGAGGACCGAATATGGTTTCCGCGTCGGGGGCACATGGGGCGCTCTGGAAACCTCTAGGTTGGTGTTGGCGACCGGCGGCATGAGCCTCCCCAAATCTGGCTCTGATGGACATGGCTATCATCTGGCCCGTTCTTTAGGACATTCCATCACCCCGCGCGTTTTTCCCGCGCTTGTGCCCCTGATCCTGCCCCCCGACCATTTCCTTCGTACCCTGAGCGGCATTAGTGCCCCCGCTCGGCTCGAAGTCCGATCTGTATCCGGTAAGCTTCTGGCCGCCTTCACTGGCTCGACCCTCTGTACGCACTTCGGATTATCCGGCCCGCCTGTCCTGGACATCAGCCGCTATTACATTGACGCCGCGTTGGATGATCCCGCTGGGACCAGGCTCCTCATGAATTGGCTTCCGGACCTCACCCCGGAATCCTTTGAGCAGATTCTGCTGTCCGTTGACCGAATCTCCGTCGGACGTTTGTTGCGTGACTGGCTCCCTGAACGTCTCGCCCGTGGGCTGTGCCTGGCCGCAGCGATTGAACCGCAGACCCCGGTCCAGCAGTTGACCCGTGAAGCCCGTCGTGCCCTGATACGAACAGTTACCCAGTTATCCTTGCCTATTGTGGGCAATCGAGGCTTCACCTATGCCGAAGTGACCGCGGGGGGAATCCCTTTGTCCGAAATCCGGCTGGAAACTATGGAGTCTCGGCTGTGTCCAGGGCTGCACCTCTGCGGCGAAATCTGCGATGTCGATGGGCGCATCGGCGGCTATAACTTCCAGTGGGCTTGGTCTAGTGGCTATGCTGCTGGAGTCTCTGTTTAGCTGCTTGCATATGTCTGGACAGGCATGAGAGGCCAATTCCTCATATAGATCACGTTATATTTGTAACTCCCGCGTCTGCTGTAATCTCCCTAGAATAGCTGTAACGTGTACGACACCAACGGGGGAGGGGGATACATGCCTCGCTTGGATCACGAGACGCTGCACATGATTCTGGACACCCTATCGAAATATGCGCAGCGTCGCTTTCAGCCTGAGTATTTGCTTGAACTCGATCATAACGACACCTTTCCGCATGATGTGCTGAACGAGCTTTATGATCCCTCGCAGCTTGGGCTTCATCTTACGTTCATTGAAGAACAATACGGCGGTTTGGGCGGTGGGGCCTATGACATCTATCGCGTGTCCGAATTGATGGCCTCTCTTGATTTAGGCATTGCGACTGGTGTCCTGGCGACTTTTCTTGGCACCGATCCTATCACGGTGGGTGGAACCCCAGAACAGAAGAAACTCTGGATGGGGCGCATCGCCGAAGAGTCGCTCCTGTTGGCCTATGGCGCCACTGAACCGCAGGCTGGTAGCGACCTGGCCGCTATGACCACCAAAGCCGTCCCTGTCGAGGAAGACGGCAAGGTCGTCGGCTACAAGATCACTGGTCGCAAGCAGTGGATCAGCAACGGTGGTGTTGCCGATGTCTACACCGTGCTGGCGCTGGCTCCTGGTGGCCCTACCTGGTTCATTGTCGAGAAGGATGCTCCTGGCTTCACCCACGGCAAGCCAGAGGATAAACATGGCATCCGCGCCAGCAATACCGCCGCGCTCTATTTGGACGAGGTATATGTCCCGGTGGATCATATGGTCGGCGGGGTGGAAGGTAACGGCCTGGCGGAAGCCCAGGCTGTCTTTGGTTACACCCGGCTGATGGTTGGCGCGTTCGGGATGGGTGCGGGCTGGGAAGCCCTCCGCCGTGTCATTCGTTATTCGCAAGAGCGTATTCAGGGTGGAGCGCCCTTAAGCCAGAAGCAGGCTTATACCCACAAGCTGATCGTTCCTAATGCTGCCCGTCTTGAGGCCAGTCGTTCCTATATCGAGTGGGTCGCTGAACGGTTGGACAGCGGCGAGGAAGGTCTTGCTACTGAAGGCGCGGTAGCCAAGTATCTGTCAACCGAAGCTGGCAACAAAGCCGCCGATGATGCCATCCAAGGGCATGGCGGCTACGGTTACACCCGCGAATATATGGTGGAGAAGATCAAGCGTGATGTCCGCATTACGACTATTTATGAGGGAACGTCCGAAATCATGGAATGGACAATTGCCCGCGATCGCTGGCAGTCGCACCTCAAGTCGCGCGGAACTTTCTATGTGGATTGGGCAGCGCGGCTCGAAGCGCTTCACCAGCGCGAACCGCAGAACGGCGCGGGCACTGCGGCCCTGGCGCTGCGGGCACTCGCCGCTGTGCTGGAACGCTGCCGCCTCGACCGTCTGACCCGTCATCAGCATGTCCTCTTCCGCCTCGGCGAGTTGATTGCCTACGCCGAGGGTGCAGCTGTCTTCGCTGAGCGCGTTGTTCAGAAGCCGACCGAGGCCATTGCCCTGGATGTTCCGCTGCGTCAGGCGCTGTCCCGCATCTTCGCCCGCGAAGCCGCTCTTAAGGTCGCCACCGATGGCCTGCGCTGGACACTCGGTGCTGGACAGACCGACCCGCAGCTTGCCCAGAATTTGAACCTGCCTGCTGTCTATCAGGCGCAGGATGGATTGATCGCCGACATGGATTTTGCGGCAGCTCAGTTGAATCAGGTATTTGCCAAGCCAGTCTAAGTAAAAGACAACCCGAATCGGGCGATGAAAGGGGGACGACGCGGCGCGCTTGAACGCCGTGTTCAAGCATATGGAGTCAAAAGCTGAACGGGCTGTTGCTATCGTCGGGTTGGGCTGTGTCCTGCCCGATGCGCCAACTGTAGCCGATTTCTGGAACAACATTATCAACCGCCGCTACAGCATCACCCCGGTTCCGGCAGATCGCTGGAACGCGGCGGACTACTACGACCCGGACTATAACGCGCCGGAAAAGACCTACAGTACCATTGGCGGTTGGGTTCGCGGTTACGAATTTGACTGGAAGCGTTACAAGATTCCGCCCAAAGTGGCTGCTGCGATGGATCAGGGGCAGCAGTGGGCGCTGAGCATCGCCTCTGACGCCCTGGCCGACTACGGCTATCCAGAACGTCCGCTGGATACCGACCGCACTGCCGTCATCCTTGGTACGGCCATGGGCGGTGAACTGCACTACCAAACCTACCTGCGGGCAATGTATCCCGAATATGCCCGTGCCATGCGCTCGGTCGCCGAGTTCCAGCAGCTTCCGGCCCAGACCCAAACTGCCCTGCTCGAAGGCTGGCACAGCGTGGTTGAAGCCAGCTTCCCCCCCATTACCGAAGACTCGATGCCCGGCGAACTGCCCAACATTGTCTCCGGCCGTGTCGCCAATGTCCTCAATTTGCATGGCCCCAACTTCATCACTGATGCCGCTTGTGCTGCCAGTTTTGCAGCCATCAATGCCGCTGTCGAGATGCTCACCGAGCATCATGTCGATGTGGTTGTGACCGGCGGTGTGGATCGTAACATGGGCGTGGCGACCTTCATCAAGTTCTGCAAGATTGGCGCGCTCAGTGCCACCGGCAGCCGTCCTTTTGGCGATGGTGCGGATGGTTTCGTCATGGGTGAGGGGGCAGCTGCTTTCGTCCTCAAACGGCTGGAAGACGCCGAACGCGCGGGCGACAAGATCTATGCTGTCATTCGCGGCGTCGGTGGCTCCAGCGATGGCCGTGGCAAGGGGATCACCGCTCCCAATCCCATCGGTCAGCAGATGGCTGTGCAGCGCGCCTGGGAAAATGCCGGTCTTGACCCCGCTACCGCCACGCTGGTCGAAGCTCATGGAACCAGCACCCGCGTGGGCGATGTGGTTGAGGTCGAAAGCCTGAGCAAGCTCTATGCTGGTGCGGGACGGAACAGCATCGGCCTTGGATCGGTTAAGAGCAATATCGGCCATCTCAAAGCCGGTGCGGGCGCGGCTGGCCTGCTCAAGGCGACTCTCGCCGTTTACCATAAAGTCCTGCCTCCTACCCTCAATTGCGAGCGGCCTAATCCCAACATTGATTTCGCGCAGACTCCCTTCCGCCTGATTCATGAAGCTCAGCCGTGGGATCGCAACGGCACGCCCCGGCGCTGCGGCGTCAGCGCCTACGGGTTCGGTGGCACGAACTTCCACATTGTCCTGGAAGAACACATTCCCGGCGCATTGACCTCCCGGCGGCATAGCTTTGCAGGTGCGTCCGTTCCTGCTTCGACCCCATCGGCCTCGGTCCTGGACAGCCCCCCACCGTCGGCTACTGCTCCACTGCGGGGCATCCTGGCCATCGGCGCGAGGACGCCGCGCGACCTCAAGGAAAAACTAGATGGTCTGCTCCAGCGCGTCCAGAACGGCTGGATGCCGCCGAAAGCCTTACCTGCCGCCGTCGATCTGCGATCTCAGGAACGCCTGGTCATCGATTATGGCGACCATGATGAACTCGTCCACCGGATGCAGATGGCCCAGAAGGCCATGGGCTTTGACAGCCTGCAAGCCTGGAAACCGCTTCAGTCTCAGGGAATCTTCCGCGGCAGTGGCGCGAAGTCCGGCAAACTAGCCTTCATGTTCCCCGGCCAAGGCAGCCAGTACGTCAATATGGGACGTGAACTCGCGGCCGTCTCACCGATTGTGGCCGAGGTGATCGCCGAAGCTGACCGCATCATGACGCCGATCCTCGGTCGCAAACTGACCGACTACATCTTTGTTGATAGCAGCGACTCCACTGCCATCAATCAAGCTGAAATCGACCTGATGCAGACAGCCATCACCCAGCCCGCCATGCTGACGATGGACATTGCTATCCTGCGCCTGCTGGAATCCTACGGTTTCAAACCCGATATCGTCATGGGACATTCGCTGGGCGAATATGCCGCGTTGATCGCTGCCGGCATCATGCCCTTCGCTGATGCCCTCGAAGCGGCGGCTGCGCGTGGCAGCGAGATGACCAAGATCGATGTGCCGGATAATGGCGCGATGGCTGCCGTCTTGGCCCCCTTTGATGTTGTTGAAGAGACACTGAAATCCGTTGATGGCTATGTCGTCCCCGCCAACATCAACAGCCGCAGCCAGGCGGTCATCGGCGGAGCAACACCCGCTGTTCAGAAGGCTGTTGAAATCTTCATCGAGAAGGGTTACAAAGCCCTGCCGCTTCCTGTCAGCCATGCCTTCCACACGCAAATTGTAGCTCCGGCCACCGGCCCACTCCGCCAGGTGTTGGATCGCCTGCGGATCAGTGAGCCGCGCTTGCCTCTCGTAGCCAACGTGACCGGGGCGCTCTATCCGACCACCGTCGATGCTATCAAAGACCTGCTGCAGCAGCAGATCGCTTCGCCTGTGCAGTGGGTCAAAGGCATGGAAACGCTCTTCGAGGCCGGCGTTCGGATGTTCGTCGAAGTGGGTCCCAAGCGCGCCCTCAAGGGTTTCGCTGATGACATCTTCGGCAGTGTGCCCGACGTTCAATCTCTGCTGACCAACCATCCCAAGACAGGCGATCTGGCGAGCTTCAATCAGGCCCTCTGCGGATTGTACGCGGCGGGCTACTGGGTCGCCGCGGAAGTCTCGCAGCCCAAAACGGCACTGATTGAGGTGAAATCGTCCTCAAACAACGATCAGCCGCAGCCATCCCTTGACATCGATTCAATCAATCAGGCCGTAACCCAGGCTGTCCAGCAGGCGCTCAGCCGCATCGGCACCAACGGCTCCACCGCTCCTGCCTCCGCCGTCTATGACCGGAACACTCCGCCGCTCGGTTCGATTGTCATAACTGGAACCGGCTTAGGGCTGCCCGGCGCGGAAAAGCCCGTCATGGACCCTGATAATGCCCTCCGAATCCTGCGGGGCGAACAGTTTATCGATCTTATCCCAGAACGTTTCCGCAAACGGATGCTGGCGAAGCGCGTTACCCGGTTGGTTAAATCCGAGGATGGCAACAACCGCTTCGAGACCATCAGCGATCCCAGCGAGGTTATCAAACTGGCTGGTCGGCCAGGATACTTCGACCTCAACGAAGAATATGGTGTCCCGTCCAAATTGATCGAGGCGCTCGATACCACGACCCAGCTTTCTATCGCTGCGGGGTTGGATGCGCTCCGTGAAGCGGGCATTCCACTGGTCATGACCTACCGCACCACCACGACAGGCAAGCAACTGCCGGATCGCTGGATGCTGCCGGTCTCGTTGCGCGATACGACCGGTGTGATCTTCGCCAGTGCCTTCCCTGGCGGCGACCGCTTCGCCGACGAATTCACACGCTATTTCAACTACCAGAACCGCCTCGATCAGCTTAATCTCCTCAACGACCTGCGCCGCTACATCACCGATCTGCAAGGTCTGAGCGAGATCAACCACCGCATCACAGCGCTGCGCGAGGACATGGAGCGCGAACCCTATGAGTTTGACCGCCGCTTCATCTTCCGCATCCTGGCGATGGGGCACAGCCAGTTCGCTGAATACATTGGTGCACGCGGTCCCAACACACATGTCAACGCGGCTTGCGCCAGCACCACCCAGGCGCTGGCGGTCGCCGAAGACTGGATCCGTGCTGGGCGCTGCCAGCGGGTCATCATCGTTGCCGCCGACAACGTCACCAGCGAAAGTCTCATGGAGTGGATCGGGGCAGGCTTCCTGGCAACGGGTGCAGCGGCCACCGATGACAGCGTGGAGAACGCCGCCCTGCCATTCGACCGCCGTCGTCACGGAACCATCCTGGGGATGGGAGCCTGCGCGATGGTCGTCGAGAGCGAGGATGTCGTCCGAGAGCGTGGGATGCGCGGCATCGTCGAGATGCTCAGCACGGAGACGCGCAACAGCGCCTTCCACGGTACACGCCTGGATGTGAACCATATCGCCCAGGTGATGGAGGATCTGGTCAGGACAGCCGAACAGCGTTTCGGCCTGAATCGTCAGGTCATGGCTCCGCAGACGGTCTTCATGTCACACGAGACCTTCACCCCAGCGCGGGGCGGCAGTGCCGCTGCCGAAATCGTCGCGCTGCGGCATGTCTTCGGCAGTCGCGCGAACGAAATCATCGTCGCCAACACCAAAGGCTTCACCGGACATCCGATGGGCGTCGGCATTGAAGATGTTATCGCCCTCAAAATCCTCGAACACGGGATCGTCCCGCCAGTGCCTAACTTCAAGGAGGTCGATACCGATCTGGGCGTCCTCAACCTCAGCCGGGGCGGACGCTACAACGTCCAGTATTCGCTGCACCTTTCGGCGGGCTTTGGCTCGCAGATTGCCATGAGCCTAACCCGCCGCATCCCCGGCAGCCTCGACCGCGTAGACGATAAGCCGCGCTATCAGCGTTGGCTGGATGAGGTCAGCGGTTACGACCAGGCCGAAGTCGAGGTCGAAAAGCGGGTGCTAAGGATTAAGGAACGCGGTGTGCCGCAGCGCCAGCCGGCCGCGGCACGCTGGAAGTATGGCACAGGGCCGGCCCTCCGCACGCAGGTCGATGGGCTAGCCACGTCCTACGCAGAAATCCCCGCGCGTCCGGTCGAGCCATATCGCCCGGTGGTCATTCAAGAAACCCCTGTGCCCACCCGCGTAGTTGAACCGCCGCGTCCGGCTGCGCCCGCCGTGGTGGCAGCTCCTGCGGCGGTGGTGACTGTCTCTGCTCCCTCACCTGTTCCAGCGGTGGCTGCGCCGGCTGCCGATCCCGTGGTGGCGCAGGTATTGGAAATCGTCTCGAAGGCCACAGGCTACCCAAGCGACATGCTCGATCTCGACCTTGACCTGGAAGCCGACCTGGGTGTGGATACGGTCAAGCAGGCCGAGACATTCGCGGCCATCCGCAATGCCTTCGACATTCCGCGTCGAGATGACCTGAAACTGCGGGATTACACCACGCTGGCGAAGGTGATCGGATTTGTGCGGGAGATGCGGCCTGATCTGGCGTCGAGCGCGCCAGCCAGTACGCCTGCGCCTGCTCCAGTACTAGATGAGCCAGTGAATACATCGGTTGTGCCCGCTGCGGATCCGGTGGTGGCGCAGGTATTGGAAATCGTCTCGAAGGCCACAGGCTACCCAACCGACATGCTCGATCTGGAGCTTGACCTCGAAGCTGATCTGGGTGTGGATACGGTCAAGCAGGCTGAGACATTCGCGGCCATCC
>CAZKXW010000038.1:0-39212 GCA_964556745.1 uncultured Anaerolineaceae bacterium
GGGGAAAAACCTTCCGGGGGCGTCCCCCGCAGCCCCCTGTTTTTCTCGACGATTTGCCGGATGCACCATTAAATCCCTCTCCCGAACGGCGAGTGCACCTGGGAGAGGGGCTTTGCTCCCCTTCTCCCAGCGGTAGGCCGCGTTGGGGAGAAGGGACTGGGGGATGAGGGCTGATAGGAGGGTTACTCTCAACGACTTTGCAACCGCGCTGGGGATTTGGGCTACTTGCCGCGGCTGAAGAGATCACGCAGGGCAGCTTCCGGTTCAGGATGCTGGAAGGTGAAACCGTCCGCCAGCAGGCGTTTGGGCAGGGCACGCTGACCATCCAGCAGCAGCGTGGACATTTCGCCGAAAGCCAGCTTGAAGGCGAAAGCCGGCGCAGGCAGCCAACACGGACGGCCTAACGCGCGGGCGATGGCGCGGCTCAGGGCGGCATTGCTCTGGGGATCAGGGGCGCTGAGGTTATAGGCTCCGCTGGCGCTGGCGTTTTCCATCAGGAAACGGATGGCGGCGATTTCATCGTCGAGGTGAATCCAGGGAATCTGCTGCCTGCCGGAGCCAATCGGCCCGCCGGCAAACAGTTTGAAGGGCAGCGCCATCAGCGGCAGCACGCCGCCCTGGGTGGTCAGGACGATGCCCGTGCGGATGACCACCCGGCGGACGCCCATGTTCTCGACGGGCTGGGTGACCGACTCCCACTCTTTGCAGATCTGCGCCAGGAAATCCCCGCCAATGGGTGATTCTTCGGTAAGGTCTTCGTCGCCGTGGGTGCCGTAATAGCCAACAGCGGAGGACTGGATCAGGACGCGGGGTTTGTTCTTGGCAGCGGTGACTGCTTCCAAGACGGCTTTGCCCGCGTGGATGCGGCTGTCGCGGATGGCCCGCTTACGCTCGGCCGTCCACGGCTTGGGCGGGAAGCCCTCGCCGGCGATGCTCTCGCCGGCCAGATTGACGATGGCGCCGGCCCCATCAGCCAGTTCCCCCCAACCCTGGGCGGTGCGGGCATCCCAACCGACGACTTTCACACCGCCATCCAGTCCGCGGGTCTTGTTGGTGTTGCGGCTGAGGACAATGACCTCGTGATGATCCTTCGCCAGACTGTTGGCGAGCGCCCTGCCGATCAGACCCGTGCCGCCTGTGATGATGACTCGCATGGGATAGTGCCTCCACTTCGTGGGAAAACCGTGCCAGGATCAGATAGTTCGGATTGTACGGGCGGCGTTGGAAGGGCGTCAATCAATGCTCATAGGTCTTTAAGTTGAGTCTGCACTTTACCGGATACGCGGGCAGGGCGTGGGAGTTACAGCCGACGCCCTGCCCTAAACACGGAGCGGCCCATTCAGGATATCACCCGATGGAAAAGATGAAGTCTTAGCAGCCAGGTCAACTATTCTCTATTCTCGCTCAAGATTTCACTGAGGCTTTGTCACGACTTCTACCCCAGCGAGGCGATAATAACTGCGTCCGAAGACAGTCAGGCGGTCGGCAGGATCATCGATGTTGTACAAGCCGAGGATCAGGACATAGCGGCCGGCTGGCAGATCCGGGGGCAGCGCCAGCCCGTGCGGATCGATGATGGTCTGGCCCGGCGTCCAGGCGGTGGTTGGCAGCAGATTGCCGACCGGCTCGGCGTCGCGTTGGGCGACCAGGATGCCATTCAGGTTGAGAAGCTGGACGAAGACCTTGTAGCGCACCGTCAGCGGCGCGTCGGTTCGCCATTCGAGCTGCGCCTGGATCACGTCGCCGGGGGCATAGGCTCGGCGGTTGAGGGCATAGCGTTCCAGCCAGATAGACGCACCGAAGCGGGCGTAGACCGGGCGGGATTCGTCCAGCGGTTCGGGGGCGGCATAGCGGGCCAGGCGCACATCGCCGTACCAGACATCCTGGCCGGCCTCGAAGGACTCGCGGTCGAGGGTGGCTTCGACGATTCGGTTGGGGTCGCGCTCGGCTTCTCCCCAGTAGAGGACATAAATCTGCCGCGAGCGGGCGATGATCTCGCGGACGGCAGCGGTCGTGGCGGCATCATCACCGCCCAGGCCAGCGGGCAGCGGATAGATGGGCGTGCTGGCGCGGTAGTAGTAGCGGAAGACTTCTTCCTGGTTGGGGGCGTTCAGGATGATGGCGTCGTTCGAGCCAGCCTGGGCGGTCAGCAGCGCGGCCATCGCCCGGTAATCGGCGCGGCGGAAACGAGGATCGTCGTGAAGTGGAGCCAGGCCGTTGACCAGATAGACCAGCAGCCAGACGGTCTGAAGGAGGGTAAAAGCGACCGTCACGCGCTCGACGCGCAAACCGCGCCGCGCCAGCGCCCACCAACCGCCGATGCCCGCGCCGATCCAGAGCGCGAAGCCCAACTGCGAGGGCAGCAGGAACTTGAGGTTGGCCAGGCGGAATAATCCCAGCAGCAGAAAGAGCGCCACGGGGAGCAGCGCCCAGATCAACGGCGCGGCCAGAGAGCACAGCATCCCGCGTCCGCGCAGCCCGATCCAGCCAATCCAGCCACCGGAGAGGAGCAGCAGCGCCAGCGGCAGGTAGGTCACGGCGTTGGGGATGGCCGGGTAGGTGATGCCGAAGGTGAACCACTCGGCGATGATGCCGATGGCTTCCAGCGGCGGGACAGGCTGGCCGGTACTGGGCCACTGGGTCACCTGACGCAGAGCAGTCGGCAGCCAGGGCGCGAATAGAATCAGCGCCAGCCCGTTTGCCAGCGCGAAGGCCAGCAGAGTCCGCCGGCGGATGCGTCCGGCGCGGACAATCTCCAGCAGGATGAGGACAGCCTGTACCAGCATGACGAACGGATAAGCGTAATGGGTATACAGCCCGGCGGCGTTCACCAGCCCGAGCGCGATGATCCAGGCGGCGCGCCGGCGCGCCATGCCCAGGATCAGCCACAGCCCCAGGGCGCTCCAGGCCGCCAGCGGGGCATACATGCGGGCTTCCTGAGCGTAGTACAGGCTGAAACTGTTGAGCGCCACGATCAGCGCTGCCAGGATCGCGGCGGTGAGGTTGAAGAGCCGCCGTCCGATGGCGAAGACGCAGGCGGCCGTCAGCAGGCTGGCGAAGACCGACAGTGATCGCAGGGTGAACTCGGTTTCCCCGGCCAACAGCCGCCAGCCAGCCAGCAGGACGTAATAGCCGGGCGGGTGGATGTCGCGGGCGGCATTGGCGGCGATCTCCGGCAGCGAGCGGAGGGATTGGACATAGCTGCTGCCCTCGTCGTTCCAGAAGGACTGGTCATCCAGGCGGTGGAAGCGCAGAGCGGCGGCCAGCAGCAGCACCAGCAGGCCGCTCAGCAGCACCAGCGCCGAGGCGCGGCTGACCGGATCGCGCGGGATCATCGCGTCCGCCGCCACAGCGCATCAATCAGCACAAAGGCGGTCGTGCCCAGCGCGACGGCCGCGGCCGCCGCCCATGGAAAGCGGTTCTGGGCAGTGCGGTCGAAGACGGTGATCGAATCGACGCGCGTCCCAGCGGGCAGGTTGACGAACTCGGTACTCATCCGGGTGGTGGTGGCGTTCTCGGCGTAGAGGCGCGTCTCCCAATCGGCAGCGCCGGGTTCGCGCAAGCGCAGGCTGAAGCCCGTGCCGATGTAATCGAAGCGCAGGGAGGTTGTCTCGACGGCGCGGCCAAACTCGGCGCCCTCGGCATCGACACGAGCGGCGCTCTGCGGCAGCCGCACGGCCCAGTCTTCGGCCTGATGCACGCCGGGATAGAGCGCGGGCTGCTGGGTGGTGATGTACTGCTTCATCGAGTTGTAGACCGGCAGCGGGGTAAAATCCGGCTCGACCATGCGAAAGTAGTAAAACGCCTGGCTGCGTTCGTAGTCCGCTGCCCGCTTGAAGAACCAGTAGGCAATATTGCCGATCCAGGGCCATTCTTCGAGCGCCCGCTGGTAGCCGAGCGGCATGTAGCGGGCGGCCTGATTTTCGGTGACGATGCCGAAGTTCCCGTACTGGCTGGTGACGATGGCCGGGTCTTCCGGTTGGGCATTCCAGGCGGCCTCGCTGATCCAGATGGATTTGACGGCATCGCCGTTGGCGACCATCAGATCGCGGATATAGAGGTGGCGGGCGAAGTTGAGGGTCAGCGTCCGCAGGCGGCGGTCGGTCGGGCCGCTGTAGAAGCCGTAACCCTGCACGGCCATCACGTCGAAGCACGCGCCTGCCCCGGCGTCATACATGCGCTGGAGGAAGATAAAGTCATTCAGGTTGCGCGAGTCCAGCGACACGGTCGGCGAGAGCGGGGCGCTGATGACGACGATGCCGGGATCGACGGCTTTGAGGGCGCGGTAAGTCCGGCAGAGCAGATCGGTATAGGCTTCGGGATCGACGGCCTGCTCGCCCCACTCCGGGTAGATGTTGGGTTCGTTCCAGATCTGATAGTAGGGAATGCGTCCCCGGTAGCGTTTGGCCACGGTCACGGCGTAGCTGACGAAATCCTGCACATCGTCCGGCGGGGCGAACGAGCCAATGGCCGGATCAGCATGAGTCCAGGCAGGCGGATTGTCCAGCCGCGCCTGGATGAGGATGCCGTAGCGGTCGGCCAATTCGACGATGTTGTCATACTTGTCCCAGGCCGAGATCGTGTCCGGTTGACCGTCGCCGTTCAGATCGTTACGGCGGTCGGTGAAATCGCCGCGCCCGTGAATTTCGATGTCTTCCCAGGGAAACTGCTGGCGGATCATGCTGAAACCGGCTTCGGCGATCATCTGAAGGATGCGCTCGCGCTTGGCGACCTCGACTTCCTGCTGCAAGAAGGTGTTGATCCCATAGGGTGTGACGTCAGCGTGATTTACGGGGACATCGGCGGCCAGCCGCGGCTGAGGGCGGGTCAGATTGCCCAGCCACTCGACGGCTCCGCGCAGTTGGGCGATAGGCGCTTCTTCGCCCGTGATCGACCAGAGCGCGTTCCAGGCCGGGCCGCGCCCGCGCAGATCGAGGGCCAGCATAACGGCTCCAACCAGCAGGGCAAGCAGGGTAAGGATGAGCGGCAGTCGGTTTCGCATGGCGGCAGATTATAACAGGCGGCAAGGCGTTGGTGTCGTCCACGGCGGTTTTGCGTACAATAGTCGCACGCCGCGCATCCTCGATGCAACCTCGTCCCCCGGATGCGCGTATTTTCAGCAGCGCTGAATCAGAGCGGGCAGGAAGGGGACTATGAAAGTTTATCGCGGATGCATGTTCACGATCTACGCCGTCATCATCGGCGCCTTTTCGATCCTATTCAGCCGCGCCTTCGGCCTGATTGGGCTGATCCTGCCGCCGCTGCTGATTGCCTTCGCCTATCTGCTGGTGGATACGCTGCTGCTGGAACTGCTGTGCTGGTTTTACGAACGCGACGAACAGGGCACATGAGGATTCTCCATGCCGCCTGGATCGCCTGGGCGCTGGCGCTGGTGCTCGGCTGGGGCGGACGGACTGCTGCCCAGGAGACCGTCTGTCCAGAACCGGGAGCCTCCCCTTCCGGCTTGACCGCCGGGGTCTGGGCGCAGATCACCTCCGGCGAAACCCACAACCTGCGGGCAGAACCGAGCCGTCAGGCGGCTGTCCTACGGCAGATCGCCGACTGCGACATCTTCCGCACCCTCGATGACCCGGCCTGCGCCGAGGGGCTGGTATGGTGGCCAGTGGCTTATGCTGGGCTGGAAGGCTGGCTGGCCGAGGGCGACCCCCGCGCGGGAACCATCTGGCTGACGCCGCTGGAACCCGTGGCGCAGCCAGACGCCGCCGATGAACCGGAGGGCTGCCTCCAGCCGCCGGAGGTGTATGAGCGGCTGACGGTCGGCTATGGGGTGCTGAACCTCCGCACGCTGGCGATGCTCGACCAGGCGCAGGCGCTTTACCGCGCGCGCGGCGGCATTCTGGATTTCCGGCGCGGGGTGATGCAGGGCAGCTATAACCCCGGTGGAGTCTCGGCCAGCTTCGGCACGCATGACGGCGGCGGGGCGGTCGATCTCTCGGTGCGCGATCCGGCCAGCGGGAGCATCCTGCGGGCGGAGATTCCCGATATGATCGCGGCGCTGCGGACGGCGGGCTTCGCGGCCTGGCTGCGCGACAGCGGCGAACTCTACGCCGGGTCGCCGATCCACATCCACGCCATCGCCATTGGCGACGCCGAACTTTCGGAAGCGGCGCGGGGGCAGATCGACGGGATGTTCGGCTATCTGCGCGGCTTCAACGGGCTGCCGCAGACCGATGGCATCCCTCTGCCGGATACGTCCGGCGAGATGATCGTGTGCGGGTGGATGCGGGCGCTGGGACTGGAAGATCTGCGGGCAGCGGGCTGAACGAGGACAAGTCGCCCGTGCTATAATTCAGCACAGCGAAAGGTCAGCAGTGAGGGAAAGACGATGCTCACCATCCGACTGAAAGGTCAGGTCACATCCGAGGGTCAACTGCTGGTCGATCTGCCTGGTGATTTACCGCCGGGCGAGGTAGACATCACCATCGAGATTCCACAGGCCGCTGAGACCTTCACCGAAGAAGAGATTGCCGAACTGCTCACCTTCAAGCCGACCAGCGGCGCGGAGGTGGTGGCGGCGGGTTTGACGGGCGGATGGGAGCATAAGAACATCACCGATCCGGTAGAGTGGGTCGAAGAGCAGCGGCGCAAGCGGAAAGCGCGGCGTACATGACTTCCGCGATTGTCGAGACGAGTATTCTGGTCGATCTACTTCGTTCGCACACCCCTGCCATTGCATGGTATCAGACCGACGCGCAGCCTGATTTGGCGATCAATCCCATCATCTGGATGGAAGTCATCAGCGGCGGCCTCAACAAGGCTGAGCGGTTTAAGTCAGCGCAATTGCTCCAACGCTTTGAGATGATCTACTTTACTCAGGGCGATCTCGATTGGGCGATGCACGCTCAAATGCAATATGAACTCAGCCACGGCATGGACATGATGGACTGTTTGATTGCGTCAGTCAGCTATCGGCTGAGCATTCCGCTATACACGCACAACCTGAAGCATTTTGTCCCGATGTTGGGCAAACTGGCTCAGAAACCTTACTGACTAATGATCTACCATGACCGACTCTGACCTCTTCACGCCGCGCCTGTTGACCCCACCGCAGACCTTCACCGAAGGCATCGAGGGGGCGACGGTGGACGCGGACGGCTGGTTCTATGCCGTCGATTACGCCCGTAAGGGAACCATCGGGCGGGTCGCGCCTGATGGACAGCACGAGTTGTTCGTGAGCCTGCCTACCGGCAGCGTGGGCTGCGGGATGCGGGCTGCCCCGAACCACACTCTTTACGTAGCCGATTACACCGGACACCATGTTCTGGCGGTCGATCTGAAAACGCGCGAGATTCGCATCCACGCCCACGAGCCGCGCATGAACCAGCCCAACGATCTGGCGATCCGCTCCGATGGGATGCTCTTCGCCAGCGATCCCAACTGGGCGGAGCAGACCGGGCAGCTCTGGCGCATCGAGCTGGATGGGCGGACGGTGCTGCTGGAAGACGGCATGGGCACGACCAATGGCATCGAGATCACGCCGGATGAGCGCACCCTGCTGGTCAACGAGAGCATCGAGCGGCGCATCTGGGCCTATGATCTGGCGGCAGACGGTTCGATCCATCATAAGCGGCTGCTGATCGAATTCCCCGATCATTTGCTGGATGGGATGCGCTGCGGCATGGACGACAGCCTGTATGTCACCCGCTTCGGCAAAGGAACTATCGCCGTGCTGGGATTGGATGGCGCGCTGCGGCGGGAAATCGCGCTCGGTGGGCAGAACTGCACCAACCTCACCTTCGGCGGCGTCGATGGCCGCACTGTCTATGTCACGCTGGCCGACACGGGAGCGGTCGAGACATTCCGCGCGGATACCGTAGGACGCTGTTTCGCGCTTCAGCGCTGAAACTCAAGAAACGATCTCCCCTCGACGGCGTTAATATCAAGATAACGACCTTCATTTCCGCGGTTGGAAAGTGGTTACTCTATGCAGCGACTTATCTCTACGCTGGGGAAAGTGGCGGCCTGGGCTGTTCTCATCTTGCGGGATATGACCGAACCTCACCCACATATCCTGGGCCAGGAGGAGCGCCACCAGGCGCGGCTGCTTTCGGGCCTGATTCTGGTGCTGATCGTAGATGGGCTGGTGGTACTGGGGACCGGCATCATGCGGTCTCCCGGCACCGAATTGTTCGCGTTGACGCTCCCGGCCTACATTGTCAGCCGAACTCGCCACTACCGGCAGGTCGCCTGGTTCATTACCGGTCTGAGCGCGATCGGCATCACGATGATTACACTTCTCAACCACGACACTGGATTTCTGTTCACCATGATTATCCCGCTGATCTTGAGTGCCATGCTGCTCAGTCAGAGGGTCACGCTGCTGCTCAGTATCTACATGGTGGCAGTCTACGGCCTGGTTTATCTCATCGATCCGAAGGATACGTTCGACGTTTCTCAATTCCTGATGATGGTCGGATTCGCGGTACTGCTGCTGATCTACATTCGCTACCGGGACGCCATCGAGCAGGATCGCCAAGCAGAACTGCGCGTCCGACAGGCTCAGTTGGAGGCAGCCAATGCCGACCTCGAACGCCAAATCCAGGAACGCAAAGCCATCGAAGAGAAGATGGCCGTCGAACAGGCTCTGCTGGAGCAGATGTTCAAGCGCATCCGGTTCCAGGCCGCGGAGCTGGAGAGGGAAGTCGAGGAACGCAGGCAAATGGAGCGAAAGCTGGCCGCTGAGCGCAATCTGCTCCAGACGATCATCGAGAATGTGCCTGACTACATCTTCTCCAAGGATGCCGAGGGGCGCTTCACTATGAGCAATTCAGTGCGCGGCAGCACCTTCGGGCAGGATGTGCCACCTGCGGTTTTCATCGGCAAGACCTCGCTGGAGGTCTTTCCTGAACACATTGGCCGGCCGTTCTACGAAGATGATATGCAGGTCATTCACTCCGGAGTCCCAATGATCAATGTCGAGCGGTTGACCCGCGATGCCGAGGACAATCCCCGATGGGTCTGGGTCACGAAGATTCCCCTGCGTGATGAAAATGGGCGGATCACCGGTTTGGTCGGAATCTCACGCGATATTACCGAGCGCAAACGCGCAGAGGAAGAAGTCGCCCGTTCACGCTCTATGCTCCGCCTGGTGCTGGACTCGATTCCCGAATATGTCTTCTGGAAAGATCAGCAGTTGATCTATCAAGGCTGCAACCGCATGTTCCATGAGCTGCTGGGGCTTTCTTCGCCTGAAGAGGTCATCGGCAAGCGCGATTCCGATCTCGTTCCAGGTGCTCCTGAAATTGCCCGATATGCTGCTGAAGATCGGCAGATCCTCAGCGGTCAGACGCCGATCCTCCACTACGAAGAAAATCTGATCTTCCAAGGACAGAAAACCCATCGATTTATCACCAAAGTACCATTGGTCAACGGCCAGGATGAGATCATCGGGGTAGTGGGCATTGTCACCGATGTGACCGCCCAGAAGCATGCCGAAGACGAGATTCGGCGGTTGAATGAGGAACTCGAACAACGGGTGATCGAGCGCACGCAGCAGCTTGAAGCCATGAATGCCGAATTGGAAGCCTTCGCTTACTCGGTCTCGCATGACCTGCGCGCGCCGCTGCGCGCCATCAACGGCTTCAGCCAGATTCTTCTGGAAGACTATGGAAGCCAACTGGATGCAACCGGACAGGAGTATCTCTACCGACAGCGTATGGCGACCCAACGCATGGGGCGGCTGATCGATGATTTGTTGCAGCTCTCACGTGTGACCCGGCGTGAGATTCATATCGAGCAGATCGACCTGAGTGCTCTTGTTGAAGAAATCGCTGCCGAACTGCGCGCCTCCAGCCCTGAACGCCAGGTGCGCTGGGATATTCAGCCGGGGGTGATGGCCGAAGGCGACCCCGGGCTAATGCGAATCCTGCTCGATAACCTGCTCGACAATGCCTGGAAGTTCACCAGCAAGAAGCCTTCTGCTCGCATTGCCTTTCGCTGTGAAGAACGTGATGGCAAGCGGCATTACAGCATTGTCGATGACGGGGTAGGTTTCAATCCTGAATACACTCACAAGTTATTCACCGCTTTTCAACCCTTTCAGCGCTTGAATGCACGCAGCGATTTTGAAGGCACAGGCATCGGTCTGGCAACCGCCCAGCGGATCATCAAACGCCATGGCGGGAACATCGAGGCGCACGGCCAACCTGACCAGGGAGCGACCTTCACTTTCACGCTGTAACCGAACTGGACTCGCGCCCAGATTGTCGCTAAGCTTACATTCGCGCTAACATAGTGGCGGAAGTGAAGAGCAGTTCTGGGTGAGGGGCAGCCGTGATGGAATCAGTCTTCGGTCGGATTGTCGACGGCCGCTATGCGCTCGTAGAGAAACTGGGCGAAGGCGGGATGGGTCAGGTCTACCGAGCGCTGGATGGTCTCACCCGCGATCAGGTGGCCCTCAAACAGGTGCAGGTCACGAACGAGCAGGTCCTCGCCCCGGCTCGCGTCGATGACTCCGACGGGCTGCGCTTGGCGCTGGCGCAGGAATTCCACACGCTGGCTTCGCTGCGCCACCCCAACATCATCAGCGTGCTGGATTACGGCTTCGATAACAACCAGCCCTTCTACACGATGGACCTTCTCTCCAACGCCCAGTCCATTCTGGATGCGGCCGCCGGAGCCAGCCTGGAAACCCGGATCAACCTGCTGGTGCAGCTTCTGCAGGCCATCGCCTACCTGCACCGGCGCGGCATCATCCACCGTGATCTCAAGCCCGGCAATGTGCTGGTCATCGATGGGTACGTCAAGGTACTGGATTTCGGCCTGTCGATTGCCGAGGATACCATCAGCGTGGGCGATAATGTACTGGTGGGTACGCCCGCCTACATTGCCCCGGAAGTGCTGCTGGGCGAGCCAGCCCGTGAAACGGCCGACCTGTATGCCATCGGTGTGATGGCCTACGAGATGCTCACTGGGCATCATCCATTTGATACAGCCACTATCGGGCGGCTCTTCAGCGATACACTGACGCGGGAACCTGATCTTTCCGAGCTGGAAAACCTCGATGCTCTGGCAGCACCACCCGAAGACGAACCCCGGACGCCAGGAGTCGGGACCAGTACGATCCGGTTGGAGCCTGAAACGTTTCTGACACAGCCTATTGACGAGGTGGCCCCATTCATTATGGATCCGCCGACGCCAGCGGGTGGCTGGGCCGCGGCGGGGATCACGCTGGCGAATATCGTTGGCAATCTGCTCGCCAAGAATACCGTCGAGCGCTACCAAAGTGCCGAGACAGTCATCGACCATCTGCTCAAGGCGACGCGCTTCCCCATTCCCACGGAGAACCAGGCGATCCGCGAAAGCTACCTGCGAGCAGCCCGCTTCGTGGGGCGCGAGCGCGAACTGAACCAGCTCGCCAGCGCGCTCAAACAGGCTGAGCAGCGGCAGGGCAGCGCCTGGCTGATCGGCGGCGAGAGCGGCATCGGCAAAACGCGCCTGCTGGAAGAACTCCGCATTCAGGCGCTGGTCAGCGGCTTCATGGTGCTGCGCGGGCAGGCGGTGGCTGATGGCGGGCTGGCCTACCAGCTCTGGCGCGAACCGGCCCGGCGTCTGGCGCTCGGAACCGAGCTTTCCGACCTGGACGCGGGCATTCTCAAAGACATCGTGCCGGAGATCGACGAACTTCAGAACCGCGCCATCCCGCCCGTGGCCGACATTGAAGGGGTAGCCCACCAGCAGCGCCTCGTCGGGACAATTGCCAGCCTGTTCCAGCGCCAACAACGCCCGATCCTCCTGGTTCTGGAAGACCTCCAGTGGACGCGCGAAAGCCTGGATGTGCTGAAGCCGCTCATCGGCCTGACGCCCGACCTGGCCCTGATGATCGTCGCCAGCTACCGGGACGACGAAGCCCCGGATCTGCCGCAGAAGCTGCCGGGCATGAACCTCCTCAAGCTGGAGCGGCTGTCTTCGGAAAGCATCACCACGCTGAGCGTCTCGATGCTGGGCGAGGCGGGCCGCCAGAACCAGATTCAGGAATTCCTCCAGCGCGAATCCGAAGGCAATGTCTTCTTCATCGTCGAGGTCGTCCGCGTGCTGGCGGAAGAAGCCGGGCGGCTCGACCGGGTGGGGCGGATTTCGCTGCCGAAGTTCGTCACGGCGGGGGGTATCCAGGCGGTCGTCGAGCGGCGGCTGTCACGGGTTCCGCCGGAAGGGCTGGAACTGCTGCGGATGGCCGCGCTAGCCGGGCGCGAACTCGATCTGAAAGTGCTGGAACACCTCAAGGGCAGCCTTAACCTGGAGGAGTGGCTGATTATCTGCGCCAACTGCGCTGTGCTCGAAGTCCAGGGCGAACAGTGGCGCTTCTCGCACGACAAGCTCCGCACCACAGCCATCGAAACGATCCCCGCCGACCAGCGGCCGGGACTGCATCGCCGGGTGGCTGAGGCCATCGAAGCGGCTTACCCCGACAGCCCGGAGCAGGCTTATGTCATCGCCCAGCACTGGCGCAGCGCGGGCGATCCGGTCAAGGAGCGGGCCTATTTGCAGCGGGCCGGCGTTCATGCGCTGGATGTAAGCGCCTTCACTGAAGCGGTTACTTCTTTCCGGCGCATCCTGGAACTGATGGATGCCAGCGCCGATCCGCAGGATACCCCCCTGCGGGCCGAGATGCTCCAGAAGCTGGGTGAGACGCTCAAGTACCAGGGTGATTACGAGACAGCCGCAGCGCACCTGGACGAGGCGCTGGCGCTGAGGCGGGCGCTGGGGGAACCGGAAGGGATCGCCGCTGCGCTGCTGGAACTGGGCGACCTGGTCATCTATCTGGGCGATTATCCCCGCGCATGGCAGCTCTGCGAAGAAGGGCTGAACCTTTACCGGGGACTATCCGACGCGGCGGGAACCGCCCAGGCGCTCGACCGGCTGGGGCTGGTGCGCTTTCACCAGGGGGACTACGCCGGGGCGATCCAACACTGCCAGGAAGGGCTGGCGCTCAGCCGCCAGATTGATGACCACCGCCGGATCGCCAGCGCGATCAACAACCTGGGTATGGCGGCCTTCGCTCAGGGGAATTATGCCGACGCGACTCGCTACTTCGAGGAGACGCTGGCGCTGTGCCAGGAGAGCGGCGAGCGCCGCAAAGCGGCCGCGGCCCTGCTCAACCTGGGGAGCGCAGCGGGCGAACTGCGCGACTACGACTCGGCCAACCGGCGCTTTGAGGAATCGCTGGCGATCTTCCGCACCATCGGTGAGCGCCGCGGGGTGGCGCTGGCGCTGGATAACCTGGGGGTAATCGCCGAGTTCCAGATGGATTACCCACGAGCGACCCGTTTCTATGAAGAGAGCCTGGCGCTGGCCCGCGCCATCGGCAACAAGCGGGGCATCGGCTCGACGCTGGTGAACCTGGGCAACGTGGCCCGCGCCCAAAACCATGCGAAGCAGGCCACCCAATTCTACCTCCAGGGGATGCAGCAGGCGCGGGAGATCGAGGTTGTGCCGACGCTGCTGGAGGGACTAACCGGGCTGGCAGCCTTCCAGACGGATGCGCGAACGGCGCTGCGCTGGTTGGGGCTGATCCTGAACCATCCGGCGGCCTTCGAGGGGACGCGCAAGCTGGCGGAGCCAATCCTGGAGCGGCTCAAGCCCTTGGTCGAAGCCGGCGAGTTCGATGGACTGCTGGCCGAGGGGAAAAACCTCGATCTGATCCCGCTGGTGGATTCGATCCTGGCGGGGGGAATCGCCTAAGCACCCCGCCAAGATGACAATGACAGATGGGCGGACCTGCGCGCATGGCGCGCTGCGGCCTCACCCTACATCCCTTGATCGAATCGCCGTGAACCCTGCGTCAGCCGACACCTTCGCGGAGCATCCGGGCAAATTCGTGGGGGAGATCGCTGGCTTCGATGGCAGTGGCAGCGCGTTCGACATCGTAGGGCACGCGGATGAACTCGGCGTGCAGGTCTCCATCACGGACGGACAGGGTGATATACCCCGCGCGGGGGTCGCCGTCTTTGGGTTTGCCAACGCTGCCCGCATTGATGATGTGGCGTCCACTGGGCAGGCGGCGGTGATAAGGCAGATGGGTGTGGCCGCAGACCAGCACATCCGCCTCGGCCTGATCGAGGATGCGCTCGATGCTCTCGGTGGGTCGGTCTTCGTAGAGGTACTCGTTGACCTTGCGCGGGCTGCCGTGGACGAGCAGGATACGCAGCCCTTCCAACTGAAGCGGGATGCTGGCCGGAAGGTCCCGAAGAAACGCTTTGTGGTCGTCGGAGGTATGGGCATTCGTCCAGGCGATGGAGCGTTTGCCACGGGCTTCGTCTTCGGCGGCTTTATAGGCGCAGCCGCAGTCATCGCTGCTGTGGCCGACGCCCTGATCGTAGTTACCCATAATAGTGGGAATTCCCAGGCTGCGGATGCGTTCGATAACGGCATTTGGCTCTGTCCCATAGCCGACCAGATCGCCAAGGCAGTAACGCTGAGTCAGGCCGCGGGCGTCCATATCGTTCAGGACAGCTTCCAGGGCAGGCAGATTGGCGTGAATATCGCCGAAGACGGTGATCAGGTTCATGGTGTCCTTACTGATGCTCTATGTGCTGGACGGCTTGTAAGAAGCTGCGAATGCGCGTTTTGAGCTGGCGAGCGGTCTCGCGGAAAGCGCGCTGGCGGGCTTCGGGATCGGTGATGGCAAGCGGGTCGCGGTAGCCCCAGTGCAGACGAGCGCGGCTCTCCGGCAGAGAGGGCTGGCGCTGGCGGGCCCGGTCGCACACGGTGATGATGTAATCGAAAGTCTGATCGCTGAAAACCTGGATCGCTTTGGCGTATTGGTGGTGGATGTCGATGCCCAATTCGGCCATAACGTCCACGGCTTCAGGCTGCACTGCCAGCGGGTCGTGGCCAGCACTGGCCGATTCGCAGCGATCATGACCTAGGTGTCGCAGCAGCCCTTCAGCCATCTGCGAGCGGGCGCTGTTGTGCGTACAGACGAAAAGCACCCGCAGCGGGCGCTGCTGCGGGGCGGCCTCAGCAGGCTGCGGAGCCAGCCCTAACGCATGACCAGCCTGCCCATACGCGGCCTGAAGCGCGTCGAAGTCGATGCTGTAATACCAGTCCCGGCCGTCGGCCTCGCTCTGGCGGGCAGCAACGAGTCCGGCATCGCGAAGCTGCTTGAGGTGGTATGAAACCAAATTGACCGGCTGCTCAAGCTGGCCGGCCAATTCCTGCACCCGATAGTCCGTCGTCACGAGCCGCGTGAGAATCGTCCAGCGCAGCTCATGATCCAGAGCGCGGATTACTTCAGGCGGTGTCACCAGTCGCATCAACCAGCATCCCCTTGACTCGGAGTTCGGTCAGCCAGGCTTGTATTTTATCCTGTAAGCCATCGCGCACGCTGCGAAAACGCGCTATTCGTTCCGAGTCACTCAAACCGGCTTCGGCGGGATCATCGAACGTCCAGTTCAACCGGGTGGTTTTCCCCGCCCAAAGAGCACGGGGGCAGTCCGCTTCGGCCTGACTGCAAACCGTAATGAGGTAATCCACCTGAAGACGGCCCATATACTGCTTGGTTGGTTTGGGACGCTGCGAACGGATGTCGATGCCAATTTCGTCCATGACCTGGATCGCCATCGGATGGATTTCAGCGGCGGCCTGCAGACCAGCGCTGAAAACGGCAATCTGGTCGCCAGCGTGGTGGCGTAGGAGTCCTTCTCCGATTTGGGAGCGGGCGCTGTTGTGGGTGCAGACGAACAGCACTTTCGTCTTATGGGTATCAGTTTCCGGGGTGGGGATGATCTGTCCCATGTGTCCTCTTGATATATCAACTAGATTTGAAACAATTTGAATTGAAGTATAAAGGATTTGGCGAGCGGATAAAAGCCCCCTGCGTTAAGAGGCGGTTAAGGTTTAACGATCCCGGTGAACCGATTCGGATGAGGCGGCGGGAGCAAACGCGGCGAGTCGTGAAACGCTGCGGTTCAGTCCGGCGCGCATTTCCCGTCCGCCGGTTGTATGGGGTACAATGAACACGTGCGAATCAGCCGGTGTGGCCGAATGATGGCAAATTCCGGGTGCGGAGAGACAGCCATGCAAGACGACAATCCTACCCTTCCCCCTGAGCCGGCGAACGCGAACGCTGAAGTGCTGGCGGTGCTGGAAATCATCAACGGGCCGGAGGCGCGGGTCAAAGGCGTGTCCGTTGGCAAGACCGTCGAAATCCGCGAAAAGCGGGTGACGCTCGGACGGAATCCACGGCAGGTGAGCATCCAGCTTTACAACCTGGACGAGAGCAGCAGCGTCAGTCGGCTGCACTGCACGCTGGAGTTTCACGACGCGCTGCGGTGCTTCTTCATCACCGACGAAGGCTCGTCCTCCGGGACGAAAGTGGCGGGGCGCAAGCTGGCCGCCCACAAACCGCAGTCGCTCAAAGATGGCGATACCATCGAACTGGGAATGCCGGATAACCGCGGGGCGCTGCTGCGCTTCCAGACGCGCTTCAATCTGGCGGAGCGGGTGAGCGTGGAGCCGAATTACGCCCCCAAGACGACCATCCGGCAAAACCTGGCGGCGCTGATGAAAGAGGCCGCGGGTACGCCGACCACACAGCAGGCGGACGTGTTCATCAGCTACAGCCGCCGCGACCGGGAGCAGATGCACCTGATCCGCGAGGGGTTGATCGCCGCCGAACTTTCGGTGTGGAGCGATGAGAAGCTGGAACCGGGCAGCCCGTCGTGGAAGCTGGATGTGCAGACGGCCATCGAAGCGGCGGGCTGCGTGGTGGCGATCCTCTCGCCGGATGCCAAAGGCTCGGAGTGGGTCAACGAGGAACTGGGCTATGCTCGGCTGCTGCGCAAGCGGGTGTTCACGGTCTTGGTGCGCGGCGACGAAGTCAATGCCGTGCCGCTGGGGCTGACGGGGGTGCAGTGGGTGGATATGCGGACGGATTACGAGACCGCGATCGCCGAGCTGGTACACCAGTCGGCGATGCAGCAGTTGGTCGCGGCCATCCGGGAGCATCTGGGCAAGTGACCGGATCGTGTCCATTCCACCACAGAGACACCGAGAACACCCAGGAATACCGAGCGCAGAGGGACAATCCCGCAGCGAATCGATTCTGATCGCGGCGGTGTGCGCGGGGCTGGCGCTGGTTTTTTTCCACAAGCTGCTGCTGGGCGGAATGATCCTGGCACGCGGCGATGTTTACGCCTATTTCTATCCCTACTGGTCAATACGGAACGCCGCGCTGCTGGCTGGGCAAGTTCCTTTATGGACGCCGGACGTGTTCATGGGCGCGCCGCTGCTGGCGAACAGCCAGGTCGGGCTGTTCTATCCCCCCAACTGGCCGCTGACCTTCTTGGATCCGCCCACTGGAATCGCGCTCAGCCTGGCGCTGCATTCGGCCTGGGGGATGCTGGGCGTGTATGCGTTGGGGCGGCGGACGCTGGGATTGGCGCGGCTGCCGGCGCTGCTGGCCGCTGTACTGTTCGGGATGGGCGGGTATCTGGCGGGGAAAGCAGAACATATCAACCAGTTCCAGGCATTGGCGTGGATGCCGTGGGCGTTCCTGCTGCTGGATCGGCTGGGCTGGACGCGCCGCCCGCGCGATATCGCGCTGCTGGGAGCGGCGCTGGCGCTGCAATTCCTGGCGGGGCATCCGCAGACAGTGTTCATCACGGCGCTGGGGTTGGGCGTGTATGGGCTGGTCCGGCCTCAAAACCATTCCACCCCAGAGACACAGAGAACACCGAGGAATGCGAGAGAGGCGATTCGCGCGCGGGTGGTGACCGTGGGGCTGCTGGCGGCGGCGGGCGTGGTCGTGCTGGCGCTGGCCGCGCCGCAGTGGATTCCCACGCTGGAACTGGCCGGACAGTCGTATCGCGGGGCGGGCGCGGATCCCCAGCGGGCGCTGGCCTTTTCATTCAGTCCGTTCCTGATCGGGCGGGGGCTGCTGCCGAGCTACGACAGCCTGATCTTCAGCGAGTACGTGGCCTATCCCGGCCTGATCGGGCTGGGGCTGGCGGGAATCGGGATGCTGGCGCGCGGGCGCAGGCGGCGCGCCTGGATCACGCTGCTGGTGGTAGGGGTCGGTTTGGCACTGGGAGCCTACAACCCGCTCTACTGGCTGCTCGCCAATCTGCCGGGGTTCAGCTTCTTCCGGGTTCCGGCGCGGTGGCTGGCGCTGGCGGCGCTGGCCTTGGCGCTGCTGGGCGGCATGGGACTGCAGGCGCTGCTGGACGGACGGGCGCGGCGCTGGATGTGGCTGGCGGCGCTGCTGGCGATGGGTGGGCTGGCAGGGCTGAGTCCGCTCTCCAGCCGGGCGGCGGAGGACATCACCGGGCCGGCGCTTCCCACAGCCGCCACCCTGATCGGCTGGGGCGTGGCAGCGGCGGCGCTGGTGATCGGCTGCGAACTGAGCGGTAGAAAATATAACGCAATTGAACCGCCAAGACGTCAAGAGCGCCAAGATCAGACGGAGGGGTTGAATAAGAATTCTAACCGCGGAGACGCAGAGGACACAGAGAAATACGGAGGCCAAGGCCGTCAGGCGGTGAGGGCCGGGTTGGTGGCGGCGGCGGGTATCGAGCTGCTGCTGGCGGCGGGGGTGTTGGGGCTGAACCAGGTGGTCCCGGCGGATGTATTCGGCGCGTCGCGGTTCACGCTGCGGCAGCTCCAGGTCTATGCCGCCGAGCAAATCCCGCCTGGACGGACGCTGAGCATCACCCCGCTGGAGTTCGATCCGGGCGATGCGGCGGCTTTAGAGGCGCGGTATGCGGCGCTGGGGCTTTCCGACCTTTCGACGCGGATCGCGCTGGTGGCGACCAAGATGCGCGAGGCGGTCATCCCCAACCTGGGGCTGGTCTGGGGTTTGCCGAGCGTAGACGGCTTCGACGGCGGGCTGCTGCCGACCGAGGCCTATTCGCGTTTCACCGCCCTGATGCTGCCGCAAGGGATGGAGCGCACGGCGGACGGACGGCTCTGGCAAATGCTGGCGCAGCCGGAGTGCCGGGGAGCCTGCCTGCCCGATCCGCGCTGGCTGAACCTGACGGGAACGCGCTACCTGATCCTGGACAAGACCGCCGATGTCGTGCTGGACGGCGTCTTCTACGACACAGCCTTCACCGTCACCCCAGCGGAGGCCGCCCCGGTGACGTTCACCGTCGCGCCGAGCGTCCCGGCAGACAGCCTGCATCTGTTGTGCGCGGGGGACTGCCAGCCGCAAGCGACCTTCGTTTATGCCGATGGCCGCGCGCAAACGTTGAGGCGCGAGCGATCGGCGCCAGCGGGGGATTTCACGCAGGTGATCTACCGCGCCAGCAGCCCAACCGCCCCGGTCGAAATCGTGCTGGGCGGAAGTGACGGCGTGGCGATCCGGGCCGCGACGCTGGTCGACAGCCGCGCCGGCGTATTCCAGCAGGTGACGCTCCCGCCGTGGCGTAAAGTCTTATCGAGCGACATCAAACTCTACGAAAACATGGCTGTGCTGCCCCGCGCTTTCGTGGTCGCCGATGTACAGGCTGTGCCCGATCTGGATGCGGCTCTGGCTGTGCTGGCCGATCCCGGCTTCGATCCGGCGCGGACGGTCGTAGTCGAAAGCGCCGAGTCGATCCCGACCGCGGCGCCCGATCCAGCAGCCGCGGCAGTCATCACGGCCTATGCTGCTGAACGGGTGGAGATCACCGCGCGCACGGATGCGCCCGCCGCGCTGGTGCTGGCCGACGCGGATTATCCCGGCTGGACGGCGCTGGTGAATGGGCAGCCCGCGCCGGTCCTGCGGGCGGATGGGATGTTCCGGGCAGTGGCGATCCCAGCGGGGGAAAGCCGCATCGTCTTCGCTTACCAGCCGGGCTGGTGGCCGGGTGTGCTGATTGTGGGAGCCGCGGCGTGGCTGACCTGGGCGGGGGTGATGCTGATGAGAAAGCCTGAAGCGGTCGCTACGGGTTAGGTGGCGGCTCGGTGGGGAGCGTCAGCCGGAAGGTGGTTCCCTGGCCGAGAGCGCTGCTGACCGTCAGCGTACCGCCGTGAGCTTCGGCGACCAGGCGGGCAATGCTCAGTCCCAGCCCGATGCCGCCGGTTTCGACGGCGCGGGCGGCGTCGCCCCGGTAGAACGGCTCGAAGATGCGCGACTGCTGTTCCTCTGGGATACCCTGGCCGCTGTCCTGAACTTCCAGGCAGACTCCGTGGGTGGCGGGAAAGGTCCGCAGCGTGACCTTGCCAGCCGCAGGCGTGAAGGCCAGCGCATTCTGCATCAGTTCGCTGATGCCCCGGCGCAGTTCGTACTGGTCAGCGGAGACAGTCGGCAGGTAGCGGTTGAGCTGGAGAACGATCATCTGGTCGTGTTTCCGCGCCTGAGCCGCGAAGTCGGCGGCGATGTCCTGCACCAGGCTGTTGAACTGCACCGGCAGCCGCTTGAGGTCGCTCAGGTGGGTGATGGTGTGCAGGTCTTCCAACTGGTCGCTCATATGGCGGACCGATTTCTGGATGAGGTCGAGTCGTTGGCGCAGCTCCGGCGGAACCGTGCCATTGAGCTGCCGCGAGATCAGGTAGCGGCTGTTTTCGATGCTGGTGAGCGAGGTGCGGAAATCGTGGGAGACGGCCTGCATCAGGTCGTCGATCAGCTTGAGGCGCTCCTGCTGGAGCCGGATTTGCAGGCGGCTGTCCTGGGCGCGGTGCAGATCGGTGATGTCCTCGGCGACGCCGAAGTAACGGATGACCTGCTTCTGAGCGGCATCCCAAACAGGGTGCCGCACGATCCGCAGCCAGCGGACTTGGCCGGCGCGGGTGCGGATGCGGTACTCCCCCTTCGAGACATGACCGGCTTCTATCTGCCGGGTATCGGCCTGCATCCGGTCGTAGTCTTCCGGCAGAAACAGGCTGTCCACCCCGTGCCTTTCCATATCATCCCAGGCGTAGCCAGTGATGGTCACGTAATCGCTGCTGACCCATTCGTTGATCCAGCGTCCGTCCACGCCCAATTTGAAGCTGAAGGCGTAGTTCGGGATCAGTTCGGAGACCAACCGCAGCCGGGCAGCATTCTCGGCCAGTTCGCGGCGGCGGGCTTCTTCCAGGCGGATGCGGTAGCCCGCCGCGGCAATCGTCACCACCGAGAGCATCGCCACGAAGCGCAGCGGCCCGTCGATCAACAGGCCGTAGGTGATGGTCGGGTTGATGACAGGCAGCGTCAGCATCACGACGACGTTGGCAGCCATCAACAGGATATTGAAGCGCAGGCCCAGGAACAGGCTGGCGAACAGCACCAGAATCATCAGATAGTAGAGGGAGTGTGTCCCGGTGCTGCCGCCGAGGGCGATCACGCCCAGGTAGAGGATCGCCGTCCCGCCCAGGATGCCCCCACGCGCGATCCGCTCTGGCCGGGTGCGGCGGGAATACCAGTACATCCCGAAGATGAAGACCCCACCCAGCGCCGACACACCGATCCGCGCCGGCAGATCAGAGGCGCGAGAGATGACGTAGTATATGACGAGCAGCGTGGGAATCAGCAGGACGTTGAACAGCAGCAGCGAGGAGATGAAGCGGGCACGCAGGCGTTCATCGGGGTCGGTAATGTTCGGGGCAGGCTCTGTCCAGCCCGTCCAGCATCGGCGGATCGAATCGAGCGTTCGGGCAGTGACCAACTTCATGAGCGGGAATCCGCTCCGTACTCAGCCGGCAGCATGTTTCATTGTAACCGCCCTCGGCGAAATAAAGCCTTAAGGTTTTGAAGCCTCGTCTATTCCTCGGCTTCCTGCGTGGTGGTATCAAGGCCGGGGCGGAGTTCTTTTTCGTAGAGGTCGAAGCGCAGGAGGACGCGCATTCCGGCTTGTTCGTAAAGCCGGGTGGCTCCGGTCAGGCTGCTGGCATCAACACCCAGGCCGGCCTTCGTCCGCCCCATCTGATGCAGGATGTGAAAGCTCTGCTGAAGCAGCGCCCTGGCGATCCCCCGGCGGCGGTAGGCGCGGGGCACGGCCAGCGTCGCAATCCATCCGTAGGCATCGTCATCGTGGTGATCCGGCTTGCACAGGCACACCCCGGCGATGGCTTCGCCATCTACGGCCAGCAGCCATAGGCCGGGCGTGAACTGATCCTGCCAGCGGCTCAGCCAGCGGGCGTAGTGCGTCTCGAACGGCTGCTCAATATAACCCCAGTGGTCGCGCCAGGCGTCACGGATAGCCGTCAGGATCGGGCGCCAGTCTTCATCGGCGGTCGCCACCCGCAGACGGATGCCCTCCGGAAAAACAGCCGCCGGCGGATCATCCAGGTCGGTCTCCATACGGAAGGCGTGGCGGATCGGGCGCAGCCCGGCATCATGGAGTCGCGCCTGATACCAGGTGTCGGCCGAGTAGGTGTAGGCGCGGATGGCAACGCGCACGTCCGGCGGAACGACGGCCAGATTCTCCCGCGTCCGCGCTTCGACCCAGTCCAGCAGCACAGCTTCCAGCGGGCAGCCTTCGTCCCAGTGATCTGGGTGGGCGTAGACATCGATGTGCTGCACCTCGGCGAGTCCATCCATGACGATGCCGTAGCCGGCGATGCAGCCGCTGGCATCCACGACGACGCGCGTATCTCGGTTCAGTTCAATGGTGGGGGACGACCAATCTGCGAGCAGGTCGTCCACGGTTTCATCGACGCTGCCGATGACCTTCAGCGAGACGGCATTCAGCACCTCCATGACGGCTGGGACATCGCCACGCTGAGCGGGGCGCAGCATCCAGCCGGGTTTGAGCACGGGAGTGGGCATGAAGTTCCTCCGGGGTCGTTCACGAGCGGCATCATTCTACCCGCGAGCAAGAGGTATAATCAATGGCCTGTTATGACCCTTTATGAACAGATCAGGTGTCATTGCAGGGTTGGGGGTGAGGATCATGAAAAACTTACCCCTGAGAAGCCAGGGGGCGAGGGCTGTATCGTTGCAGCGCAGCCCTCCGCAAACCGTAATCCAAATATCACCTTTTCCACTCATTCTGTGCTATGGTAGCTATTCAGGCAGGCACGGCCACCCGCCGCGCCCGCACAACCTTTGCCGCCATTTAACGACCCACCATTTACCATCCCACCATGCCTACTCTCATCATCGGCGACCTGCACGGCTGCGCGGCGGAACTCCTCGATCTGCTCGATAAATCCGGGCTGGCCTCGGACGACCCCATCATCGCCATCGGCGACCTCGTTGATCGCGGGCCGGATTCTGCCGGAGTGCTGCGCTTCTTCCAGCACACGCCCAATGCCCGCTCCATCCTCGGCAACCACGAGCGCAAGCACATCCGCGTCCTCCGCGGTGAGATTCCCCCCGCTCCCTCTCAGATCATTGCCCGCCAGCAGATCGGCGAAGCCGCCTATCCCGCTGCCGTGGCCTTTATGGACAGCCTGCCCCGCTTCCTCGAACTGCCCGAAGCCATCCTGCTGCACGGCTTCTGGGAGCCGGGCGTTCCTCTGGCCGAGCAGCGCGAAACTGTCCTCGTCGGTACGCTCAGCGGCGAGGATTACCTGCGCCAGCGCCTCCCCTGGCCGTGGTACGCCCACTACGATGGCCCCAAACCGCTCATCGTCGGCCACCGCGACTACAGCGACGGCCGCCAGCAGCCCTTGATTTACCAGGATCGCGTTTATGGAATCGACACACGCTGCTGCTACGGCGGTTCGCTGACCGGCCTGCTGCTCCCCGACTTCCGGTTGATCTCCGTGCCCAGCCGCGGCGACCATTGGGGCGCGCTCCAGCGCCGCTACAGCGCCCTCTTCACGCCGGGTCAACCGCCATCGTAGCCCGGCGAAGCCCGCTTCCCCCGCCTTCAGATTCATCCAACAGCGGGAATGCACATCAAAAGTCGTTGAGCGTAACCCTCCCGCCAGCCCTCGTCTCTCCCAGGCGTACTCGCCGTTCGCCAATCCAATCTAATGGTTCGTAAGGGTAGGCTTATTGCCCAGTGTCAGCTTTCAGCGCGAGGTCGCGCCTTTCTGACCTCTTAAGCCCCCTCTGCATGGCATGGGGGGTTGGGGGTGAGGTTCATGAAAAACCCGCCCCTGAAAAGGGATTTAGGGTGAGGGCAGGATTCGGATGGGCGGTCTTTGCGGTGCAATTCTTCTTCCCCTGCAAATGCGATACAATTGGCCTATGAAACCGTCACGCCTCCTGCCTGGCTGCCTGTTCCTGATCCTGCTGCTCTCCGCCTGTGGTCTGCGGCCTGGTGTGCCTGCCACCTCCACCCCGGAGCCGATCACCCCCACGCCGCTCACGCCGACTCCGACCGCTTTGACCTTCCCCACGCCGCCGCCCAGTCCCACCCCCTTCTGTCCCGGGGCGCCCCGCCAGCGTCTCATCGTCCAGGAGCGCGGCCGCGTCCTCCTGGATGACCCCCGCCCGATCAACCTGCGCCTCCAGCCCGGAACCGATGCCGCCATCCTGATCCGCATCGACCCTGGTGAAATCTTCTATGTGCTGGAAGGCCCTGTCTGCAATGGCGACTTCGCCTGGTATCGCATCCGTTATGGGGCGCGTGAAGGCTGGATCGCTGAAGGCGATCTCGCCAGCTACTACGTCGAACCCTACCTGCCGGGCTGAACAGTCCGCCGGTGTTGATCCGCTTCGACCCGACTGCCGATACGCTGTCGTCGTCTGGAGCGCTTCCTATGGCTAAAAACTATAAGCGATCAGCTAAAAGCTACCCATAAACTATCAATTATTAACTTCTTCCCTGTTCCCGTCCCTTATGGTAGAATGCGACCAGCGTTGAGGAGTCCCAGGAGATACCCTTGAAGCCCGGTCTTCGCCGCTGGATCGAATTGTTCGCCGTCATCGGGATCGTGCTGGCCGTGGATCAGATCGCCAAGCGGTTGGTCGTCGGGTCGCTGGTGCTGGGCCAGGCCATCGAGCCAATCCCCGCCCTGCGCGATTTCTTCCAGATCACCCGCAGCCATAACACCGGCGCGTCCTTCGGCATCCTGCCCCAGGCCAGCGACCTCTTCCTGGTGGTCGCCCTCGTCATTGTGGTCGGCATGATCGTCTTCTACCCGCGCATTCCGCTGGAGGCGCGCGTCCGCCGGCTGGCGATGGCGATGGTCTGCGGCGGGGCGCTCGGTAACGCCATCGACCGCCTGGAATACGGCTACGTGATCGACTTCATCCACTACTCAATCCCTGGCCTGATCTCCAACGTCTCCAACCTGGCTGATCACGCCATCGTCCTGGGCGTCCTCATCCTGTTCGTCGAAAGCTGGCTCAGCGAACGCCACGAGAAGCGCCAGGCCGCTGCTCGCCCCCCCGAAAAACCATCCCTTCAGGAGAAAACCGAATGAAAGCCATGCGCTGCTTCGCCCTCATCAGTCTGCTGCTCATGACCGCCGCCGGCTGCCAGATCGTCCCCGGCACGGGCGACTCGACCACCGATGCGGCTGCCGCCCAGCAGTTCGTCCCGGAGAACATCCCCGGCTACATTGCCGTCGATGCCACCAGCATCACCGACGCCCTCTCCAAAGCCGGCGTGGCCGGATCGGTGCTGTCCGGCAACGTCCCGGCTGCCGGAGCCATCGCCAAGATCGACGATATGATCCGCTGCTACCAGGGCGTCGGCGCGGTCGCGGCCAAAGTCTACACCGAGGCCAACATCGCCGGAGCCATCAGCGGCGTGCCCAAGATCGGCGCCATCGCGGTCATCAACACCACCCGCATCCAGCGCAACCTGCTTCAGTGCGTGCTGAATACCGGTGGAGTCTCGGCACAGGCCGCCAACGAGATTCAGCCCTGCGGCTCATCCGGTCAGATTACGGTCAGTGGGGAAACCATCCAGTACGTCTTCGCAGCCACGACCACGGAGCTCTGCGACATCTTCCAGGCCGAGTTCAACCAGTAGCGCCGGGCTAGCCCGCCAGCGTCACGGAGTCCCTGTAACCCAACCAATCAATGCTCTCCAGCGGCGGCGGGGCGGTGATTGCTCCGCTTCCGCCCGCTTCAATGCGGGACGTGCTGTGGTAATCAGCGCCACCGCCGCGATGATGATGACCGAGGCGACCACCGCCTGCCCGGTCAGCGTCTCCCCGGCCAGGACAACCCCCAGGAACATGGCGATCACCGGGTTGACGTAGGCGTAAGTGGCGATGCGGTTCGGCGTCGTCACTGTCAGTAACCACATATACGAACTGAAGCCCAACAGCGATGCCCCGAACATCAGGTACAGCATCGCCAGCACCGACATCAGCGAGATGCTCGCGACATCGACCTGCCCCAGTTCGCCCGTGACCACGCTTAGGAACAGGCAGAACAATCCGCCCACGAACAGATTCATCCCCGCCCCCAGATAAGCCGAGTCCGGCATCGGCAGCCGCCGGGAAAGCAGCGATCCCACCGTCCAGGACAGCGCTGAGATCAGCACGAACAACCCACCGAGCGGGTCGAGGCTGCCCGTCCCCGTCCCTGGCCCGAACAGCACGATGATGCCCACGAAGCCCAGCACCAGCCCCGCCAGAGCGCGGCGACCAGGGCGGGCTTCGCCCTGCCACAGCCAGCCCAGCAGCGCGAACCACAGCGGCGAGGTTGCGTACAGCGTCGCGGCCAGACTGGATGGAATGCGCGTCTGCGCCAGCGTCAGGGTAGTGTTCGCGACAAAGAACATCAGGAAGCCCAGCATCACCGCCGACTTCCAGTGTACCCGCCGGGGCGGCGCGGCTCCCGCCCGCTGCGCCAATCCCATTAGGATCAGCCCAGCCAGTGTGAAGCGGATCCCCGGAATCGCCAGCGGCGGCAGACTCTCCAGCGCGAAAGTGATGCCCAGGTAGCTGGCTCCCCAGAACAAATAGATGGCGGCAAACGATGCGATGATGCGCCAAGTCGGCGCTGGTGAAGGCGGCACAGATCGAATCCTTGACAGCGGAATCAGTACGGTCATTCTACAGGAATCATGCGCTGAAGAGACCAGAACCGTCTATGTCCACCGCAGTACAGGCGGTTAGCCGGCCAGCCCGGATTGCAGCGCCAACCGCACCGCATCCACGCGGCTGGTCACGTTCATCTTGGCCAGGATGCTGCTCACATGGAACTTGACCGTCGAGCGGGAGACCACCAGTTCGGCGGCGATCTCGGCGTTGTTCAGCCCATCGACCATCAGCCGCAGCACCTCCAGCTCACGCTCGGTCAGGTGGAAGGCAGCAGTTGGCGCGACGGGCGACGCGGCCGCTGGCGCGGGGTACAGGAGGGTCTGCGCGGCCTCCGCCGAAAGCGTCATCTGACCGCTGGCCGCCAGCCGGATGGCGCTGGCGAGTTCGCTCATTGTGGTCGTCTTCAGCAGATAGCCGGAAGCCCCGGCCTGGAGCATCTCCAGCACCATCTCCTGATCGCTGAAGGTCGTCAGCGCGATGATCCGAATCTGGGGGTGCTGCTGGCGGATCAGCCGCGCCGCCTCGATGCCGTTCATGCGCGGCATCTGGATATCCATCAGGATCACATCCGGTTGAGCCGCAGCGCAGGCCGCCACAGCCTCCTGCCCATCGGCGGCTTCACCGACCAGCAGCATATCTTCATGCGCGCTCAGGGCGAATGACAGTCCTCTCCGCACAACTTCATGGTCGTCTACAACCAGGACGCGAATTGGCGTTTTGGTGTTCATACCCCCTCGATGACCGCTTCGCGCCAGTGGAGATAAAGCCGAGTTCCCTTGCCTGGTTCGCTCTGTATCTCCAGACGCGCCCCGATGGCTTCGGCGCGTTCGTGCATGATTTGCAGGCCGTAATGCCCTGAAACCAACTGTTCAGGATTGAATCCGCGGCCGTCGTCCTCGACCCCCAACCAGACCACATCATTGGCCTGGCCCATTCGGATACGCACTGTCCGCGCGCGCGCGTGCTTGACGATGTTGCTTAACGCTTCCTGCGCGATCCGGTAGAAGACCAGCTTGACCTCGGCGGGCAGCACGCACTGCGGCGGCAGTTCCACCGTGAAGCCCGCTTCGACGTGCCCGGCAGCGGCGTCAGCAAGCTGCTTGACCAGCGTCGGCAGATCCCCGTCCAGCAGGGCACGAGGGCGCAGCTCGGCCAGCAGCGTCCGCATCTCAGCCATCGCGGCGCGTGTCAGCCGGTTCAGTTCGTCCAGCCCACGCTGCATGTCCGTGGGACTCTGGCGTTGGTAGATGCGCGGCAGCGTCTCCGCGATGACGCTGGCCGAGAAGAGCGTCTGGCTGACCGCATCGTGGAGTTCCCGCGCCAGACGTTGGCGTTCTTCGATGGTCGCCAATTCCTGTGCCTGTTTGTACAGCCGCGCGTTCTGGATGGCAATAGCCGCCTGCGCCGCGAAAGTCTTCATCTTGCTCGCGTGTTCCGGCGTGAAGAAACCGACTATCTGGCTGTCCACATTGATGAGGCCCACAACCTGGTCTTCCACAATGATCGGCACGCCCAGATAAGATTGAACAGGTAGGGGAACGTCGAATTCCGCCCAGTCTTCAGATGCCATCACATCATCAATGATCATCCAGTCGTGCGTTTCACGCATCCGCACAAAGTTAGGAATGTCCTGCACATCAAAGACATGGGTCTTCAGATATGCTTGAGTAACTGCATTGAAACCACGATCACGCACTACGCGGACTTTTCCGCCTTCTTCCAGCATCAGGCTGGCCGAATCCGATGGCACAACCCGTTCCAACGTTTCCATGATGAGATCAAGAACTTCATCCAGATCCAGCGTCCGGCTGAGCGTCTCGGCAATATCGCGGAAGGACTCGGCCAGCACCCGCTGCTCACGCTCAGCCTGCTCGATCTGCTTGCGCTCGGTGATGTCCTCCATCAGTCCGATAACCCGCTGCCGGGGATCAATGGCGCCTCCTGCCGCGTACATTTGTACAGACAGCCACTGTACACTACCGTCCGGCCACACGATGCGAAACTCGGTTTGCTGCGGCTCATTGGATTGAAATAGCTGTGCGAGACTCCCTTTGAATCGCGCGACATCGTCTGGATGAAGCGCATTGTACATTCGCTCCGGATGGGTGTAGATCTCCTCCGGCGATAATTTCCAGATGATCTCGGATGCAGGACTCACATACACAAAACGTAACTGCTGGACATCATATACCCAGAACATCTGGCTGATCGTCTCGGTAATTTCACGGAAACGCTGCTCACTGTTCCGCAAATCCGTATACAGCCGTGCGCGTCCAACGGCAATGCTGATGTATTCGCCTAGGGTCGATACGATGCGGAAGTCATCTTCAGTCAGGCCGCTGGTATAGGTCGTCTCCACATTGAACACCCCCACCACCTGGCCCTGATCCATCAGTGGCACGCAGATTTCCGAGGTAATCCCCTCGAATACCCCGATGAATTCCGGATCCGTTCCGACATCTTTGAGGAAGGCCGGCCGGCCGCTCCGTGCCACCCGTCCCAGAATGCCCTGACTGATCGGCAGGTATTGGACGATCGATTCATAGG
This sequence comes from uncultured Anaerolineaceae bacterium, assembly GCA_964556745.1. Taxonomy (GTDB): domain Bacteria; phylum Chloroflexota; class Anaerolineae; order Aggregatilineales; family Phototrophicaceae; genus CFX2. Next base: position 29,362 of record CAZKXW010000038.1, read on the forward strand.
CGTGATCGTACCCGATCTGATGCACCAGGCTCAACTGATCTTCATGAATCATGTACAGGCTGACCAGGGCATAGCCGAATGTTTCGGAAACCACTTCAACCACTTTGGTCATCAGCCGTTTCATATCAAGTTCACTGGCGGTGACGTTTCGCACCTGAGCGATCAGGCTGAGTTCCTGCGCCTGCCGCTGAGACGCGGCCCACAGATCGCGGTAGCGCGCTTCGCTCTGCTGGCGCGCCTCCTCCGCCTGCACCCGCTGGGTAATATCGTGTACCAACAACATGCGCGCCCGGCGCCCCTCGTAAACCAGATCATGCGCCGAGACCTCGACATCGATCAGGCCACCATCTTTCAACCGATGCCGCCAGGCATTGGGTGGATCATAGCTCCCCGCCGAAGGCAGTAGACGTTTGCCCTCTTCCGTCGGCCGCAGATCGCGCAGTGTCATGCTCAGAAACTCATCCCGGGAGTAGCCATACCGCTGAACGGCAGCATCGTTGACGTCCAAAAACGCCAACGTCTCTAGGTCGTAAACCCACATAGGCTGCGGATTACTGGCGAACAATCGGCGGTAACGGTCTTCACTGGCGCGCAGAGCTTCTTCCGCCCGCTTTCGGTCGGTGATGTCCTTCACCACACCGTAGTAACCACTGACCCGTCCGGTTTCCGGGTCGATCTCCGGTTTCCGGTGGATGCCCAGCCACCGGATTTCCCCACCAACAACGATACGGTATTCACCGTAAACCCTTTCGCCCTGAAGTACCAGGCGCAGGTCTGCCTCGCGCGCGCCTCGGTCATCGGGGTGCAGAATCTGCTGCTCGAAATAAGCGCGACCGTTCAGCATAATCTCTGGATTGAGCTGACCTTCCAGGCCGAGAACGCGTTCGAATCCCTCCGTAATCCACTGGCGTTCAATGCTTCCATCCGGGTTTATTTTATGAAAATAGGCGTAGTCAGAAGAGACTTCGCTGATGACCCGGTAGCGTTCTTCGCGCTGGCGCAGTTTCTCCGTCGCCTCTTTGCGCTCGGTGACATCGGTGCTGCTGCCTAGAATCAGCCGAGGCAGACCGTCTTTGTCACGCGTCAGTACGATCTCCCGAGCGTTGATCCAGCGCCATTGGCCATTTTGATGACGGACGCGGTACTCCGATTCGACAATGCTTTGTGAGGAAGTTTGATGCAGCCGCACCACATTGTCGGCCAGCAGTTCTAGATCGTCATCATGGACGATATTCAGGATAGCCTGCCAGCTTCCACGTAGTGTTTCGACCGGATACCCCAGGATACGCGCATAGCCATCATTCTGGTAAATGACGCTCATGTCGAACAGGTCCAGGATGTACAGGCACTCCGGGACCAGATTCGCCACCTGCTCGACCAACTGCTTGCTCTTGATCAGTTCGGCTTCGGCCAGCTTACGCGCGGTAATATCCTGGGCAATCCCGACGATCTGTTCCGGCCCGCCATCCGCTGAACGGCTGAACACCGACTCGCGCACATGCCACCAGTGCCAGTCTCCATTCTTATGCCGTATCCGATAGGTCGTCTCGCATATCTCGCCGTCCGCCATCGTCGGAAGGCGCATGATACTTTCCACCAGCAGAGGAATATCATCGGGGTGAACTAGCGATAAAACCAGACTGGCTGTCCATTCCGGCAGTTCTTCTGGCGCGTACCCCAGCAGACGGTAGAAACCCTCATTTTGAAAGGTCACCACCTGCTTGACGACATCGTGGAGGTAGACAAAATCCGGGATGGTCTGGGTAATGCGCTCCAGCATCCGGATGCTGGCGTCACGTTCTGCTTCCGCCACCTGCTGCTCGGTGATGTCGGTCGCCAGACCGAGTATCTGATCCGGCGTGCCATCTTCTAGCCTGGACACCACGACTTCGCGGAAGTTGAGCCAGCGCCAGGAACCATCTTTGTGCCGCATTCGCAGCATGGTCTGAACTTCTCGTCCGTCAGACAGAGATCGTGTCCGATCGCCGTAATCGCTGTTTTTCGCCAGATCGTCGGGATGCGCCAGATGCGCCACTCGCTCCAGGCGATTTCCTATCGCTTGCATCTCATCCGCTGAGTATCCGAGCATGTCCCCAAAGCGGTTGTTTTCGTAGAGATATTCCTGCTTCAGGTTGTACAGGAAAATGCCATCTGGGATCAGCCGGGTAATGCGCTCAATCATGGCCTGGCTCTCGCGCAGTTCGGATTCGACCCGCCGCTTTTCAGTCACATCGCTGGCGACGCCCAGAATGCGGCGCGGCAGGCCATCTGGCGAACGCTCAATGATGGTTTCATGGCATTCGATCCAGCGATAGTGACCGTCTTTGTGGCGCAGACGCCGTTCAAGATGCAGCGTCTCACCCTCTTTGAGGGCCACATAGTTCTGGATCTGCTCCATGATGCTGGGCGCATCCTCGGGATGAAGAATCGTCCCGACAATATCGGCTCCCATCGCCTGTATTTCATTGAACGTATAACCCAGCAGCCGCTCGAACGCCTGATTGTTATAGATATTGACGAAGTGCTGGATGTCAAAGACGTAGACCCCCTCTGGAACCAGCTTCATCATCGTGCTGATGAATTCCCAGTTGTCGTGCAGTTCCTGCGCAGCTTCGATCCGGCTGGTGACGTCGTTTTGTATCCCGACATAATGGGTCAGTTGCCCATTAGAATCGCATACTGGGGAAATGCTCAGTTCGTTCCAGTACATCTCGCCGCTCTTGCGATAGTTGCGTAGCAGGACTTTGCAGTCCTGACCCGTTCGGATCGCCTCGCGCAGACTCGCCAACCCAGGCTGATCTCGGTCGTCGCCATGGAGATAGCGCGGGTTCCGTCCCAACGCCTCCGTTTTGCTGTAACCGGTGATGCGTTCGTAGGCCGGATTGACGTAGATCGTCGGCAGTTCCGGCTGCTGGGCATCTAGAATCAGAATAGCCGATGTGCTGGCTTCCATCGCCTGATTGCGGATTCGCAGGTCTTCCTCAACCCGGCGGAACGCCGTGATATCCGTGCCAATGCCTCCCAGCGCATACGTTTCACCTGCTGCGTTGCGAATCGGGAACTGATTCATCAATAGCGTGTGTACACCATCCGGGAAAGCAACGCTGTGTTCGCTGATAATATTCTGGCCGCTTTCAAGCGCCTGAAGGTTGGTTGCAGTGATGGCTTCGGCCACAGGCTGGGGAAATGTATCGAAAACCGTCTTGCCAATGAGCGACTCGGCGCGGACATTGAAGAGTCGTTCATATCCTTGATTGACACGCAGGCAGCGCCCTTCCAGGTCTTTGATATACATCAGCGCGTTGGCGTTGTCGAACAGCGCGCGCAGATACCCTTCCTGAACATCAAGATGGGCCGATGCGGTACGGCCTTGTTCAAGTGCGTTCCGGTGCATCTGCCGGAAGTACAGCAGCAGGATAACCCCCGACACAGTGAATCCCATCAGTACCAGCGCGGGCAGCAGCAGCTGGGTCTCCACCAGGTGGCGGAACATTACCACCCCCTCTAGGCTGGAGGCCCGCAGCAGTCCGCTGTCGAGGCCGTCCAGGATGTCCAGCGCCGCGTCGATTAAGAGTGCCCATCCCAGCATCGAGGCGGCCAGCAGTCCCAGGATGATCCAGGTGAAGTTACGATTGCTCATGATAAGGAAAACTTCTATTCTGAAACGCCAAATCCAGTTTATCATCGTTATCAAGCCTGGAGTGCCTTGAGGATGCCTGATCGTTTGGCTCCTGGCCATCTGGCCAGGACGCCTGGCGAATGGGACCGCGCCAGAAACTCGTCCAGTGGGGAATAGGCAGGGGCTAAGGCTTTGTCGTATTCTCAAAGCAGTGGATACCAACCGCCCCTAGTTTTGAGGAGACGCTAATCTCGTGAAACCGATCCGCGTGATGATTGTCGATGACCATGATGTCGTTCGCCGCGGCCTGAAGATTTTTTTCCAGGCATTCGATGACTTGCAGCTCGTGGCAGAAGCCGCGGATGGAAGCGAAGCTGTTCAGTTGTGCGATGAACTCGAACCGGATGTGGTGCTGATGGATCTGGTCATGCCGCGGATGGACGGCATTACTGCCACCCGCTTGATCCGCCAGAATCACCCGGCGACCCAGGTCATCGCCTTGACCAGCTTTCAGGATGACGAGTCGGTACAGGCCATGATGCGGGCCGGCGCGGTCGGCTACTTGCTCAAGAATGCTTCCATCGATGAGCTTGCCAATACAATCCTTTCAGCGGCGAAGGCCTCACGCAATTAGGCGTATGGAGCGGCGCCCCTGGGGAGTTTGACATTGACTACACATCGCACCCAGCAGCATACGATTTCAACCTCTCGACGTTCTGCCGTCATCCTGTGCGCTCAGCTTCACAGCAGCGCATCAACCAATTCCAACCCCATGCGCGGAGTCTATCTCCATGCCCTTCAGTATGTGATGGAGAAGTATGGCGCGGTCGTATTCAAGTCCAATGACGGCCAGTTGGATGCAGTCTTCAACGTCCCCTATGAAATCCCCGTGCCGAGCTATCTGGCCGTCACGTCGGCGCTGGAAATGCACCAGGTTGTGTCTGGGCTGCGCCGGGAATTCCACCAGCCCGATGTCACCTTCCGCATCGGAATCAGCAAGGGTCTCGTCAGCGCAGTTTTTCAAAAAGACCACCAGCTCGTTCTTGAGGGCGATGCGCTTCAGATTGCGGCGGCGCTGCGGGACAGTCACAGCCAGGAAGGCTTGGCGGTAGCCGCCAACGTCTATGAAGACATTGGTCTGATGACAAGTAATTTCAAACTTGTCGAGCAGACTTGTCTCGCCGTTCCTGGTATGGACAAGCCGCTCCCGGCCTACTGGCTCAATGCCAATGAGTGGAAACCTGGTTCAACCCGTTCTCTGGTGTCGATCATCCCAACGCTTGAAACGGGATCGCTGGTCCTCATTGCCGAAGATGATCCGGCGCTGCGGTCTCTGTTTGCCCGCGTACTCAAAAACGCCGGGCTGAACGTCAAGATCGCCGCCAGTGGTCATGAAGTCATCGACTACCTGGAACACCAGTTCCCGACAGTGCTGGTCCTCGATCTGGGCATCCCCGGCGTTTCGGGGCAGGAGATTATCCAGTACGTCCATGCCCATAAGCCGACCGACCAGCGCATCGTGATCGTCGTCGTCACCGGCAATCATCTCGCCTCGCAGAATGAGACTTTGATGGAATCAATCGATCTCCTGCTGGTCAAACCCGTCAGCCCGCGGGATCTCGTTACGTTCGTCAAACGCTTCACCAACTGATCCGGGATGCCCCGCGCGGGGCGTCCCGCCCCTTCATCAGTCCCCATGACGATACCCCTGTACAGGATCGCGCCAGCAACACTGCCGCGAATTCATTCAGGATCGCAGAAATTTCTATCACATTTCTAATGGTGTTTCTGGCACTCAGGCGGCTCTTCTGCCAAAAATGTGCTTGACGGCGCACGGAGCCTTTGATATATTCTGCCATTGGATTTAGCAGTCTCAAGGGGACAGTGCTAACGCACCATACGGGCACAGTCTGTCTTCGTGGACTGACGATGAAGTATACCGGAACCATTCAGTAAACTGAAGGAGGATTTTCCGAATGGCCTCAAAAGTCAACCTGCGCCCCCTGGGCGACCGCGTCATCGTTGAACCTATCGAGCAGGAAGAAGTCACTGCGACCGGTTTGTATATCCCCGAAACCGCCAAAGAGAAGCCCCAGCAGGGCAGCGTCTTGGCCGTTGGCGCTGGCCGCATCGATGACAATGGCAAGCGTGTTGCCATGGATGTCAAGGCGGGCGATAAGGTTCTGTTTGCCAAGTATGCCGGAACCGAAGTCAAGATCGACGGCAAGAAGCTGTTGATCCTCAAGGAAACCGACATCCTGGCGATTGTGGACTGAGTTTTTTCGTCAAACCACCCCTAGTGATAACCTGCTGAACGCAGTTAGGAGGAATCAGAACAATGCCTAAGCAACTCGTTTTTAGCGAATCCGCCCGCCGCAGCCTGAAGATCGGCGTGGATAAGCTGGCCGATGCGGTCAGCACAACCCTTGGCCCGAAGGGCCGCAACGTCGCTCTGGATAAGAAATTCGGTGCCCCCACCGTCACCCATGACGGCGTGACTGTGGCCAAGGAAATTGAACTCGAAGATCCCTTTGAGAACATGGGCGCGCAGCTTCTGAAGGAAGCCGCCACCAAGACCAACGACATCGCCGGTGACGGCACGACTACCGCGACTGTCCTGGCCCAGGCCATCGTCAACGAGGGTCTCAAGAACGTCGCCGCTGGAGCCAACCCCATGCTCCTCAAGCGCGGCATCGAAGTTGCCACCGAGCATGTCGCCAAGGCCATTCGCGACATGGCTACCCCCATCGAAACCAAAGAGGAAATCGCCAAAGTTGCCAGCACCAGCGCCCAGGACACGGAAATCGGCAACTTGATCGCTGAAGTGATGGACAAAGTGGGCCGCGATGGTGTCGTGACGGTCGAGGAAAGCAAGGGCCTCGAATTCGAGACCGAATACGTCGAGGGTATGCAGTTCGACCGTGGCTACATCAGCCCCTACTTCGTTAACAACCCCGACTCAATGGAAGCGGTCATTCAGGAACCCTACCTGCTGATTTACGAGAAGAAGATCAGCGCCGCCCAGGACATCGTTCCGGTGCTGGAGAAGCTGCTCCAGATCGGCAAGCGCGATCTGGTCATCATCGCGGAAGATGTCGATGGCGAAGCGCTGGCAACCCTGGTGCTGAACAAGCTGCGCGGCACACTCAACGTCCTGGCCGTCAAGGCCCCTGGCTTCGGCGACCGCCGCAAGGCCATGCTCCAGGACATCGCCATCCTGACCGGCGGCACCGTCATCAGCGAAGAGACCGGCCGCAAGCTGGAAACCGTCACCCTCCAGGACCTCGGCCGTGCCGGTAAGGTCGTCAGCACAAAGGAAAACACCGTTATCGTCGATGGCGCTGGCGAAGAGAAGGCCATCAAGGGCCGCATCGAAGAAATCCGCCGTGAGATCGACAACAGCACCAGCGATTACGACCGCGAGAAGCTCCAGGAACGTCTGGCGAAGCTGAGCGGTGGTGTCGCGGTCATCCGCGTCGGCGCGGCCACCGAGACCGAATTGAAGGAAAAGAAGCACCGCGTGGAAGACGCCCTCAGCGCCACCCGCGCTGCGGTCGAGGAAGGCATCGTCCCCGGTGGTGGAGTGACCCTCATCAACGCCATGAGCGCGCTGGATGGCATCCGCCTCGATAACGAAGACGAAAACACCGGCGTCCAGATCATGCGCAAGGCGCTGGAAGCCCCCATGCGGAAGATTGCCCAGAATGCCGGCGTGGATGGCCCGGTCGTCATCCAGGAAGTCCGCCGCCAGCAGAAGGCCAAGAAAAACAACCGCATCGGCTACAACGTCATCACCGCCGAGTACGTCGATACCATCGACGCCGGCTTCCCTGACCCCGCCAAAGTGACTCGTGGCGCGGTCGAGAACGCGGCTTCGATTGCCGCCATGATCCTCACCACTGAGGCGCTTATCACCGACGTGAAGGAAGAGACCAAGGCTCCGGCAGCCCCGCCGATGCCCGAATACTAAACCGTCAATCCAAACGATGACGAGCGAGGGCGTGTCCACGGGGCACGCCCTTTTGATTCGGGCTGCGTGTTGGCCTTATCCGGTAGAATATCAGCCATTCTGTGTAGAGCGAGTTGGGGGTGATGGTCGTGAAAAACCGACCCCCGAAAAGGGCACGGAAACCGCTATGTATCTCCCCGTTCTTTACCGTATTGCTGGACTGATTCTAGCCGTAGGCCTGTGCTTCGCCGTTCCGGTCGAAGCCCTGACCGACGATCCTTACCCGACGCTGACCGCGCTGGAAGCCGCCCAACTGCCGCCCTATGATCCGGTAGCACTGACGCGGGCGCTGCGCCGAATCGATATTCCCTCTCCCCCAACCACCCCCCCGGATTGGCGCGTGGGCGACCAGCACACCTTCTGGGCAGCAGACTTAGGCGCGAATACCGAACGGCGAATTCCGGCCACCCTCCAGCTCATCGGAGAACATATCCTCCTGTGGGTGGAAAATGGGCAGCCAGTCGAAGAATCCGATCTGCGCGGGCTGGCAGAGGACTTCGACACGCGCATCTATCCCCAGGCGCGGGCGCTCTGGGGCAGCGAGGCCACGCCGGGAGTCGATGGCGATCCGCGCGTCCACGGGCTGTTTACCTCCGGCTTGGGGCCAGGAGTAGCGGCTTATTTCCTCAGCCGCCACGCTTACCCCTCTGCCGTTTATCCCACCAGCAACCAACGGGAGATGTTTTTCTTCAACCTGGACGCCATCGGGCCGAAGAACCTGGACGATCCCTCAGTCGAAAGCACGCTCTCCCACGAATTCCAGCACATGATCCGCGCCAACCTCCAGCGGAATGAAGACCTGTGGCTGAACGAAGGTTTTTCAACCTTTACCCAGCTTCTGCTCTTTCAGGACCCGCTGTTCATCCCGCGCTTCCTGATGCAGCCGGATACCCAGCTCAACGCCTGGACAGAAGCGCGCACCGATGCCCATTACGGCGCTGCCAGCCTGTTCGTCACCTATTTCTATGAACGCTATGGGCCGCAGGCACTGCGCCGCCTGAGTGACGATCCCCGGACGGGGCTGGCGGCCTTCGATCATGTCCTGCGGGAGATAGGCGAGCCGGGGGTAGATGTTTTCTTCGCGGATTGGGTGCTGGCGAACCGCTTGCAGGATACCAGCCTGCTGGACGGGCGCTATGGCTACAACTTGACCGGGCCGATGCCGCGCCCGCCCGCGCTGGCCGAGGTGGGCAGCTATCCCTACACCCTGACGCGCGAGACCGCCCTCTACAGCGCCGACTACCTGCTGCTCAACGGGCTGCAGGACAGCCGCCAGCTGACCCTCACTCTGGATGCCCCGGACACAGTCGCGGTCATCCCGACTGAGCCGCCCAGCCCAGACTGGCTGTGGTACAGCGGGCGGGGCGATAACAGCGCTCCCTCGCTCACGCGCACGCTCGACCTCAAAGGGTTGGGGTCAGCCACGCTCGAGTACCGCGCCTGGTACGACATCGAGCCGTACTGGGACTACGCTTATCTGGCCGTCAGTCGCGATGATGGAGCCAGTTGGGCGCTGCTCAGGACGCCCCACATGGATACCAGCAACCCGCTGGGAGGAGCTTATGGGCCGGGCTACACCGGGGAAAGCGGCGGCTGGATCGATGAGCGGGTGTCGCTGGACGCCTATGCAGGGGAGCGCATCCAGGTGCGCTTCTGGATGGTCACCGATGACGGGGTGAACCGCTTCGGGCTGGCCCTCGATGATCTCCGCGTGCCCGAACTGGGGCTGGAAAGCGACCTGGAGACCGACGGGGGCGGATGGGAGCCGGACGGCTGGGCGCGGATTGACAACCGGCTGCCCCAGCAGGTCTGGGTGCAGGTGGTTCAGTTCATGCCGGGGGGTGGGATCAGCGTCTCGCGTTGGGGAGCGCAGGGGAACGGGCGCTGGACGATCCCCGTGATCGCGGGCACGACTCAAGCCCTGCTGGTGGTTTCGCCCTATGCGCCGTTCACGACTCTGCCAGGGCGGTACACGCTGAGCGTCGAATTCAGTTGTTATCGGATAGTTTGTGGGTAGCTTTGAGTGGTGCATCCGGTAAATAGGACTTACGCAAAGGAGCCAAAGAAAGGCTCAAGTGATAAACTAAAGGGATGAGCAAAGTGACGCGGCAGGGCAAACGCATCAAAATGGAAACTCGTGTCATTATGGCTCTCAATGGGTTACAACGGACATCATAGTGGCTACGAATGACCAATTTATGATCCATCTTAAACTCTTGAGAA
>CAZKXW010000039.1:0-39092 GCA_964556745.1 uncultured Anaerolineaceae bacterium
CGCATCACGTCCCAGTGCTTCTGCATGAACAGCACATCCGGGCGCGAGGGGTGCATGGCGATGCTGTGGACACAGTGACCGACCTCGGCCTCGCCATCGGGCAGTTCCCCTTCGGAGCGCAGCCCGCGGTTGACCGGCCGCCAGCTTTCCCCGCCGTCATCGGTGCGGAACGCGCCTGCCGCTGAGATCGCCACGAACATGCGCTTGGGATTGTTGGGGCTCAGGACGATGGTGTGCAGGCACATCCCGCCCGCGCCCGGCTGCCACAGGTCGCCTTTGACCCCGCGCAGACCGGACAGCTCGCGCCAGGTTTTGCCGCCGTCATGGGTATGGAACAGGGCGGCGTCTTCCACCCCAGCATAGACCGAATCGGGATCGGTCGGCGAGGGTTCCAGATGCCAGACGCGCTTGAACTCCCAAGGATGCTGGGAACCGTCGTACCATTTGTGCGTCCCGACTGCGCCGTCATACAGGAAATCGTTGCCGACGGTTTCCCAGGTCTGGCCGGCGTCATCCGACCGCTGCATGATCTGGCCGAACCAGCCGCTCGACTGCGACACATACAGCCGCTTGGGGTCGGCGGGTGTGCCGGTGATGTGGTAGATTTCCCAGCCTGGGAAATGCGGGCCATCGACCGTCCAGTCCTTGCGCCGCTCATCCGAGCGGAGGATGAACGCACCCTTGCGCGTCCCCACCAGAATACGCACCTCGGCCATAGTACCTCCCCTTCGTAATGCACATCGACCGGCTTCATAATAGAACACAAGTTCGTATTTTGTCAAGCAGCGCCGCAGTGCAGGGAGATCCACCGGAGTTCTTTTTTCAGGTCGGTGGTGTCATAATCAGTGGTATAGATTGTGGCCGCATTCAAGTGCCGAAGGATTCCCCATGCGCGACTTTCATCCCAAGACGATTATTGAGCCGTTCCGCATCCGCTCGGTCGAGCCGATCCGCTTCAGCACGCTGGCGCAGCGCGAAGCCGCGCTCCAGGCCGCCGGATACAATCCCTTTCTCCTGCGCGCCGAAGATGTGCTGATCGACCTCCTGACGGACAGCGGAACCGGGGCGATGTCTTCGCGGCAGTGGGCCGGGATGATCGCCAGCGACGAGTCCTATGCCGGGGCGTCGTCGTTCTACCGCTTCGAGGCGGCGGTGCAGGCTATCACCGGGTTCAAGCACGTCATCCCGACACATCAAGGCCGCGCTGCCGAGAATATCCTATTCACCACCATCGCCAAACCGGGCGATGTCATCCCCAACAACACCCACTTCGATACGACCCGCGCCCACGTCGAACACACCGGCGCCGAAGCGCGCGATCTGGTCATTGCCGAGGGCAGCCAGCCGCGCCTGATCCACCCGTTCAAAGGCAACATGGACATCGCCGCGCTGGAAGAGACTATCCGCAGCGTGGGGCGGGAGCGCATCCCGGCCATCATGCTGACTGTCACCAACAATTCAGGGGGCGGCCAACCGGTCAGCATGGCGAACGTCCGCGCCGTCAGCGCTATCGCCCGGCGGAACGGCATCCCCTTCTTCATCGACGCCTGCCGCTTCGCCGAGAACACCTGGTTCATCAAAATGCGAGAGGAAGGCTACGCCGATAAGTCGCCGCAGGAGATTGCCCGCGAACTGTTCAGTTATGCCGACGGCTGCACCATGAGCGCCAAGAAGGACGGCATGGCGAACATTGGCGGCTTCCTGGCCGTCAACGATGATGCGCTGGCTGCTCAGTGCCGCAACCTGGAAATCCTCACCGAGGGCTTCCCGACCTACGGCGGCATGGCTGGCTACGACCTGGAAGCGATTGCCCAGGGATTATATGAAGCGCTCGACGAACACTACCTGCGCTATCGCATCCGCTCGATTGCCTACCTGGGCGACCGCCTGATCGCAGCGGGCGTGCCGATTGTGCAGCCGACGGGCGGTCACGCTGTCTACCTGGACGCGCGGGAGATGCTGCCGCACCTGACGCCGATGCAGTACCCGGCCTGGTCGCTGAACAATGCGCTGTATCTGCTGGGTGGGGTGCGCGGGGTGGAGATCGGCACGGTCATGTTCGGCTTGCAGCCGGACGGCAGCGAGCAGCCCGCCCGGATGGATCTGGTGCGGCTGGCTTTCCCGCGCCGGACGTATACCCAGAGCCACGTCGATTATCTGGCCGAGGTCATCCTGGAAGTCTACGCCCAGCGGGCATCGCTGCCAGCCTACCGGATCGTCTCGCAGTCACCGGTGCTGCGGCACTTCACCGTGCGGCTGGAGCCAATGGCGCGGGAGTCGTGAGTCCGCTCTAGCGGCCCAGCCCGGCGACCAGCAGATCAAGGGCCAGCTTGGGTTCGATGCGGCCGGTTTTCATCTTGTAGTCGTTCTCGCCGAGCGCCCGGTAGATGCGTTCGAGTTCTTCCAGTGAAAAGCCGCGCGACTGCTGAGCGAGTTTTTTGGCGACGAACGGATTCAGCTTGAGCGCCTCGGCCATATTCGGAACCGCGCCGCCCATCACCAGATACTCTTTGGCGGTCAGCAGCAGGCGGAACTGCCGGACGATCATGCCGTAGACCTTGAAGGGGTCCTGATCTTTCTCCATCAGCACGCGGTGGAGCATGGTCAGGGCGGCAGCGGCGCGGCCTTCCGCCAACGCATCGACCATATCGAAAACCCGCGCCTCGGCCAGATACGGGGTCAGCAGGGACACATCGTCCTCGCTGATCGGGCGCTGGCCGTCTACATAGCTGACCAGCTTGAGCAGTTCGCTGTCGGCCATACGCAGATCGCCGGCGGTGATGCTGGCGAGCGCGGCGGCCGCTCGCGGTTCGATCTCGGCGCTGTAGGCATCCCGCGCCCGCCGCATGATCCAGGAGGTGCTGTCCGAAGGGGCGGTGAAGACCTTCTCGTAGCCAGTAGGCAGTTCCTTGGCCAGCTTGACCACCCTGTTCGATTCGGGGAGTGTCTGGCGCTCAACGAAGACCAACCGCGACCATTCCGGCAGGCCGGGCAGCGCCTCGACGAGTTGTTCCAGAGCCTTCTTGCCGGCCTCGCCTGCGCCCTTGCGGGTGATCCAGCCGATCAAGCCCTTGACGATGACCAAACGGCGGTCAGAGAGGAAGGGGTAGGACGAGACGGCGTTGAGGATTTCTGGCAGGCTGACCGACGCGCCGTCGAACTCGGAGGTGTTCAGGTCACCGTTGGCGGCGTCGCCCATCTTCGTCCGCAGGGCGGCGACTTCCTGCTCCAGGCTGAAGTCATCCTCGCCGTGGAGGAGGAAAAACGTTTTCAGTGTTTTGGACATGCCCGATTAACTCCCAGACAGAAAGACAACCTGTCCCGCAATGTCTTCCGCCTGCTTCTGGCTGTGCGGTGCGCGCAGTAATCTGAGCCATCTGCCTATCGACATCCGGTTTGACTGGGCAAAAACAATGCCGCTGTGATCTGGAAATTCGACCGCGAGGGGTAGGAAGTCCTTATCATAGGTGCAAAGAACTCTGCCCATTTCTGTCGAACGCCTAAATGCTCCATCCGGCACGTTCTGCCCTCATCCCGCTGCCCGCTTCTCCCGACGGGAGAAGGGGGAAAACCCTTCCGGGGGCGTCCCCCGCAGCCCCGTGTTTTTCTGGACGGTTTAGCGGATGCACCATTTAATGACGCATCGTTTACAGCTACCAGAACAATACACCGTCCTCGGAATTGGCGCACTTTGCGGCAGCGGCGGAACGTGAAATGTTGAAAATGTCGCCAAAATTGCACATGCTGCCGCTGCAACTGCGTGATTCCGGCAACTGCGGCGTGAATTCTCCCCTCGAAGCTGATCCGCGATGCCAAACGATAAGAATGATAAGAATGAGAATCGGTCGATTTTCTCACCATTCTCATATGGCGGGTTGGGAGCCGGACGCCAAGAATGGCGTCCCTAGCTATTCCTATCCCCACGATAGCACAAAATGGGGCGGAACGGGTGACATTTTGTCTACTTTTGCGCCATAAAATCGGAGGGAAGAAGAAATTCCACCACAGTTCCTAAACAGCGCATATCGATTCCGCTGGCAGCTATCTGCTGGCTGACGACGAGTTCGACACTTTCATCGAAGTAGAAACGGATATCACTCAAAGCGAATCAGCTTTCCCATCGAGTCGAGCTGCGCGAGAAGGCGCTCCGACTGCTCGACTTCACGCCGCAAGAGCGCATCCAGCGCGGTTTTGTGCTGGTCTCTACCCGTTGCGCGTATTGACGCGGTGGACGGTCATCGTGCCGCCGATGGGCAGCCTGACCTCGCGCCGCTCGACATCGACCAGTTCCAGATCGCCGGGATCGCCTTCGGTGGTGAAGTGCTGCTGAAGGCGCATCCCCAGCAGCGGCCCGTAGAGGATGACGCCCATCATCGCGCTCATGACCAGCGGGAGGCGGTTGAGCCCGACCCGGCGGCTGGCTCCGCCCAGCCCTAGCAGCCCGACCAAACTGACCAGAAATCCGGTCGTGACCAGATTTGTGCCGCAGTTGGGATGCACAGCCAGGTGATGCTCGCCGGCACGCATCCGGCGCAGGGCTTCGCCGGCAGCCGTCTGCACATCGCTGGTGGGGACATCACCCAGCAGGATAAAACCGCGGTCATCGCTGCGCCCGGAGAGGCGGTAGCGTTTGCCGCTCAGCACGGTGATGGTGGCATGTTCCAGCCCATGATTGCGGCGCGTGCGGCGGATGACCGGGATATCCAGCAGCGGATGGGCGAATACAGCCAGAGTTTTCAGCATGGTACTATCCTCACAGCCGCTCCCTGATGACTCGAAAATCCCGGCGGCTGAAGTGAACTGTAGCACGTTTCAGGGTTGGATGCACGGGGAACGTTTGGATGATCGCCTCGCGCGTTTCACAGGATGCTGGAATTCGTCCTCGGTCACGCGCTCTGGCAAAAGTTGGGTTAGGACACTGGGAGAAGGAACCAGAGCTGTATTTCTGCAACCGAACAGCGAAAGCCGATCAGCTACACCGACTAACCCAAACAGGTGCATCCAACCGTGACGGCACCGATGCGATTGGATGCGATTATCGCCAAGTCCGCCATCAGAGTAATCTGGGTCACATATTCACAAATAGACTCAGGCGCGCGTAAGCTCCTGAAATGTTTGACATTCATCACGAAAAACTGCTATAGTTCCTCGTAGATTAGAACCATACGAACCGGACGTCGCATCCACTAAGCTGGATGCTATTGGTCAACTCAGTGCGTGAGTACACCAAGTGCGGTCGTTTTTTAGGTGCTATCATGTTTCAAGTAGACTCTGCAAGACTGACCCCCAGACACCGCAGCCGCCTATATGCCGTGGTCTTACCCCTGCCTTATCATCACCTGGTCATCGCTGCCGTCGATCTCTTATCTATAACCGAAGGCGCGGCGATTCACACCGAATTCTGCATCAATCTCTGAGCCTCTAAATCGCCCGGCCTCGCTCGGTCCGCAGGCGCATTTTTGCGTTCCTGTGGTCTGATCGGTTTATCGTTCACCATTGAAGGATGTTTGAATGTCCGATTTTATTTTCAAGCAGTTGATTAATGGTCAGTGGGTGGATGCCCTCGGCGGGGGTGTCTGGCCGCTGGTGAATCCGGCCACCGAAGATGTACTCATGGAAGTTCCCTTCGGGAACGCGGATGACACCCTGGCCGCCGTCGAAGCTGCCTCGGCAGCCTTCCCGGAATGGTCGCGCAAGACTCCCTACCAGCGCGCCGAAGTCCTGATCAAAGCGGCCGAGTGGATTCTAGCGCGGGCGGAATCGCTGGCTGTCATCACCACTGAAGAATGCGGGAAGCCCCTCAGCGAATCGCTGGCCGAGTGGCGCAGCGCCGCCAACTATCTGATCTGGAACGCCGAGGAATCCAAGCGCGCCTATGGGCGGACGATCCCGGCGCGGATTGCTACCCGCCGGATCATGGTCATCCAGCAACCGCTGGGCGTGGTCGGCACGATCACAGCCTGGAACTTCCCAGTTTACAACGTGGTGCGCTGCTGGTCAGCGGCGTTGGCGGCGGGCTGCACTGTGGTCGGGCGGCCCTCGGAATACACGCCGCGCTCGGCCATGATGATGGCCCAGGCGCTGCACGAATCCGGTGCGCCTGCTGGGGTCATCAACTGCGTGAACGGTGACCCAGCGGGGATGGCGCAGGTCATGCTGAAGGACGCCCGCGTCCGCAAGATCAGCTTCACCGGCAGCACCCGCGTCGGCCGCCTATTGATGGACGGCGCGTCGCAGACCATTACCAAGCTGGCGCTGGAACTGGGCGGCAATGCCCCTGTGCTGGTTTTCCCGGATGTGAATGTACGCGAAGTCGCGAAACAGGCCATTGCTTGGAAGTACCGTAACAACGGCCAAGCGTGCGTCGCCCCTCAGCGCTTCTATGTCCACAGCCGCATCGCTGAGGAATTCATCGAGGTGGTTTCTGATGCGTCCCGCGCCCTGCGGATGGGCAGCGGTCTGCTGTCCGAGACGCAGGTCGGCCCACTGATCAACGCCGTCCAGCGCGACCGCGTGGAAGCAATGGTACGCGAGGCGGTTGCCCAGGGAGCAGAGGCGCTCACCGGCGGGAGCCGGCCGGCGGACATGCGGCGCGGGTACTTCTACGCCCCGACGGTCATCACCAACCTGACCGAGCAGATGCGGCTTTATCACGAAGAAATCTTTGGCCCGGTTATGCCTATCGTCCCTTTTAGTGATCCAGAGGAGGCTCTTGAGCTGGCTAACAAGACGCCATACGGGCTGGCGGCTTTCGTCCAGACGAACGATATGAACACCGCGATCCACATGTACGAAGGACTGGAATTCGGGATGGTCTGTGTCAATGACTGGCTGCCAGCGACGCCCGAAGCGCCGTTTGGTGGGATCAAGCAGAGCGGTCTGGGCCGGGAATGCGGTCTGGAGGGGTTGCAGGAGTATACCGAGGCGAAAACAGTTTTTATAGGGGGTGTCACATGAGTCCGAAGCATCATCCTCCGGTTCGCGTCATGGTCGTACCGACGACGAGCAAGTATGCCCACACGTTGGCGAAGATGCAGGCTTTGATCTTCCCGACGCTGCGACCGGATGAACTGTTCACCGAAGAGCAGTATTTGCATCACATCCGCATTTTCCCACAGGGTCAATTCACCGCTCTTGTCCACTTCAACGACCACTGGATCGTGGCGGGTTCCACCACGACCTTTCGGGTCAAACGGCATTTCTTTGAAAAACACCATACCTTCCAGGAAGCGATTTCAGATGGCTGGCTGGACAACCATGATCCAGATGGCGAATGGCTGTACGGCGGCGATATGAGCATCCACCCGGAATTCCGCGGCCTGCGGCTCGCCAGCCTGCTCTACGATGCGCGAAAGGCGCTGGTGCGGCGGCTGAACCTGCGTGGCGAGGTGGCGGGCGGTATGCTGCCGGGGTATCATCGCTATCGTGACGACATGAGCATCGAAGAGTATGTAGACCGCGTCGTGGCCGGTGATCTCAAAGACCCGACGTTGACGCCCCAGCTTCGCAACGGTTTCCGAGTCAAACACATCATCTACGATCACATTACCGACCCACGCTCCGACAACTGCGCGGCTTTGATTGTGCGGCTGAATCCGCATTACATTACCGAGCGCGTGCGCGTCTGAGTCCGGGTTTGTTGTTTGAGCATCCCCGCCCGTTCCCCGAACGGGTTCTTTCGATTCGGGCAACGACGACAGAGCTTGTATCACAGCTCCTAAGGAGCGGCTTGCCACCGACACAGAGGAACACGGCGGGAATTTGAAGAGAGCGCAACAATGCCCGACCATGAAATGATCGGGCAAGCGGGCGATCACGCCTGCGGGGTTCTGACCGAGTGGCGCCGCTATTGCAAGCGAAGGAGTGTGGGACGCGGGGGTTGCTCGCCGTCGCGCTACACGTGGGTCGGCAACGTGATCGTGAACACTGTCCCCCGGTTGACATGGCTTTCGACCGTAATTGTCGCCTGGTGGAGATCGACCGCTTGCTTGGTGATTGCCAGTCCCAGGCCGGTTCCGCTGACTGAGCCGACGTTGGAGGCGCGGTGAAACGGCTCAAACAGATGGCTCTGGTCATCCTCCGGGATGCCGATACCTTCATCGATAACGCGGATGACGGCTTCATGGCCGCTGTGGGTCAGTTCGAGCGTGACGGGCTTATCCGGCGGCGAATACTTGAGCGCGTTGGAGAGCAGGTTGGTGATCGCCCGGCGCATCAGCTTGCGGTCGATCCTCGCTTCGATGCGCTGGTTAGTGCCGACGAAGTTGAGGACGCGCTGCATCCGGTAGGCCAGTTGGAGTTCTTCGAGGATATCGCGACAGTATGTCTCGAGATCGACGACTTCCAGGTTCATCTCCGCCCCGGTGAAATCGGCGCGGCTGATGGTCATCACGTCATTGATGAGTTCGGTCAGGTATTCGACCTGCTGGTCGATGGTGTCGTAAGACTCGGTTTTTTCCTGGGCGGTGATGCGTTCGCCGTAGTTGCGGAGCATACTGCTCGCCAGCCGGATCGCCGCCAGCGGCGTCTTCAAATCGTGCGACATCATCGAGATAAAGCGGTTCTTGAGGTCGCGCAGCTCGCGCTCTTTTTCCAGTGCCAGGTTAAGCCGCTCTTTATCCCAAAGCTGGGATTCCAGGAACTTGCGCTCGGTGAAGTCCTGAATGATGGCGGTATAGAAGCGGCGCTCGTCCAGGTCGATGCGGCTGACGGCGAAGTACATGGGGAAGGTGGTGCCGTCCTTGCGCTGGCCTTCGATCTCATCGCCCAGCCCACTGACCTGTTCGAGAAAGGCGGCCAACTGCTCCTGGGTGGGGTTGGGGGCCAAGGTCGGCAGGAGGCGGTGGATGGGCTGGTCGATGATCTCGGCGCGTTCATAGCCGAAGATATACGCTCCAGCACGGTTCAGGGTGACGATGCTGCCAGTCTCATCGAAGGTGATGACACCATCGACGAGGTTATCCAGGATGGCTTCCAGCCAGCGTTTGCTATCGCGCAGTTCGTTCTGCACCAACTTGAGTTCGGTGACGTTCTGGTGGGCGACGATGATGCGGGTACGACCGTACCAGGAGAAGCGTGTTACTCGGACGACAAACCAGCGCCGCTCGGTCGGGCTGTGACATGGGTATTCCATGTGGAATTCTTCCGTGTCTCTTAGTCGCACGCGGCGGATGCCATCGGAGACCATGCCGGCATCTTCGGCATACCGAGCTGCCTTATCGCAGACGGCGAGGTAGTTTGTACCGATGCCGTAGGACGGATCGCGGTAGGCGTTGGCTTCGCCGAAGCGCTTCCAGGCTTTATTCACATGGATAATCACACCGTCTTCGTCGAGGATCGCGATGTGGGCGGATAGGGCGTCGAGAGCGGATTTGACCAGGCTCTCGGCCAGGGCGATGGCCTGACTGGGGGGAAGACCTTCGCTGGTCTGGCTAATCAATGATTGGGTCACTGCGACCCCCTTGCACTCCAACAACCGGGCGAGCGTGGGGGAAAACACCACAGCGCCATTATAAAACAGAATTGCTTTGCCCGCCACTGCTCATCCAATACTCAGCTTTCATTCACTGAGATTTCATGAGATAAGTGGCTGAAGCTAGATGTGCGTACTCAGAAATGCGGCGACTCTTTCACCGACATGTTGGGCCGCGGCGGGTGTAAGGTGCAAACCGTCGAAGGTAAAGGTATAGCCGCCGCGGACGCGCTCGGTCTCGTAGTCTTTCCAACCGGAACGCATTCGCTGGCCGATCAGGTTGATGGTCGAGAGGCTGAGCGGCGGGCGATCTGGGATGGAAGGCGGGGCGAGTTCCGCCGTCAGATCAAGAACCGGGATACCCAGCGTCTCGGCCGCCTCCCGCGCCAGCGCGTTGTACTGCGCCATCGCCGTCACCACCGCCGGGTTGTACTCCGCCTGCCCTAGGCCGACCCAGGCCAGCACATGCGCTATCTGGAGGCGGAACAGCACATCGCGGTAGGCACGGGCGAATACATCGGGCGGGACGATGCCGCCAGGGATGCCCTGCACCTGCTCGTAGTAGGGGCGGGTGGCGGGTTGGCTGTAGGAGATGGCGTCGTTCCCGCCGCAGACCAGGAAGACTCCGTCAGGCTGAGCAGCCAGTACCGAGTCCAGACGGGCGGCGAGGTTGAGGATGGTGCTGCCGGAGACACCCAGGTTGGTGATGGTGTGGGCGGGCAGGTGAGCGGCAGCGGCCTCAACGAAACTGCCGCCGTAGCGCCCCTCGACCAGACTGTTGCCGAGAAAGATGATGTGCATGGGATCTGCTGGCTGCCTTCAGAGCATCTTTGATCTGCCGGACGGGTTTATGCCCGTCCGGCGTCGTTTATGGGAAAGAGGAAGTAGTGGAAGCGGGAACCGGCGATCAGCGCTTCTTGTTGGACTGGAAGAAGACCTTGAGCAGCATTTGACCCAGGCGGATTTCGTCGCCGTCGCGTACCTGATAGGGGCGGTGGGCGACCAGGCGCGTGCCGTTCAGGAAGGTTCCGTTGCTGCTTCCCAAGTCGGAAAGGTGAAGGAGCTTATCGGCCAGACGGATTGACGCATGGCGGCGGCTGACGCCCATCCGGTAGCCGGCATAGGCAGTCAGATCGACATCGGGGAGCGTGCCGGTATTGGGATCGCGGCGGCCGAGGATGATTTCCTGCTTAGGGAAGACGAGCATGGGCGTGGCTCCGCCTTCGATTTCGATCCGCAGCACCATATCCTCGCTGAACAGGTAGGAACCAGCAGTTTCGATGGCGCGGACCTGGCCTGTATCCAACAGGGTGCCAGACGGCTGGAGGTCCTTGGTAGCATCCTTCTTGAGGTCGCGCGTGCCAGCGGGGGTGCGCGTGCCCGTCAGCAGATTCGTCCCACAGTTATCGCAGACCAGCACGCCGATGCGGTTGCGGTGTCCGCAGGTCGGGCAGATCGTCCCAGTAATGCCAGGCGTGATCGGATTGGGTTCAGTCAGGCGCTGAGTAACGCGCTCGCTGCCAGGCGCGGCCGGTTTGCTGGGGGGGATAAGCGTATCGCTCTTGAGCGGCTCATCCTTCGGGGCATTGGGTTGGGGCACATCCGATTTGGCAGCATCCGGCTTAGCGGGCGCTGGCGACGCGGAGGCCGCGGCGGGGGGCGTGACCGGCAAAGGCGCAGTAGTGGCCGGAGCAGAGACGGCAGGCGGTGGAGCGGCTTCAGGTTTGGCGGGAGGCGCAGCCTGAGCAGGCGGCGCAGGATTCGCGGCCGTCCTGGGCGCATCCGAAGGCGGGACAGGCTTCGTTTCGGGACCTGAGGGGTTCGGAGGTGCGGAAGGCTTCTCGGCCTGTTGATCGACAGGCGGAGCAGCCGGGCGCGGTTCACCTTCAGCGTGTTTCTCCGCGGCGCCCTCTTTCCCAGCAGGACTTGGATCCGGTTTAGGTTGTTCAGTCATTAAACGGATTCTTCCTACAGGGCAAAAACCTCTTCCTATTCTACTGTCAGTCGGAGCTTTCCGGCAAGGAAGTGACTCCGTTTTTTTACTAGGTTTGAAATATCAGGGCGAGAATGATAGGCTTCTGACATGCGTAAACAAGTCGATTTTCCCCGCGTCATGCTGTTGGTACTGCTGCTGGGACTAGCGGCACGGCTGTATCACATTCAAGCGCAGAGCATCTGGTTCGACGAAGGCTGGTCAGCTTATGCCGCCGTGCAGCCGACCCTCCAGGCCGCCATTGATGCCGACCGGACGAATCCGCCGCTGTACTACGTGCTGCTGAATCTGGCGGCGCGGGGCATGGGCGACAGCGAACTGGCACTGCGCTATGTCTCCACGCTGCTGGGGCTGATGGGGATCGCGCTGAGCTACCGCCTGGGGCGCGATCTATTCGGGCGGCGGGCGGGGATTCTGGCGGGGATTCTGGCGGCGATCAATCCGCTGCTGTGGTGGGCGGCGCAGGAAGCGCGGATGTACACGCTGCTGGCGGCGCTGGTCTTGAGTGCTGTCGGGGCGTTTCACCGCCTGCTGCGAGAAGCTGACGGACATCCCTTTGGGCATCCCTGCGTGAGATGGGCGTGGGCGACGCTGTGGGGGGCGGAGTTGGCGATGCTGTATGCCCATAACACGGGGCCGGTGATCGTCGTCTGGCTGAACGCGGCCTATGCCTTGGCTTTCGTGACCACGCAACCCGCCCGACGGCTGTGGCGGCTGTGGCTGGTTGGGCAGATCGGCATAGGGCTGCTGTGGCTGCCGTATTTCATCGAGCGCTTCGCACTGCTGCCGGGCGCAAACAGCGCCTTGAGCAGCACCACGCCGTTCACGCCGGAGATGATCGGGCGGCTGTGGCAGGCGCTCTGGGCAGGGGCATGGCCGCTGGCCGGGGCCGAGCCGCTGATGGCTGGGCTGGCGGCGCTGCTGGGGGTGATCGCGCTGGTGGTGATCCCGTGGTGGCAGGCGGGGGGACGGTGGCTGATCTTCCACACGGCGGTATTGACGGCGGGGGTGTGGCTGGGATTGACGCTGTTGGGCAACGAAATCCACGGACGCTATCTGGTGATGATCGTGCCGCTGGTGCTGGTCGCGCTGGCGGGCGGCGCGGCGCGGATGACCACAGCCGGGCGCGGTGCGGTGCTGCTGGCGGGCGGCGCAGCGTTCATCGTGGCGGTCTATTTTATTGGCACGCAGCCGGCCTACCAGCATGATGACGCGCGGGGCATGGCGCAGGTTTATGCCGAACAGTTGAGCGCCGAGGACAGTGTGCTGATGTGGTCATATGCCGACCGCTATGAATTGGCCTACTACTGGACGCGGTTGAACGTCCAGGCGCGGCGGATCACACTGCCGGAAGGCGACGATCTGGAGGCGATCTGGCCGCGGCTGCCGACCAGCGGCGATGTGGCGCTGAATGTGTGGTATACGCAGCGAGCAGATTACCGGGGCATGATGAACTGTTTGCTAAGCGCGGGCAGTACGGACGCGCCGGAAACGGTGAGCGTGAACGGGATGACCAGCCTGTTCTACCGTCAGCCGAGGCTGATCTATCCGGCGCTGCGGCCGGTGGAGGTGCGGCTGGCAGGAGCGGTGCTGACGGCGGTGGGCATCCCGCCGATGACGACGGCCGACCGAGGGCTGTGCCTGCCGATCCAGATGTGGCTGGACGCGCCGCTGGCGGTCGATCTGAAGGCGTCGGTGACGCTGAAGAACGCACTCGGCTGGGAGGTGGCACGGGCGGATGCGATCTTCGCCGATGCCGCTCAGCGGACGACGGCGCTGCTGCCAGCGGGATCAAGCGTGACGGCCTATGCGCTGCTGCGCATGCCCGTCGGAGCATTGCCGGGGGCGTACCCGGTGTCGGTGACGATTTACGACGAAACAGCCCAACTGTCGGGCTATGAGCTGAGTGTGCCGGGCGCGGCTCCGGTGCGGGAATGGGAGGCGGGTGTCTGGACGGTCGCGGCCGGGGCGGATTGGACGACGGTCCAGCGGCAGAGCGATCTGCCCGTGACGGTCGATGTGGCGGTGGGAGACCTCACCCTGCGGGGGCACAACCTGACGGGCGGAACGCTCCGCAGCGGGGATGCGATCCGGCTGGCACTGCTCTGGGACGGACGCGGCGATCTGCCGGAATTGACGCTGGCGGATGCCGAAGGACGCTGGTCAGTGACGATCCCACCTGGCGAAGCCACTGACTCCGGCTTGCGGCTGGATTGGCGGGTGGTGCAGGTTCCTCTGGATGCACCCGCCGGGAGTGCTGAAGTACGTCTGCCAGGTGGCAAGGTATTGGCGGCCTGGACGGTAGAGTATCTGCCGCAGCTGGCAGATGCGCCGCCAGTGGGGGTGACTCTTTCGGCGGAGGCTCCCGGCGTTGGGCAGCTGCTCGGCTTCACGCTGGAGGGCGATCCGGGCGACCGTTCTCAGCCGTTCGAGGTGAGGCTGGTCTGGCGGGCCATATGCGATGCGGCGGACGATCCCGGCTGCGGTGGGGCGATCCTAGTGAATTACACCATGTTCGTGCAGTTGGTGAGCGCGGATGGGCGCGTGCTGGCGCAGAGCGACGCGGAGCCTGCGGCGGGATCACGACCGACGACGGGCTGGCGAGCGGGCGAGATCATCGTCGATCCGCATACGGTGGCTTTCCATGCGGAGGCGGGGCCGGGTCAGGCGCGGCTGATCGCCGGGCTGTACGATGCGGCGACGGGAGAGCGAGTCCAGTGGGGAGACGGGTCAGATTTCACGGTGCTGGTGGAGGAGGTGACAGTGCGTTAGACCTGAACACATGAAGGCGTGGGCGAGTAATGAAGGGGAGAATAGCGCCTTCTGTATCAAGGAAACCGATCATGAATCCCCTTCGCAGCGTTTCAGGCGTTTGTGGACGACGGCGGCTATACTCGCTCGGAGGGGCGCAGCGTGACCAAGATCGAAAAAGACGGTTGGTGGGGCAGCAATGCGTTTGCGGCGCGGACGGCCTACTGTCACTTCGAGGACACGCCGACGTACAGCGATCATCACATTGGCTTCCGCATCGTGACGGCGGAGGAGAGCACGCCCTGATCGCTGGATCGTGGGACTGAGCAGCAATTGAACAGAAAATGATCTGGACTGCGGGCAGAGGCGCGGCGTACTGTGATGGCAGGTCGATCCATCACGGAGGTGCATGATGAGCAACGTTGAAAAAATCCAGAGCATTTATGCGGCGTTCGGCAAGGGCGATATCCCTCATATCCTCAATATGCTGTCCGAGGATGTGGACTGGAAATTCTATGGCCCGGCGGCGATCCCATTCGCCGGGCATTACCACGGGCGCGAGGACCTGGCCCGGTTCTTCAGTCTGGTGGGGGCCAATGCCGAGGTCGAAGTCTACGACATCCGGGAAATCGAAGAAGCAGGCCATGTGGTGATCGTTCAGGGATTCCAGCGGGTCAAAGTACGCTCGACCGGAAAACGGTGGGAGACGAACTTCGTCCACATCTACACCTTCGACCACGACCAACCGGTGAAGGTGCGCGAATACTATGACACCGCGCCGATGGTCGAGGCCTTCCGGGTGAACTGAAGGATTTCAACTTCGGGGCTGAAATGTTATCCTGGACAGGACGCGCAGGACTCCGGACGGGCAGAAGCCCGTCTCTACAGCATACGCCGCTGGCGACAGTGAGAGTCAGCACTCATTGGACGACTCTCGTCCAGCAGCCGGACATCCGCGCGGACTTCGTCCAGTGAACGAGACAGGCTGCATGTTCCGACGGAAACGCGCCGCCCAACCCGCCCCGACTCCGCTCATGCGCCATCTGGGCGTCACCTGGGATGACCTGCGCCACAACCGCGCCGGTCGTCTGGGGGAACGGCAGCAGGCGCGTCTCCAGCGGGCACGCTGGACGGCGGTCGGCTGGTTGATCGCCATCTACGGTACGATGCCGCTGCTGGCGGCTCCCCTGCTGGAACAGGCCGTAGGCGCGGCCGCTGGGGCGCGGAGCCTGGCGTCGGTTTCGCTGCCCGTCAATCTGCTGCTGTTCAGCCTGCCGTTCATCGCGCTGCGGGTGATGAATCACCGCTTGCAGCAGCTCGCCCAGGATCTGCGTGAGGGGCGCGTCGAGGCTGCCGAAGGCTGTATTGCGCTGGATTCGGAGCAGCCTTTGCGACGCGTCTACCGGGCGGCTGTGACGATTCGGCAGATACCGCTGGCGCTGCACCCGCGGGTGGCACGGCACTTCGATCCCGAGCAAGCCTACCGGGTGTACTACGCGCCGCGTTCGCGGATTCTGCTAGGGGCCGAACCGCTGTCATTCGGGTAATAGACGATCTTGCCGCGGCGTCTGATCTCCGGCGTGCATACCTATCGCGGAGAATGCCCATGCCCATCACTATTCCCGACTCGCACAAAGATCTACTGGAAGGTCCGGTGGTCGTCACCCTGGCGACCGTTTCCGGCGAAGGCGTACCGTATGCGGCGCCCGTCTGGCGGCGCTTCGACGGGGACTTTCTTCGCATCACCAGCGATCGTCACACCCGCAAGGTTCGCAACATCCAGGCCAACCCGCGCGTCACGGTGATGGCACTCGATCCCAAGAATCCGTATCGCTACCTGGAAATCGGCGGGGTGGTCGAGCAGATCACGGCCGAAGGGGCACTGGACGAACTCGACCGCCACACCCAGTTGTACATGGGGAAGGAACACTACTTCGGCAGCGCCGAACCCCTCGAAAACGCCAGCAAGTATGACGGCGTGATGCTGGTCATCCGTCCGACGCGCGTCGTGACGATGGGTTAAAGAGACTATCGATGAGTGTGAGCATCCCAGAAAGTCATCGTGATCTACTGGAACGCCCCATTTATGCCACTGTCACCACCGTGATGCCGGACGGCCAACCGCAGTCCACGGTCGTCTGGGTGGACGCCGAGGGTGACCGGGTGCGCTTCAGCGTCGGCCAGGGCCGCCAGAAGATCAAGAATCTGCAAGCCAACCCGCGCGTGACCTTCATGCTGATCGACCCCGATAATCCCTACCGCTGGATGGAAATCCGCGGGAAGGTGGTAGAGATGAACTTTGAACGTGGTCACGAACTGATCGAGGCGCTCTCGTGGAAGTATATGGGGCAGCCCTACTACGGTGGGTTCAATGCGCGGGTGACGGCGGAACAGGACCCACGCCTGTTCATCGCCGTCCAGCCCACGAAGATCACGACGTTCGGGCGTTAGACTGCCAGCTTGCCAGTGCGGCTCATCCACCATTTCATGAACCGGTGGAAAGGATCGACGTTGGCCCCGTACATGAACGGGCAGCCGGCCGGGATCACGGCAATGCCGTGTTCGCGGCAGAACTGAACGGCTGTCTCCGAGGTGCTGCGGACGCCATGCATCACTGAGCAGTGCATCCAGACGCGCTTAACCCCGGCCTCGGCGCAGTCGCGGACGACGTGATCGGTAGCGGCGGGGGTGGTGACGATCATCACGGCGTCGGGGCGCTGCGGCGTGGACTTCACGTCCGGGTAGCAGGCTTCCCCATCTTCGACGGTCGTAGCGTTGGGATTGACGGCGTAGACGATGTGACCATCGGCTTTCAGCTTGCGGTAGATGGCGTTGGCAGTGGATTCTTTGGTGCGGGAGACTCCGGCAACAGCGATAGTCCTCTGAGCGAGAAAGTCATCGACCATTTCCTGCATGGTAGGCACAGCGAACCTCCTTTGTGCTTCTTTTCACATTACGCATTTGCAGGTTCAGAGGTTGCGGAAAATTGCCCCAGTTACTTCAGGCCGCTCGCCAGGAACTCAGCAATGTGGCGGACGCGCTTTTTGCCCTGGGCACGGCTGAGTCCGCCGTTCATTTGGGTTAGGCAGCTCGCATCGCCGGTCAGGATGACATCAGCGTCGCTGGCTTCGATGTGCTTGACCTTATCGTGGAGCATGGCGGCGCTGATTTCCGGCATCTTGACGCTGAACAACCCACCGAAACCGCAGCACTGATCGGCGCGGCCCATTTCGGTCACGGTGACGCCTTCGACGCCCTGCGCCAACCGCCGAGCCTGATCGTGCAGCCCCATCAGGCGCAGGCCGTGGCAGGAATCATGAAAAGCAACGCGGGTCGGTGGTAGTTTGGCGCCGATGTCGCTGATTCCCAATCCATCCACCAGATACTCGGTGAATTCCCAGGTAATGCTGGCCGCCCAGTTGGCGCGCTCGCGCCATTCGGGATCGTCCTTGAAGAGTTCCGGGTAGTAATGCCGCACCATCGAAGCGCAGCTTCCTGACGGCGTAACAATCAGCTCTGCGTCGGCAAAAGCCTCCAGGAAGGTGCGGGCGACATCGCGGGCATCGTTCCAGAAGCCGGAGTTGAAAGCAGGCTGGCCGCAGCAGGTTTGTCCGACCGGGAAGCGGACTTCGATGCCCAAGTGTTCGAGGATTTCCACGACCGAGACGCCCGTGCCGGGGTAGATCATATCGATGATGCAGGTGACGAAGAGCGAGACGGGCTTGTAAAGCGGTGAGGGGCGGAGTTCGTCAGACATGGGACTGTCCTTGCCATGTATGCTGGGATGTCGTTTGATTGTACCGCAGCGCTGGCGCGGGATCGAGGCGGGTGGCTTCAGAGGTGGAGCGTCAGGCAAAGTCAGCAGGTTTGAGATATAACGAAGATCAAACGCAAGTGAGATGAGTGTACTATTCAGTCTTCCTTTGTGATTCGTTTACTATTTTCACAATTCGGGCTGGGAGAGTAGAAAGCCTTGACACAATGTCCTTACTTGAAAAAAGAAACCCGCTGATCCGCCTGCGAGCAGTCGTATTGGGCGGGGCACTCCTGGCGCTCCTGTTGGGGCGGAGCGGCTTCACAGCGGCGCAGAGTATCGCAGAAAGCTGGCTGACGATCACTCTGTCGCTCCAAAGCCGGAGCAGCGCCTCCAACCAATCTTTCGAAGTGTCGCTGGTCTCGCCATCTGGCAAGATGACGCAGATCACGATCAGCGACGCAAACAGTCGCATTGTCGTGAGCGGACTGGTCGCGGGGAACTATCTGCTGCGGGTCAAGCATCCGCAGTATCTTGCCTTCTCGATGCCGGTCATGTTGGTGGGCGGAGCGAATGAACTAACGATTGGGCCGCTGAAGGCGGGCGACGCGAACAATGACAATCAGGTGACGCTGGCGGATGTGTCGTTCATTGCCATGTTCTTCAACCGGCGGGCGGGCACAGCCGGGTATGATCCGAGGGCGGATTTGAACGGGGACACGCGCATTTCGCTGCTGGATTTTTCGCTGCTGACCAGCAATTACGGACAGACAGGCGCGCCTGAGTTGGAAATTCCCGCTCACCCACCTTTAGAATATCCGGGGCAGTTGATTGACCTGACGAACTGGAAGATCACGCTGCCGCTGGCTTCCCCCAATGACAAAGACGAACCGTTGGAGATCTTGCAGCCACAGTTGGCGCGGTACACAGCGAATCCGTGGTTCCTGCTGAATCCGGAACGCAGCGGTGTCCTTTTCCGCGCCCCGGTCAACGGGACGACGACCTCTGGCTCTGACTATCCGCGCTCGGAACTGCGTGAGATGACCTCGAACGGGTTGGTGCGGGCAAGCTGGTCATCCACGCGCGGGACGCATACCCTGCTGATCGACCAGGCGATCACGGCTGTACCGCGGACCAAGCGGCATGTGGTGGCCGGGCAGATTCACGACAGCAATGACGACGTGATCGTCATCCGCTTGGAATATCCCAAGCTGTACGTCAATGTGGATGGGAAAAATGTACTGACGCTGGATGAGAACTACGTCCTGGGGGAACGTTTCACGGTGCAGTTTGTGGTGAGCGGGGGCAAGACGGCGGTGTATTACAACGGCAGCACGACGCCGGTCTATACCCTGAACAAACGCTACAGCAATGCCTATTTCAAGGCCGGGGCGTATACGCAGTCGAACTGCGACCGCGAAGGCAGCAGTTCGCTGTGCAGCGAGAACAACTTTGGCGAGGTCGTGATTTACCAGCTTGCTGTCTGGCATGAATAGGGCAGAAAACGAAACCGCGAAGACACAAAGAGGAGAATTCCACCACAGAGGCACAGAGAACACAGCGAAATAAGGAGGAGGTGGGGTTCTGGCTGACTGAGGCGGCGGTTTTCTAGGTAGGGCCATTCGGAAAACGAGACACGAGGAGCGGGCGATGGGTGTTCGACACCGTCCTATGCTATGGATTTGCCTGGCGCTGGCCGGGGTTCTGGCGGTCATTCCGACAGCGGAGGCACAGGGAATGGTGCAGTTCGCGCTGACGCTGAACGCGCCGACGCTGGAGGTCAATGCCACCTTGACCACGACCGTGCAGGTACAGACCAACGGTCAGGCGGTAGATGGGGCCGAAATCCACCTGGATTTCGATCCGGCGCTGCTGGAAGTGATCTCGGCTGTGCCGGGCGCGACGCTGGGAGTCACCATCCTGCCGCCAGTCTTCGACAACACGGCAGGAACCATCGATTATGCGGCGGGAACATTCTCGGCGTTTCCGACGGCGACCTTCGACCTGCTGACGATCACCTTCCGGGCGAAGGCCGCCGGAACGAGCGCCATCCGCATCCCGGCGGCGGATGTGCCCCGCAAGAGCGATGTGACGTTCGCGGGCAGTTCGTTCATTACAGTGACGGCTCCAGTCGATCTGGGGAGTGTTACGATCAACGGCGGGGTAGTCGCCACTCCTGAGCCGCCTATCGTGACCGGGCCGGCGCTGGCGGCGCAGGTCGTCCGGGAGGGAACCGGAGAGACGGTCTGGGTGCAGATGAATTTGATCGACGCGCCGAGTCTCTACGCGCTGGAAGTCCACTGCGTGGTCGATCCCGCTGTGCTCGTCGGTATGGAGCGGGTCGATGGGGTGGTTTTCCAGTCTGGAAACAGCTACTTTGTCGATGGCGGCTTTCAACCCGATGGGCGCTGGATGGTGGCAGCGACGCTGCTGAATCCAGCGCCGGCCTTCGCGGGCAGCGGGACGGCCTTCAATCTGCGCTACCGAGTGGCAGGGCCGGGCGCGACGCCGATCCAATGTGAGGCGCTGGCAGTGGATACCGACGGCTATTCGGTGGGGTTGGGTGTAGTGAGTGGCAGCTTCGGCACAGCGGCGACTCCACAGCCTGTTCCCGTAGAACCAACGGTCACGCCTGCGGCGACACCGATGCTGACGCCAGAACCGACCCCAATTATCGTCGAGCCACCGCCGTCCAGTTCGGCGCAGGGTGTCGTGCGGCTCCAGGCGCGGACGGATCACAGCGGCGTACTGCTGACTCTGCTGGCGGGCGGGCCAGCCGGCGTGACGCTGGGACAGATGCCAACGCTGGCGGACGGCTCGTTCCGGTTCGACAACCTTACGCCGGGAAGCTATGCTGTGCAGGTGTACGGTGAGGGATACATGGCGCTGATCAAGTCGTTCGAGGTATCCGGCGCAGGTACCGAGCTGCCGGTGATCACGCTGCGGGCGGGCGATACCAACGGCGATCAGCGCATCGATCTGACGGATGCGGCGCTGATCGGCGCGAACTTCGGGCTGACGGGTGCGACCGTGCCGCCGAGCGCGGACCTCAACCGGGACAGCGCGGTGAACATCATCGATCTGGCGCTGATCGGGGGAAACTTCGGGCTGGTGGGGCCGCTGAGTGAGTAGGGATTAGGGGGACGGGTTTCTGCTCGTCCCCCGACTTGTTGGGAAGGTCTAGTTCGTCCCCCGGCGCAGGATGAGCGCGGTCAGCGCCACTACGGGCGAGAGAATCGCCGCCGAAGCCGCCAGGGCGGCCCGGATACCAAAGCGTTCGCCAAAGACCCCGATGGGCGGCCCGCCGACGATCTGGCCGAAGGCATCGACCTGACTGCTCATCGAGATGACCGTCGCCCGCACCGACGAGTCGATATGCTGGTTGATCCAGGTGGCATAGATCGGTTCGATGAGCGTGCGGCTCAGCGTGATGAGCCAGCGGAACAGCACCGCCATGACGAAGCTGCCCGCCAGCGCGAAGCCGACCAGCCCGCCGACCAACACCACATTGACACCCAGCAGTGCCCGCGCCAGCGGCCGCCCGGTGGTCATGTCCAGCCGCTTTTCGGCCAGGCGCAGCACGCCTGCCGAAAGGAACTGCCCGATCAGTCCAATCGCGCCGATCCAGACCACAGGCTGCAAGCCGCCCATTTCCGGCAGTGTGAAGGTCTCCAGCAGGTGCTTGGTGTTCAGACGGTCGAGTCCTTCGCTGTACAGGCCGTAGAACAGCCCGATCGCCAGGATCGCCAGCAGGATACGCTGTCCGCGCACCAGCCGCAGCCCCGCCCGAAAGGTATCGCTCATCTGGCGCCAACTGCTGCGTTCACTGGTCGGGTTGGGATGAAAGTGCTGTTCCGGCATGACCAGCATCAATCCGGTGGTCAGGATGATGAACAGCGCCCCACCCAGCAGGATAGGCAGGTTGAGCAGAGCGCTGCCGATGCCGATGGCGACGACCGAGGCGGCGATTCCGGCCAGATTGCCGATCTGCGAACCGCGCAGGAAAACCGGGCCGACCTGAGTCTCGCCGACCTCGTCGGTGATCCAGGCTTGAGTCGCCCCGCTGGTGAAGGTGTAGCCGATGCCCCAGAGAAGCTGCGCGGCCAGAACAGAAGCAAAGGTCGGGATCGACCCTTGCAGGATGAATCCCAGCCCGATCAGGGCCAGGCCGATGAGGATGGACAGGCGGCGGCTGTAGACATCGGCGACGACGCCCGTTGGGACTTCAAACAGGAAGATGGTCACTTCCAAGGTTGTGCCGACCAGCACCAGTTGGAGCGGCGTCAGCCCGACGACCTGCACCTGATAGACCATATCGACGGTGAAGATCAAGGCAAAGGCCACCGACTGCGCGGCAGTCAGCCAGAGATAGGCGCGGCGCGCCTCCCATTTGCGTGAAAAGAGCGCAAACATGCGGATCAAAACCTCTCTCGTCGAATTCAGGAATCAAAAAACGGACACACGAGAGCGCATGCCGCAGGCCACGGGCGAATCGATGAGCGGACGAGGATTAGCGCAGGGCTGCCAGACGCGCTCCCACAATCAGCAGAGCCGAGGTGATGAGGCTGAAGACTGACATAGGACGCGCTCCGTCATGAGGAAAACTGATCGGGAGGCCAGCATAGCATGAGGCCGCTGGCGTGTCAAGCAGGGGCGATGGCGGCGGGTCAGCTTCCGCTGATGAGCGATCCTGGTGTAGGCGTGATGGGTTGGACGGGAGCAGCGGCAGGCGGGGTGGGCTGCGGCGTGGGCACGCTCAGATCAGGCGTTGGCGTCTGGGTGATGAAACCGCCTGGCGGACGAGTTGGCGCGGCGTTGGAATCGGCGATGATGGCACCCGGCGTTGGACTGAGAGGAATCTCTGGTGTGGGTGAGGGTTTCAGCGGCACGCCGAAAGGCTGGAAGGACTCCGCCCGCTGGTTGAGGGCGGCTTTGGTGTCCTCGAAGAGGTCGTAGACCACTGGATCGAAGAGCGCCTCCGGCTGAAGCTGCGACAGCCACACTCCCCATTGGGAGGCGCTGTCGCGGCGGGCGATGACCGTCACCGTGATGGTGTAGGGCCGTGGGATCAACCGCACCAATTCGAGGTCGCTGACGACGATGGGGCGGAAGCGTTCCCAGTACATCCGCCCGGCATCAAAGAGCCATTCTGATCCCAGATTGGGAGCAATTAGCATGAAGTGGTAGTTCGGCAGGCTGTCAGGGGTCGGGGGCATAAAGGCTGGCGATCCTTGTCACTCAGATGGTGATGGTTATTCCCCCTCAACTATTGAATAGAGAGGGGGTTAGGGGGTGGGGATTTAATCCTTCGATGGAAGGACTTCGCGTGGCTTGCTGCCTTCGGTAGCCGGGCCGACGATGCCCTCTTCTTCCATCCGGTCGATCAAGCGGGCGGCGCGGGTGTAGCCGATCCGCAGGCGGCGCTGGAGCAGCGAGACCGAGGCTTTGTTGAGCCGCCGCACCATCTCGACGGCCTCTTCGTAGAGCACGTCGTCAGAGTCGGTGTTTTCATCGCCGTCCTCGCCGGACATCGAGGTCACGCTGGATTGCGGACGTTCGTCGCGGTCCCAGAAGGCGGCCTGAAGCTGGCTCTTCTCGCTGCCGGGCACGACGGCGCGAGGCGCCTCCACGACGGTGTTATCGACCACTAAGGCGCTGATTGGGCGCACGGCGGTGTTGTCGGCGGTGGACTGGGCCTTCCAGTGGCGTACAATGTTGTTGATCTCGGTATCGGAGACAAACACGCCCTGCAAGCGCACCGGCGCGGGCGAGTCGCCGCTCATGTAGAGCATGTCGCCGCGGCCGAGCAGCCGTTCCGCGCCAGGCTGATCGAGGATGACGCGGCTGTCCACGCCGCCCGCCACCGCGAAGGCGATACGCGCTGGGAAGTTGGCTTTGATCAAACCGGTGACGACATCGACGGAGGGGCGCTGGGTGGCGATTACCAGATGGATGCCGGTAGCGCGGGCCAAGGCCGCGATACGGGTGATGACTCGCTCGGTCTCGTCAGGAGCAAGCATCATCAGGTCGGCCAACTCGTCGATGATGACGATGATGTAGGGCATCCGCTCGGCATCTTCTGGCAGGTGCTTATTGAAGTCCTCGATGTTGCGTGCCCCGGCGATGCTGAAGCGTTTGTAGCGCTCGTCCATCTCGCGCGTGACCCATTTCAGCACGCCAACGATGCGTTCCAGTTCGACGACGACCGGCGCGACCAGATGGGGGATGCCGTTGTAGCCGGTCAGCTCGACGCGCTTGGGATCAACCATGATGAACTTCACCCGGTCAGGCGGGTTCAGGATAATCAGGCTGGCGATAATCGAGTTGACACACACCGATTTACCGGAACCGGTCGTCCCGGCGATCAGCAGGTGAGGCATTGTGCCCAAATCAGCGGCGACGGGCGTGCCGTCCACGCTCTGTCCAAGGGCAATGGTCAGCGGCGATTTGTTGGCGATGCGCTTGAAGGCATCGGATTCCATCACGTCACGGAGGCTGACCAGCGAGGCGTGGTCGTTGGGGACTTCGATGCCGACGTAGCCTTTGCCGGGTACAGGCGCTTCGATACGGATCGACTTCGCGCCCAGCGCCAACTGGATGTCTTTGTCCAATTGGGCGATGGCGCTGACCTTGACGCGGTTCTTCTTGCCGCCGCGCGTGGTGAGATAATCCGGCTCAACGCCGAACTGGGTGATGACCGGGCCGGTGTTGACCTCGACGACCTTACCAGGCGCGCCGAAGCTGCCCAGCGTGTCTTCGATGATGCGGGCGCGGCGCAGCAGCGTCTCGCGGTCGAGGTCGCCTTCCGAGCCGGGCATGAGTACCTGCGAGAGACTCGGTTGCCGCCAGTCTTTGCGGCGGCGGGGTACGTTGGTCGGGGCGGTTGTGCCCACACCGGGCTGCCGCAGCGCGATCTCCGGCGATGGCGGCGGGGGCGTGGTGCTGGCGACATTGGTGATGATGTTGGGCATCCCCGGTGGATTCGAGGGGCGGCCAAACGAGGGTGAGACTCCCGGCCCCGGCGCGGGCGATACCGTCGGCGAAGCGGCCTGGGCGGAGGCCGCAGGCGGCTGTGCCGGGCGGTTCGGCTCGAAGGGCGGCTTGACGGCCGCGGTCTGCGCTGGCTTGCTGGGGGTTTCGGCGGCTTTCTCGGGAGCTTTTTCCGGTATGGTTGGCAGCGGCGGCTTGGGCACGCTGACGGCGTTGGCACCGCCGGATGGAATGCCCGGCGGGTTAGCCGCGCCGCCCGGCCGCATCGGAGCGGTTGGGGTGGAGGGGACGGCCGAGGCCGCGACTGCCGGGGTCGCCTTCTCGGCGGCAGCCTGTCCGGGTTTGGCATCGCTGCCAGATTTATCGCCATCATGCCGGATGCCGGGCGAACTTGGCGAACCAACTGCGCTACCCGAACGGATGGCATTCAGGCGATCCTGACGGTCGGTTCCGGTCGGGGCGGGACGTTCCTCGGCGGGCTTGGGGCCGAAGGTGGTTGGGCCGAAGCGCGACTGTGAGTCGGTCGGTCGCGGCAGCGGGCCGCGTCCGGTCGGCTGCGCGGGCGGAAGGTTCTTCAGTTTTTCGTCGTCGGTATCGAGTTCGTCTTCATCTTCATCGATGTCATCATCGAGGAAGGCATCTTCGGGTTTGGCGGTGGGCTTAGCCGCGAATGGCGAGGCAGGCTTGGCCGGGCCGAGCGGGCTGGCTGCCGGGGCCGATGGCGCAGCAAACGGCTTGGGCGCGTCTGGCCGAGCTGTTCCAGGGATGACCGGGCTGGCAGCGGGTTTATCCTTATCGACTACTGTCGGTGGCGCGGGTACAGGCGAACGCATCGTTGGAACCGGGCTGGTTGGCGCGGATGCTGGAGCCGCGCGGGTTTCCGCTTTCGGAGCGGCTGCCCCTGGCCGCATCAGATCGCCCAGGCGGGCGGGTTCGTCTGCGGGTGTGAACGGGCCGGGCTTGCCCGCGCCGGGCACAGGCGGGACTGTGGCTTTCGCTGGAAGCGGCGACGTGGACGGTCTCTCAACGGGCTTATCCGCCGGCTTCTCAGCGGTCTTATCAGTGGGCTTGGGTTCGGCAGGCGACCGGCTGAACAGGCCTCGTACCCCGCCTGCCACGACAGCGGCAGCGGTTCCGGCTACGCCGGGTTTGGCGGGCTCGTCCTTCTTGGGTTCAACCGGTTTGATGGGTTCAGGGCGTGTTTCCGGCATGGTCGCGGGTTTGCCGCCGGGCAGGGCACTCCTCAGGCGCGAAGCAAAGCCACCGCTGGGTGCTGCCGTCTGAGCGGTCGGCGCGGGCATGACGGCGGGCTTCTCCGCCGGCTGAAGCGGATTTCTAGATGGGACAGCCGTATCTTTCTTGCCGCCGATGTTGATCGAAATCGCGCGGGCTGGTTCGGGCGGCGCGGGCAGGGCCGCTTCGGGAGCCGCAGGCAGGGCCGGAATCGCTGGCGCACCTGGCAGGGCCGCTTCGGCGGGCTTCTGCACACTGATCTGTGGCTGTGCCTGGGTGGTTAGCTGTTCGAGCGGGATGGCCTGGGCCTGAATGCGGCGCTGTGCCCGGCGCTGGCGGGCATCGCCCAGGCCGCGGACCCAACTGATGGCGATCATCGCCAGTTCCGCCGCGCTGATACCCAGTGTGAACATCACGCCGACGATCATCCAGCCGACGATGGCGAAGAACGCACCGGCTTCGGTCAGGTTGGAGACAAGGGTGTAATAGAGTTCCGCGCCGAGCCAACCGCCGCCTGTGCCGCGTTCGATTGCTAGCGGCAGCCAGACATTCCGCAGCACGTCCAGGGTGACGGGACTGCCATCCGGGTTGACATAGCCGAACGAATCGATGAACTGCATCACCAACAGCATACCAGTGAAGAAGATCACTAATCCGAAGATCCGCATCCGGGGAACTACCGGGGCTTCTTCGCCGAAGTGCCGGGCGATCAGCCAAACGCCTACGGCCAGCATCGCCACCGGGATCGCCAGCGCCCCCCAGCCAAAGGTCGAGATCAGCAGATCGTTAGCCCACTCGGTGAGCGCACCTTTGGTGGTCGAGAGGCGGCTGAAGATCAGCACCAGACCGGCCAGTACCAGCACGACACCGAGGATGTCCAGTTTGTTATCAAGCGTCAGACCGCCCTGGTCGATGTGCGGAGCCTTGCTGGTACGGAGTTTTTTCTCGACAGGTTTGCTGCCGCCACCGAGGAAGGGGAACAAGCGTCCCAGGCCAGAACGCTGGCCGGATGCGCCCCCCGCGGGCCTAGTCGAGGTGGATGCGCCGGAGCCACCCAGGCTGCCGAAGGGTGATCTAGAGTTACCACTCTTGCCGCTGTCGGTGGTTGTGCCCGGACGAGACCCGGCCGCGCCAGTGGCTGGCGAGGTTCCGGGGCGGGTGCTGCTGCCATAGGGCGAGGTGGTCGATGAGGATGAGCTGCTGCCATAGGGTGAGTTCGTTTTCTTGGGTTCTTCTTTCTTGCCACCGCCGAAGCGTCCGGTCAAGCCGCCGAACAAGCCGCCGCCGGATTTCCCCTCACTTTGGCCTTTGGGCTGCGCGGGCTTCGTTTCCGATTTGCCACCACCGAAACGCCCGCCCAGGAAGCCGCCGGACTTCTCCCCGGTCTGGCCTCTGGGCTGGGCCGGTTTATCCTCCGACTTGCCACCGAAGCGCCCAGTGATTCCACCGAGCAGCCCGCCGCCAGATTTCTTCTCTTCGGGTTTGCCTGTGGAACCGCCGGAAGCTCCGCCGGGGCGCGCGCCGGATGGGGTGCTGCTGGTTCCGCTACTGCCGTAACTGGATGTTCCAGATGGGCGGCTTCCACCGCCGTAAGGCGAAGACGAACTGGCTGAGGGCGTACTGCCACCACCATAAGGAGAGGATGAACCGGATGGACGCCCACCGTAGGGTGACGAGGACGAACCGCCTGCGGGCGAGGCTGTGCCTGGTGCGGAAGGACGCGGGCCGCCCGGTGAACTCGAACTCGACGTTCCGCCGAAGCGCGAGGCCCCGCCCGGCGAACTGCTGCCTGCGGGCGACGAGGGGCTGCTAGGCGCGCCAGGACGGTTCTGCCCGACGGTTCCAGGCAGCTTGGAGGCGGACGGATTGGCGGTTGGGCCGGGCGTGCCGCTCACGCTGGAACGACCCGCGCCGGGTAAGTTCGATGACCGTGCCTGACTGCCGTAGGAGGATGATCCGGACGACGTGAACGGATTTACCCGCGACCGGGAAGACCCACTCTCTTCATCGTCTTCGTAAGTGAGTTCTTCCTCATCGTCCTTCGGATCGTCTTCGTCGTCGTATTCGTCGTATTCACCACCAACGTAGCGCATAAGCCCTTACCGTTCCACTCACATCGTCGGGCAGGGTGAACGGCTCAAACAGCCGCATCCTGCATCATACCACAATTATACCACTTGCAGGCGGATTGGAACAGGTGTTCTGTATTTCTTGCTCCGATGAGCGTTTCCTGAAACGCGGAAATTCATGCTACAATTAGGTTGATCTTGTCCGAACAAGCTGGCCTGCATTGAAAGACGCATGGACACCCGGTCTGATGTCCTCTGGCGCGTGAACAACGAGTACCGCAAGCGGCTGTCCCAGGCGCAGACGTATCTGGATTTGTTGGAGCAGATCGTCCTCGCCAATGGTGATTCCAGCCAGTATCAGCTTGTGGATCTGCTGCGCTACGTCCGCAGCCAAGTGAGCCAGTTGGTGGAAGAACACCGCAACTGGCGCTACCTCTTCTATTATGAGTCGCCGGAGACCAAGCGGATGGTACACGGCGACCGCGCCGTCAACCAGGCCCTGGCCCGCTTCAGCCGGATGCGATCCAGCCATCAGAGCCGCCTGAATGACCTGTACAGCCTGCTCGACCAGGCTCCCCGGCCTGATCCGCAGGTGACGCGCGTCCCGACGGGCGACCTGTGGACGATGACGGCCTACGCGCTGGACAGCCTGGCCGGGTTCGGCGATTACCTCAACAGTCTCGAACCAGTGACTTAAGTCGCGGCGACCGTCCCCTTCCAGCGCCACAGGAACAGCATCGCTGCCAGGGCGAAGCCCGCGCCCATCACGAAGGGCGCGGCCGGGCCGAAACCCGTCCAGCCACCGATCCCCTGCCAGACGATCCCGGCCAAAAGGCTGGCCGGAAAAGCCACCAGCCCGATGACGGCGTTGTAGATGCCGTAGGCTGTGCCACGCTGCGCCGCTGGGACAAGATCGGCGACGAAGGCTTTGGCCGCGCCCTCGAAGGTGGCGTAATACAGGCCGTAGAGCGCGTACAGCGCCCAGATTTGCCAGCCCGTCACGGCCAGCGCGAACCCCAGATAGATCAGCCCATAGACTGTCCAGCCCATGAGGATGACGCGCCGCCGACCGATCCGGTCGGAGAGCGCCCCTGCCAGGCCAGAGACCAGGGCATAAACCAGATTGAAGCTCATCAGCATCCCCAGCACGCCCGTCAGGCTCAGGCCTCGTTCCTGTGCCCGCAGGATCAGGAAGGCGTCGGCTGAGTTCCCCAGCGTGAAAATCAGAGCGATCCACAGGAAGCGCCGGAAGTTGGGCGGCATCTCGCGCAAACTCAGCCGGGGACGAGCGGCATGCCCGGTGACGGGCGTATCGCGTGCGCCGAGGCTGAGTACCACCACGGCCAGCGCCGCTGGGATGATGCTGATAAGGACGAGGGTCTGGAAGGTTTCGCGGGTGAGCGTCAGGCTCTCGGCCTGGGTCGCCAGGATGACCAGCAGAGCGATCCCCAGCCCGACGAACGCACCGAGCGTATCACCAGCGCGATGCAGTCCGAAGGCCAGCCCACGATAGCGCGGGTCGATGCTGTCGGCGATGAGAGCGTCACGCGGGGCGGTGCGGATGCCCTTGCCGATCCGGTCGGCGAAACGCACGGCCAGCACCGCCGGCCAACTGGCGGCCAGATAGAGCAGCGGCTTGACCAGGGTGGAGAGGCTGTAGCCCAGCACCGTCAACCGCTTGCGCTGGCGCAGTACATCGGAAAGCCAGCCGGAGAAGACTTTCAACAGACTGGCCGTGCTGTCGGCAATGCCTTCGATCAGGCCGATGACGTTGGTGCGGACGCCCAGCACATTCGCCAGGAAGAGCGGCAGCAGGTTGAAGATCATCTCGCTGGAAACATCGGTCAGGAAACTGGTGGCGGTGACGATCCAGACGTTGCGGGGCAGCGTCCGCAGCGCCATCCGCTGCGGCGGAGGCATTGGGGTCATGTGGAAACTTCCTTAAATCAAAGCGCGGCATGTACTGCCGCCAGCAGCGCCGATTCCTGACCCGGCAGGACGGTACGCGGATCGAGCAGCAGGCGGCCCTCAGCGATCCGGGCGATCACGGGCGGATTCCCCAGGCGGAGACGGGTGGCGACCACATCCGGCGCGGGGACGGTCAGGGCGACCAGCGCTGTGGGCAGCGTCTCACCGGGGAGGCTGCCCCCGCCGACGGCTGACTGTCCATCGATGACCTGCCCACTGAGCGCCCGCGCCCAGCTTTGCGCCGTGGCGCGAAGGTCGTCCAGTGGGCGGGCGATCATCCGCCAGATGGGAATGTGCGTCACAGCTTCACCGCGCCGGTAGTGATCGAGCGTGGCGCTCAGCCCGGCGAGACAGAGCTTATCGGCGCGGACGGCCCGCGCCAGCGGATGCTCGCGCAGGCGCTCGACTAACTCGCGGCGGCCCACAATGATGCCGGCCTGCGGCCCACCAAGGAGCTTGTCTGCGCTGAAGGCGACCAGATCGCAGCCGGCCTGGAGACTCTCCTGCACAGTCGGCTCGTGTTCCAGCCCGTAGGCGGCGGTATCCAGCAGTGCCCCGCTGCCTAGGTCATCGACCAGCAGGAGGCCGTGGCTGTGAGCGACTTTGGCCATCTCAGCCAGCGAGGCGCTTTCCACAAAGCCAATCTGCTTGAAGTTGGAGGCGTGGGCACGCATGAGCAGGGCGGACTGGGGCGTGATCGCCCGCGCGTAATCGGCGGCGCGGGTGCGGTTGGTCGTGCCAACCTCGACCAGCTTCGCGCCGCTCTGTTCCATCACTTCGGGGACGCGGAAGCCACCGCCGATCTCGACCAACTGTCCGCGCGAGAGGATCGCTTCGCGTCCCTGAGCGAAGGCCGAGAGGATCAGCACCAGGGCAGCCGCATTATTGTTGACGACCAGCGCCGCTTCTGCCCCAGTGATCTCGCTGAGCAGTTCGGCGGCGTGGCGCAGACGGCTGCCGCGTTTGCCTGTCTTCAGGTCGAATTCGAGGGTGCTGTAGTGCCCGGCGACCTCAGCGATGGCCTGTTGGGCGGCCTTGGAAAGCGGGGCGCGGCCCAGGTTGGTGTGGATGATGATCCCTGTGGCGTTGATGACTGGGCGCAGCGTGGGGGTGAAGCGTTCCCGGAGGGCGTCGGCGGCCTGTTCCAGCAGGGACTGGGTGTCGGCCCCGCTCGATTCCCTGGCGCGGAGCCGCTCCCGCGCGGCGCTCAGGACGGTGCGGAAGGCTTCCAGGGTCGAGTCGCGGCCGTAGCGGGCGATAAGTTCGGTTCCGACCGGGCTGGTGAGCAGGCTTTCGACCGAGGGGAGGGCGCGGAGGGGGTTAGTCGCGCCGTTCATTGCGGATTTCCCGTGAACGCAGGAAGACTTCGATGATGATGAACAGCAGGGCAATCAGGATCGCCATGGGCAGGGTCAGCACGCGGGGTATCTGCAGCCAAGCGCACATCACCACGAACAGGCCGATCCAGATGCTCTGGCGGACGATCACGCCACCGGGGGGCAGATCGGCAGTGACGGGGGTAAAGCGGACGTTCAGGTAGCGGACGAAGGGCAGCACCGTGCCGGTGACGGCGAGCTGGAGCAGGATAAAGAAAAGCCAGCGCTGGCCGACGAGAGGCAGCGAGGTGGTCACGAGCTGGTACAGCCCCAGCCAACCGACCAGCATGAACACCACCCCGGCAATCAGCACGCCGATATGATCGGGCGGGATGCCGTCTACCGGGGTATAGCGGTCCGGCTCGCGTTCTTCGGGGTCTTGAGTCTCAAAATTGGTCATGGGTACGAGTATAGCTGTAGAATAAACTACCAACCAGTGATTGATTGCAAGAGTATAGCCGCACGACAACGCCTACATCAGCGCTGCGCTTGCTGCTCAGTTGGCACGCAACAACCATGTCCGTTTGTGTACGCTCCCGGCTGTGGTCTGTCGGTTGCATAACCGAGTGGGCCAAATCATCAAGACAGACAATAGGAAACCCTAAGCCGCTTCAAATCAAGGCTCTGGCTTTCTCAATCTAGCATAAGACCCTGACAGCCGTCGGCATTTGTCTCGACTTGCAAACCCTTGCAGGTCAATGTAAGGTCGAATCTGTAGACTGGGCTTGTGTTCATCAATTACAGGAGCATCATTACATGAAGGTACTTGTCACCGGCGGCGCGGGGTATATCGGCAGCCATGTCGTCGATCTCTTGATTCAGCGTGGCTACGAGGTTGTAGTCATTGACAACCTGTATACTGGCCATCGCGAGGCTGTCCATCCCAAAGCGACCTTTGTCTACGGCGACCTGCTCCATAAACCGGTCGTGGATCGTCTCTTCGAACAGCACTGCTTCGACGGCATCCTCCACTTCGCCAGTC
Source organism: uncultured Anaerolineaceae bacterium (assembly GCA_964556745.1). Taxonomy (GTDB): domain Bacteria; phylum Chloroflexota; class Anaerolineae; order Aggregatilineales; family Phototrophicaceae; genus CFX2. Next base: position 32,589 of record CAZKXW010000039.1, read on the forward strand.
ACACCCTGGTCGGTGAGAGTATGCAGCAGCCCTGGCTCTACCTGCGTGACAATGCCGTCGCGGCCAGCAACCTGCTGGAAGCCGCCGCCAAAGGTGGAGTGAAGCGTTTTATCCTGTCCTCTACCGCCAATCTCTTCGACGACCCTGAAGTCATCCCGATTGTAGCTGAAGAGCGCATCGTCCCGGGCAGCCCTTACGGTGAAAGTAAGTACATCATCGAACGTTATCTGCACTGGATGGATCGCATCTACGGCATGGCTTACTGCTGCCTGCGCTACTTCAACGCCAGTGGAGCTCATCCGAACGGACACATCGGCGAGGATCACACGCCTGAATACCATCTGATCCCGATCATTCTCCAGGTGGCACTGGGCCAGCGCGAGAAGCTGACCATCTTCGGTGGGGATTACCCCACTGCCGACGGAACCTGCATCCGCGACTACATTCACGTCATCGATCTGGCTGAAGCCCATGTTCTGGCGCTGGAAGCTCTGGCCGATGGCAAGAGCCGCAAATACAATCTGGGCAACGGCAAGGGCTATTCGATCATGCAGGTGGTCGAAACCGCCCGTGCCATCACCGGCCATGCGATCCCGGCAGTGGTGGGCGAAAAGCGACCTGGCGACCCGGCCACGCTCATCGCCGACAGTACCCGGATCACGCAAGAGTTGGGCTGGCGTCCCGAATTCGGCAGCCTGCACTCAATCATCGAAACAGCCTGGAACTGGCATAAGTCCCATCCGCAGGGCTACGCGACCCGGAAATAGCTTCTTTGGGGAGCGGTGGTCATCTATCTAGGAAATTGGAGGATTGTCCCCATGCTCCCCCAGATTACGCTCCGCCCGGCTGACCCCGGCCAGGATTACGAGTGGATCGCCGCGCTGGTAACACCTTTTGAGCAGCGGCGGTGGACATCGGAAGACTTGCGCGAAGAAGATCGGATGGACTCGGTCGGGATTCGCCGCCGTCGTCTGGTCGCTGTGGATTCGAGCGGGGCAGCTGTCGGCTACGTTCTGATCTACCGTACCGAGTGGATGCAACCGCGCCAGCAGTGGCTCTGGTTGATTGTCGATCCGGGGCGGCGGGGTCAGCAGATGGGGGCGGCCATCTACCAGGAAGGGCTGAGACTGCTGCGTGACGAGCAGACCAGCGCCTTCCTGAGTGAAGTCCGCGACGATGATATGGTCTCGCTGCGCTTCGCCGAACGGCGTGGCTTCCATATCGAGCGGCATTTGTTCGAGTCGGTATTGGACTTGCGCCGTTTCGATGAGTCGCGCTTTACTGGACTGATCGATTCAGTCCGGGTGCAAGGCATACACCTCTTCTCGCTAGCCGAAATCGGCGACACGACCGCGAACCGCTATAAGCTGTGGGCCGTCAACCGTGAGACCTCGCTCCAGAGTCCAGACATGAACCGGGGCTTCCCGGATTTTGAAGCCTTCAACGGAATCTTCAACTCGGCGTCTTGGTTCGACCCCGCCGGTCAAATCCTGGCCGCCGATGGCGATCAGTTCGTGGGCTTATCGGCGGTGGGCTACTTCGCCGAGGATCACTCGGCCTACAACCTGATGACCGGCGTCCTGCAATCCTACCGGGGCCGCAAGATCGCCCAAGCTCTCAAGCTACTCAGCATCCGCCACGCCCGCACCACACCCGCTGAAGTACTGCGGACGCACAATGACTCGGAGAACGAACCCATGCTGCGGATCAACGCCAAACTCGGTTATGTTCCGCAACCGGGACTCTACCGCCTGCTGAAAACCGAGTTTGCCTGAATCGAAAGAGGCGAACCCGTGAGTTCGCCCCTTGCGTTAGACAGCGGGACAGCGCTTACTGTTGGGGAGTCGGCTGCGGTGCCCCTTTTGCTGGAACTTGCAGGGCGATCAACTGGTTGAGCAGATCGCGGAAAGCCGGTTCTGGCAGCGCCCCAGGCTGGCTGAAGACGATGGTGCGGTTCTTCACCAGCATGATCGTCGGGATGCTCATCACCCGGAAGGCCTGCGCCAGGCCAGGGTTCTCATCGACGTTGACTTTGGCGATCCGCACGCGCCCGGCGAATTCCTTCGCCAGCTTGTCCAGGATCGGGCCGACCATGCGACACGGGCCGCACCACTCCGCCCAGAAGTCAATCAGGACGGGCTGGTCATGGTTGAGGACTTCGGCCTCGAAGGTGGCGTCGGTCACGTGTACGGGCTTATCATTGATCACAGGCTGCTTCTCCACGGGTTTCTCCATTGCTACAGGCTGGGCATCCGCCGGCTGATGTTCCTTCACCTTCCCTGTCAGCAGCTCAATCGCTAGCGGAACATCCGCGCCCCAGGGACGGCTGCGCCGCAGCACTTCTTCACCGCCAAACCAGCCCACCAGCACCGGTTTGCTGCCGACGTCGAAGCGCTGGGCGGCAACCCGATTGCTGGCTGTATCGATCCGGGCAAAGACGATCCCCGGATTCTGCTCGGCGGCCTGCTTGAAAGCCGTGAGGAAGTCCCCGCGCAGACCATCGCCAGTCGTCAGCAGGATCAGTACGGCTTTATCGCCGCGCAGCACGGATTCCAATTGTGCATCGGTCAGGATGATCGGTTCGGCCATAGAGTGTCCAATACCTTCCATTTAGTCTCTAGACGTGGTTAACGCGCGGTTCATTACAATTTTCGTAGAATTGCAAGGCGGCGCAGATCTAAAAGTGAAATGACCTCGCAAGCCTACTTTGCTTGAATCGGTGGTGTACAGGTCGTTCACTGTTCAGAGAGGCCGCTTCATGATTCAGCCTCGTCTCTCGCTCGCCCTGCTGTTCTCGATGGGCGCGGCGCTGGTCTTCGGTTTGTCTGCTTTCTTGACCCGGCATGTCATCTACCAGGATCGCGGCGATACCACGCTGGGCGTCATCCTGCTGAGTATACTGGCCTATGCTGTTACTGCCTATGCCGGACGCCGCGATGATGCAGCGCGGATTATCGCGGCCATGTTGGTGCTGCTGGGAACCGGCCTGGCCTTGTTCTTCGTGCTCCAGTATGAATACCAGGGCTACGGCGAAGTTCCCGGGATCATCAGGCGGTTGGGCAGCCTGACCACGCAGCTTCCTGATCTGGAAGTATATCTCCACGAGAACGCTATTGGAACCGTGCTGGAGATGATGATCCCGCTGGCCGCGGCTCTGCTGTTGATGCAGCGGGGACGTGGCCGGATGGTTTGGTTGGTCCTCATCGGTGTCATGCTGCTCGGCCTGCTGATGAGTTATTCGCGCGGCGCTTGGCTTGGTCTGGTGGTGGGGATGATGCTGGCCGTCGTGCTGGTGATGTTTAAGCATCGCCCCGCCATTGCCTTGCCGTTGCTGCTGGGCTTTGTCCTGGTGGTCATCGCCGTGCTGTTGGGCGGATCGGTGCTGGGCGACCGCATCCCATTTATGCAGTCCTTGCTGGGCACGGCTGCCAGTCGATTGGAACTGTTCAAAAACAGCTTGTATCTGGCTGGGGACTACGCATTCACTGGGCTGGGGTTGGGGGATACCTTCGCCATGCCCTACTCGCGCTACAGCCTGCTGATCTTTGTGCCCTTGTTCACCTATTCCCACAACCTCTATCTGACTATCTGGTTAAGTCAGGGTTTGCTGGGAATCATTGCCTTTTTATCGATGATCGCAGCCTGGTATGGCTATGTCGGCCATGTGCTGCGCCATGCTGTTCCTAGCCCGGTTTTCTTTGGAGCCGTCGCAGGTGTCACTGCCACGCTGGTGCACGGCTTGACCGACTCGCGCCAGTACACCGAAAGCCCCTGGATCATGCCGGTGCTGTTCCTGGGGCTGGGGATCGCAGTGGCATCTGGAGCGGCTGCCCTGACCCAGCAGTCCCTCTCGATGCGTCGTCCTGCCGGAGGACGACCGCATTTGACGTTGGCCCTCGCTGGCGTCGTCCTGCTGGTTGCATTGGTCGGCGGGATCGTCTTCCAGTCCAATCTGCGGGCACTGTGGTATACCAACCAGGGCGCAATCAGCGAGGCGCTGTCTGACAACCTCGTCAATCCCGATGTGCCTCCCAACCAGATTGATCAGATGCAGATCATTCTTGCAGCTCAGGCGGACTACCAGTTGGCGCTGGAAATTGCTCCCAATTTAGCCGCTCCTAACCGCCGCCTGGGTAATCTGCTGGTTGGGTTGAGACGTTATGAAGAGGCGATCCCACACCTGGAGACAGCCTACGCTGCTGAGCCAACCTATCAGGCCACGGTCAAGGGGCTGGGATTGACCTACACCTGGTCAGGACGTTTCGATGATGCCAGCCACGTCTTGAAAACGCTCACCGACCAGACTGCAATGATTCAGGAACTCTATACCTGGAGCGGGTATTGGGAGCAGCAGAGCCAGTGGCAACTTTCCGCTTATGCGCTGGAAGTTGCTTTCCGCATGGAGGATTGGCAGCAAGCCAACATCGATGTCTGGGTGCTGGTCGCTGACTTTTACTACAAAGCCGCCGATATGGAGAATGCGCGTCGTTGGTACACGATGACGCTCGAAAGAGACCCGCAGAACGCCCGCGCCAAAGAAGGTCTGAACAAAACTGGCGGTTGATCCGGGCTGGCAAAGAATGTCCGCTTAAGGGTAGGCTTGAAACTTCTTTCAACCAGCAATTCAGGATCGAGTCGCATTGAGCCGCTTACCCCTCCAATTCCAGACTGTGCCCTATCCGCTGTGGCGTCGGCGAATGCCCGGCTGGCTGCGCCGCCTGAGCCTGCCGGTGTTGGAACGCTGGACGGCCGCCTCTGCCGATCTACATCCCCCGCAGAGTCCAGAGGCAATGACTGCCTATTTACTGCGCTGGAGGCTGATCGCGCCGGCTGAACGAGACTCGGCGCGGCGGGCGCTGGCCGAATCTCACGAGATCGAGACGGTCACGTCCTTCGCTGAACCGCTGTCGGCCGAGCCCGGCCCGATCCGGCTGCCCGCCCAATGGGAGCCTATCGAAACGGTGCTGCTGAGCTGGCCGGCTTTCTATCCGGCGCTGTGGCCGCTGCATACGGCCATGGCGGCGGCCATTGCGCCCGCCGCGCCAGTGACGATCCTGGTTCCGTCGGCGTTTTGGGGCGCATCTGTCCGTTGGTTCCTTCAGCGATCCGGGACGGTCGATCTGGATCGGGTGCGCTTCTGGGCGCTGCCCACCGATGACATCTGGGTGCGTGACTATGGCCCGGTCGTCGGGCGGGATGCTCAGGGGCAGCGCGTCTGCCTGAAGTTCATTTATGACCCGCTGCCGTCTTATCCCCAGGAGCAGGATGACGCCCTGACTCTGCGGTGGGCGGCCCAGGCAGGACTCCCCACGCGGCGGCTCGACCTGCATCTGGAAGGCGGCAACATTTGGTCGGATGGGCAGGGCACGGTGATCGTGTCGGAACATGCCTTCCACGCCAACCCCGACCTGACCGTCGAGCGGCTGCGAGCAATGCTGGGCGCGGACAAGCTGATCGTCACGCCCCGCCTGGAGCGTGAAGAGACCGGCCACGTCGATCTGCTCGTCAAGCTGGCTGATGCCCGGACGGTGCTGCTGAGCCGCGCGACGGGGCTGGTGAACGGAAACAATCTGCGGCGGGCGCGGCGCGTTTTCGAGACGCAGACCAACGCCGCCGGGGAACCCTATCGCATCTTCGAGCTGCCGACTCCGCCGCTCTATCTCAACTGGTTCTGCTATCCGGTCTGGCGCAGCTACACCAATGCCCTGACGGTGAACGGGCGCGTGCTGGTTCCTGTCTATGGCCTGCGCGAAGATGCCGAGGCGCTGGCGGTCTACCGGGCGGCCATGCCGGACTACACGATCATCCCGATGGACTGCTCGGCCAGCGCCAACGGCGGCGGAGCCGTCCACTGCCTCACGAAGGAGGTCCCGAAGGGGTGAGTAGGCGCGGAGACTCGAAAGCGTGTTTCAGGCTTTGGTCTTGTCGGCGATGTAGTCTGGGCACAACTCCCGGACTTCAATGCCGAACTGCGCCAGGTTCCCTTGGCACTGGCTCCAGTCGGTATCGGTAGCGTTCAGAATGGGCGCAGGTGCCGCGTAGGCGGCAGCAGCATAGATGCGATCATCTTCATCCGGCACGACCATCCCGGATGGGAGTACAGCGTGATCGTATTCATCGAAAGTGACGGGTACGAACTTAATGCGACCAAAGGGGGCCGTGAGCAAGCTGGTCAAGATGGCATAGGCCAGTCCGCCACGGGAAATCTTGCTGAAGTAGTTGGCAGATATTCGCATGGTTTAATCTAACACGATCCGGTCGGCAGAGGAGAGCATCATCTCTCCCCAGTTGACGCACGCCTCGCTGCATGTCCATCTGTAGGGGTCTCCATCGTCACTGACCTGCATCATGATCCAGACGTTCTCATCCACCACGCTGATGCCCATTTTTGATCCTGTCCAGTCCCGCGCGAGTCATTGCCAGTAGTTCGCCCGCTACATCCCCGAAGAAGCGTTCCGGCCAGTTCAGTATTTGCCCAAAGACGTCGATGTCAACAAGGCTGAT
>CAZKXW010000040.1:0-37062 GCA_964556745.1 uncultured Anaerolineaceae bacterium
GGCTCGATTGGTCTGCCGCTGCCGGATATGGATGTGCGGGTCGTCAGCCTGGATGATGGTGTGACCGAAGTGCCCGTCGGTGAAGTCGGCGAACTCATCGTCTCCGGCCCGCAGATCATGGTGGGCTATCACGGCATGCCAACTGAAACGGCCAACGTTCTGCGCCAGAAGGACGGCAAATCCTTCATCTATACAGGTGACATTGCCCGTATGGACGAGGACGGGTACTTCTACATCGTGGATCGCAAGAAAGACATGGCCCTGATCGGCGGCTTCAACGTCTATCCGACCGGTGTCGAGAAGGTCATCGCTGAGCATCCCGCCGTTCTCGAAGTCGGTGTAGCTGCCGTGCCGCACCCTGATAAGGACAAGGCTGGGCAGGAGTCGCTCAAGGCCTGGGTCGTTCTGCGTCCCGGTATGACTGTCACCGAGAAGGAACTGATCGAATTCTGCACCGCGAAGCTGGCCCGCTATGAAGTGCCCACGCGCATCGCCTTTATCTCTGAACTGCCGAAGACGGCCGTTGGCAAGACGCTGCGGCGCGAACTCGTCCAACTGGAAATGGCTGAACGCGAAAAGTCGGCTAAATAACCCATCCGCTGAAACGCCCGGCTGACCAGTGAAACTCAGCCGGGTGTTTTGATTCGGAGAGAATCAACATGCCTATCACCAAAGCACAAGCCGATCAACTCGTCGGCCATGAGTTCCCGATGCTCACTTTCTCCTATACCGAGCGTGATGCCGTACTGTATGCCCTCGGCATCGGCGCTCCGCTGGATTGGCTGGATCAGGAAGAGCTTCAGTTTGTTTATGAGCTGAGTACACGCGGCTTCAAAGTCTTCCCTACCTTCGCTGTGCTCTATCCCTCCAAGATGATCGATGTCCTTGTGGGCGGTCGCATCGGCGACTTCGAATTCAATCCGATGATGCTGGTGCATGGTGAGCAGTTCCTCCACATCGTCCGCCCGATACAGCCGCGCGGCACGATTCACTGCCATCCGCGCATCACCCAGGTTTACGACAAGGGCAGCGGCATGGTGATCGTCACTGAAACGCTCTGCCACGATCAGCAGGGTGAAGTCATGGTCGTGAATGAGTCATCCATGTTCATTCGGGGGGAAGGGGGCTTCGGAGGAGATCGCGGCCCGTCCGGTGAGGTGAATGTCCCGCCGGATCGGCAGCCCGATGCGGTGGTTGAACAGAAGACCCTGCCGCAGCAGGCGCTCCTCTACCGCCTGTCAGGGGACATCAACCCGCTGCATGCCGATCCGATGATGGCTGCTCTGGGCGGTTTCGACCGCCCGATCCTGCATGGCCTCTGCACGTTTGGTTTCGCTGGACGGGCTGTGCTCAAACACTTCTGCGGCAACGATCCCGCGCGTTTCAAGAGCATCAAAGTGCGTTTCGCCAGGCACGTCTTCCCCGGTGAAACCCTTGTCACCGAGATGTGGCGGGAGAGCGAGCAGCGAATCATATTTCGGTGTAAAGTGGCGGAACGTAATGAGACCGTGCTGACGCAGGCGGCTGTGGAACTGAATCCCTGAATGCAATACGAGGTTATGACGAAAAGATGGCAACTTATCTTGAACGACCTTGGACGAAAAACTACGATACTGGCGTTCCAGCTTCATTGGAGCCTTACCCACCTAAACCCATTCACCAGTTCTTGACCGAATCGGCGCAGCAACACCCCGACCGTGTGGCGCTGATCGTCCCGGCCAAACTGCCGCTGCTTGGCAGCCAATCGCGCATCCTGACCTATCGGGAACTTGACGCCGAGTCGGATGCGCTGGCTGTCGGGTTGATCGCGATGGGTCTGAAGAAGGGGGATCGAGTCGCCGTCATCCTGCCGAACTCGGCTTCCTTCGCCATTGCCTACTTCGCCATTCTCAAGGCGGGCGGTGTGGTTGCCGCGACCAATCCCACCTATCCGCCGCCCCGGATGCAGTACCAGATTAATGACTGCGACGCTGAAATTGTCATCACCTTGAGTCTGTTTTATTCCGCTATCAAATCCATCCAATCTGGCACCAAAGTCAAACGGGTGATCGTCACCAATATCAAGGACTACCTACCGCCTGCTGCCCGACTGCTCTTTACACTTGCCAAAGAGAAGAAAGACGGGCATCGCGTCGAGCAGTTGGCCTCCGGTGATGTCTGGTTCCAGGATGTGCTGGCTCAGCATCGCGGCCAGAAACCCAACGTCGCCGTTACGCCTCAAGATCGCGCGCTTTTCCAATACACCGGCGGCACGACTGGCGTCTCCAAAGGCGCGGTGCTGACCCATCGCGCTCTCGTCGCCAATATGCTCCAGATTCAAGCCTGGTCGTCGGTGCTGGAGACTCAGGAAGGTCCCTGGGGACGCCTTGCCCGCGAGGACATGGTCTATCTGGGGGCTATCCCCATGTTTCATGTCTTCGGCCTTGTTGTGATGCTCAGTCAGGCCATGGCCTCCGGTTCGAAGATTCTGCTGATCGTCAATCCGCGCGATGTCGATAATCTGGTCGATGTGATCCATGTCTATCGCCCCAATGTGTTTCTGGGTGTTCCGGCTCTGTTCAATGCCGTTGTGAATCACCCGCGCGTGAAATCGGGCGAAGTCCGCATGGATTCATTCCAGATTTCGCAGAGCGGAGCCGCGCCGCTTCCTCCCGCCACCAAGAGGCAGTTTGAAGCCGCCGGCGCGCGCCGCCTCAACGAAGGTTACGGGATGAGCGAGACCTCCGCCGCCTCACATTCCAACCCCCTCCTCGGCGAAAACAAGGTCGGATCGGTGGGTATGCCGCTGCCTGATATGGATGTTCGGATTGTGAGCCTGGATGATGGTGTGACCGATCTCCCCATTGGCGAGATCGGCGAAATCGTCATGACCGGGCCGAACCTGATGTCTGGCTACCACGGGATGCCCACTGAGACGGCCAACGTGCTCCGCGAGAAAGACGGCAAGGTATGGCTCTACAGCGGCGACATTGGCCGCATGGACGAAGACGGCTACTTCTATATTGTGGATCGCAAGAAGGATATGGCGCTCATTGGCGGTTACAACGTCTACCCCAACAACGTCGAGAAGGTACTCAAGGATCATCCCGCCGTCCTGGAAGTTGGTGTGGCCGCTGTGCCGCATCCCGAGCGTCACGGCCAAGAAGCCCTCAAAGCCTGGATCGTCTTACAGCCTGACCACACCGTGACCGAACAGGAACTCATTGATCACTGCGCCAAATTTCTCGCGCCCTATGAAGTCCCGCGCCGCTATGCCTTCATCCGTGAGCTGCCCAAGACCCTGGTCGGCAAGACGCTGCGCCGTGAACTGGTGCAGATGGAGATGGACGACCGCGAACCCCGGACTTAGGTCGGGATCAGGCTTCGGATGCGGGAGTTCCCGGCGGAGTCAGATAGGCACCACGATAGAATGCCCTGGCCGGGCCGCGATTCAGATACCAAACAACATACAGCATCACCAGCAGATTCAGCACGAACTGCGTGGAATTGAGCAGCCTCAGGATCGAATCCAGCGAACTGTAACCTGACTGTGGGTCTGACGGCGTGGGTGAGACCGTCATGAGGAAGCGCAGGATGGTCAGAAACAGCACTGCGCCCATTAGAACGAAGCGCATCTGCGGCGGGTGACCGCGCCACGCCATTACCGCGATCACCAGGAAGATGATGGCGACGAACCCCTGAAACATCAATAGCGTATCAGGGACACCCAGCACATCCGCGCCTGCGATAATCGGGTCTCCATACGACGGATCGAAACTCTGCGATACAAAGTGCTGCCTCACATTGAGGAACAGCATGACCTGCATCAGCGGGAACAGGCTGAATAGAACGGTGCTGGCCAAGACGGCAAGTGTCACCCCCAGCGGACGTGGAGGGCGTAGGGTTGTGCTTTTGGACATACTAAGCCTTTCCTGGTTGCCTCGTCTCGATGCTCAAAATAGTCGCTATTGCTGCGATCTGATCGTTCATATGCTGAAATGTAAGCAAAAATACCCGATAGGTACTTCCGCATTAGTAATTTGTATTAAGCTGTGGTACAGTTAGTGAGTTGCCTCTGTTGAGAAAGAATGTGATACAGCATGAATCTGAACAACCTTGTTGACCGAGCCTATCAGGCTTTTGTGGATCAATCGGCGCAGGCGAAGCTTATCCTACTCCATCCCCGCAGTCGCTATCGCTCCGTGCTGACTGCAAGATTGATCGCATCCACCGACGCCCAGGTGTACTATTACTCCCTTGGCCCTGATGACATCGACTTGCAGTCCTTTTTGACCGGCATGACCCATGATCTGGCCGGGCAGCATCCCACTTTTGGCCGGCATATCAACATCTTACACCCGGATTCCTATCACGACCCGGAACTTCTGCTCGAAACCTTCGTTCAGGACTTGTCGGAAGTAGCCGGCAAACTGACCTATCTCATCCTGGACGAATATGATCGCAGCGATACTGCTGATGACATTCAGATGTTCATTGAACGTCTTGTTGGCCGTCTCCCGGAGAATGTAAAGCTTGTCATCAACAGCCGGACGCTCCCGCGCCTGTCGTGGGTATCGATGATCTCCCAGAAACGCGCCGCTCTACTGGAAGATGATCTGCTCATCAAGCAGGACTTCTATGGCACCGAGACAACCGGAAAGCACAAGCTGGAGGTCTTCGCCCTTGGCCCTGGAACGGTCATCATGAATGGCACAACCATCGAATCCTGGGAGGGCCACCTTCCCCGTCTGCTGTTTTTCTTTGCGCTGGATCGCCCCATCATCACCCGTTCTGAAATCTGCCAGGCCTTCTGGCCTGAGTTGGCGATGGATCAGGCCGTCAATGTTTTCCATGTTACCAAGCGCCGTTTGCACAAAGCCCTCGATCTGGACGTGCTGGTACATGATGGGGGTTACTATCGCGTCAATCCCGACCTCGCCGTGCATTATGACATCATGGATTTCGTCACAGCGCTGATGGACGGCCGTACCGCTGAAGACTCCAAGAAGCGTCAGGCAGCCTGGCAGCGCGCTATCGATATCTACCGGGGGCCGTTCCTGCAAGGACATACTGACCAGTGGATTCAGGATCGCCGTGCCGATTTCCGCGCAGGCTACCTTGAAGCCCTTTCGGAAATGGCCTACATTCGCCTCAAGGAAGATCGCCCTGAACACGCCCTGGCGCTCTTTCAGCGCGCGCTGGCTGAAGACAGCAGCCGCGAAGCCATTCACCGCGAAGTGATGCAGCTCTATGCCCGCCTTGGCCGCCGCAGCGAAGCCGCTGCTCACTACCAGCGGTTGGTCAGTGATCTCAAACGCGAGAACAAGAAACCCTCGGCGGAAACCCAGGCTGCCTACGAGCAGATTGTCTCCTGACCTTTCCAACGCAAACGCCCCGGTCAAACCGGGGCATTTTCTTTCCCGCAAAGCCGCTTGATCGACCTGCGCCCCCGGAGGGATTCGAACCCCCGACCAACGGTTTAGAAGACCGCTGCTCTATCCCCTGAGCTACGGAGGCTTCAGGCGGATTGTAAAGCGGGGCTAAGGTGGAGTCAAGTTGCCGATCGTAGATTGTTCGTAGAACAAAAGTCTTGATTCTTGTGATCCGCCGTTGTGTCAGGGGCGCTGATGTGGTATCATCTTCTAATGAAGAGCATCAGGATTTTCTCCGAGTGCATCATTATCCCCAATACCCATACAGACTTGCCAATTGACTATTGAGTAAGGAGCAGCTATGGCAGATCGTGAGACTGCTGCGCCCCGCCAGCAGACTGATGCTGATGTTCGTTATCTTGACCCAATGGAGCATGTCCGCACCCGTCCTGGCATGTATGTCGGCGGCACCGATAGCAAAGCGCTCCATCACCTGGTGTATGAAGTGGTCGATAACTCCGTTGATGAAGCGCTGGCTGGGCGCTGCGACCGTATCACAGTCACGCTCTACGACGACAACGTAGTCTCTGTGCAGGACAACGGCGGCGGTATCCCCGTGGGCATCAACCCCGATACGAATCGGCCGACCGTCGAAGGTGTCATGACTAAGATCGGCATGGGTGGCAAGTTCGGCAGCGGTGCTTACAAGGTTAGTGGCGGTTTGCACGGTGTGGGTGTCTCTGCCGTCAACGCCCTTTCTGAGGTCATGAAGACCACCGTGTTTCGTGATGGCTACGTCTGGGAACAGGAATACCGTGCCGGCCGTCCGGCTACCGATGTGGTGCGCGTTCGCAAGATGAACGATGGCGAAGGAACCGGGACCATCCAGACCTTCCGACCTGATTTCACCGTGTTGGAACGCAACAGCTTCAGCTACGAGACGCTTCTTCAGCGTTTCCGCGAAATGGCCTTCGTTACCCGCCGGCTCACCATCACACTGCGCGACGAACGGGTGCAGCCGATCCCGCGTGAAGCCTCTTTCTACTTCGAGGGCGGACTCTACGCCTATGTACGCTACTTGAATCGCAATCGCCGCACGCTGCACGATCCGGTCTATGTCGAACGCGATATCGAAATTGTGCCGGAGGAAAAGCCCCCTTATACCATCGGCGTTGAAGTCGCTTTCCAGTACAACGACACCGCCAATGTCACCGAGATGGCCTTTGCTAACACCATCAATACCCCTGATGGCGGCACACATTTGACCGGTCTGCGCTCAGCCATTACCGGCGTCATCAACCGCTACGCCCGCAAAGCCGGCCTGCTGAAAGACAAAGACCCTAATTTCTCCGGCAGCGATACCCTCGAAGGCATCACCGCCATCGTCAGCGTCAAGCATCCGGGACCGTCGTTTGAAAGTCAGACCAAAGTCAAGCTGATTAACCCGGAAGTCCAGGGCGCGGTCTCGCAAGCCGTCACCGAGGCCTTCAATGAGTTCCTCGAACTCAACCCCCGTGATGCTCGTAAGATCGTGGACAAGTGCATGACCAGTATGCGCGCGCGGGAAGCTGCCCGGAAAGCCCGTGATCTGGTCCGCAGCGGCCCCAGCCTGCTGGAAAGCTCGACGCTGCCCGGTAAGCTGGCCGACTGCTCCCAGCGCGGCGAAAATGCTGAAATCTACATCGTCGAAGGCGACAGTGCCGGTGGTTCGGCTAAGCAGGGCCGTGACCGCCATTTCCAGGCCATCCTGCCCCTGCGTGGCAAGATTCTCAACACCGAACGCGCCCGTATGGACAAAATCCTGGACAACAACGAGATTAAGGCCCTCATTTCCGCATTGGGAACCGGTATCGGTGAAGATTTTACCGTCGAGACCCTGCGCTACGGCCGCGTCATCGTCATGACTGATGCTGATGTCGATGGCAGCCACATTCGCACCTTGCTGCTGACCTTTTTCTTCCGCCACATGCAGCCCCTGATTGCCGAAGGCCACCTTTACATCGCTCAGCCGCCCATCTACCGCCTCAAGAGCGGCAAGAACATGGAGTATGTCTATCCTGAAGCTGGCCTGGGTGAAGCTGAAATCCTCGCCCGCGCCCTCAGGAAGTACGACGATCCATCCAAAGTGGTCGTTCAACGGTATAAAGGTCTTGGCGAGATGAATCCGGATCAGCTTTGGGAGACCACCATGGACCCCGGCCGGCGCACGCTTCTTCAGGTGACAATTGAAGATGCTGCCGAAGCTGACCGCATCTTTGACATGCTGATGGGCAGCAGCGTTCCACCCCGTCGCCGCTTCATCCAGACCCACGCCAAGAGCGTCCGCAATCTGGATATTTAGCCCGGTTTTCTGCCGAAAGAGCAGGGCGGTCGCGAGATCGCCCTTTTGCTTTCACCCCTGGAGTGGAATCACCGCCTGCGGATCGACCCGCAGCTTGACGATGTCACCGGGTCGCGGAACATCCCCGTTCCGGTTCCAGAACATCAGCATTTGGCCGCTGCTGTGCTGCCCCCGGATGCGGTGGCTCCCGCCCAGAAAGATCGCCTCTGTGACCTTGACCGGAATCCCCGCCTCTGACGACCCCTCGATGTTGATCCCATTCGGGTGCAGCAGCACATAAGGGGCTGGCTCGAATAGGATTAAGTCCCCTACTGTCGTCTGCGCGTATTCCGCGTTATGCCGCTGCACGCTGATGATGTTCTCCAGCCCCAGGAACCGCGCCGCGAAAACGGTCTTTGGAGCCTTGTAAAGCGCAGTCGGCGTGTCGATCTGCTCGATGCGCCCCTGATTCAGGATGGCGACCCGATCCGCTACGATGAACGCTTCGCGCTGGTCGTGCGTTACATACAGCGCCGTGATCCCAAGCTGCTTGATGATCCGCCGCAGATCACTGGTCAGATCATCGCGCAGTGCCGCATCCAGTGAGCCGAGCGGTTCGTCCAGCATCAGGAAGTGCGGCCTCGGCGCTAGGCTCCTCGCCAGCGCCACCCGCTGCCGTTCCCCCCCGGAGAGCCGCGCTACATCCCGCCGCTCGAATCCCGCCAGATTGACCAGTTCCAGCACCTCGCCCACGCGACCCCTGATCTCTCCGTCGTCCATCCGCTGCATCCTCAGCCCGAACGCGATGTTATCGGCCACATTCAGATGCGGAAACAGCGCGAAATCCTGGAACATGAACCCGAAGTGCCGTTCATGTACCGGAATTGGGACGATAGACTCCCCATCGCACAGAATGTCGCCGCCGTCCAGCGGCTCTAACCCCGCGATCAACCGCAGCAGCGTCGTCTTCCCGCACCCGGACGGCCCTAGCAGGCATACGATCTCTCCCGCCTGTACCTCCAGATCGATCCTCTTGAGAATGAGCGCCTGTCCATACCGCCGCGTCACCTGCGCGATGCGGATCATTCAGAATTCTCCGATCCCGGCAGTACGCAGCCGTTCGATCACGATGAATCCCGCCGCCGAAACCAGCATCAGGATGCTGCTCATGGCGAGTGCCTGCCCATAATTGAGCGCTCCCGGTTGGCCGAGCAGCCGGAAGATGGCAACAGGAATCGTCGGCGTGTCTGGCCGAGCGATGAACAGCGACGCTCCGAACTCGCCCATGCTCACCGTGAAGGCGAAGGTCGCCCCCACGATCACCCCTCGACTAATCAGCGGCAGTTCGATCCGCCGCCAGACCTGCCACGGTGACGCTCCCAGCACTTGGCCTGCCTCCCGCAGACTAGGCGGGATCGCCCGCAGCGCGGGCAGGGTGCTCCGCACCACGAACGGGATTGCTACTAGGCTGTGCGCCAGTGGAATCAGCGCCGGAGAAGTCCGCAAATTGAGCGGCGGCTCGTCCAGCGCGATGATATAGCCGAATCCCAGCGTGACTGCGCTCGTCGCCAGCGGCAGCATGAATGCCGCGTCGAACCAGACTCCTTGCTGCCAGATGCGTCCCGAAAGCAGATAAGCCGTCAGCAGACCCAACCCGACTGCCAGCCCCGTCGTGGCCGCTGCAAAGACCACCGAGTTGCCCACAGCCTGGATCGGTGGCACGAACAGCACCGAATTCCGATTGTTCTGGGTGAGCTGCGCGTAGTATCGCAGGCTCAGCTCTCCCTCGTTAGTCATTACTGACCGCACGATCAGGGCGGCCAGCGGCGCGAATAGCATCACCCCGATGAACGCCAGCGTGGTCGTGACCGTCGCCCACTCTCGTCCAGTGCGCGGTGGGCGGGTGCTGGTCGCTGTGCTGACTAGATCGTTGCTGATCCGCCGTTGCAGCCGCGTATATATCACCATCATGGCGAACATCACCGCGATCTGCACCAGAGACAGCGCTGCCGCCACCGGCAGGTTGAACAGATTGACTGCCTGTCGGTAGATTTCCACTTCCAGGGTCGCGAAGCGCGGCCCCCCCAGGATGAGTACCACCCCGAAGCTGGTGAATGTGAAGATGAACACCAGCAGCGCCGCCGCGGTCAGCGCTGGCCGTAGGATCGGCAGTCGGATAGACCACCACAGCCGCCAGCCATGTGCCCCCAGGATGCGGGCCGCTTCCTCCATGCGCGGGTTCTGGTTCGCCCAATACCCTGTCAGGATACGCAGCGCCACCGCATAGTTATAGAACACATGTACGACTAGGATGATCGTGAATGTCCGCTCCAGTTGAATCGGCGGCTCTTCGAGCGTGAAGGCCGCCATCAGCCCTTCGTTGACCAGCCCGCGTGGACCGATCAACGCGCTGAACGCCGTCGCCACCACGATGGTGGGCAGCACGAACGGCAGTGTCGAAAGCGACAGGAACAGGCTCTTACCAGGGAACCGGTAGCGGGTGAAGACATAGGCTCCCGGCAGCGCCAGCGTCAGCGTCAGCCCGGTCGAGAGCAGCGCCTGTCCCAACGTGAACCCCAGTGTATCCCGGTAGTAATCGGATGTCACCAGTCGTGTGAAGCCGCTCCAGTCTGCCGACCCTTCCGGGAACAGACTCAGTCTGAGGATCGCCACCAGCGGATAGACGAAGAACAACCCCAGAAAGATCAGCGGCACGAGCATCAGCCCGTGCCAGCCCCAGCGCGTCAGCGCAGGACGGTTTCGGTCCATTCCTGAATCCACTTTTCCCGGTTGGCATTGATCTCATCAATGCCCATCGTGACCGGCTGTTCTGGAACCTGTGCGTGCTTGACGAACACCTCCGGCAGAGTCGCGTCACTGTTGACCGGGAACACGAACATTTGCAGCGGTATGTCCTCCTGGAACGGAATGCTCAGCAGGAAGTCGATGAACTCCTGCGCCGCCTCCGGTTGATCGGTTCCCGCCAGAATCCCAGCAAATTCGATCTGTCGAAAGCACATCCCGTCGGCGCTGATGCTGGCCGTCGGGGCCACATCGGTCGGAGTCTCCGCGAAAAAGACCTCGGCAGGTGGGCTGCTGGCATAGCTCACTACCAGCGGCCGCGACCCCTCACTGCCGGTGCTGCCGCTGAACTGGCCGTAATATGCATCTGACCAGTCGTCGGCGATGTAGACCCCGTTCGTCACCAGGTCTTGCCAGTAGTTTAGGTAGGTGTAGTCTCCTTCAGTTCCGAAGTGAGCAATCGTCGTTAGCAGGAAAGCCAGCCCTGGCGATGACGTGGCCGGATTCTGTACTGCCAGCAGATCGGCATATTCCGGCTTTGTCAGTTCTTCCAGCGTAGACGGAACACTCACTCCTGCTACCTCGAAGTAGGCCACATCGTAGTTCAGGCACACATCACCGTAGTCGATGGGCGTCACCCGGTGGTCGGGATCGACCTGGAAATCCACCTCGACCTTGTCGAGCAGCGGCGACTCATACGGCGTAAAGATGTTGGCATCCAGTGCCCGCCCCAGGAATGTGTTGTCCACCCCGAACAGCACATCCCCCAGCGGATTCCCGATGCTCAGGATCGCCTGATTGACCATGGTGCCCGCGTCTCCGCTTCGCAGAATCTCGACCCGAATTCCGCTCGACTCCTGGAAAGCGTTCAGCACCGTTTCGCTCACATTGAAGCTGTCGTGAGTCACCAGCGTGATCGTGTCCGCTTCCTCTTGGGCCGCCGCTGGCCCGCTGATTGCCAGGAGCAGAACCAGCGCCGCAAACCATCGAATTTTCATTGTCTTCTCCTTGCACTCGTCCGTTCTCAAAGCCTTCGTACCAGAAACGAAAACCACCCCTACTGCGCTTGCGGTAGGGGTGGCTGAATGAACAGGCTCGGACAAACACTCCCTACGCCGGCATGAACCGGATCAGGTCAAGGGTCGGTGCGGCACATCGCACCCTCTCAGCCCATTTCGCATGGACTCCCCTGGTCTGCAATATGTGATTATGCCCCTATTGTACCGGTTTCTCGTTAGTCCATCTAGATCATCTTTTATTGGTCACTGTTCAGATAGGCGTCTAGATAGGCATCGAATTTGCCCGCGTTGCAGGCGTCCACATACCGCAGGAACTCCCCGCCTCCCACCGGATAGTCGGGGTAGCAGCTTGTCGGCCAGGCCCCACGCGGCGCATGAACCAGGTAGTTCGTTCCCGGAGACGGGATCAGCGTCGTATCCAATGTCCTTTCCACGCGATCTACCACCCGTTCGACTGTGGCGATCACCATGTCCGCCAGATAGATCAGTTCAATATCCACGCCTACATTGTTGTTGATCCGCACGTTCCCGTGCCGGTCGCCTTCCAGCCCATGAATCACCGCCACATCGCAGTGAATCGCCGGAAACGCCATGAGCGTTTCTCCGCTGTACGGATCAGTGATCGTCTTGACATCAGGCCGTAGTCGCGGCAGATCCGTCCCGATCCAGGCCCGTGACGGCATGAACCCCACTCCGGCGATACCCGCCCGGATTCCCAGCGCCAGGCTTGCCTCCGTTTCTTCGCAAACTTCGATGCTTCCGCGCTGAGCCGCTTCGGTGAACATCGGCGCGAATCCGAATGACTCCAACCCAAAGTAGCACGACCGCACCGTTTTGACGCACCCCGCGCCGACTAAAATGTCTGACTCGAACCCGGCCGTGAAACACAGCAGCGTCAGATCTTTAGGTCGCGTCGGACGCCTCAGCAGGGCTTTGGCGAAGGCGGTCGGCCGTCGGTAAATCGTCATCCCGCCAAACGCGATGGTTTGCCCATCCTGAACCAGAGCCGCCGCTTCCGAAAGTGAAATCCATTCGTGCATGGTCTTCCATAGATGATGCTGCGAGAAGTCGCTGAGGTCATCATATCCAAAGCCGCGAATCGCGCAAAGGGTGGGTGCTTCCCGTTCATTGGTTGATAAATTCTGCCCACGAGCCGGGTTGGGATATGTTATAATCGCGCCCAGGATTAATATATGGAACGGAATGGTTCAGAAGTGAGGCAGGGCTGTGGACATTAACCAGGCCGCGCGCATGATCGAATGGTTGGATGAAGAGCGTCGCCGCGACAAGGCCATGATTGCGACGCTTGAGGAACGCTTGGCCCAGCAGCAGGAAACCATCACCGTTCTCTCCAAGCGTGTCAACAGCATGGAGTCCGACCAAACCGTGATCCGTACCCAGATCACCCCCAATGGCCGTGACACCGATCTCGTGGATCAGGTGCGCCGTGAAGTTGCCCAAATGCTCGAAGGGATCGAATCAAAGCGCCTGATCGCCGAACGTGAAGCCGAGCGCCGTGCTGAACTCGCCCGTGAGAACCTCTCGCGTTCCGTGCGTGAACTCACCGAACGCCTGGAACGGGTGGATCGCGTGCTGAATGCCATGCCCGCCCTCCAGGTCGAACGTGAACGCATCTCTGACTCGGTTGCCACCCTTCAGCAGCGCGTTGATGACCTCTATAAGAAGGTCGAAGAGCCGGATCGCCGCCTCGCCTTCCTCGAAGAACAGCGCCGCCAGGACAGCCGCCGCATCTCCGAAGTCCAATCGGAAATTCCCGAAGTCCAGAAGCAGATCGATAGTGTCCGCCCCAAGCTGACTCTTCTGGAAGACCTTGCCCTTCGTACCGAGCGCCGCGTCCAGGATGTCCAGAACGGTGACCGCGAACGCCGTGAGCAGATTCAGCAGTTCATCGATCAGCAGACTCTCGTCATCCAGCAGCGCGACCAGCAGATCGCCGATCTCATCAAACGGTTTGGCGAGCAGGACAGCGTCATGCAGCGCAACATCGAGCGTTTTGAAACCTGGTCGGAAGCCTACCGCAGCATGAAGAAGATCATCGATGACTTTGAGCGCATCGGTGATCGCCTCGAACGCCGCATCAACGAAGTCGCCGAAATGCAGCGCCTCAGCGAGGAGCGGTTCCGCCAGGAATGGAATGACTGGACTTCTGACGATCAGAAACGCTGGAAGCAGTTCACCATCTCCAACGATGAAGTCTGGCGCAGCCACGACAAAGAATTTGACCGCTTTGTCCAGCGCATGACCGAACTTGAAGCCATGTTCCCGCCCATCCTCGACAGCCTCAACCGCATCTGGAACCTGGAGCGCGAGCGCGCTCAACTTTACCGTGACCGCT
Organism: uncultured Anaerolineaceae bacterium; assembly: GCA_964556745.1. Classification (GTDB taxonomy): domain Bacteria; phylum Chloroflexota; class Anaerolineae; order Aggregatilineales; family Phototrophicaceae; genus CFX2. Next base: position 13,849 of record CAZKXW010000040.1, read on the forward strand.
ATCAGGCCATGCTGCTCGAATACGATACCGGCAGCAAACTGCCTGCGTCCAAGCCCGTCACCCTGCCCGGCAATGGCGCATCCGGCACTGCTACCTGAACCATGCGCGTGGTTGGGACTGCCGGGCACGTCGATCACGGCAAATCGACGCTCATCCGTGCCCTCACTGGAATTGACCCGGATCGACTGGCCGAAGAAAAAGCCCGCGAGATGACCATCGACCTTGGCTTCGCCTGGATGGACGTCCCATCCGGCGAAACCATCGGTTTTGTTGACGTCCCCGGTCATCGTGATTTCATCGAGAACATGCTCGCCGGAGTCGGTGGCATCGACGCTGTGCTGCTCATCATCGCCGCTGATGAAGGCGTCATGCCCCAAACTCGTGAACATCTCGCCATCCTCGATCTTCTCGGCATCCAGCACGGCCTGATCGTTCTCACTAAGATCGACATGGTGGATGATTCTGACTGGCTTGCCCTCATCGAACAGGATGTGCGTCAGGCTGTGGCCGGAACCACGCTGGCTGAGGCAGAGATCGTGCGCGTGTCAGCCCGTGCAGGCATCGGCCTGGCCGAGCTGACTGCGCGGTTAACTGCTCTTCTGAATAACATGCCGCCCCGCGCGGACTACCGGCATCCGCGTCTTCCGGTGGATCGCATCTTCTCGATCAGTGGCTTCGGAACGGTCGTGACCGGAACCCTGCTCGGTGGTCGCCTCCGCGTTGGCCAAGAGGTCGAAATCCAACCAGGCAGCATCCGCGCCCGGATTCGTGGCTTGCAAAGCTACAAGCAGTCCGTCGAGGTCGCCGAACCGGGCAGCCGAGTCGCCATCAATCTTGCCGGAACCGAACGCGCCGCCATCCTGCGCGGCCATGTTGTGGCCCCTCCCGGTCAGATGCAGGTTTCAAGTCTGGTGGATGTGCGCTTTCGCCATCTGGCGGATGTTGGCCGCCCCCTCAAGCATGATGCCGAAGTGAAAGTCTTTGTCGGCACAGCCGAGTCGCTGGCCCACGCCCGCCTGCTCGGTGACGAAATTCTGCCCCCCGGCGCCGAAGGTTGGCTTCAGCTTCGCTTGCAAACCCCTCTGGCGCTTGCCCAGGGCGATCGCTTCATCCTCCGCTATCCTTCACCCCCGCAGACCATTGGTGGGGGAGTCGTCGTCGATCCCCATCCAGATCGCCGCTGGCGTCGCTTCCAGTCGGATGTGATCGAGAAACTCGAAACCCGAATGCGTGGCACGCCCGCCGAGCAAGTCGCCCAGGCCGCCAGCCAGTCCGAACCCGTCAAAGCCGCGTTCTTGCTGAAGCAGTTGGGCTATACCCCAGTGGAGCTTGAAGCGGCCCTCCAGTCTGCTCTTGACGAAAAGCGCTTGCTCGAACTCCCCGGCCCAACCTATATCGCTGCGGCAGTTTATGATGGTCTTGTGGAGCAGATCATTCAGGAATTGAGCGGCTACCATCGCGCCAACCCGCTGCGCATCGGCATGTCGCGGGAAGAACTCCGCGCGCGCCTGGGACTGAAGCAGGCCTTCTTCAACTTGCTGCTCGATCTGGAACAGAGCCGCATCATCTCCCAGGGCGATCAGGTGCGCCTGATCGACCACGTCGTTCACTTCTCACCCGATCAAACTGCCCGCATCCAGCAGTTGATGGCTCAGATGCACGCCGCTCCCTACACACCGCCATCATTCACCGATGCCGCCCAGATCGTCGGTGAAGATGTCCTCTTTGCGCTGATCGACCTCGGAGAAATCATCCGCGTGCAGCCGGAAGTCATCTTCCTCGCCACCGTTTACAACGAGATGGTTTCGGTCGCCCTGGAAATCATCGATCAGACCGGCTCGGTCGCCGCCAACCAGCTCCGGGATCGTTTCAATACCACTCGCAAGTATGCCATTGGCCTGCTCGAATTTCTGGATGCTGTTGGGATCACCCGTCGCAATGGGGATGTTCGGGTGCGCGGCCCGCGCCGGCTTTAGTGCGGAACGATCTCCTGTTCCTGCGTGTCGTCCACCGGGCTGCCTTCGCCCTGTGCCCGTTCGATCTGAGCTCCCAGCAGCTTGAGCTTCTCTTCCACCCGCTCATACCCCCGGTCGATCTGCCGGATGTTGTGGATGCGCGTTTGCCCACTGGCGTTCAGCGCTGCCAGAAGCAGCGCCATCCCCGCTCGAATGTCTGGACTGGTGATGTACGGCAGCCCACGCAGCGCCGTCGGCCCTTGAACCAGCACGCGGTGCGGATCGCACAGCGTGATCCGCGCCCCCATCCGCACTAGCTTGTCGGTGAAGAAGAAGCGGCTTTCGTACATCCAATCGTGGAACAGAATCGACCCCGCGCTCTGCGTGGCGATCACCAGCGCGATGCTCATCAGGTCCGGCGGGAAGGCCGGCCACGGCTGCGCCTTGATCGACGGGATGCGGTTCCCCAGGTCAGGCACAATCGTCAGCGATTGGCTCGCTGGCACAAAGATGTCTTCACCGCGCGTTTCCCAGCTCACGCCCAACCGCTCGAACACCAGCGCGATCATATCCAGATGCTGTGGGTCAGCCTGACGGATCAGCACTTCCCCGCCCGTCATCACCGCCGCGCCGATGAAGCTGCCGACTTCCATATAGTCCGCGCCCACCCGCGCCTCGGCTCCATGGAGTTTTTCCACCCCCTCGATGGTGATCTGGTTCGTACCGATCCCGTCGATCCGCGCCCCCATCGCGTTAAGCATCGCGCACAGGTCTTGCACATGCGGTTCTCCAGCAGCGTTGCGGATCACTGTCGTGCCTCGTGCCAGAACTGCCGCCATGACCGCGTTCTCGGTCGCGGTCACGCTGGCTTCGTTCAGCAGGATGCGCGTCCCCGTCAGCGTCTCAGTGTGCATCCGCAGCGCCCCGCGCTCGAAAGCCGTTTCCACGCCTAGTTTCTTCAGCGCCAGCACATGTGTGTCCAGCCGCCGTTCGCCAATTGTGTCGCCGCCCGGAATGGGTAGGATCACCCGCCCGGTGCGCGCCAGCATCGGCCCGGCAAAGACCACGCTCGCCCGGATGCGTCCGGCCAGTCCTGCATCCAGCATGTGTGTGCGGATATCCTGTGCATGGACGCGCACGCTGCTCTCCGAGACCCAACTGACTTCCGCCCCAAGCTGCCGCAGAATCTCCAATGTAGTGCGGACATCCCCAATATTGGGGACATTGTGCAGCGTCACCGGTTCGTCGGTCAGCAGGCATGCGGGCAGCATCTTCAGCGCAGCATTCTTGTTGCCGCTGGCTGTGATCTCGCCGCTCAGGCGATGACCGCCTTCGATCACGAATTGTTCCATGCTTTATCCCGTTTTCACGACGACGCTTTCCCCGCCGTTCACGCCGAGCAGCGCCGCCGCGCTGCCCTGGTTGCACGCAATTTCCAGAAACCCGCTGCTGTCCACCAGCGCCAGCAGTTGCCCTTTCGAGACTTCGCTGTAACTTCGCCGGATGCCGGAGAGAGTCGTATCCTTGACCGTCACCCGCACCTGCGCTGCCGGGATCATCGTCACCGCCAGGCCTCGGTTGAAGCGCGGCTGGAGCAGCAGTCCTTGTTCGCTCCACGAAAGCTGGCCGATGCTCGTGATGACGTTTCCGAACCGGTCGATATGCGTCACCTGTCCGCTGACTTGCCCCCCGTCGATGCGGAGCTGCGGTTTCATCTGCTGGGCGATCCGTTCAACCCGTGGCCCCAGTTCCTCCAGTGGCACGCCTGCCGCCAGGTGCGCCGCTGCCGGCGCGAACACATCTCGCCCATGAAAAGTGTTGCTCACGTCGGAAAGCCGGTAGGCTGGATTCTGGAGTTCAATGATGCTCGCGCTGCCCAGTTCCTCCAGCACGAACGACAGCACGCCGTTGTCCGGCGCGACGAACCGGTATCCTCCCGCCTCCGCCGCGATGCACTTTCGGCTCCCGCCCACGCCTGGATCGACCACCACCAGAAAGACCGTATTCGGCGCGAAGTAGCGGTAGCTGTTCAGCAGCGCCAGCGCGGCTTGCCGCACATTTTGCGGCTGAATCTGGTGGGTGATGTCGATAAATCGCACAGCTGGCATGATGCGTGACATCACGGCTTTCATCACACCGACGTAGTTGTCCTGGAGGCCGAAGTCCGTAAGAAGGGCGACAATCGGGGACATGAACCTGCCTTCCAATAGATCGCCCGTATTGTAGCGCCTGTGGACAGATTGACAACCCTGGCTGGGCTGGGTAAGATCAGTAAATCGTCTTCTGTTCCTCTACATGGGATTGCGTCTGCATGCGTTCTGTCGGCGGGCATCACCATCATTACAACTGGAAAACTCATCTGGTGCTTGCCTGACTTGCAGCCATCGCTGCTCACGTTGATCGAAGTCCCCGCGCCAGGCGGGGTTTTTGTTTTAGACGAGAGGATTGAACCGTATGCTGGCCGTCATTGACTACGGAGCCGGGAATTTGCGGAGCGTCTTACACGCCCTGAATTACCTCGGTGTTGAAAGCATCCGCGTCGCCCAGAACCCGCGTGATCTGCGCGGCGCTCATAAGATCATTCTCCCCGGTGTTGGCGCGTTCGGCGCGGGGATGCAGAAGCTGCGCGAACAGGACTTGATCCAGCCGATCAAGGACGCTGTTTTCGCCGGCACCCCCTATCTGGGCATCTGTCTGGGGATGCAGTTCCTCTTTGAAAGCAGTGACGAGATGGGCGACCACGCTGGCCTGGGCTTGCTGCCTGGTCACGTCACCCGTTTCCTCCAGCGTCCCGACCTCAAGGTCCCCCACATGGGCTGGAATCAACTCCGCCCCCTGCGCCATTCCACCCTCATTGATGGCCTTGACGCCAACAGTTACGCCTACTTTGTTCACAGTTACTACTGCGTACCCTCACGCTCCGAAGACATTGTGGCTGTTGTGGATTACGGCCTGCCGTTTACCGCCGTCGTCCAGCGCGATCACCTCTACGGCGTCCAGTTCCATCCCGAAAAGAGTCAGCGTACTGGCCTCCAGATCCTCACCAACTTTCTGAAGGAAACCGCATGATTATCTACCCCGCCATTGACCTGCGCGGCGGTCAGGTCGTTCGCCTTAATGAGGGCGATCCGGATCGCCAGACCATCTTCAGCGATGACCCGCTCGCTACCGCCCGCGCCTGGATCGACCAGGGCGCGGCCTGGATTCATATGGTCAACCTCGACGGCGCTTTCGCCAGCGCCAACCAGAACGGCTTGGTCCTGGAGGCCGTGGCCCGCCTCGGCACACCGGTGCAGTTCGGGGGTGGCCTCCGCTCTATGCCTGATATTGACGAGGCTATTCAGCGCGGCGCGTCCCGCGTCGTCTTAGGGACGGCCGCCGTCCAGAATCCCGACCTCGTGCGCGATGTGGTGGTTCGTCACGGCGCGGAACGAGTCTGCGTCGCTCTTGACGCCCGTGATGGCAAAGTCGCCACCCATGGCTGGCAGCAGACTGCGCGCCTAACTCCGGTCGAATTGGGCCGCCAGATGGCCGCGCTCGGCGTTCGTCACGCCCTCTACACCGACGTCAGCCGCGATGGCGGCTTGCAGGGAGTCAACATTACCGCCACCATCGAACTGGCCGAAGCCACTGGCCTGCAGCTCATCGCATCTGGCGGCGTCAGCACCCTGAATGACATCCGCGCCCTGGCCGCCAGCGGTAAGGTCGCTGGCGCGGTCATCGGCATGGCCTTGTATGAAAAACGCTTCTCCCTGCGTGACGCTGCCGCGGCAGCCGGAGGCACTGATGCTGGCTAAACGGATTATCCCCTGCCTGGATGTGATGAACGGTCGAGTAGTCAAAGGCGTCAACTTTGTCGATTTGCGGGACGCGGGCGATCCCGTCGAGCAGGCCAGCGTCTATGACCGCGAAGGCGCTGACGAACTCGTCTTCCTCGATATCACCGCCTCTCACGAAAACCGCAGCACCATGCTCGATATGGTGCGCCACGTCGCCGATAGCATTTTCATTCCCTTTTGCGTTGGTGGCGGCATCCGCACCATCGAAGACATCCGCGCCACCCTACTCTCTGGCGCGGATAAAGTCTCCATCAACAGTTCTGCTGTAAAAACCCCCGATCTCATCGATCAGGGAGCCTGGGCCTTCGGCAGCCAGTGCATCGTCGTCGCCATCGACCCCAAGTGGGTCGATGACCGGTGGGTCGTTCACATCAACGGTGGCCGCATTCCCACCGACAAGGAAGCCATCGCCTGGGCTAAAGAAGTCGAAGCCCGTGGCGCGGGTGAAATCCTGCTCACCAGCATGGATCGCGACGGAACTAAAGCCGGTTATGCCATTGAACTCACTCAGGCCGTCGCTGAGGCTGTCTCTATTCCAGTCATTGCCTCCGGTGGAGCCGGCCGCCAGGAGCATTTCTATGAGGCCCTCACTGTTGGCCGCGCCGATGCCGCCCTCGCTGCCTCCCTCTTCCATTACAACGAGATTCGCATCGCCGACCTCAAACACTACCTTGCGGGGCAGGGCGTACCCGTCCGCTTGAATGGCTGGGAGGCATTGTGATGGATTCTCGAATCAGGTGGGACGAGAAAGGCCTGATTCCCGCCATCGTTCAGGATGTCAACACCCGTCAGGTCTTGATGCTCGCCTATATGAACGCCGAGTCGCTCCGCCAGACCATCGAAACCGGCGAGACTGTCTTTTGGAGTCGCAGCCGCGGCCAGCTCTGGCACAAGGGCGCGACCTCTGGCAACACCCAGCGTGTCCGTGAGATTATCCTTGATTGTGATGGCGACACCCTGCTCATCCTCGTTGAACCTGCCGGCCCTGCTTGCCACACCGGCGCTGTATCCTGTTTCTTCCAACCTCTGGAGACCTCCAGCCATGACTGACATGCTGCATGAACTCGAAGTTATCATCCAGGATCGCAAAGCCAACCCCCGCGCCGGGAGTTATACCACCAGCCTCTTTGAGGCCGGCCCGAACCGCATGGCCCAGAAGGTCGGCGAAGAAGCTGTCGAAGTTATCGTTGCTGCCCTCGGCCAATCCCGCCCGGATCAGATCAATGAACTCGCTGACCTGTTCTATCATACGCTTGTCCTGATGTCCTACCTCGATCTCTCCCTTGACGACATCCAGACCGAACTCCGCCGCCGCCATCGCTGATGTCGGTAACGGCCGAATGTCACCAGAATAGTGTGACATTCGACGTTGAGTTCACTTTCACAATCGGTTTAGAGTGGTGCAGGTATTCTTGATAGACTTCACAGGAGTGTGATAAATCGTGATAAAACATGCCAAGTTTCTGGCTTTGGTCCTCTTCGTGCTCACCATCATATCGCTCGGATGGGTTGCCGCGCATGAGGACGAAGAGCTTTTCGTCCGTGTTGCTCACCTCTCACCCACCGCTCCGGCTGTGGATATCTACGTCAATGGCGCCAAAGCGGTCGAGGCGCTCGCCTACAAAGCGGTCAGTCCCTACATGCCCGTCGCCGAAACCATGCTCGAAGTCATGGTCGTGCCCGCGGGCGGGACCATGGATCAAGCCGTCACCACCGAACCAATCATGCTCATGCTTCCGGCTGACGCGGCGGGTTATTACACTGTCGTGGCTGTTGGACTCCTGGAAGACCAGACCTTCGAGCTGTTGGTGCTGCCTCAGGACGGCATGATCATGCACATGGACACGGTCGCCGCCGTCGGCGAAGCCGAGTCTGGAAACATTAGGATCACCGGTGCTTGGGCGCGCCCGACTGCGCCGATGTCGATGGACAAAATGGCGACCCCTCAGGCTGGTATGGGTGACATGCACATGAGCGGCGGAGTCAGTGCAGTCTATATGCTCATCGAGAATACGGGTATGGCTGCCGATAAACTGGTTTCGGCGGCTGCGGATGTTAGCGGTCTGGTTCAGATTCACGAGACCACCGTGGACAATGGCATGGCCCGTATGCAGGAAATCGTCGGCGGTCTGGAGATCCCCGCTGGTGGCAAGGTTGAGCTGATGCCCGGCGGCCTTCACATTATGCTTATGGAAATGAACCGTGAATTGGTTCCTGGTGATGCCATTTCGCTCACCTTGACCTTCGAGTCGGGCACGGTCATCACCTTTGATGTTCCCGTCAAGATGATGATGCAGTAAATCGCACTGTGCCGAATCCAGCCTGCCTTACTGTAAGCTGAGCTGCGCTCGCTTATGTTTCATGCGGCGGGCGCTCTATCGATGCTCTTGATGTCTCGTTTCTGTCGGGGCGCAGCGGACGTTGCGCCCTCTTGTTTTGTGGGACTTGATAAAGCGGCCATGATGTGTTCACAATAGAACGTCAATAAGTACTGCCATACAGTATCTTCGCTCGCGAAGATTCGAATCCCACTCAACAGGTTTATTGGAGGAAGGATCATGCGGAATCAGGCGTTAGTTATCACGCTGTTGCTTGTGACCCTGGTCATCGCGGCTTGCGGCGCCAGCACGGTCACTACCCCCACCCCCACCGCCGAACCGACCCAACAGGTCAGTCAGCCCGGCGTGGAAGGCATCACCGTGATTGAACCGCCGATCAAGGTCAGTGATTTCACCCTGACTAATCAGACCGGTGCAGAAACGCACCTGCGCGATTTCAAAGGTGATTTGGTTCTCTTCGCTTTCGGCTATACCCACTGTCCTGATGTCTGCCCGGTTACTCTGGCTCGCTTCAAGCAGATCAAGGATCGCTTGGGGGATGCCGCCGAGAAGGTGACGGTTGCCTTCATCACGGTCGATGGTTTCCGTGATACTCCCGAACGCCTCAATGAGTACCTCAAGATATTTGATCCGGCTTTTGTCGGCTTGACCGGTACAGAGGAAATGGCCCGTGTGATCATCAGTGAATACGGCGGTGATTTCATTATCAACGATACCGAGGGACTCAGGAAGAACTACACCGTCGATCACACAGCGTCGTCATTCCTACTCAATGCCGATGGCCAGTGGATTCGCCGTTACGAATACAACACCGATCCCGATGTCGTCGTGGCCGACATCCTCAGCATTCTGGGCGTTTCTGCGCCCGCCACCTGACCCTTCGAGGGTGACTCATCACCAGAAACCGGGCAAACTTTGTGCAGCCTCGTCCGTCATGGCGCGATGCGGACTCTTGCGCGGAATCAAAAGGGCACAACCCGTTCGGCTGTGCCCTTTTTACGGCCACACTCATAGCGTCAGCAGATATGCGATCAGATCATCGATCTGTTCCGTCTCCAGAGTCTGCTCGTAGCTGAATGGCATGATCCCCGGTAGTGAGCCTTCCACCACGTATTCGTCTGGCCGCAGAATCGATGCCCGCAGGTATTCCGGCCCCGTCAGTCCGACCACCCGCTGCTTGGCGCGCTGGCTGATTCCCAGCAGGGATGGCCCTACTACCAGCAGATCATCCTCGACCCGGTGGCACGCATCACACGCGGCGATCCCGAAGAAGATTTCCTTCCCGCGTTGGGCATCCCCCTCCGATACACCTGTCGGAACCGGCGTCACCGTGGCAATAGCCGCTTGGGCGGCGCTGAACGTCGGCGTATCGAAGAGTTCGTACAGCATCACGTATTCTTTGCCTTCCGCCGTCTGCACCGCGCACAGGGTCGCTGTCAGGTCTTGTGCGGAAAGAACGCTTGTGGTGGCGGTTGGAACGCCTGTTCCGCCCGTGAAGCTGATAAGCAGCGCCGCGATCCCCCCAAAGACCACTAGCCCCACCAACGCTGAACCCCAGAACAGTACGCGCTTACGGATAACCATAGAATCCAGAATCCCTGTCACACTCGGTAAAGTTCTGCCTTAGCCTAATGATCTCAGGCGCATGAATATAGTGTCGTTAAATCTCACCATTCCATGACGTTTGTCAGTATAAATGATTTGGCTGCTCTTTTGCACGACGCGGACAGTTGGCGCTTGGCTGTGTCTCCCGACTGTCGCAATTCTTCATCCCCGATATCAAAACCCTTTTCTAACCAGAGTCCTTGCATTCAAACAGCACCAAATGGTTTTCCAAAATGTCACCCTTTCCTCCTCGTTTTGTGCTATCGTGGGATTACGGACTGCGGGCGCACAGGGGTGCCATTCTGTGACCGAATGAAACCTCTTCAGGGGATGTCCTGGTTGCAAGCCATCCCTGATGAGAAATGGCAAGAATCGCTCGATTCTCATTCTTATCATTCTTATCATTCTTATCGTTTCGCACATGAAATCAGCTTCAAGGAGGAAATCATGCGGCGCTTTTCTATCGACTATAAACGATGAACGATTCACTTTTCTTCTCCCACTGACACAAGCGGCGCGGGTGGCGTGTCCGCCATTGCCGCCACTTCCGCCAAAAACCCGGTTCCACCACGCATGAATCCACAAACGGGCTACAATGGAACCTGCAAGTAGGAGGTGCTATGGTTATCAGCAGACCTCGCTTGGAACACAATGAAGCGCAGGTGCTTGCTCCCTGGGCAGTTCATGTGCGGAACAGCCGTGGCCGCGTCCACTATGAAGCCGAGCCGAAATATCGGACGGCCTTCCAGCGTGACCGCGACCGCATTGTCCATTCCGCTGCTTTCCGTCGACTTGAATATAAGACCCAGGTCTTCGTCAACGACGAAGGCGATTACTATCGCACCCGTCTGACTCATACCCTCGAAGTCGCGCAGATTGGCCGCACCCTGGCCCGCGCCCTGGCCGCCAATGAAGACCTGGTTGAGGTCATTTGCCTTGCCCACGACCTCGGCCATCCCCCTTTCGGCCATGCCGGTGAAGGCGTCCTCAACAGCCTTACCCAGGAGTGTGGCGGCTTCAACCACAATCACCAGAGCTACCGTGTCGTCACGCAGCTTGAAGACCGCTATCCTCACTGGAAGGGCCTCAATCTGACTTACGAGACCCTCGAAGGCATCGCCAAGCACGAAACCGAATACGATCTCAGTCCTATCACGGGCTTTGACCCCGCCCGGCAGGGCAGCATTGAAGCTCAGATTGCCAACATCGCTGACGAATTGGCCTATAACGCTCATGATCTCGATGACGGCTTGCAGGCTGGCCTGTTCTCGTTGGAGTCCCTCAACGAATTGGAAATCTGGCGTCGTATTGCCGCTTCAGCCGGTTGGCACGGAACCACTCTCGACGAAATGTCTCGCCATCTCCTCATCCGTGAATTGATCGGCCTCCAGGTTGATGATGTGCTTCAGGAGACTACCCACCGCGTCGCACAGGCCAACCCACAGTCCGTCGAGGATGTGCAGCGCCAGCCTGATAAGCTTGTTTCCCACAGCGCTGCTCTACAGCCTTTGAATCGCGCCCTCAAGGACTTCCTGTACCAGAATATGTACTTCCATTTCCGCGTGATCCGCATGGCTCGCCGAGCGGCCCAGTTTGTCGAGCAGGTCTTCACCAGTTACCTGCGCGAACCACGCCAGCTTCCGCGTGAATACCAGGCGCAGTTGACCGAGCGTCATCCGCGCCGCGTTATCGCTGATTACATCGCGTCTATGACGGATCGCGGTGCTCTGTTAGAATACCAGAGGCTCTTCGACCCGCTCACGCGGCCTTGAATCCGGGTGTTTGAGTAGTCTGAACGGGTGAATCATGTCCAACAACAACGAGACCATCCTCAAGAACCGCTACCGCTTGTTAGCCCAGCAGGGCGCGGGCGGCATGGCCGTGATCTACAAGGCGCACGACCTTGAACTAAGCCGCATCGTCGCCATCAAGATTCTGCGCCCCAGCCTCACCACCGACCCGACCTTTCTCACCCGCTTCCGCAACGAGGCCCGCAGTGCCGCTAACCTGATCCACCCCAACATTGTCACCGTCTACGATGTCGGTAGTGAAGGTCAGACTCAGTTCATCGTCATGGAGTTCGTAGACGGCCAGGACCTCAAGAAGATCATCAAGACCGAGGGTATGCTCGATATCAACCGGGCCCTCAAGATCGTCACCCAGATTTGTGCCGGTATTGGTTATGCTCACCGGTCGAAGTTGGTTCACGCGGATGTGAAGCCGCAGAATATTCTCATCACCAAAGAAGATATCGTCAAAGTGACCGACTTCGGCATCGCTCAGGCGTTTAGCGACTCCCAGCCCGCCGAGCGTCAGCAGTTGGTCTGGGGAAGTCCCCACTACTTCGCCCCCGAGCAGGCTCGCGGTGACAAGCCCACACCAGAATCCGATGTTTATGCCATTGGCATCGTGCTGTTTGAACTGCTGACTGGACGCCTCCCGTACCTTGGACAGGATCAGCAGCAGTTAGCCCTCGCCCATATCCGGGATCGTGTTCCCCTTGTGACCGAGTTCAATCCGCGTGTTCCTGAATCTCTGGCCGAAATCGTTGCGAAGGTCATGAGCAAGGAACCTACCCAGCGCTATCGCACCGCCGATCAGTTGGGCCAGATCCTGGAAACCTTCCGCAGCAAGGGGTTAGCTCAGACCGCCTCCAATACGAGTCAGGTGCGCCCGTCATCACTGCCTGCGCAGAATCTCTCGCAGACCGCGCCGTATTCCCAGCCTCAGCCGCCTGTCGTCCCACCCATTCAACCGACGCAGCCTTATTCGCAGCCCCAGGTTCCGGTGCAGCCGCCGCAGTATCCCCCGCCGCCAACTTATCCCCAATCCAACCCGCCGGGCTATGGCCCCACCCAGCGTTACTCGGCGGTTCCCCAGGCTCCCGAACCTTCGCCTTACAACCGCCCGACAGTTAATCCGGCTTATAACAACCCTACCATTAATCAGCCCATGCCGCCTTACCAGCAGCAGGCCGCGCCGCCCAACTGGGGCAGCAGCCAGCCGCTCTACCGTGCCGCCAATACGCCCGAAGACCTGCCCTCTGCGCTTGACGCGGTGACGATTGCTCTGGCAGTCCTCGCCTTCTTCGCGGTGCTGTGTCTGATCCCGCTTTGGGTGCAGGTTTATCTGGTGCGCTTTGCCGGTGGATGATCTCCTGCGGCCCCGAATCGGGTCGGAGATTGCGCTTGCCAGCGCGGAAAACTAATCGCTGCTATACTGCCTTCTGAAGGGCGAATCGGCCTATGAGGTGCAGGATGAGTACGCGAAGTGTCAACCGTGGTGAGCGACTGACGATCATAGAACGCCTTCTCTTTCGCAACGGTCAGGGTTTGCGTGCGGTCGAAATCGCCGAGTCCTGCGGTGTGGATCGGCGCACCGTCTACCGCGACCTTGCCGCATTGGATAAGCTGGGCGTTCCCGTTTATCAGCAGGATGGCCGTTTCTTCATCAAACGGGACTACTACCTCGCCCCTATGCGGATGAACTTCAATGAGGCCATGGCCTTGTTCCTCGCAGCCCGCGCCTATTCCCGGATCGGCGAGCAGCAGAATCCCCATTTGGTTTCCGCGCTGAACAAGCTCTGTGCTGCTCTGCCCGAACCATTGGCCTCCCATGTCGGTTATGTGACCGATTGGATCCGTGCCAGCCCGATTGACCGGAACTACATGCAGGTCTTAGAAACCATCATTCGGGGCTGGGTCGAGCGCCGCCGGGTCAAGCTCTGGGGCAGCTCCAAGATGGGGAGTCTTTTTACCCGTGAGTTCGGCACCTACTTCATCGAACCGTTGCCCTCTGGTGGGTTGTTGGTCGTCGGTTGGGACGAATCTAGCCGCAGCATTCGCAGCCTTCAGGTCAGCGCCATCAAGCGCGTCAAGCTGTTGGACACCACCTACGAAATTCCGGAGTCTCTAGATCGTCGCCCCTACCTTGAAAGTACCTGGGGCGTGACCAGCATCGAGGGCGGTGAGCGATCCCAGGTCGTCCTGGCCTTCGCTCCAGATGTTACCCCTTTGATTCGTGAACGGCTTTGGCATCCTTCGCAGCGCATCGAAACTCTTCCCGATAAGCGCTGTACGCTCACCGTGCACGTATCCGATTGGCGTGAAATCCTGCCCTGGGTGCGTTCCTGGGGGCCTGCTGTCGAAGTTCTGGAACCAACCGCGCTTCGGTTGGAACTGGGGGCGGAGGCTGCGAATGCCGTCTCGCTCTACCAAAGAACACCTGCTCGTTCGCGCTGACCAGCATAGAACGGGATCAAAAGGGGTGCATCCCGCCCCCCTTTTTCGCCTACGCCTCGATCTAGCCGCCTGTTGATGCAGTGGGCAGTGTGGTGCTGGATTCCGGCGTGGCTTCCGCTAACGTTGGCTCCACTGTTGGGCCAGGTTGCACCGTGTCTACCTGAAGCCGAGGGTTGATGAGATCACTGACCGCCTGATAGACGGGTCGCGGTTGTCCATCCGGTCCAATAAAGCTGTAGGCGCAGGCTTCTGTGTTGTTGATCGCGCACCCATTCAGGTTATCGACGAACATCGGCCCTATAAATCCCAGTTCAGCGCCCCGCTCAAACCCCTGCGGGACATAAACTGCCTGTTCCCCAAGCGACGTGTAGGTGAGGAACACATTGTTAGCCGACGGTGGATCGGTGTCTTCGCTCGTTCCCCAACCGAACTTTGTTACCCAGATTGGGGTGCTGCCGTCGTTCGCCTCGACCATGATCTGGCGGTAGTCGTTGAGCGTATTCAGGAAATAGAAACTGGGGTTCTCGAAGTGGGTTTCCACCCCCACCGGAGCCACGCAGCACACCGCGTCCGGCGGGTTTGCCCAGCCCAGTGGATGCGCTCCAATCGCGTCGCTCACCTCACCCAATCCGAGGCTGTAGAGGTTGCGGAGGTACAGCCGGTCATCGATGGCATTGACCCCATCGTTGAAGCCCGTCGGAGCCAGCCCCGCGCTGATGACCAGTGCGCTCGGATCGGCAGCTTTGATCGCTGCGTAGGCCGCTTGCAGCAGGCCGTAGTAGCTGGCCGCGCCGATGGGGTGGGCTGCGCTGTTCCATTCACGCCGGAGGTTTGGCTCATTCCAGACTTCATAAGCCTGAACCTTGCCCGCGTAGCGGCCAGCGAGCGCGCTGACGAAATCCGCGTAATCGCTGAACCGGTCGGGTGGCCCGTTCTCGACATTACTCGACCGTGCCCAGGCGGGCGCGGCGGTGATGGTTAGCAGGATGCGGATGCCTGCGCTGTTCAATCCCTCGACGATCTCGTCCAGCGTCGCGAAGTCGATATCGCCCTTCACAGGTTCAAAATCGCGCCAGTTAATGGTCTGCTTGACCCACCTCATCCCGATATCGCTGATGTCGCCGGCCAACGGAGCGATTTCCTGGTCCACCAGGAAAGCTTCGATGCCGTAATCGAAACCGAAGCCCGTGGTTGTCCCACCCCCCTGACCAGGGGTAGCCGTTGCAGCCACAGCTGGAGTCGCACTCGGCAGCGGTGTCGCTGGCATCGTTGCGGTCGGAGCAGCCACTCCCGCGTTTTGAGTAGGAACTTTCAAGACCTGACCTACGTAGATGATATTGGGATTCGCCAATTCGTTCAGCGAGACCAACTGCGCGATGGTCGTATTGAAGCGCACCGCGATCTTGAAGAGCGTGTCGCCGCGCTGAACGGTATAGGTCGTTGTAGCAATAGGTATGGGTGTTGTGGTAGGTGCAGCCGTCGATGTGGGCGCGGTTTGCGGCGTGGGCGTGGCTGCCGGAATGCCGGGAATGCGAAGCTGCTGCCCCACGAAAATCAGCGCTGGGTTGGTGATGCCGTTGGCTTCGGCCAGTACGCGTACCGTCGTCCGAAAGCGCACCGCGATACGATACAGCGTGTCCCCAGGCCGTACTGCATAGGTTAGTTCAGGTACGGGGGTAGGAGAGGCGATGAGGGTGGGGGTGACGGTGGCGGTGAGCTGAATTTCGTGGGGAACAGCGGCGAACGCTGCGCCTGAAATCAGCAGTAGAAGCAGAACTGGAACGGCCAGGGCGACCAAACGCGCTTGTCGCATTGGGTTTTCTCCTTGATGAACGGGTGTGGATGCTGTGCTGCTTATAGAACTGGATATTACACCCGCGTCAGGCCTTCCGCCAACCAGCCGATGCCAGCCATGCTATAATCTTCAATGGTTGTCACTCAGGAGGTCAACAATGCGTCGCCGTTGGATTGCCCTCGCGTTCCTGCTGGGAATGATGTGGATGCTGCTCCCCGCGTCGGCACAGTCTCGCTCGGTATTCTGGAAGCGTTGGGATGTCCTCATCGATCAGGTCGATGTGACTGCCAATCAGTTCCGCGTCACCGAAACCTACGACATTGATTTTTTTGGTACATTCCGGTTTGGTTCTGCTGTGATCCCGATGGACAATCTGGAAGATGTCAATGCGGTCGAAGTTTTCGAGGCGGGACGTCCGTTACAGGCAAGTTGTTCGGGTAAAGAGGGAACATATTGTGTCGAAAATACCATCGATGGTCTCTCGATAACCTACTATTTCAGCCGCCCAATCACCGATTCGTCGGCGCAATTCGTGCTGCGCTACACCGTGGTTGGGGCGCTGCGAATTTATGAGGGTGGTGATCAACTCTGGTGGGTTGCTGTGCCTAGTGAACACTACGGCTTCTCAATAGGCAGCAGCACGATTACTGTCCAGATGCCGGCTGGATACACTCCGCGCGAAGGAATCGATCCAGTTGAGACCTACGGCGCACCTGGCACAATCGAAGTACGCGGAACCACCATTACTGTCCGTGCTGATCGTCAGATCGCGGGTGACGAGTCGTTCGAGATCCGTGTGCAGTATCCCCACAATCCTTCTGCGCGTATTCCTTCCTGGCAGCAAACATTCGACCAGCAGCGCCAGTATGATGAAACCACACGACCCCTGATTGATCTGGGCGCTATCGCGCTCTCGTTACTAATTGGTATTGGCGGAGTGATAGGAGTTTATGCGCTGTGGTACACACGCGGGCGTGATCCCAAAGTAGGACCGGTTCCTGAATATCTTACCGCGCCGCCGTCTTCGCTCTCTCCAGCACTCGTAGGGGCACTGCTCGATGAAAAGGCCGATCTTCGGGATATCCTGGCAACATTGATCGATCTCGCTCAGCGGGGCTATTTGGTCATTGAGGAGAAGAAATCTGAAGCCCAATTCTTCGGCCTAGGAGCTTCACGCAGTGAATTTTCCTTCAAACGAACTGATCGTCCGACCACAGACTTGGCTCCACACGAGAAACGGTTGGTGGATAGCCTGTTCAAGGGTGCTTTGGAGCGTTCGCTGGACTCGTTGCGGAACAACTTCTATCTACTTATTCCGACGCTTCAGAACGACCTCTATGATGCGCTAGTGCGTGAAAGTCTCTTCACAACCAGTCCTAACAAAATCCGTTCGATGTGGAGTGGGTTGGCGGTTATCCTCGTGGTTCTGGCTTTCCTCGGTGGATTTGGGTTGATTAGCATTATGGAAGACGATATCGGCGTGCTGCTTTGTCTGCCTGGAGCGCTTCTAGGAGTTGGCGTCTTGGCGATGATTGTAGGTCAGCACATGCCGGCCAAGACCCGGAAGGGCGCTGAAGAAACTGCCAAATGGCGAGCTTTCCGGGAATACCTGGCGAACTTGGAAAAATATTCCGACGTCCAGTCGGCAGTATCGCTCTTCGATCAGTACCTTCCTTATGCTGTAGCGTTTGGTCTGGATCGTTCGTGGGTGCGTCGGTTCAGCCGGGTTCCCAATACGCCGATCCCGAATTGGTATTATCCCGTCTATCTTGGTGGCCCATATCACGGGGGCTATACGGCTGGAACACCACTGCACCGTCCGCCATTCGGTGGCCTCGCTGCGGGAAGCAGTCATTTGCCGGGGGAATTGGCCCAGGCTCCAGGAGGCGGATTGTCTCTGGACAATTTGTCGGGTGGCATTAGTGGCGGGTTGGAGAACATCTCTAACGGGTTGAGCAGTCTGCTGGATTCGGCTGCGCGGACGATGACCAGCACCCCACCTCAGAGCAGCAGTGGCCGATGGAATAGCGGCGGGCGCAGTTGGAGCGGGGGCGGATTTCGCTCCGGCGGCGGCAGCGGTGGTGGACGTCGGGGGTTCGGTTAGAAACGAGGGAAACATCGATGAACACAGGTCGTCTGGCGGGGATTATCCTGATCGTGGTAGGCTTTGGTATCACGGTAATCGCGGGACTCTGGTTGGCTGTCCAGGTATCTTCCGAGCAGATTACCGCCGGCGGCGCATTGGTAGGAGCAGGGATCGCGTTTATTCCGGTGGCACTGCTGGTCGGTTTTGGAATCTACATGTTCGTGGTCGGGGGACGTGAAGCCCAGGAAGAATCGACCATGCGCCAGCAGCGCCAGCTTCTTGATATTGTCAAGAGCCGGGGGCAGGTTGGGGTCTCTGACTTGGCACTAGAAATGCGGGTCAGCGTCGATGTAGTCAAGGATATGGTGCATCAACTGGTTGGTTTGCAGGTGTTCAGCGGATACGTGAACTGGGAAAAAGGCACGATCTACTCATCCGATGCCAGCCAACTCCGCGATCTGAGCCAGTGCAAGAACTGCGGCGGCGAGATCAAACTGGTCGGAAAGGGAGTCGTGACCTGCAAGTTCTGCGGGACGGAGTATTTCTTGACCTGAATCAGGATTGGCGAGTTCCCCAGACTTTAGGGAAGCAACCGAGCCAGATGCCCGATATGATCGGACTGTACCAAGAACTCAAGGAAAGGAACCGCGCATGTCTGAGTTGTACGATCGGATTGTGAGCCAGCGAGGATCGCTGGAACGCCTGATTATGAAGATTCCAGGCTTTCAGGGATACATGGACAACAAAGCGCGCCGCACCGCTGACCGGATGGTGCGCGAACATGTCGCTGGGGAACTGTCGCGGCGGATCAGCCGCCTGGTTGAGATCGAGAAGTTGCTGCTCGAACAGGGTGGTCTCTCGTCGATGAGTTATACGCTGAGCGTCAAGACCAAGCTCCAGACATTCCGGGATCGGGTCAATGCTGCTGCTCCCGGATACTCTGGCGCGCTGGCCGAGATCAAGATCGGTCCAGAAGAGATGGAACGTCTTTACAGTTTCGATGAAGCGCTGGTGCGCTATGTCGATCAGTTCGATGAAGCCTTAAACAAACTGGCACAGGCCGTGAACGACAAGAAAGGTATTGAAGAAGCGCTGGATAGTTTGGACAAGCTGACTATCGAGGCCAATGATGCGCTCTCGCTACGTGATGATGTGTTGACCAACCTGACCAAGACAGTTTAGAGGAACTTCACTCACTTTCGGAAGGAGAAAACCAATGCCTCGCATTATCGATGTCATCGATCATACCAATGTAGGAGATCAGGAGTTTGCCTGGCGCGAGCCGCAGGAAGGCAGCGGCGACTGGCGCATGGGGTCGCAGGTAATCGTTGGGGAAAGTCAGGCAGCCGTGTTTGTGCGTGGGGGGCAGGTACTCGATGTCCTTCGCACTGGCCGACACACGCTTTCCACGGCAAATCTTCCTATCCTCGCTGGCTTGATCGGGCTTGCGACCAGCGGGCGTACTCCGTTCACCGCCGACGTCTACTTTGTCAACCTCAAGGACATGCCCCAGGTCGGTTGGGGGACAAGTACCCCAATCGTGATGGAAACACCCGGAAAAGGGCTAGGGGTTGTTCTGCTGATTACCCATGGTGTTATTGATATTGGTGTTGATGATCCGCTGCTCTTCGTCAAGCAGTACGCTGTAGGCAAAGCTTATGTCGATCTGGACTCGATCAAGGATCGCATCCAGGCTATGCTGTTGGGCGAGATCGCCGAGTTGATTACGAATTCCGGTGCGCAGAGTATTCCTGATGCCAACAAGTTGCTCGGTGACCTTGAAGGGGCGATGCTAGCGAAGGTCAACGAGAAGTTCCAGGCAATGGGGCTTCGGATCAAGGCCTTTGAGTCCAATCCGTTTACAGCCAAGGACGTCCCACTCGATCAGCTTCGGAACTACGTGAGCCTGGATGTCTGGGAGCGCGTACAACGCCTTCAGATTGCGCAGGCGGCGGCAGAAAATCCTGGCATGGGTGGTGCTCTGGCTGGCGCAGGTGTGGGATTGGGTGTGGGGCAGCAGCTTGGTGCAGCGCTCAACCCCGATGCGGCTGCGCTCCAGCAGCAGATGGCCCAGAATCAGCTCATGATGCAGCAGATGATGATGAACATGATGAACCAGGGCGGACAGAAGCCCGAACAGGCTCCTGCTGTTTCGGAGAACCCTCAGACCAAAGAAGAAATCCAGGCCCTCATCGACAACCTGGACATGAAGCTGGCTAAGGGCGAGCTTTCCGAAGCGGTCTACAACCGCCTGGTTGAAAAATGGCAGAAACGCCTGGACGAGATGGGCTGATCTGTCTTTTCCATGTCTGAGGCTGAGAGGGACGCGCAAAGCGTCCCTTTTGTTTTCATGGCACCGTGATTGCGATGAGGACATAGCTGTCGCCCCCAGCGACCGTCAGCCGTTCTCCTCGAATGGGATTGTACCAACCCACTGCAATCTGATATTGTCCTGGCCTAACTCTATCCATAGGTAGTTCATAGACATCCCGAAACACCAAGTTCTGCGACCAGTTCGTCGAATCGAGCCGGCCATCCTGTGGGTACTGATCATCCTGTGACCAAAGAGGTGTTCCTGTAGACGGATTGACATCACCGAGCAGATGGACGAAGACCTTGAGGGGAGTATCGGTTGGCCGGAGGGGACGCCAGTAAAGCCACACTGTAATCTCGCCGGATGGCTGAGGCGCGGGAATGATTCGATAACCCATCAGAGTAACCGAATCGCTAAACATGGCGAGAGGCTCGACTCTGACTTCATCGGAAGCAACTTCCCAGCGCTGGAACTGGCGAAAAGGCAGTCCGCCGACTTCACCCTGCAGAACCGTCTGGAAGCGGTTCTCGAGCCATCTGTCTACAATGCCCGCATTCGGCCAACCGGTGAATGTGGAACCGACTAGCCAGATTGTGTTGCGGTTCTTAGATTGCTTCTCTAGCACCGATTCAATTTCGTTCTGGGCTTGTGAAGGGGAGGCGGGTAGGGCGATGTCCAGCGTCTCGCCGGAATAGTAGTAGCCAAAGGCAGGATCGACCGAAAGCTGAATCACCAGATCGTCCGGGGATAGGTTGCTGGCGATGAAACGGGTGAGGCCAGGCCAATCATGTGATTTGATGAAGGTGGGATCAAAGTAGAGATTGGTCAAGCTCACAAGGGTAAGTGCGAACCACGCTACGCCAAAGCCTATTCGGATCAGGTTTTGGGGATGGCGACTGAAATGGAGATCACGGAGCAGAAAAACCACGGCCGCAATCATGAGCATCGGCGTGACAGCGAAGATGTAGCGTGGGTCGAAGAGGTTCAGTCGGGTTGAGATCAAGCTGAGCAGCAGAACGGGTATGAAGATAAGGAGTGATATCAATATCCCGCCTCGGCGATTGAAGCTGTAGAGAGTCCAGATTCCACCCACGATAGAGATGACGACTAGGATCGAGGCAAACGTAGTCCAGGTTGGTGGTAGGGTTGTGCCGAAGGCGAAGTTTGCGGGAAATGAGGTTGTGAGTAGGTTCAGATCAAATCGAGTGGTGTTGCCGCTGTAGCTGCCTGTGGTGAGCAGACCGCGCTGGAGGGTGATGAAGGATAGGCCAGCCATGACTACGGGTAAAGACACGGCCAACAGCCAGCGGCGCAGTTGGGAACGATGGGCGACCATCACATAGAGTCCGAAGGCAGTCAGCGTGAGTAGTTCAAAATAGAAGATGTTGGCGGCCAAAGCGCTCGTCAGCGCGTAGAGGAGCCAGCCTCGCCATCTTGCGGACTGCAATGCTTGTACTCCAGCCGCGAGTGCCACCAAGCTCAAACCGGCCCAGATGGCATAGTTTCGCGCATCCTGTGCATGCCAGATTTCAAACGGATTGAGGCAGAAGAGAAGTGCCGCGAAGATAGCGAAACGGGAGCCAACGGTATGGCGGGCAAGGGTGTAGATCGCGGCGATGCCCAGTAGGTTGCTGAGCGCGGGCAGAGCGCGCATGGCGAACTCGGACGTGCCAACCAGCGATCCCCACAGGTGAAAGACGATATAGGTGAGAGCAGGGTGTGGCTCAATGGTGGCAATCTGGCTGAGGGACTGGTCAAGTGGAAGCCGCGCCCAATATAGAACACTAAAGGCTTCGTCACCACGCAGAGGAACCGCGTCCAGCCGGAAAATGCGGAGGCCGAACCCCACTGCAATCAGTACGATGAGCGTGATGAGAATTCGGCCATTCGAACTAGAGAATGGTGGCTTCTTCGAGCGCGTCAGCGACCGCCTCCGGGTTGAATGCGCTACTTTCTTTGGTTTCCGTTCTGGAACGGTCGGACTTCTTTTTCTTGCCGGACGGTGCTTGCTCTTCTTCAGGCTGTTGGCCCAACTGACGCAGATAGTCACGCAGGTTGGGTTCACGGTTTTCGTCGGCATGAAGGACAGGGACAACCGGATCGAGCGCTTCCACCTGGACGCGCGGATCGATGAAGACGACCAGCGGATTAACCTCGATATCAGGAGCGGCAGCGGCCAGAAGCTTCTTCACATGTTCCGCGGCAGCGCGGGCATCTGCGCTGGGGTTGCCGATATCGTCCTGGCGAAAGAAGCGCATGATACGACCGCTGACCCCTTTGCCTGATTTCCAACGGTCTCCCTCGACCGAGAAGAAGCCATCCTGAAACCGGGTGACAATAGCGAAGATACCTTGCGGTGTAATCAGGACATGGCGAGCAGGACCATGATAGTAGTTGTAAAGGACGCTGCGCTTACTGAGTCCCTTCAAACCGTTCTGGAGGGCTTCTTCCGGGCGAGGTCGACGCACCCACTGGTTGGTCATCCGTACCGAGGCGATGGTTGTTACCAAGCCCAACGGCAGAATGATCCAAGGAATAATCAGAGAGAGGGTGAGCGCAGTACTATCCTGGGCGCTGAGCTGCAAATTGGCCGTCAGAAAGCCGCCCATCAGAATCGCGAGGCTGGCAAAGAACAGGATATTGGCCATGCGCTTATTGCGCTTTACGAGTTGAGTGTTGGTTTCGACGCGCATGTATTTGGTTTAGCCTAACCTGGAACGAAATAGGAGACGCCACCACTGCGGTCAATTTCCGCGCAAACAAGATTACCGACGCGCAGGGTGGGTAGAATCTTGAAGACGCGCGGCGACCCGGAAGCGATCCCGATGATGGCGTTATTGATATCTTCGGGGCTGGTCTGGATGCAGTGGGTGACCGGGTAGGGCAGGGCATCGCTGATGGGCTGACCTTTCGAGTTGAAGAAGGTCAGGTCGTAGTACATCTGTTTGCGGACGTAACCAAGCGGATTGGCCGGGGCATAACCGGGCCAGATCGCCACGCAGCTCCAAGCCGCGAACAGTAAAAGCTGGCAGCTTCGCAG
>CAZKXW010000041.1:0-34737 GCA_964556745.1 uncultured Anaerolineaceae bacterium
CTCGCCGATGTCATAGGCCAGACTGCGGATGTAGGTTCCCGCGCTGCAAACCACATCCAGCGTCAACCGGGGCGGCTCCCAGGCGATCAAGTCCAGTGCGTCGATACGAACAGAACGCGCCTCCAATTCGAGGGTCATGCCCTGACGGGCCAGTTCATAGAGTTTGTGACCACCGCGTTTGACCGCGCTGTACATCGGCGGAACCTGCTCAATTGCCCCGACAAAGGTGATCAGGCAAGCATCGACCTGATCGCGGGAAATCGACGATGCATCAGTCTGGCGGATAATTTCGCCCTCGGCATCGTAGGTGGAAGTCACAACGCCAAGTTGGATTATGGCCTGGTAACGTTTGGTAGAGGCCATAACGTATTCGCTTAGGCGCGTCGCTCCCCCCAGGCAGACGATCAGTACCCCTCGTGCCAACGGGTCCAATGTACCAGCGTGGCCGACTCGCTTCAGACGGGTCTTGCGCCGAATCTGAGCCACGACATCATGACTGGTCAGGCCAAGTGGCTTGTCGATGTTCAGAAAACCGAAGGCTTCACGAGGCAAGCGCCGCCCGTCCCTGCTGTACTACCGCTTGAAGCATCGGCATGACCCGTTCACGAACAGCATCAATCGTGCCGGAAACTGTCGCGCCGGCAGCCTGTTTATGACCGCCACCGCCCAAAGACAATGCTGTGCCGCTGACATCGAACGCCGGTTTGCTGCGGAGACTCAACTCGACCGTGCCATCCGTCTGGGCTTTGAACACCACTGCGACGGACGCCTCCTCGACCGAGATGAGTATGCCGACCAACCCTCCATCGGTACTTTCGCTCAGGCCAGCCGCCTTGATGTCGTCGGGCGTGACGACTGCCGAGATGATTCCATCAGTAAGCTGCACGGTTGAGAAAACCCGTTTCCACAGATCGATGTGGCCGTAGGGTTTGGTCGCTAGGGTACGCCCCACAATCTCGTGGAGGGGCGCACCGGCCTGCATCAGGCGTTGGGCGATTTCCAAGGTGTGAGGAGTAACGCTGCTGGTGCGAAAACCGATGGTATCGGTAACAAGCCCAGTCAGCAGTGCCGTCGCTACACAAACCGACAAGGGATGCTGCATGTGTTCAAGCCATTCGACGACGACTTCCGAGGCAGAAGCGGCCTGCGCCTGAATCAAATGGATGCTGCCAAAAAGGGTGTTGGTTGGGTGATGATCGAGGTTAATCACCAACGAACTGTGGGCACGGCCATAAGCCCCGGCCTTGCCGGTACGTTCTTCATCGCTGGCATCGACCGAAATCATCAGGTCCCACTGTCCGCGGTCGAGGTCATCAATGATGGTCTCCGACCCGGCCAGAAATTTCAGGAACTCCTGAGCGCCGCCATCGACCGCCGCATCCACCGATTTGCCCATCTCCCGCAGCGCCGCTGTCAGGCCCAACAGCGTACCGACAGCATCGCCGTCCGGTTTGATGTGGGTTACGACCAGGATGGTCTGCGCCTGGCGGACGGCCTCAGCCGCCGCCGCCCAATTAGGTTCCGGTATCATCATCCGCATCAACGCTTTCCGCAACCTCTTCAACCGGACGTGGTGGAATATGCAGGTTGGACATCAGGCGGTGCATCCGTTCGCCGCGCTCCAGGGTCTTATCCCAGTGGAAGATCAGATCGGGCGCATTCCGCAGCCGGACACGCTTGGCAACCTCGCGGCGGAGGAAACCTTTGGCCCGTTTCAGGCCATCCATGACCTGATCCTGGCGGGTTTCATCGCCGAGGGCGTTGATGAAGATGTTGGCAAACATCAATTCTGGGTCGAGTTTGACCTCGGTCACGGTGATGTGCTGCAAGCGAGGATCTGCGACTTCGCGCAGGAGGAGTTCGCTCAGGATGCCCTGAATACGCTCTGCCATACGATCTTGTTTGATCGACATTGTGACCTCTTTCTGCCCCCTGTCGAGCGGTGGCCGCCTTCGCAGGAAGCGTGTGACGATCAGTTCACCCGTTCGGTAACGTAGAACTCGACTAGATCGCCCACCTGGAAATCGGAGAAATTGTTCAGGCCAATGCCGCACTCGAAGCCAGAGCGAACTTCACGGACATCTTCCTGCATCCGCTTGAGTGAACTGACACCCAGATTCTCGGCTAGGACGCGGTTAGCGCGCTTGACACGAGCACGGGCATTGCGGCGAGCCTCGCCTTCCTTGATATAACTCCCGGCGATGACACCGACTTTGGGAATCTTGAAGATCTGGCGGACTTCAGCGACCCCGATGGTCTTGTCCTGGAAGACCGGCTCCAACAAACCCTGGAGAGCCAGTTCGATGTCCTCGAACAGCTTGTAGATGATGTCGTACTGCCGGATTTCGACGCCAAGAGAATCGGCGATGCGACGCGCGGCGTTATCCACAGTGACGGTAAAGCCGATAATGATGGCGCCAGATGCGCTGGCGAGGTTGACATCGTTCTCGGTGATATTGCCGATGTCGGAAGCCAGAATACGAATGCCAATGCCGTCTTTCTCTTTGTTGGCCTCACCGATACGCCGCACGCCATCGACAACAGGCTGGAGCGACCCCTGCATATCAACTTTGATAATGAGGTTAAGTTCTTTGGCTTGCCCCGACTCGAACTGGGCAAAAACATCTTCCAGAGAGAAACTGCGTTCCGGGCGAACTTGGCGACTGGCAGCAGTTTCTTTGCGTTCGTCGATGATCTGGCGGGCAACCTTATCGTTCTTCGCCCACTCAAAGGTATCGCCGGGCTGCGGGGGTTCGCTCAAACCTAGAACGCGCACCGGAACAGAGGGCCCGGCCGATTCGATCTTCTTTCCGGATTCGTTGAACATGGCTTTGATGCGGCCGAAAGCCAGTCCAGCCACGACGACATCACCGCGCTTCAGCGTGCCGTTCAGGACGAGTAGAGTCGCCATTGTCCCCTGGTGGGGGCTGATCTCAGACTCCAGCACAATCCCGGAGGGATCACCAGCCGGGTTCGCCACGATCTCACGTTCATCTGCCGTCAGCAAGATTGCTTCCAGCAGATCATCAATGCCCAACCCCTGCTGCGCCGAAACGGGAACGACCAGTGTATCTCCGCCCCATTCATCCGGAGTTAGCCCCAGATCAGACAGTTCTTTCTTGACTTGGTCTACATTAGCATTGCGTTTGTCGATCTTGGTGATCGCTACCACAATTGGTACGTTTGCAGCACGGGCATGGTTGAGCGCTTCCCGGGTAGTCGGCATCACGCCATCATCAGCAGCGACAACCAGAATGGCAATATCCGCTCCCTGTGCGCCGCGCGCACGCATGGCAGTGAAGGCTTCGTGGCCAGGAGTATCGAGGAAGGTGATCTGGCGACCCTCGTGCACGACACGGTACGCACCGATATGTTGGGTGATGCCACCGGCTTCACCCTCAGCAACGCGCGCCGAACGGATGGTATCAAGAAGTGTAGTCTTGCCATGATCGACATGGCCCAGAATAGTGACAATCGGGGGCCGCGATTGCAGGTTTTCGGGGCGCTCTTCAGTATAGATTTTGCGCCAAGTCTGGGCTTCTGCAGCCTTCGCCTTCTCTTCCTCAACGGCGACGGCTGTGGCAGACTGAGCTTCGTAGCCCATGTCTTCGACCACGATGGCAGCAGTATCAAAATCGATCTGCTGGTTGATCGAGGCCATGATCCCATTGGCGATGAGTTTCTTCATCACCTCGATGGGGCTGGCTTCGATGAGTTCAGCCAATTGTCTGACGGTCAAATAATCGGGGATCAGGATTGCTTGCTTTTCCTGCGCCATACTGGAGACCTCCACTCTAAATAAGCGGCAGGCCAGGAACGGAGCAATTCCGAACTCGTTTACTGACCTGTCGCGGTTATGGCATCACGAGGGTTGAACACCTTCGGAGTTTCATCATGATGGCCCATCATGCTGTGGGCTTAGCCTGGCGTAAACGCTCACGATCTTCATGCGTCAATGTTGTCCGCAGCGCATTTCCCAACACATCAGATTGGATGATTCGATCCCAACAGGCCGGATCATCGCAGACATAGGCGCCACGGCCATTCATTTTACCTGTCAGATCAATCTGCACGCCAGAGTCCGTTCGCGCCAGTCGGAACAGCTTACGCTTAGCAGACTTCTCGCGGCAGACCACGCACATCCGTATGGGTATATGCTTCATGCGCTGCGGCTGCGCCATGCAAGTACCTATTCTTCGTCGTCCCACTCACCCCCACGGCCACCCTTTCGGCGACGGCGGGCAATGACCTGGCCGATTTCTTCATCGAAGATTAACTGGCGACGCTGCTGGCGCTCCTTATTGCCTTTCTTCTTCTTCTCCTTATCTTTCTTGCTGCCTGGCTGACCACCCAGGAAGGCATCTTCATTGTCTTCCTCGTCGTCTTCGTCGGATGCGGTAATCTTGTCCGGTTCGAAGGTGCGGCGGGCAGGCTGCGGCTTGGCAGGCGCAGGCGCTTCTACAGCGAGTCCTTCATCACCGAACGCGCCAACGACTTCGCCCTCCTCGGCCTCAACCGACGGTGCAACTGCTTCTGCGAATGGCTCAGCCTGGGCTTCGGCAGGCTCAGCCGCCACCACATCTGCTTCAGGAATGACCACACGATCCAGAGCCGACTGCACCAGCGCCAGCGCATCATCTGGCAAATCATTGAGCATCTGGCGCAGGCGATCCTCATCGATCAGGAAGCGCCACATAATTTCGCCCACATTTTCCAGCGGCTGCAACGCTTCGATGACATCATCCGGCAGATCGAGCGCATTGATCGGGGTCTTGAAAGCCTGCGGAGGCAGGGTCGATTTGACAGCATTGATCTCAGCGAGGCGCGCCTGGCGTGTGACCTGGCGTTCCGCCAGCATACGCCGCTCAACCATATCCGCAAAACGCGCCATAGCGCTGTATTCTTCCGGTTGGACAGTCTTGTTGGCTGCTTTCTTTTCGAGAATACGCTGCATTTCTTCGATCAAGGCCGTCTGGTTACTCAGGTCAGCCAGCGCTGGCCGCGACAGATTCGCCAGGGCATCCTGGACCGCCTCGGTGACACTTTTGATGTCGATGCGCCAACCAGTCAGCTTAGCGGCAAGACGGGCATTCTGACCTTCACGACCAATTGCCAACGAGAGCTGATCGTCGGGAACAATGACAACGGCAGTGCGTCCGATGTCAGGATCATCTTCCAGATAGACACCCGTCACGCGTGAGGGACTCAACGCTTTGGCGATGAACTGTTCCTGATTCGAGTTCCACTCGATGACATCAATCTTCTCGTCATGCAGTTCCTTGACGATGTTCTGAATGCGGATGCCGCGCATGCCGACACAAGCCCCAACCGGATCAATGCCTTCCTGAAGTGCGCCGACAGCCACCTTTGAGCGGTAACCGGCTTCGCGAGCAATATTCTTGATTTCGACCTGACCGTTGTAAATCTCCGGTACTTCGTATTCCAGCAGGCGGCGCAGCATGTTGCGATGGCTTCGGCTGACAACGATCTGCGGCCCACGGTTCGTCTTCTTGACTTCCATCAGGAAGGCACGCACCTTGTCATGCGGCTTATAACGTTCGCCAGGGATCTGCTGGTTGCGAGGAAGTATGGCTTCGGCACGTCCGAGACTAAGGGTAATCAGGTTCGCGTTGACGCTCTGGACGGTTCCGGTGACTAAATCGCCCTCACGGTCAATGTATTCTTCATACAACGAGTTGCGTTCAGCCTCACGGATCTTTTGCAGGATGACCTGCTTGGCAGTCTGGGCTGCAATGCGACCGAACTTCTTGGTCGTACCCTCAAGCTGCACCATTACCGTGTCACCATAGTTGGCTTCTGGTTCGTAATAGCGAGCTTTTTCCAGTGTTACTTCAGTGCGGTTGTCCTGCACCGAATCGACCACTTCCTTCTCGACAAAGATACGTGCCCGGCCGGTATTCGGGTCAATATTGACCTCGACGCGCTGGGCAGCACTCGCTCCTACGTCTTTGCGGTAGGCTGATACCAGAGCATTCTGCAGCGCTTCCATCACCACTTCACGCGGCAAGGAACGCAGTTCAGCGATCTCATTAAAGGCAATCTCGAACTCGCTTTTCATAGCCTTCGGCTCAACTTCCTCTACTGCCGGATGCCAGCACTCTAGACTTTACCTATCATGATACCCTAAAATGGGGTGGATTTTCAGCAGTCACATCAACCAGTTAAAACGCGAAAAGTGGGGGTTGCCCACTTTTCGCCGCACACTAGTATTCTAGCACTGCCTTGATTCAGGCACAAGACCGAGCCGGACTATTCACTTCTGGAGATTACCTGCCCGGTTCAGGACTCACTTCCGGCGTGATCTCGACTGTCACATCGGATGAAAGTCCAATCACCTCCGGTGTCGCCTCAATCACGCTGCCCTGCTGAACAGGTTGGCTGGCTCCTTCAGGAACCGGAACCGAGAATGCCGTGAACTTCAGAATTCGGTTTGAACCCGCATCAGCGACGTACACATTTCCATCCACATCGAGTGTGATACCACCGATGCTGGAGAACTGGCCGAGCCCAAGCGAATCACGTCCCAATTGACCGAATGCGCCGACACAATTGCCATCTGTGCTGTAAACCAGCACGCGACCCGCATCGGGATCAGTAATGTAGATCAGCCGACGGACTTGATCGAGCGCCAGATAGGGACGGTTGCCAAGATCATCAACCCAACCGCGAACACGGAAGCTATTGGTCGGTTCTCCGCTGCTGCTTTGGTAAATCGTGACAGGATTGCCATCGAGCGTGAAGACGGAAACGCGCCGGTTCCAGGTATCGGCTATATAGAGCAGACCATCCGGGCTGATGATTACGCCGCTCGGTTCATCAAGCTGGCCTGTACCGCTGCCAGCGGAGCCAATATCCTGGATGTACTGCCCCTGCGAGGTATACACGCGGATACGCTTATTGCCTGTGTCAGCCACATAGACTCGCTCGGCAGTGTCCACGGCGATGGCACGCGGCCCCCAGAACGCATCCAAGGGCTGCGTCGGGGCATTGGCTCCATACTCACCGCGCTGCCCCCAAGCTGTCAGAAACCGACCATCCGGTGTGAAGACCTGCACCCGGTAATTCCAGGTATCCGCCACATAGATATTACCCGTCGGGCCAATGGCGATGCCATTTGGACGCTCAAACTGTCTCGGTTCAGCTCCCTGACTGCCAAAAGCAAACGCGAAAGTTCCATCAGCATTGAAGACCGAAATACGGTGGTTGAACTCTTCGGCAACATACAACCGACCATCACTTCCCATAGCGATCTGGCGCGGATGGTTCATGGGTTGCAGCTCTGGTGACACATTCTGAATCACCTGAATGGCTTCGAGCGGTTGCCAGTTAGCGGTACACAGATTGGTCTGGGCGGCAGTGCTGCTGCTGGCGACCGTACCGTCACCTACACCCAGGTCCCAGATTTGCGCGGCAATGTCTTTGCGGACAAACACATACATGCGATCAGAAACCGGCCATCGGGCCAGGCTGAAATCACGCTGAAGGGCCAGTCCATAGCGGGTGTAATCCCGTGACCACCAGATATCCCATATACCCTGCCGTATTTGCGCGGCCTGAACATTGTCTGCCGAGAAGTTGAAAGTATTCAACACGCGCTCCGCCGTCAGGTTGAAGTAATCCTGCATCGGCCACCACATGCGCGGATAGTCGAAACGATAGTAGCGGTCTTCGAGAATGGTCTCGACCGCGGCACGGTTCTCGTCGCCGACAATGACCACTAGCTGGTTGTCCAGATCGCGCGGGCTTGGATTCTCGCCCAGGTAGCGGGCATTGCGGAAATCGCGGAAGTACCAGGCTCCCGGCCATGAAATCTTGAAGTCGTAGGCAAACTGCAAGTCCATCGCCCCGGTAATGCGCTCGCTCCACTCGGTGAGCTGCTCAGTGACACGCTTGTTGGCGGGCGCACCATGCGCGTAGACCAGGTACTCGGTCGCCAGATCGTAGTTGATGAACGACGCCATCCAAGCAGATCGAAAGGTCAGAAAGGCCAAGGCTCCAAAGGTAACCACGCCGATCATTGCGCGAAGCTGCACCCATCCAGTTCGCAGCGCCAGGCGGATCATAGCATAGATCACGATCCCGCCGATCAGCAGCCCAGACAACCATTGGAAGGTGCGGCTCAACTGTTGCTGCTCCAGGCCACCAACCCCCTGCCCCAGCACGAACGGCGAGATCAACTGCACCACAGCCACGAACAGAATTGGCAGTAGAACGGCATATAACCAGCCACGTGACCAGAAACTCTGGGCTTCAATGCGGTCAAAGAAACGGCCAAAGAACCACGCCGCCAGAAAGATCATCGGCGTCGTCATGTGCGTGCCCAACCAGGGCATCTTCTCGCCAGCCAGGGTGTAGGCAATCATATTGAAGACCGCCCACCACGACACAAAGATCAGGAACGGCATGGCTGTCAGCCGTTCGGGATGTATATAGGGTTTCACCACCAGGGAGACGACCGACTGGTCTTTGGTATCTGGTATGTCGGTGCGCTGCACCAACACATCCGCATCCGAAGCAAACAAGCCCGAACCGCCGAGCATATCAGCAGCGGCCTGTTGCTCTTCCAGACGACGACGGCGGAAACGCCAGAAAGCAGTCAACCCGGTGAACATCGCCAGCACGCTGCCGATAATCGGCAGGAATTCGTAGAACGGCAGCACCAGCGTCAGATAGTAATATTGCGGTTGGTTGCCGCGTCGGACGACCTGCTGTTCCAGCCAGTAACCGAGGCTGCCGATCATCCCCGTGCCGATGCCCTGGATATTGGTGAATACCGTCGTGAAGAAGAACAGGAACAATCCATAGAAAACAGCTGCGGAAATCAACCAGCGCTTGCTGCCCCAGATCACCCCGGCAATCGTGGAAAGGAGCAGTGCAGGTATAACGGGCAGCGCTGACAGGAGAATCTGGATAGTATACTGCGAGAGGTCAAACTGAATCGGCAGCGCCGCCTGCACCGCCTTAGCGATCTCAGGCATGGACATCAGGTTAGAAGGATTCATGGCTTTCATTACGAAGGGCGTGAGCCATGGCAGCACCAGTGTCCCCATCACGATCAGGATGTCCAACTCAGCAAAGCGGTGAAGCTGCCGCCACCAACCCGCCCGCCACGAATAAATCAGCGCGGCGATCAACACAATACAGACAAGCCAGAACGCATAAAACGGCCAGGCAATGTAACCTGTCGCAGTGGCGGCGGCCGTTTCCTGGCCGGGAACGGCCGGTGCTGCCGCCTGGGTCGCGTTCTGGGTGGTGACATGCGAGCGCTCCTCGACCGCCACAAAGAAGGCCGTGAAGAACGCGATCAGCGCGATGATGAGGATCACGTCCATCCACGGAAGCCGCACTCGACTGCGGCGAAAAGCCCACGCCGCCGTTCCGATGAGGATCAGGATCGCGCCAATGATCGAGACCACCATCCAGCGAATGAGGGTGGCGTTCTCCAATGTTCCAGGCGAGAGCATGGTTGGATTGTCTGTGGGAATGATTGACAGAATCACATACATGACCAGCGACAGCGCACCCGCCATCAGAATGCCTATGGACAGCAAGTACATGATAGTACGCCCGGGCAAGCGCAAAAAGTGCTGCCCCAAGCGAACCAACCAGTACAGCGTCAATACGCTGCCAAAGATGGCGATGTACATGAACGCGGTTTCTTTAGTCGCCAGACTCGCCAGCATTGCGCCAGAGAAAATGTATAACCATCTGGCTTTGCGGCGCAGATGTACTGGCCCGTTCAAATACATGAAGGTACAGTACACCATGACCAACGTGTAGAAAATCGAGGGCGTATCTTCACGAATATAGCGATTGTAGTACAGGATGAGTGGCGAGATCAGGAACAGAATCGACGCCAGAATCGCGCCCCAGCGCCCCAACCAGCGGCGGAACAGCACCGGGAACATCACCATGAGAACGCCCAGCACCGCAGGATAAATGCGGGCCGTGAAGTCATTGTCGCCAAAGAGAAAATAGTTTAGGGCGGTCATATGGAACAGAATTGGCCCATGCATCAGCGGCGTATGCACGAAGACGCCGTTGCGGTAGAGATCCCACGAGAACTTAGTATGCAAGCTCTCGTCATGGCTCATGGTGCGATCACCCAGAATATAGAAGCGGGTAAAGATTGCCAGCAGCAAGATGACGATATAGACACAGGTTTCCCAGTTAAGCGGCAGGCGAGCATTGAACCAGCGATTCATCGGATGATCGTCGGCGATCTGTTCAGGGTTGCTGCGAAACACGTCCATAAATCCTCGATCAGGGAGTTGAGATCACATCGGGTAGAGGGCGGGCGACCAGCGCCGGCTGTGCTTCGGGCGTTTGCAGCGGGGCCGGGGCTGGAACGGTTTGTTCAAAATCGAGCGGCCTTCCGCTCGGCGTCGATTGCTGCGCGATCTGCATGGGCGATGGTTGAGTTGGCGCGGAGGCCAACGTCACCCGCTGTGCCCCCATGGTCATCGGGATCACCAGCATCACCGCCGCGGCCAGCACCGCCCAGCCATATCGAATGGACTGCGTGAATGAAGAACGAGCAGACGAACCACGCCCACCACGTTGGAAGGCTGACCACACCTGGTCAAAACCCGGTGTCTGTCCTCGCCCAACCAGCGGCATTTCCTGCTGAAGCTCCGAGGCCAACTGGCTCTCCTGCATGAAACGCGCGTAACAGATTGGACAAGTGTCCAAATGCCGCGCCATCCGTTCGCGCATAGAGGGACGAAGTTCGCGGTTGAGATAGGCGATCAACTGTAACTGGCAGCGTTGACAGCTTATATTCTTGCCCATACTTCCACACCCAGTAATTCTTCAAAAGCAGTATCGCCCTGTGATTGCAGGAGGCTCCGCAGCCGCTCATGCGCCAGCCGCACCCGGCTTTCGGCGGTCTTCGGCGGGCAGCCGATCACATCAGCCATTTCGCGGAAAGTCAGGCCATGCCCGTAACGCAGGATCACGGCTTCGCGCAGATGGGATTTGAGTTCTGCCAGCGCCGAGGACACAATGTCGCGGGCATGTTGGGCAGCGTACTGCGCTTCGGGAGCCTCCGAACGCGGGGCAGGCAGTTCCACCGACAGCAAACTGGTCAAGCGTGTCCAGCGGTGACGGCGGTACATGTTACGGCAGCGGCTGATGGCAATCGTGTACAACCAGGTCTTGAACGAAGCTTTGGTCGGATCGTAGCGCCGGAGATTTCGGAAGGCATACACAAAGACTTCTTGCATCACATCTTCGGCATCCTGTCTGTCCATCAGCATGGCACAGCACAGACGGCTGATCGTCGGGGCACATAAGCTGTACAACGCCTCGTATCCGGCCTGCTCTCCAGCAAGACATCGATGCAGCGCCGCTTTGATTTCCGCGGATTGGTCAACCATGCGCCCGTCCCAGATGAACCGGCCTTGTGCCGCCGGGGCTAACTGTCACTGATCCTCTTATACACCGCAACCAATGCACTTCCTCATGGCTTCAATGGCTTCAACGAAACATCCGCCTGGACTCCATCATACGCATCCTGACGCAGCCAGAGCGTGACCGAATCCGAAACCACGCCGGTCACGCGCGTGCGACGCTGCATCCACCAGCTCAGCACATCGGGAAACTGCAAGCTGCTCATATCCCATACACTGCTGACGCCGAACCACTGACCGACATAGCTGCTGTTCAGCGCAGGCCGATCCACTCCGCCCGGCAGGATGACGATCCGCTGATTCTCCGCCGCGCTCACATCAGTGATAAACCGCGCATTCGGGAAGTCACGCAGCAGCCAGGCAACCACGCCATCCTCCGGCACGAGCGCACTCACTTCGACGATAGGAAAACCGCTGCTCTCCCGCTGGGCTATCTCCATTAGTGTAGATCGCAGCAGAATCGTTTCGGCGCTGGTGGCACTGCGATTCCACAACTCGACCGGATCACTCGCATTCGGAACCGCCGCGTTCCATCCGCTGCCCAAGCTCGTCACCATACCAAAGGCGATTACCCCCAGCAGCGCCCCGCGCTGCGTGGTCTGTTCACCCCACAGGCTTGATGACAGGAAGTAGCCGATAATAATGAACAGCCCGATGATAATCAGCCAGACCATGTTGTAGGCATTAAGCGAACCCAACTGGAAGCCGATCGTCGGATTGGTCAGCAGCGACCGCGCCACCGACTGCGCGTGAATGGTGAACATGCTGAGCAGCGCGATCATCAGCAGCATCAGCACCCAACGACTCCACCCCGGCACACCATACCACAGCGGATCGCGCAGCCGCGACATCACCTGAAGCAGCAGCCCGCTCGTCAATCCGGCCAGCGGAACGATGATCCAGAGCGCCTGCTCCGGTCCGCTGCCCACATAGGCTGCCCCTGCAATCGTCCCGGCGATCAGCCATCCCAGGAAGAAACGATCCAACAACGACTCGAATCCATCACGAAATAACACGACCACCGCGACCAATCCGGCGATAACCAGCACCGGTTCATAGAACAGCGTGATCGCCAATGGAAAGAACGGCGGAATCAGCGGGCGGGCCGTCGTGAAACCGCGAAGTGTTCCGTTCAGGAGTTCGCCGATGCCGCTCAATCCTGACGGATACGTCGTAAACAAGGTCGCTACGACGACAATCAGTACCGCCGCGGCCAGTGCCCCCGAAGCCCACGGCCAGTTGGTATCTCGACCAGGCAGGCGCAGGGGAGGCATCAGTCCCGCATCGTCATCGAGGCCGCGCTGCGACCAGATCAAACCCAACAAGGCCAACATCAAGACAACGACCGCGACCGGCCCGCTCGGCTCTGTCAGGAACAGCATGGCCGCCGTGGCCGCCATGCTCACAGCCGCGTGTCTCGCCTGTCCACTCCGTTGATAGCGCCAGAAAGCCGCCAACGCGATCATCCCTGCCACCATCGTCCAGACGACACCGCTGTCACTGCGTGACGCCATCAGCAGCACAGGCGAGAATGTAAGCAGCAGGCTGAACAAAAATGCTCGCGCCCGTCCCAGGAAATCCCGGAACAGCAGCGGCGACAAAGCCAATCCTACCCCAGCCAGTGCCGTAAAGATACGCGCGCTGAACTCAGAGGCTCCGAGCAAACTGAATCCCAGTGTGTGCAGGGCAAACAGCAGCGGACTGTCCGGCACAATCGCCGCGCCGGCCGCTGCAGGATAGACCACGCGCCAGGCAGCCAATGCCTGCCGCGCCTCGTTGGGCGTCATCGGCACAACGTCGAGCTGAGCGACACGCAACACCAGCGCCAACACGACCAGCGCAGTATAGGCCAGGACCTCTCCGTTGAGAATCCACCTTGCGCGACGATCTTCGATCACCGCCCTCACACTGGGGCGAGTGGTTGTTTCAGCATTCATAATAGACGGCCTCGCTCAATTCGCCGCGGTTTGCAGGCGCTCTTCGATAACACGGTAAAACACGCTGACGATCCGCCCACTTGAATCGGTGATCGGGCACATCGGCTCCAGGTTTTCGATGAACTTTTCCTCACCACCGCTGCTGTACTGGTCGCGTTCACTGACCCCATAGAAGATGTAATCGATCCCATAATTTTCGATGATCTGCTGTGCGGTTTCCCAGCGCATATCGGTGTACAAGGTGGGGATGTCCTGCTCTCGTGTTCCTGTTACTTGTCCATAGGTGGGGCCGCGCCACTGGCGCTGATGGTTGGCCCAGCCCATCACAATCGGAGCGCCAGTCA
Organism: uncultured Anaerolineaceae bacterium; assembly: GCA_964556745.1. GTDB lineage: Bacteria > Chloroflexota > Anaerolineae > Aggregatilineales > Phototrophicaceae > CFX2. The sequence continues at coordinate 13,714 of CAZKXW010000041.1, forward strand.
GCCCAGCAACCCTTCCATAATTGGAGTTGTAGGCCGGTCCCAACGCCTCGGCCACCACCACATTCCGGTCGGAGACCTGCGCGGCCCAACACTGGATCGACAGGTAGTCGGTCTGTGCCGTCAGTGTGCGACCGCCATCCAGTGTCAGCGCTGCCGATTCGGGATTCGCTGAAATCCCCGTTTCGATGAACATCCGCTGTGGAATGCCAAAGACCGGATACATCATCCCCATACCAATTGCCACGACAGCCGCAGCACCCGATACCAACCGGAATGGAGCGCCTGGTCGCAGTGATTCATCTGCCAGCAGCGCATAGACGCCGTAGGCGCTGGCAACGCTGAACAAGACCCAGGCCTGATAGTAGAACTTGAAAATGGTGTTGATCCGCGTGCTGAAATTATCGCGGAGGTAGAAGAACTCTGGAACCAGCACCAATCCCAGCCCAGCCGCGCACACCAGGAGTGCAAAAGCGGTCCCTATCGGCGCTTGCAGCGCGGGCAGTTCAATATCATCCCCGATATCCGGTTCATCACGTGCGGCCTTACGACTGCTCAACCGGGGAAACAACCGCGCCACGACGACAACCAGCCCCGCCAGAATCAGCAGCGTGGTCGGCAGAGTCTCCCAACGGCGCTGGAAGATCAGCGGGAGCGCCGCGCCCAATCCACCGTACTGCGAGGCGAATTGAATGACCGACCCGTAAATCTCCGGCACGAACAAGCCGACAATAATGAGACTGAACATCACAATCAACAGCAGGATCAGAACCGCCACGCCAACCTGGAGACCCAATCTCCAGTTCATCCGCCAACCTGACCGCCAGCTTTCTATGCCAAGGAACAGCGCAAGGATGACCAGGAAAGGCCCGAACATAATGATGAACTGCGGCAGGAATGTCGGTGTGATGATATTGGGCAGCAGTCCAGCGGCCTGTGACCGGAAGCTAATCAGAAACGGCAAGTAATACAGGACAATCAGCGCCCCCAGGACTCCAGCCAGCGCCAACATCCCCAGGCCGTCGCTGAACGTGAGCCGTCCGTGTCCCTGCTGGAGGCGTCGAATCGCATCCGCGCCGATCAACACAACCAGATAGATCGGCCCATCCCATGTATTCAGGAAAACCAGCCCGCCCAGGCATAATCCGTACAACAACACTTCAGCAACCGAGGGCCGGCGTCCCACTAGTACCAGATTGAGCGCCAACCCAATCGCCAACAGCACAAACGGCAGTGAACTGACGTGCGGGTGATTATCCGCAAGGAGGAAGCTAAACTGTGGGAATTCATCGATGGGCTGGGCATACCAGTTCGGCATGACCGCGCCGTTGAGATCGTAGTCGTTGAGAACGCGGCTGGCGCGGAACCACCACCAACTACCCCATCGCAGCGGATCCGCTTCTCCAGGACGCAGCGTCACAGGCTGGCTGTCCGACGTGCCGACATCCCGCGCTGCCGAGCGTTCAGGGTAGACTTCGCGTTCCTGTGTTCCGGTGAACGCCAGATAACCCTCGGAGGCCGTCCGCGTCTGGTAAGGGAATTCGACCAACACGGCCTGCCAGTTGCCCATGAAGATCAACAGCAGTACAGCCAAAAGGCCGGTCAGCAGCGCGGAGTGATGCCTCGCTTGAGGGTTGGTCCGAGTGCGCGACCGCACCAGATTGTAGACCACGCCGAACCCAGTCAGCCCTGCCAGCGCGAAGATCATGGCCGTCATCAGGTTATAGCTGGCTGTATTAACCACCCCGCTCAGCGTCGTGAACATGGCGGCGATGAAGTAGCCGAAATAGTAGTAGCTGATCGAGTAGCCGGACAGCCAGCCATCATTCGGTGGGAAGGCCGGACTGCGGACGATGCTGCTGAGGAACATCAGGTCCATCGGCTTCTCGGTGGAATACAGTTCGTTCTGATGAGCGCGAAACAGTGACCATCCTACCAGCAGAGCAATAAACAACACCTCTGCCGTCGCCATGACTGGCCGGTTGGCCCGCCACCACCCGCGCCAGTCGAAGCGCTCGCCGCGCAGATGCACCAGCAGCGATACTCCCAGCGTCACTAGCGCAGCCAGCACAATACTGCCGGAGGAATTCTGCAAAAAACCAAAACTTCCCAGAATCCAGTAGATATACCCAATCAACAGCAGACCGGCCGCGCGCGCCAGGGTATACCCTTTGTCAGGCAGACCCGACAACAGGCGCACACACAGCGGCAGCGCGATCACTCCTGCCATTGTTGCCAGCAGCCACCAACTCAGCACCCACGCCCCTTCACGAGCGATCCAATCAAATACCACCAGCAACATCCTCAACTAACGCGAAATCTGCATCGCCATTCACTTGGTAGAGTAGCGTGTCACCCTTTTGATAGACAATCTCCAGCAGGCCACCACTCACCATCTGGCTAAACTTCTCTAGGCTGGCCGCCGGATAATAGGCATGCTCCAGATTGCCCACCACCACATAGCGCACATTGTAGCGCTGCAAGATTCGCCATGCCGCAGCGATATCTTGCGTCACGTAGAACGCATTGACGTTTGCCACGCGCTGATCGACCAACCGGGGCAGCGGGTCGAACGTGCGCTGTTGGGTCTGGTGAAAGCGCCAACCGTTGACCGTCGGTAGTCCCGTGAGTATGGCAATACGCGAGTACCAGCGATACTCGGCCACATAGCCACCCTCGATGATCGTCGGCGTACCGGAGATATTTTCCTGCATCCAACGCACGAGCTCATAGTCGTCAGCCAACGGGAAAGGCGACAGCGTGGGATCAAGTGCCATCAGTTCAGGATCGCCCTCGTATTGGTTGGCGTACTGCATGTACGCCATGCCGTCCAGCGTCAGGGGAATATCCGCCAGCGTTTGCGGCGCAGCCGGAGCCATCCGATCCAATGCGCGTCCACGAGATGCCATGATCGGATACAACAGTCCGATTCCCACCAGCAGACTAAGGGTGGGATACCAGGCCGACCGCAGCAGCACCGGCCAGCGTTCCGAACTGCGGATCAGCCAGGCGACTGCTACGCCGCTGACCGCACTGAACATCAGCCAGACCTGGATATAGAACTTGAACAGCGTATTCTGCCGCCCAATATCGCCGTCCAGCACGACATACTCCACGCCGAGTGTCAATCCGACCGCCAGCCCGGCCAGCGCCAGAACGACCTGCATTTCACGGCTCTGCCCGTGCCGGAAGAAAAGGATGGCAATCCAGATGAGCAGCGGAACCGCGATGATTGTGACTGGAGTCGGAATGTTCATGAACTCGGTCGGCAGTCCGAAGACCGTCAAGTAGACGGCAATGAGCATCAGCAGAATGATCCCCAGGCAGCCCAATACCAGCGTACCCAGTTTGCCGCGCAGCGATCGGACATAGACACTCCGCAGCCAGCGTCCAGTATCCCAGATGAGCAGCGAAACCAGCAGGAATAGAAACAGACCGTGAATGGTCAGGTACATCCAGATTTGGGTACGCGGTCCCTGCCAGAGCAGCGCCCGGTCATAGACCGAAGAGAACCAGGTGGTGTAAGGTAGAGTCAGCAGGGCGCTCGCCGCCACAAACAACCCAACGCGACCGATGAGAGTCAAAACAGATATTCGAGTGATCTGTCGCTCAGCCAGCCACCAGGCATAACCTAATCCAGCCACGCCCAGCAGCATGAACGTCACCCAGTCCCAGGTATTGGTCGCTCGCAGCAAACCCGTAACCAGCCCGCCCAGCACCAATGCCAGGGCTGCCCTGAGTCTGCGGCGGACGTCCTGCCCGGCCAAGACAACCTCATTAAGCACGAACACCATGACGATAAACATCACCGGCATGGAGATCATGTGGGCGTGCAGATCACCGTACAGGAAAGTGAAGAACGGGAACTCCGCGATGCCGTAATCTGTTCCGCCAGAACCTTCCTGAATGACCCGCGTTGGCGCCCAATACCAGCGATTCGGGGCGATGTCCAGCCGCCCCAGCTCGAATGCCCGCCGCAGCCCACGCAGCAGACTAGCGCCGAAAGAGTTGGCCTCGGCTTCGCCCTGTTGGAGCATCCGGGTTAATTCATCGCCTGTGGGATCAGTACCATTAGTCCGTCGATAGGCATCAAGCAGTTCCTGCTGCACTTGGGCGGGCTGCTGGTAGTTGCCCATCTTCAGCAGAGCTTCGTTGATGAACACGCGCGGGGTATCCATATTGCCAATGACCACGGCCAGCGCCAGCGCCGCGATCCCGGCCACCCAGGGATTGCCCAACCGGACCCAGACCGGTTTAGCCTCCTGCTCCTGGGGTGGAACGGCTTCCACATCCTGCGACTCCGCTGCGGCTTCAGAGACAAGTTCGCGCCGCGCGATCAGCGCGCCGGCCCGACTCACGAGGTTGAATGCCACCGCGAACGCGCCCATACCCGTCAGCGCGAACAACGTCGGGATAATCAGGTTATAGGCAATCGATGGCACGATCCCCAGCAGCAGCACCGGAGCGCCAACGATCACATAACCGAAGTAATAGTAATTGATATAGCCGCCGGAATGCCACGGATCAATAGGCGGGAAAACCGTACTCCGCAGCACGCCGTTGAAATAAGCGAAGTCCATCGGCTTTTCCCCACCAAAGTAGGGATGCCAGAGGTCAGGATTGGTCAGCCGAATGATGAGGAAGAAAATGAATGCCGCCAGCGTGATCGCTTCGATCCACAGCAGGGTGCGGATGTGCTCGCGGAGATAGATCATGAACTCACCGCGCTTGCGCCAGACGATCAGCAGACTCACCAGTGACACCACGATCAGCGCCGCCAGGATGCCCCCCTGCGACCACAGCGAAACCGACAGGCGAGTGCTGGACACAAACCATGCCAGCCATCCGACCACGACCAGCCCGGTAATTTTGGCGATGCTGTAACCCCGGTCAGCCAGTCCAGGAAAAACCGCAAACAGCAGCGGCCATGTCACCCAACCGAACACGAGGATGGTGAACCACCAACCGGCGATGGTCATGATCGGCTGTGTGTTGATGAGGCTGTCGCTGAAGAACCGCTCCGACCATGTGCCACCTTCGGTCTGGATCTGCGCCAGATCGGGCGGGAATTGCAGCGCCGTCGGAATCTTACTAGCGGGCACAGAATACAACGGCACGACTCCAGCCAGTTCCGGGCTACAATAGTAGCCTACACCCAATGACGGCGTACCGTCGGGGCGGGTCGGCAGTTCTGGGCAGCCGCTCCGGCTTAAGAGCGTGTCAGCCTTTTGCAGCGGCGCTCCACTCAGGACCGCAGCGGTGCGGTCGGAAGCATAAGCGTCGGTCTTGCGGAAGATGAACACGACCGGATGGTCATAGACATGGAAGGCTTCTTCTGCCTCGAATTCATTCAGCCATGTCGGGCCGCGGTAGGTTGGCAAATACTGGTCGGAGACCTGGATCGGTCCCAGCTGATAGGTCTCCTGGAAGGTCTTGACCAGTTCAAAACCAAGCTGACCGCTGAACAGGGCCTCGTAGAAGCGCATGGTCATCGGCCAGCGATAGGGAATCCGCGACTGCGTGTCATAACGGCGATTGGTCGAGATGACCAGATAATCGCTGTTATCCAGGCCACGCTGCATCAGATCGCGTTTATAAGCATCATCTTCATAGTAGACTTGAAGCTGCTGCGAATGAAGCTGCGCCCCCCACAAATCCACACTGCGACATTCGGCCACATTCACCACACCCGGCGCAGGATCATCTTCCAACGTCCGGCCATCTGGCAGGGCACAGACCTTCGGCAACGAGACTTCATCCCACTGCCCTTCCCAGGCAAAGACCGGCCCCGAACTGATGAGCGGCCCGCCTGATTCAACCTCGAATGTGAAGGTGTAGGACTTGCCCTTCTCGACGATCAGCGGCTCAGTCAGCGGAATGTCGTAGGCATCGCCGAGGACATTCCGCACGCGCTGGAAATCCGTCGTTAGCACGCCTTCGGTCAGGATAAGGTTGCTGTCGGGCACACCGATTCGGACTCGGATTGTCTCCGTTCCGGGATCATCGTTCGGGTCGCCCAGATGCGGTGAATGCACCTTCGTAATCGTGCCATCCGCTGGAGCCGTGAAATTCTGAGTATAGGGCTGCCCCTGTTCGTAACGCGAAGCCTGTTGATCCAACGGCGTCGAGTCATCGAAGGCCGGGCGGTTCAGGACCGCGATATTGATGAGGGGAGCCTGCACGCTGTCAATCTGCATCGAAAAGTCGGCAGATAAATTCTCATGTACCCAGTGACTCGATTGCGCTGGTGCAAACATCTGACGATAGATGTTGGTGAACATGAGCGCCCAAACAGCAGTAAAAACCAGCACCCCTACCATCAGTCCCCGCGCGGCAGCTATCCGGCCCCATAATCTGGAGCCGTCGGCTTGACGCACCAACTCAACCAATCCCCAGGCGGCCAGCACCGCCAGCGCCGGGTAGATCGGTAGGTAGTAGCGCATACTCATCACCCAGATGCGCCCTAGCCAGCCAAAGTACACCAACACCCAGACGATCAGCAGCAGGTTCAGCAGCGCCCCTGGCCGCCCCCGTAGCATCCGCCAGCCGCTCCACAGCCAGGCACCCCAGGCTGTGATGCCCAACCCAATCCCCATACCCCACAGCACCATATTCAGAAATGGAAACACATAGGGCGTGCGAGCCACCCACTGCCAGTTCGGCGGCGACTCGGCATTACCGCTGACAAGGTGCTGCGCTTCCGCTGCATCTTGCAGCCAACCTGGATTTGGAATCAAACCGAAAAAGCCTGGCCCAGTGAACGCATACGGATTCGTCAGCCGGAACACCAGAATCGTCATTGCGCCCGCAGCCGCCAGACCAACCAGAGTCGAAGTCAGAATGCGTTGGCGCTCGCCCCAGGCCAACCGCCCATCCAACACGGGCAGGCTCCGCAGCCCGGCTGCTAGCAGGATCAATCCGACCAGCGGCAGCGTGTTGATCCTGCTAGCAAGAGCCGCCCCAAAGAACAACCCGAAGATCGCATAATCGATCCACGACGCTCGAAGCTGTACCCGCACCGCGAACAGAATCGCCAGAACCACGAACAGGTTGCTAAGCGCATCAGCCGTCCAGAAATGCGCCTGCTGAATCGAGAACACCGTGCAGGCATAGAGAATAGCGGCGATCAACCCCACAAAACGGCCGTGCAGATGCAAGCCGATAGCGAACGTCACGGCGATCACGCCCATTTCCGCCAGCGCCGAAACCAGTCTTCCGACCTGTCGCCCGCCCAGATAGCTCGCCAACGAGGGATCGCGCAGCACATCGGCCAGCACATCCGCAGTTCCACGCACGATGAACGTAGGCAGCGTACCATACACATACAGGCCGTTTCCGGTATTGTTGGGATTCAGGGGTGAACATTGGGCATCGAAGTAACCGCCGCGGCCACCAGTCTCTGGATAGCGTTCCAGGCATCGGGCAAGTTGTCCTTCAACATCGGCATCGGTAAAAATCAGCGACCCATTCAGCGAAGCAACCACCTGGGTCATGAAGCGTTCGTCAGGATGCCAAAGTGTGAATTCATCCCAGTTCGGGCTGATGAATCGCAAATAACCACCTGCCAGCATCGTCAGAGCCAGCGCCGCCCAGATCAGCAGTCTGTTCCACGAGCCGCGGGGGACGACCAGCCGCTCACCGAGCGGATTTTCAGCAGCACTCAACATAACCTGCCAGTCCCATCCCTGTGCGGGACGTTAGTCACCCGTCCATCATACAACGTTCGATGCGCGATTCCTCACAGGCGCTTACATCTCAGCCGCCACGAAGTCCGCAAATCCCTGTGTACCCAGATGCGGCACGCGGAATATCATGAAATCATCGCCCGGCTTGTAACTAGCGATTCGCTGCGCGTACCCCATCGGGAACCACGCTTTCAAAGCAGTCTCGGCCTCGGAGTCTTCCAGTGAGTAGAAGAAAAGCAGGTCTTTGTTCGGATCGAGCCGGTACTGATCAGACTTCAACGAGGCCAGATACAAGAAGCTCGGCACCTGGTCGAGTGCGACAATCCCGTTCGGCCAGTCCGTCAAACCCGCTTCCAACCCCAGCGCCCGGTGATCCCACCAGTAGGGATACGCAATCATGTAGGCATTGCCAAAGCTGCCGCCGCTCTCAGCGAATCCACGCAGAACGCGCCCCCCCTCAGTATAGGGCGCAGGCGAGGAACTAAAATAGGCTTCGCGGTAGCCGACAAAGTAGGTATTCCAGTTGTTGACCCCAGCAATGCCCACCAGAACAACCGCCAGCGCCACGCCCCCCACCTGTCCACGCCAATCCGGGAACATACGCCTGACCTGTAGGCAGACCAGGCTTAGCGCCAGCGCCGCGAACAGATACACAATTGGCAGCGTGCCGCTGGTGCGCGTCGCACTGGGATTTTCAATCGGATAGGCAATCGACAGTGCCGACGGCAGCAGCATGATGAAGACCAGCGGCGGCATCAACCAATCCGCCGGGTCTTTCCGGTGAACCATCCGCGCGATCCACGCGCCCAGTCCGACAACGAGCAACGTACCCGTTACCGGGTCCATCGTCGGGCGGTTCGGTTCCGCGCTGACCCAGGCTACATCTCCTTTCCAGTTGTACATCAGCAGCGCGTTGCGAATGTTGTCCAGCAGCACCGGCACATTCTGCTGAAACGCCGCGAAGCGCTCTTCCAGTGTCGAGACGCGCTCGATCAGATTGCCGTCACTGTCGGTTGTCTGAATCAGATCATCCCCCAGCAACCGCCCGGAAGTCCGCCGCCAGAAATCGTTAGGATACTGAAGCGCAAAGCCCAGCATCGGCACAAACACCGTACCCGATACGATGACCAGTACGGCAAAATGAAACAACGTCTTGCCAAACTGCACACCGCCGTTCGGCGCAGAACGGCGCATGAACCAGCGCATCACTATTGCCAAAGCAATACCCGCGATAATGACCACGGGCAGCATCCGCACTGCCTGATACGCATATAGGCCGACGCCCAGGGCCAAACCCGCTTTGATGAAATCCCCTCTCCGATTCCAGCGAATCCCGCGCACCAGATAGATTACTACCAACGCAGTGAACAGCACGGTCAGATTAATCCGCAGCCCTAACCGCGCCAGCATCGTATGCCAATAGCTCACCGCTACTAACGCCGCCAGACCCAATCCGACCCAGTTCGCCAGTTCGCGTTCTTCTTCGCCGATTAGTTCCCGCCCCAACCACCACAGAATGGGGATCGTCACCATCCCCTCAATGGCGGTCAGCAGTTTGAGCGTGGTGAAGTTGAATCCCAGTCCGGGCAGTTGAGCGAATAATGCCAAGATGTAGAAGTGCATGGATTCGCGTCCGCCGTTATTGGGGAAAAACACCTGCGTCACGCCACGTATGATGTTGGCCGAATCGAGAATTTTCTCGACATGATCGCTGGTCATCTCCGCTGGAACCACAGCAATCTCATAGAAACGGAACAGCATCGCCACGACTATTATCGCCACCAGGGCCCATAGTGTCCCGCCACGCGGCGGATGGCATGAACGGAAACGCTCAACGCTGCGGCGCAGCCCCCACCCCGACGGCGCGAACGCCGAGACCATCAGCACGACTGCCGCGATCCAGGTCAGTACACCCGGTATGGTGAAACGGTTGCCCGCGGTCAGCACCAGAGTCAACCCGATAAAGGCCAGCGCCGCGACGCCATAGATCAAGCGGCGTTCAAGGTAGATGGGACCATGATCTTCGGACGCGCTTAAGACGTTTACCCGATTGGATCGCGATGACTCACCATGCCGTCGTGCCTGAATCTGCCCCCACGAACCGTAGACTTCGCCAGCCATCCAGATCACCAGCGCCAGCAGCAAGTACGGCAGCCCCACATTCAATCCAAAGGCTTCCGTGCGCTCAGTTGCCATAATGGCACTACCATACAACCCGATGCATACAGCCGCTACCCAGATACCGAACTGCACGCCGTACCGCTGACGCTGCGCTCGCTCCTCCGGCGTCAACGCGATGACAGGAAGGTGGAGCCTGACCATCCTGCGAGATTGATGCAAGACTTCACTTGGACGAAGCGATTCCGCCGCCGGACTTGCTTTCTCATCAGGCGCTCCCACCACACTCGCAAATTCCCGGAAAGTATCTGCCGGGGCACGCAGGAAACGACTCAGAAGTTCTGCAACCGTTATACCTTCGACGTCGATGTGCTCAACAGGAACGTCCGCATCAGAACCGATGGGAACTGCGGCAGATTCGGCATTAGGCAGCGAGGCATTCTCTGGCGGTGTGGAGGGCAGCATCATCGTGTCATCCCTGATCGTCGGTCTGTGGGACGTGATCGTTCGTTTTAGCCTGGCTTGCGCCCTTTGATACACAGGTTCACAGTCGAACGATCCGGCGGCTCATTCATCGCATTCTTGCGGTCGAAAAAATTCAGTACCCTTATACCCAGGTTCACTGGATTGAGCAAACTGCCACTGTTCTTGTCGAATGTCGTCCGGTCAGCAGCATTCGCCAGTGACTCCGGCATCAAGCCGGACTCCAACAGCGGCTTTCCCAGTCCGTAGACCAGATTATGGATGAACGGGAACGAGTGATGGGTGAAAGCTCGCTCCTCCTCGATCACAAATCCCGCCGCCAGTACACTGCTGTGAAGCTGCTCGCGGGTATACAGCCGCACATGATTCGCCCAGATGCCCGCTAGTGGCCCCGATCCGATATGTCGCCCGAAGAGCGTTTCCAGTGTCTTATTGATCGGATCCCACCAGAATGGATAGTTTGCGTTCGGTACAGTGATCGCCACGACGCCGCCTGGCTTCAATACCCGCAGCACTTCCTTCAATCCATCCACATCCCGCTCGATATGTTCCAGAATCTCCGAAAGGATCACGCCGTCGAAGGTGTCATCAGCATAGGGCAGGTGGTAGATATTGGCATTCGTCAGTAAGACATTCGGCAGATGTCCGACGTTCCGCCACGCCTTCTGAATGATCTCCCAATCCAGTTCCAACCCGACCAATCTGCACCTGCTGACGTATCGAAACATGTTTAGGTAGAAGCCCCGTCCACAGGCACAGTCCAGAATGACCGAATCATCGCGCGGATCGATCCACTCAAAGATGGTGCGGACGCGCTTCTTGAAAGCCATATCGGCCTCATTGCGCGTCATATACTCAATCGTCGTCAAATCCATGAACGTATCCAAAGGCTATCGCTTTGATTCACCCACAGCTTCGCAGAAGACCGTTTCATACTCATCGACGGTGTGCTGGAACGAGAAGACCTCCTCGATCTGTTCGCGCGGTTTCACATAATGATCGCGATGGCGAATCACTTCGACCAATGCCTCGCCGATGGATTGGGCATCCCCTGTCTTTGCCAGCTTTCCCATCCCGGTCACAGTGATGGGTACACGTCCGCCGGGTGTGTCGGTCATCACCACCGGGGTCCCGCTCAGCATGGCTTCAACCTGAACCAATGCGAAACATTCGGTATCACTGGTCAGAGCCAACACATCGCAGGCGGCATAGAAATCCGCCATGAACTGCATATCCTCACTCAGTCCGAGGAAGATAAGCTGTTCTCGGTATTGGCTCACCAATCCCTGGAGATGTTCCCAGGTATCCTCATAAGCGATCTGATATTCTCCGCAGAACACCACCCGTGCATTTGGATATGTCTGATTCACGACATCCAGAGCGCGGATGAGCAGATCGGGGCGCTTCTCTTGCACGAAACGACCGGAAAACCCGATCACTGGCCCACCTTGATGCGACCACTTCGCGCGGAGTTCCTGTGCCCGTGTCAGATTTGGTAATGGCATGATGATCGGTGGATAGATTGGCTTTACCTTGTCCATAAAGGGTGTCAGATAGTACGACTGGTTAGCATAGTCTTGACTATATGCAACTAGACGCGAAGCATAGCGTGCCAGGATACGGTACAGGAAAAACATCGTCCCCTGAATGAAACGGTTCATCGCGCCTTTTGGCAGGATCAAGTCCCCGTGATGTGTCACCACCACCGGACGCCGTGACAAACCCGCCAGCAGTCGCACAAGGGCCGTTTCCAGCATGGGTGTGCTGACCCAGACGACATCGTGTTGCAGCATCAGACCCAACGCTGCCCACGGATAAGCCGGCATAATCATACCCCGGCTAATCGGGATCGGCGGAACCCACAGCCGCACCACCCGCACCCCGTTATGCATCTCTGCATCGCGCGGCAGTGACATCTTGTAACGCGCCGTCAGCACCGTCACTTCATGCCCGCGCCGAGCCAGTTCCTCGGCTACATGTTGCACATGAATAGTGAGGCCGGTGCGGTGCGGCACATAGTACAGCAAACAAATCAGGATTCGCAGCTTCTGACCGGACTCACATGCAGCCTTTTCAGCTTGCTTGAGGATCGCCTTCGCGCTCTCCTGAACCCATGCGTTCTGATCAATCAATCGACAAACCAACCCTTACTCTTGAAATAGAAGTACCACCCTACGGCCCCTGCTCGCTGCTTCGTAAACGGCTGACGCCCTGCGAAATCTGCTGCATCGACACGCCCTCTTGGATAAAACCGAGCAGTCCCGTTGTCGCATGAACCGCCAGATTTAGGCCATGCACCAGCACTGCGAAAGCCGCGGCTTTCGCACTCGGTTCGCCATATCCCGTCGCGTTCAAGGCCAGAATGATCGACAGCTCATATGGCCCCAGATTGCCCGGCACAGCCGGAACCGCAATCACAAACGCCGCCGCTGCAATGTACAGCAGCGTTGTGATCCAACTGGCCTGATCGTAAAACGTAAACATCAGGCAGTAACCGGCCGCCGCCGAAAGTCCCCATCCCAGCGCAGTCAAACTGACCGCTGTGACAAGGGATCGCACCTGCGCCAGCGGTCGCAGTCCGTCCAACAGTTGATTTCCCCAGCGTGTCAGCACCGGTTGTTTGACCTGCGCCAGCAGTCGATCTGTCCATCCCCGCTGCCGAGCCATCACTACCAGCACGCCGAAGCCCAGAATAGCCGCCGGAGCGGATACCGCTGCCGCCGTCCGAATGGCCTCCGGCACAGGGCCGAATGCCAGTGCCAGAAAGACCATCAGCACTACACCCAAAAGATCCAGCAGACGTTCGACGACGATCGTACTGGCCGTCTTGAGCGGCGCTATCGGCGGTTGGGCACGTGTCGCCAGATACACCCTCGCCAGTTCACCGATCCGCAGCGGCAGGATACCGTTGACCAGATAGGCCACGTTCATGATGCTGAACGTCCGGCGGATCGGCAACCCGCCTTCCAGCAGCCCCCGCCAGCGGAATGCCCGCGCCACCAGACCGAGCAGCAAAAAAAGCGTTGTGGGGATCAGATAGACCCAACGCGCTTGCGACACCGCATCTTGAAGCTGGCCAATATCGATCTGTGAAATGATGAAATACACCGCTGCCAGACTGACGACAATGCCTAAGACTCCCATCCGCCAGCGTATCACTGCGCTCCACCGTTCCTTGTACCAGAATGCCTGGCATTATACTATCCTCGTCAAACCGATTCCGAGAGTCAACTACCCTTCAGTCAGGTCACTCGCCATTCTTGACATCCACCAGAGCCAAACCTATAATGAACGCAATCCGCGGGTATAGTTCAGCGGTAGAACGTTTGCTTCCCAAGCAAAATGTCAGGGGTTCGAGTCCCCTTACCCGCTCTCAACACGGCCAACGCACTGTTGGTCGTGTTAATTCCATAGTGATCGCCTCTGACAACTGTCTCTATTTTCCATATTCCGAATGCTGTATTGGTGTAAACCATTGTATATTCACACCAACGCTTGTGAATTCGCTGCTGCGTGAAGAGCGCTACGGCTCAATCCATCGTCATAGGACGTGTGCAGCTGCATAATCACGCCTAGGGACTCGACAAGTATTCGGATTGTCCGGATTTAGGTGACATTCTCCAGGCACACATCGGTGTCGAAAAAGAAGAAGTAGGCATCAAGTGCGCCAAACTCATTCTGGAGCATGTAGATACGGAAGCGAATCAGCCGGTACAGTCCGCATAGCCTCATTGTGTTTTGGCCTAAACGAGGGCAAACTGTTAACATCAGAACGCATCTTTCACTCCATTTGAGGGAATATGCGTGTCATCCTCTCAACATCGATCCGCTGACTTCACAACAAGCCCTTGCATAATTGAAAAGAGAATTCAGCTATCCGGCGGCTGGCAGGTACATTCCACTCCTCTGGACACTGACATGCCTGCCTCCCTGCCCTCCGAATCGGCAATCCACGTGCCCGACAGCGTCCACCTGCAACCTTTTCTCTATCCCGACCGCCCCTACTGGGGCGAACATCTTCGCGCCATCAATCACAAGGCCTGGATATATCGGCGGACATTCCGGGTTCCGCCGACCACTTTCCGCCGGGCACGAATTCGCTTCGAGGGCGTCGATTACTATGCCGATGTCTGGCTGAACGACCAGTACCTCGGAAAACACGAGGGGAACTTCGCGCCCTTTGAATTCGATGTCACGGGCGCCATCCGTTGGAACGACGATAACCGGCTCATGGTGCGAGTCACTTCCCCCTGGGATGCCCCCAATCCCAGAGGGAGCTATCCAATCGATCACGTCATTCGGGGATTGGTGAAGGGACTATACGAACATGGCGAAGGCGTCATCCCACCCGATGTCAACCCCATTGGCATCTGGCGACCAGTCAGCCTCATCTTGGACGATGGCGTCAGTATCGATCATATACGTATCGACACCCAACTCGACGGTCATATCAACCTGCGCCTCCACCTGACCAACGCGACCGAATCCACCTGGGTTGGCCGCTTAGCGCTGAACATTCAGGCCGAAAATCATGATGGCGTGGGGGTTGCTGCATCGCTTGAGACGATCATTCCCCACGGTCACAGCAAGATCGAACACACCTTGCTGCTTCCTGATCCCCACCTGTGGTGGCCCTGGGATCGCGGGGCGGCTGACCTGTACCGCCTCACCGCTCAACTGGTGAATACAGACGATTGCATCCTCTCCAAACTCAGCCGCGTGTTCGGTATTCGTACCGTCCGCCTGGAACGCTCACCCGAGCGCTTCATCTTCTATGTGAATGACTGCCCGATTTCGCTGCGGGGATCGTCGTACATTCCCGCTGTATACCTTTCGCAGTGTACTGGCGAATCTGTAGCGCGCGACCTCACTCTGGCACGGACAGCGAACCTCAACCTCCTCCGGGTTCACGTCCATGTCTCCCTGCCTGAACTCTACAATCACTGCGACCGCGCTGGAATGCTCATCTGGCAGGACTTTGAACTCAACTGGACGCAGGACACCTCGCCGGAATTCGAGCAGCGCGCGCTTCGTTTGCAGCGCGACATGATCGACCTACTCGACCATCACCCGTCTGTAGCCGTATGGGCCTGCCACAACGAGCCGACGATGATCTTCGCCCGGCGTGACAACCTTGAAACCCGCCCTGATCCCGCCCTGTATGCCGACGCCACCGCCTATGACCCAACTCGTCCGGTCTTCCTTTGCTCCGGCCAGATGGATTCCGACTGGCGGCGTTCCGGCGACTCGCACTGGTACTTCGGGGCCATCTGGAGCCGTCGCTTCACCGACATCCGCCGCCGTCGATCACGGCTCCTCTCCGAATTCGGGTTTGAAGCCCCTGCCGCTCGCGAGACCTTGATGCGCTATTCGGATGTCTGGGAACGCCTGAATCACCTAGACGCTCAGATTGAATCGCTCTGGAATTATCAGTCCGCGCTGATCCAATACCAGGTTGAATATGTACGCCGGCTTCGCGCAAAGGGCTGCGCGGGATATGTTCACTTTTGTCTGAACGACCTCGTGCCCCAGGTTGGCTGCGGCGTTCTGGATGCGTCACGCATGCCCAAAGCGGGCTATACTGCGCTCAAGCGCGCCTCCCAGCCACTCTTGCTCTCGCTTGACCACGACGGACACCACCCAATTGCGCTATGGGTCTACAATGACACCATGCACGCGTATCCAGATGCATCCATTCAGTGGCAGATATACGGGGAACAGAATGTGCTGCTCGATCAGGACATGGTGCGCTGTGACATCCCTGCCAATGCTTCACAACCCGTAATGAAGACCAACTGGACTTTGCCACCGCGCCAGATTGTTGCGCTGCGCCTCTCAATCCTTCGCGCAGATGGCACGATCCTGTCCGAGAACCGCTATGATCGCCCCTTTGCCCGTTGGGAACGGCCGCGCGGCTATCCCTGGAAATTCGATCCGTACCTCGGAACCAAAGCCTTTGATCGACCCAATGCTCCTAGCCTGGCCGATCACGGTGTCGCTCCGCTGATGAAACTGATCCCCCTGCCTATGCGTGAAACCGCCGCCGAATGGGTGCTGCGCGGAGAGTGGCCCATCTGGTTTCAGTCAATCATCGCTCGGATCGCTGACCGCCTCCTGGGGTAAAGCCGCTGCCCCAGGTTTTGACCTGGGGCAGCCTTTCGCCTCGTGACTAATCGCCAGGTACAGCTTCCTCTTTTGCCGATGCCACCTGGATACTCTCTGCCGGAATGACCGCACCGTTTGCGCTCACAGACCGCTTGCGTGGCGTGCAGGTGATGTAGTCACCGTACAACCGCCACTCATCCAGCCGGCACGAATGCACCAGCTTGCCGTCCCACACCGTCATATCCGGGCAGCTTTCGCACATATCCACCCGCCCATCTTCCAGCAAGTCCGGCCCCTGAATGATACCGATGCTTTGCATGTACAGTGGGCTGAACAATTCGCTGGGATGTTTCTGCACTTCCTTCCAGAATTCACGCCAGGTCGCCCGTACGCCCTTATCGACCAGTCCGAGCAGGAAAGCAATCTTCGGGATGATGTTCGATGGCGAATAGATCACATAGGTGCCGTGCTGGAGGTGATGTAACGTCTCGAACAGTTCCACGACGCGCGGTCCCGCCGAACCGTACATCCGTCGACGAGTCCCCAACTGCGCCGAAACCAACCAGGTCAGTTTATCGTGGTTGTGTGTCCCGCCCATATAGGCCGAAGTCGCGTAGTGCGGGAAGCGCTCTTTGATCTTCGCGTAGATGTCCCGCGAGGTCAGCCAGGCTTCTTCGGTAGTGGTATTCCCCTTGATGTAGCTCATCTCGGGGTCGATCCGCTGGCCGCGTGCGGAAAACTCGAACTCACCCTCCGGCATGGCATTACGGAACCCGATGAACACCAGCCCATGTACCCGGTCGATATGGCGGTTCGCCCACGCGACCATCTCCGGCACAAAGTCCAGATTGCCAGGATACACCGTCATTCCAAAACTCACGAACAGGCCACCGACTGAGTGTGCCATGTCTGCATAGTGTTCGCGCAGCTCGAAGAGTTCGGCCTCGGATTTACCTTTCCAGTGTGGCCGCGCCTGTTCGCTGTCGATGTGGAACGTGAAACCGATGGCGCCGGCTTTCTTGAGTTCAACCATGAAAGCACGGTCGTTCTCCAAGCGGATTCCATTGGTGAGGATCAGCGGTTTCATCCGCTGGCTCTTGATATAGGCGATGATGTCCAGGATTTGTGGATGGATGAGCGGTTCGCCTCCCGCGATAGAGATGTTGTCGCAGTTCCGCATCCGTTTGAGGAGCTGAATCTCTTCCTTCACTTGCTCGAGAGTCTTGTGTCCCTGCATCCCGTTGATACGGTAGCAGCCCCGGCAGTATGTGTTGCACTTATCCGTGACCTCCAACCAGCCAATGGGATTGTCATTAGCCGACCACGGAAACCGGTACATATCGCGCTGAGCGAGTTGCATGGTGGCACCCTTTCACAAATACATAGACCCCAGGCACGGGGCGTGACAGGGAACGACCTATTGAGGGAGCGATGAGGATTACGGTGAAACGGGGTTCTCGTGACCACTCCAGCGTGTCGAGGCCCACCAGTAGGTTAAATCACACCATACGCCATTATAACGCAATTTATTTAGCGATGCAAAGCAATTGCGTTGAATCGGCTGCAACACCCAGCTGTCCAGGTGAAGGTGTGTCCGATTGAATAGCGTGGACGATCTGCTCCACCACCGCGCTGACCGCCGTCTCCACCTCAGCGGAGAGACCCGCGCCATGCTCGAAGCACTTCCCTTCGATACCATACACGACCATCTTGGGCGGGAGCAAACCCAGCACCCGCCCCAACTCGATGGCCTGTACCACGCCGAACAGATGGCTGGAGGTCTGCGCCAGATGCGCGGGCAGGGTACCGGTCTGAATGTCGAAGCGTTGCACCGTTCCCGGTGGAGCGCCAGTCACCATCGCATCGATCAACACAACCCGTTGGGCCTGCTGCCAGAGGTCGATCAGGTCAGCTCCATCGCCAGATTGTTCAACCATCCGAACGTGAGGCAGACCTTTCGCTTGAATCTGCCAGGCCGCTGCCAGTCCGGCGCCATCGTCTCCCCGATCTTCGTTTCCTACGCCGATCACCAGGGTCGGGGAGTACAGATCAAAGTCCATCAACCAAAACCGCTTTCACTCGCGCACGATATCCAGTTTCAGGAAATGGGTGGCGCACGATATGCACGGATCGTAGTTGCGGATTGTCTGCTCGCAGCGCCACGTCAGTTTGTCATCCGACAGGTTCAGGTTCGACTCGACTACACGGTGCAGATCGTCCTCGATGGTCTTCTGATTCTGCGACGTGGGCGGAACGATCTTGGCGTCGAGGATCGTCCCCTTGTCATCCAAGCGATACCGATGATACAGCAGCCCTCGCGGCGCTTCTGTCGCCGCTGAGCCTGTCGATACGCGCGGTCGGATCGGAACCGCGGCCCGCTCCGGTGGCTCATAACTCTCGATGATCTGGATCGCGTGGTCGCAGGCATACACCGTTTCGACCGCCCGGACCACAATACTCTGGAACGGATTACGGCACACGGGGCTCAGGCCCGCGCTGGCCGCCGTCTCTTGTGCCAGGGGTGAAAGCTGTTTGTAATTCAGGTTATAGCGCGCCAGCGGCCCTACCGAATATGCGCCCCGTGCCCGCATCGAAGAATGCAGCGCATTGGAATGCGCCACATGTTCCTCTGCAAAGTGAGTTTCGTAATCGCTAACGGCAATATCCAAACCCTTGCTAGAGATAATCCGTCCTTCATTGAACGGATACTCCTCCGGGTGATGCAGCGCCACAAACTCGTAATCCTGCTCCAGGTCAGGGAAAGATAGCGTTCCGGTCCACTGCGCTGTCTCTACCGCTGCGTCCCGTGCCCACTTGAGCTGCTCCAGCAGCGGCAGCAGTTCAGCCTGCGTCGGAACACGGTAGAACCCACCCACGCGTACATTGATCGGATGAATTTCTCTCCCGCCCAACACACGCACAATTTCGTTGCCGATTTTCTTCAGCCTCAGTGCTTTCTTGACGACATCCGGGTAATCCCGCGCCATCTGAATCACATCTTCGTACCCCAGAAAATCTGGTGCATGCAGCATATAGATATGCAGAACATGGCTCTCGATCCACTCGCCGCAGTACAGCAAACGTCGCAGGCTGCGGAGTGTCCCATCCACCGCAGCGCCGAAAGCATTCTCCATCGCGTGAACGGCGCTCATTTGATACGCCACCGGGCAGATGCCGCAGATTCGTGCCGTGATATCTGGCGCTTCGCTGAAGTCACGCCCGCGCAAGAAGGACTCGAACAACCGTGGTGGTTCAAATATCTTGAACTTGACATCCTGCACAGCGCGATCCTTGATTTTGACGTACAGCGCCCCTTCCCCTTCCACGCGCGCCAGCATGTCTACTTTGATCACGCGTGTATTCGTCTTATCCTTCATGGATTTCGCTCTCCCTACGGAAGGCATCCGCAAAAGCATTGAATGTACGGAAAGAGCGCACAATATCCAGTGGAGTCGCCCCCAGCACCTTCCACTGCTCGCTCAACGCGCGCGTGTTTGGAGTCTCGACCGGCCCAAAGCAGCCATAGCAGCCCCGCTGATATGCGGGACACAAAGCGCCGCACCCGGCTTGAGTCACTGGCCCCATGCACAACGTCCCATGCGCCACCATCACGCACGGCGTTCCCCGTCGTTTGCACTCAAAGCAAACGCTGTACTTGGGCGTATTCGGCTTCCGTCCGTTCAGATATGCGCTGACAATCTCAATAAGCTGCGCCTTGTTGATTGGGCAGCCCCGCAGTTCAAAATCCACAAATACGTGATCGGCAATTGCCGTTGATTTGCTCAGCGTTTCGATGTATCCCGGAGTCGCATACACGTGCGGAATCATCGTCTTCACATCTTTGAAGTTCCGCAGCGCTTGAATTCCTCCAGCCGTAGCGCACGCGCCAATCGTAATCAGGAACTTCGACACCCGCCGCACTCGGTGGATGCGCTCGGCATCGTGCTGGGTGATGATCGATCCCTCGACAAGAGATACATCATACGGCCCCTTGCTCACGGCCCGTGTCGCCTCTGGGAAATAGGCGATCTCCACCGCATCCGCGACCGCCAGTAGTTCATCTTCGCAGTCCAGCAGGCTCAACTGGCAGCCATCGCAAGATGCGAATTTCCACACAGCAATTTTTGGTTTGCTTTTTCGCGACATGGTTCTACTCCTAAATCTCCCATTTATTGAGCAGATGCTGAATCTGGCTGTGGCAGAAAACCGGCCCATCTTTGCAGGTAAAGACCGGCCCGAACTGGCAGTGTCCGCACAGCCCAATCGCGCATTTCATGTTCCGCTCAAGGGAGACAAAGATGTTGTCGCTGCTAACGCCGCGCTTCTCCAGTTCCATCGTCGTGAAGCGCATCATCACTTCAGGCCCGCACACCATCGCAATCGTGTTGTGGGGATCGAAGGGCGCGCGTCCGATTAGCTGAGTCACCAGTCCCACGCTTCCGCGCCAGTTGCCTGTCGCCCGGTCAACCGTAACATACACATCCAGATCGAACTCCGCGCGCCACTGTTTGAGTTCCTTCCCATACAGCACATCTCCCGGTGTACGCGCCCCGTACAGCAGCACCACCCGTCCATAATCTTCCCGCTGTGCCAGCACCCGGTACATGGCCGGCCGCAGCGGCGCCAGACCGATGCC
>CAZKXW010000042.1:0-34185 GCA_964556745.1 uncultured Anaerolineaceae bacterium
CCTCAACGAGTTGATCCGCAGCGCGCCGGAGGTCAAGCTGGTTGCTACCTCGCGCCAGCGGCTCAATCTGCGCGGCGAGTGGGTGCTGGCCCTGGACGGGCTGTCCTTTAAGGCCGCTCCTTCGGCGGAATTCCATCCTCCCGCTCAAGCCTTGTTCCTGGAAACGGCCCGCCGTGTGCGCGGCGATGATCTGATCCAGCAGGAGCCGCCAGACGCCATCGCCCGCATCTGCGCTCTGGTTCAGGGGATGCCGCTGGCGATTGAACTGGCTGCGGCCTGGTCGCGCCTGCTGACCTGCGATGAACTGGCAGAGGAGATCGCCTCCAACCTCACCGCCCTGGAAGCGACCACTCAGGAAGGCGAGGAGCGCCATCGCAGCCTCCGCGCTGTCTTCGACCATTCCTGGCAGTTGTTCTCCCCGCAGGAACAGCGTGTGCTGACCGCTTTGTCAGCCTTCGCTTCTGGTTTCACCCGTGACGCGGCTCAGGCCGTCGCCGGGGCATCGCTGCCCATGCTGCTTGGCCTGGCCGATAAGATGCTGCTGCGCCGCGAAGCCGAGGGGCGCTTCTCCCTCCACGAGATGATCCGGAAGTACCTCGTCGAGAAGCTGCCACAGTCCGCTGAGGTCGATGAGGTGCGCTCGGCCTATCTGAGCTATTTCACCCACTTCTTGCAGAACCGCGCCGCGCGTCTGAAAACCACCGAGCAGCAAAGCCTGCTCGCGGAAATCACCCGCGACATCGACAACATCCACCTTGCCTGGGAGACGGCCATCCAGTTCGGCGACCGGCCCACGCTGGCTGGGATGCTTTCGACCCTGTCGCTCTTCCATGATCTCAAGTCCAACTGGCGGGTTGCGTTAGCCCTACTGGAAAGCGCCGAAAGTGCCCTCGACCCTGCCGATACCGACCTGTACGGCGCATGGCTGTCGCAGTTGGCTCTGGCTGCGTCGCGGGTCGATCAACCCGAATTGACCAAAACTTATGCCGGGCGCTGCCTAGAACTGCTCTCCAAAGATCAACCCTCTCATCAGGCCAGCATTGCCCGGGCGCTGCTGGCCTTAAGCCATTCGGAAGGGCTGCGCGGGGCTTATGAGGAGGCCATTGTGTTCCTGCGCGAGTCCTTGGCGCTGCGCCAGCAGTTGGGTGACGAATGGGACATCGCCCAGTGCTTCATGCGCCTGGGAAGCATGTATGGGCAGCAGGCGCAGTACGATGTCCAGCTTCGGGAGGCTGGAAAGGAAAACCTCAAGCTGCATCTGGAGCAGGCCCGCGCCATGACCGAACAGGGATTCGCCATCAGCCAGCGCCTCGGTGAGGAGTTCCTGACCGCCCGTTTCCAAACCGCGCTGGCGGTCATCACGCAGTTGGAGGGTCATGTCGAGGAGTCCGAGGAACTCCACCGTTCCAGCCTGACGTTCTACGAAGCTGTAGGCAGTCTGGATGGCCGCTGCATGGCGATGAACGGGCTGGGCGGCGCGGCCCATCTTCGCCAGGATTTCCGCCTGGCCGCCGCGCACTTTTCCGAGGCGCTGGCGCTGGCCCGGCAGATCGGCGCCCGCCAGTGGGAGGCCAACGCGCTGACCAATCTGGCGATCTGTTCAGTGGACCTCGGTGAACTGCGTGGCGCCCGCAGTTACTTCCAGCAGAGTCAGGCGGTCTTCCGCGCCCTGGGGCATGAGCAGTATGTCGCCATGATCCAGAACGAAATCGACGATCTCAACGCTCAGATCAAAGCAGGCTGATGGGAAGATTGAGGTTCGGGGTGGCGTCTACCCTACGACTGTCAGTTTGGCTATGCTGGCCACCAGGGATTTGATGCCGCCGCTGAAGGCGACCGTGACTTCTTCGTCGTCGCCGCTGGGGCGGCTCTGGATGACCACGCCCTCGCCGAACTTGGCGTGACGGACTTTCTGTCCGGCTTTGAACTGGGTGGCCGCAGATTTCGGCGGCGGGATGGCCGGCCGGCCTAATCCGGCGCTGACCGAGCGGCCCGGCAGGCGGGGCCGGGCGGGCGCTTCGTAATCCCAGGTGGTGTCTTCCAGGTAGGCCTGCTGGGTGCGCTGCTGAGTCAGCTTGGGCGAGCCGCCGTCAATCAAGGCGCCGGGGATATCCCCCAGGAAGCGCGAGGGCACGCCGGGGGTGCTGTCGCCGTACATCAGCCGCCGGAAGGCGTAGGTCAGGATGAGCTGGTGCATGGCGCGGGTCAGGCCAACATAGAACAGACGACGCTCCTCGGACATGCCGTCGGGTTCATCGAAAGCGCGTTGATGCGGCAGGAGTCCCTCTTCCAACCCGGTGATGAAAACGACCGGGTATTCCAGCCCTTTAGCCGAGTGGAGCGTCAGTAGAGTAACGGCGTTGACGCCCTCGACGACGGCATCGACATCGGCCACGAGGGCGATTTCTTCGAGGAATTCATTCAGCGGGATACCGCGCTTTTCGGCCAGCAGACCGCGGAGTTCCTTGACATTGCCATCGCGCTCGTGGGCTTCTTCGGGGGTATCGCTGGTTTCGATCAGGTGCAGGTTGTAGTGGGTCCGGGTCATGATTTCGTCGAGCAGGGCCAGCAGGTCATTGGAGGCGGCGATCTGCTGCCACTGCTGAAGCAGCGTCCAGAACTCGACGAATTTCCTGACGGCGCTGTTGGGCAGAGTCGAGGCTTCGCCGTCGGCCAGGGCTTCCAATGCCTGGCCGGTGCTGTAACGGCGTTTGGCAGCCCAGGCCAGGAAGTCCTCGACCGATTTTTTGCCGATGCCGCGCTTGGGGACATTGACGATGCGGTTGAAACTCACGCTGTCATCGGGGTTGTTGACCAGCCGCAGATAGGCCAGCAGGTCGCGGATTTCGCGCCGCTTGTAGAAGCCGACGCCGCCGACAAGCTTGTAGGGGATGGCTTCGCGGATGAGGGTGTCTTCCAGGGCGCGGGACTGGGCGTTGGTGCGGTACATGATGGCGAAGTCTTTGTACTCCAACCCCTGCTGCCGCATCAGATGTTCGATCTGGGTGGCGACATACTCGGCTTCTTCCGAGTCGCTGTAGGCTTCGTAGATGGTCACCGGAGCGCCGCCGGGACGGTCGGTGAAGAGCGCCTTGGGGGTGCGGTGGGTGTTCCTGTCGATCACGGCGCGGGCGGCATCCAGGACGACCTGGGTGGAGCGATAATTCTGTTCGAGCAGAATGATGCGGGCATCGGGGTAGTCTTTGCGGAACTGAAGGACGTTGCGGTAATCAGCGCCGCGGAAGCCGTAGATGGCCTGGTCTTCATCGCCGACGACGAAGACGTTGTTCTGCGGCGCGGCCAACTGCCGCACGAGCACATACTGGGCGGCGTTGGTATCCTGGAATTCATCCACGAGCAGGTAATCGTAGAAACGCTGGTATTTCGCCAGCACATCGGGATGGTCACGCAAGAGGATGGCAGTGTCCATCAGCAGATCGTCGAAGTCGCGGGCGTTGTTGGCGATGAGGATTTCCTGGTAGCGCTGGTAGACGCGGGCCGTGACTTCGCCCTGGTAGCCCTGCCCGCGGAAGTCCTGCGGGCCGATGAGTTCGTTTTTGGCGGAGGAGATGGCGTTGAGCATCTGGCGGGGGCGGTACTTCTTCGAGTCCAGGTTAAGTTCGGTCAGGGCCTGGGTGACGACGGCGATCTGGTCGTCGGTGTCATAGATGAGGTAGTCGGCGCGCTGGGGGGTATGCTCAGCCTCGCGGCGGAGCAGCCGGGCGCAGATGGAATGGAACGTGCCGATCTGCAGGCCGTGGAGCTTGCCGCCGAGCAGGGTCTCGACGCGGCTTTTCATCTCGCCAGCGGCCTTGTTGGTGAAGGTCACTGCGACGAGGGAAGCAGCGTGCAGGCCGCGCTCGCGGATCAGGTAGGCGATGCGGTGGGTCAAAACACGAGTCTTGCCGCTTCCCGGCCCGGCCAGCACCAGCACCGGGCCATCCGGCGCGGTCACGGCTTCGATCTGCTGTTTGTTGAGCTTGTCCAGTAAGCCTGCTGTAGTCATGGCCGTCCCCAGTTTTCCGCCCGGTCACGTCCGCCATTGTAGCAGAAAACCGGTTCGCTCCGCCGGGGCGATTGACCGCTCAGGGCAACTCGGCTATGCTGTTATGCAGTCACTCCTGAGATGAGAACCAGCCATCATGGAAACGGTTGTCCATGCCATCAACCTGATTGTCTCCAACCCGGAGGTGCGGGGCGGTCGCCCGTGCCTTACCGGGACGGGCGTGCGCGTCACCGATGTGGTGATGGCGCAGGTGTTCCACCGGCAGACGCCGGACGAAATCGCCGTCGGTTACGGGGTCTCGCTGGCGGCGGTTCATGCGGCGCTGGCCTACTACTATGAACATCAGGCTGAAGTGGACGAAGACATCCGCCAGCAGATTGCCAGAGCGCGGGAATTGAAGGCTGCCGCACTTGGGAACGAACCCCGTTCGCTTCTACCTCGATGAGAACCTCCAGCTGGTCGTTGCCGACCAGCTTCGCAAGCGCGGCATTTCGGTCGTTACGGCTCACGATCTAGGTCTATTGGGAGCCAGCGATCTCGTCCATTTCCGTCGCGCTGCCGAAATGGGAGCGGTGATTTGCACCCATGATGCGGATTTCCTGATCCTCGCCGCGCAGGGTCATCATCACGCCGGGATTGCCTTCGGCCAGCAGGATCAGCACACGATTGGCGATTGGGTGAGTTTCCTCACTTTGATCATGGTGTGTATTCTGCCGAGGATATGAAGGACCGGATTGAGTTTCTGTAACGGCACTCATCCGGCTTGCCATCTCTATTGCTCCCGTTTTCACAACCCCACTGCGCTGCTCTTCGTATAGCAGGATATAATCTGTCCACCCGCTGAGCGAGGAAAAGCTGCCATGAAGATCGAGACCATCACGACGCCGTTCGTCCTGAACATTTCGGTGAACTGCTACCTGATCCACCTGGAGGATGGCTTCATCCTGATCGACACGGCTAAAGCCGGCCAGCGCCGGGCGGTCGAGGCGGCGCTGGAACGGGCCGGCTGCGCCCCTGGACGGCTCAAGCTGATCGTGCTGACGCACGGGGACTTCGATCACTGCGGGAACGCGGCCTATCTGAGGCAGAAGTCCGGCAGCCGCATCGCGCTGCACGGCGATGACATCGGCATGGGGCGAGACGGGAACATGTTCTACAACCGCAAGCAGCCGAACCCGATCCTCAAGCCGATCTTCGGCCTGATCTTCGCGCTGCCGGAGGCCGACCGATTCACGCCGGATGTGCTGCTGAAGGAAGGCGATGATCTGACGGCGTATGGCTTTGACGCGACGGTGATCGAGCTGCCGGGGCACACTAAAGGGAATGTGGGTTTGCTGACAGGCAGCGGGGAGTTGTTCTGCGGCGATCTGCTGGGCAACACGGGCAAGCCGGCGGTGTGGTCGCTGGTGGATGACAAGGCGGCGATGGCGGCGAGCGTGGAGAAGCTGAAGGGCTACCCGATCAGGACGGTCTATCCCGGACACGGGGCCGCGTTCCCGATCTCGGCGTTCTGGGCGGGGAGATGAAGTGAACAGTCATCACGCCAGATTTGGCGGCAGCCGATTTCTTCTGGTTTACGTGCCGTGATGGGGTTTTCGCCGATCTTTTGATCTCCAACTGCTGATTCCCAATTGGCGAGATGGGCTACAATAGAGGCGTGAAGGAGGAATCCCGCCATGCTCCAACGCCTGCTCATCCTGCTGACCCTGACGCTGATCGCCGGGGCGCTGCTGACCGGGGGCATCATCTTCGCCCAGGTTCCGACGGCCACGCCGATCCCTGGCGTGACGCCGCTGGCTCCGACGGTCTTTTACATCACCACGCTGGTTCCCACGCCGACGCCGGGCTGCGCCGCCCCGCTCAACCTGTCGATTGGCGGGACAGCCATTGTCCGCGCTGGGATGTACGTCCGCACACAGCCGAGCGAATCCAGCCCGTTCGTGAATTACTACCCGGACGCTGTGACGGTGACGGTGGTCGGCGGGCCGGTCTGCGACGGGGTGCGTTACAACTGGTGGCAGATCCGCGGCCCCGGTAATGACGGCTGGATCGCCGAGGGCAGCCCGGCGGGGTATTTCCTGCGGTTGGGCGAACCCGCTCCGGGGACGGTCTGCGGGGAAGCGGCGGCGCTCCAGGCCGGGAGCATCGCCAAGCTGCTGCGCGATGTCCGGGTGCGGAATGCAGCGGGGCTGGGCGGCCTGGTGCTGACGGTTGCGCCGACGGGAGCCGAGGCCGAGGTGCTGTCGGGGCCGGTCTGTGTGGACGGCTACCAGTGGTGGCAGGTGCGGGTGACAGTGCTGGAATTGGAATACACCGGATGGATCGCCGATGTGAGCGAGGGGCTGCCGCTGGTGGTGGATATCGAGTCGCTGAACCAGCCGGTATGCGATTTTCCGAAGGTGCTGAGCATCGGCGGGCGCGGCTACGTCGAGTATGACGATGGGCAGCCGAAGAACATGCGCATCGGGCCGGGGCTGGGCTATGAGGTGGCGGCGACGCTGCTGGACGGAATCGGCTTCGAGGTGCTGTCGGGGCCGGTCTGCGCGGATGGCTACAACTGGTGGGAAATCCGCATCCTGTCGCGGCCGGATGTGTCCGGTTGGCTGGCGGATGCCTGGATCACGCCTTTGCGGTTGGATAAGAACCGCCCAGCGTGAGGCGGATTTCGCCGCGCCAGACCCACCAGTTCTGTGCTGCCCACAGTAGAAACAGCAGCGCGGTGGTGTAGTAGGCCGAGAAGTCGCGGCTGATAAGGATGGTCGCATTCAGCAGTATGATGAGCGCCAGGCCGAGGAGCGGGCGTTTCTGGAAGAGCGGGATGATGCCGACGGCCATAACCGTCAGCACGCTGTTTCCGGCGGAATAGGGCGCGACCAGCAGCGCAGCGGCGGTGAGCATCCCGGCTTTCTCGCGGCTGAACGTCCCCCTCGAGCGCCAGACGATCCAGACAGTGATGGCCAGGATCAACCCCAGCGCAGCCAGATAGAGGGCGGCGGGAATCCCGGCGCGGTTGAAGGCGGCTCGCAGACTGACATCCATGAGCGAGCCAAAGTCGGGCGTTAGGCGGATCGTCCGCAGCCAGTCATCGCCCATCCAGATCAGAGTCCCCATTACGACGATCAGCACGCCAGCCGCCGCCTGCGTCCACTGCGTTCGCGGCCAGCGTTGAAGCATATACAGCCCTAATGCCAGTACGAATAAGCCGCCCACCTGGGGCTTGGCCGTTGCCAGCAGCACGCCGACGATCAGGCCGAGGACGTGCTGTCTGCGGTAGGCCCACAGGCTGAGGATGACGCCAGCGATGACCAGCCCCTCGAAGTTGCCATCGGCCAGATGGCGCAGGGTGGGAATGGAAACGATGAGCAGGAGAATCCCAGCATAGGTGCGCCAGCGAGGAGTCGCGCGCGGGACGCTGGCGACTTCGACGGCGACGGTCAGCAGGGCGAGCAGACCCCAACTGGCTCGCATGGAGAGCAAGCCGAGCGGGGCGACCATCAACGCTGTCCAGGGTGGGTTGATGAAACCGGGTTCGTAGCGGGCCTGACCACCGGCCAGCGAGCGGTAGAGGGTGATCCAGTCGATGCCGAGCGAGGTTCCTTCAATGGGGAACTGCTCGAAGAACCAGACGAAAATCCCGACCGCCACCAGCACGAGGGCGGCGGCGATCAGGATGAGGAGAATGGAGGTGGGGCTGACGCGGCGCGCGGTGGACATGCACATGGCCTCGAAGTTCAGCGGTCGGAACGTCCGAGGATAGTGTAGCCCGGAAGAGACGCGGGCGAGCCTTGATGTTGCCTAGCCGATGCCGAAGAGCCGCAGCACCAGCGGGATCATCAGCCCCAGGATGAAGAGCGCGCCATAGCCCCGGTTGAGGTGCATGGCGAAGGCCACATACCACAGCGGCCAGACGGGCCAGTTCTCCGGCTTCTGGGCGGGCTTGGGCGATGAATAGGCCTTCCAGACCGTGACCAGACGGGGCAGCGCCAGCAGCGTCAGCAGCGTCCAGACTGGGGCGATCCCGGCGGCGACCAGGGCGATCACCAGCACGTAGAACAGGATGAAGGTGATCTTATTGAGCAGCAGCGCATTGCGTTCGCCCAGCAGGACGGGCACGGAATTGACGCCGACGGGCTTGTCGCTGGCGATTTTGTCAGTGTGCTTGCCGATCAGCACCGAGGCGACGATCAGGCCATAGGGCAGGGTCATCAGCAGGGTGTTGGTGTCGATGCTGCCGGTGATGGCATAGACCGTGCCGCCGGTCATGAGCGGCCCCCAGACGATCAAGGCGGTGATTTCACCGAGCGCCCAGCGTTTGAGGAAGGCAGTGTAGCCGAGGCTCAGCGCCAATCCGGCGACGGCGAAGAAGATCACCAGCGGGCCGCTGACCGAGGCCAGATAGAGCATAATCAGGCCGTCGATGAGGGTGAGGGCGAAGGAAACTTGCAGCAGCCGTGACGGGGTAGTCAGGCCGCCGAGGACCGGATGGGTGCTGTACTGCGAGCGGGGGTAATCTTCGGTATCGACGCCGCGGCGGGTATCCGTCCAATCGTTGACCAGGTTGTTGGTGGCATGGGCGAAGACGATGCCGATCACACTCAGGAACGCCAGGAAGAGCTTGAAGAGCGTGTTCTCCACAAACGCGCCCTGGTAGGCGGCCAGCAGCACGCCGATGAAACCGGAGGTGACGGTCATCGAGAAGACGCAGGCGCGGGAGATCACCAGCCAGCGGGTGAAGCCATCGGCGTGGTGAATATCCGGACAGTTGCAGGTGTTGACGGCGGTCGCCCAACGTTTCACGAGCGGCATCGCATGGGCGACGGGCCGGGTCTGGGTTCCAGTTGCCATAGGCGCATCCTTTGGTTAACGGAAGATGCGGCCTATTTTATCGCGCGCGACTGAAGGGGAGATGAGAAGTTGGCGCTGGCGGCGATAGGGCTGTCCGCCGACATGACGCCGCCGGTTGGGGTCGATCTATCCGATGAATTAGTTCAACGCGCGGCGGTGCTGGCCGAACGCAGCGGACGCGATGTATCGCGCCCTGCGCTTCGCAAAGAGAGGCTGAAACGTCCATCACGCGCTTTAGAAACTGTGGGTCTTCACGAAATCGACCACGTCGGTCAGATTGGCTTCGGCCACCGAGATGCAGGTATCGGCGCAGCCATAGTACAGGCGGATCACGCCGTTTTCGACGAGGGCCGAACTGGGAAAGACCACGTTGGGCACATCACCGATGCGCTCATACGGTTCGGTCGGGGCGAGCAGATAATCGCGGGTGCGGTGGATGACCTTCCAGGGCTGGTCGAGGTCGAGGAGCGCCCCGCCCGCGTAGTACAGGTAGCCGTTGCAGCTCGTCCACACGCCGTGATAAATCAGCAGCCAGCCTTCCGGCGTTTCGATGGGCGCGGGGCCAGGGCCGATTTTGGTGGACTGCCAGCCGCCCACCGGACCCATCACGAAGCGGTGGCAGCCCCAATGGATGAGATCGGGACTGGTGGCGTAGAAGATGTCGCCGAAGGGGGTATGGCCGCGGTCGCTGGGGCGGTGATAGATGGCGTATTTGCCGTTGATCTGGCGCGGGAAGATCACGCAGTTGCGGTTGGCTGTTGGCAGCGGGTTTTCCATCTGATGGAAGTGGACAAAATCGGTGGTGGTCGCCAGCCCGATCTGCGGCCCATGCGAGTCCGCATTGCACCAGGTGATGTAGTAGGTGTCGTCGATGCGGGTGATGCGCGGGTCGTAGCTGTGGTCGTTCACCCGGATATCGGGGTCGTCACTGTGCATCTTCACCGGATCGGGATCGATCTCCCAGTGGATGGCATCGGCGCTGTGTCCGACGTGCAAGGTGAAGCGCATGTCGAGTTCATCGACGCGGAAGATGCCCGCGTAGGCGTCACCGAAACGGGTGACGGCGCTGTTATGGATGCTGTTAGCGCGGGGAACGGATCTGGCGGTAATGATCGGATTACCGGAATAGCGCTTGAAGACGGTTTCGTTTGCCAAGATGAACGCTCCGTGACGGGTTGTGGGGAAGAGCCGGTTAGAGGGGCAGCGCGCCGACCGACACTGCCCATTCATTATCGCATGCTGCCCGGAATCGGGATAGCCGAATCGCAGGCAGCATCCTATGCCAGCACGGGGGCAGCGGCGGAGACGGCCTCCCGCAGGGCGATGCGCATGTGAATGCCGTGTTTGGGGCGTACCGTGACCATCTGCTGCGGGATGATCTGCTGGTCTGGCAGGAGTGCCAGATCGACCTGCTGGATCATCGTCGCCAGGATCAGGCGGGCTTCCATCAGGGCGAAGGTGTTGCCGATGCAGATGCGCGGGCCACCGCCGAAGGGCTGGTAAGAATACCGGACGAGATGGGCTTCGTTCTCTGGGGCAAAGCGCTCCGGCCTGAAGACTTCCGGCTCCGGGAACAGGTCGGGATCATGATGCATGGCGTACATGCTGAGCAGGATCAATGCGCCTTTGGGGATGATGTAGTCGCCGACCTTGACATCCTGCACCGGCTCGCGGCTGACGCCAGGCGCGGGCGGATACAGACGCAGCGCCTCTTTGACGACCTGCTCGGTATAGGGCAGGCGGGCCAGATCTGCCATCGTTGCCGGGCGGCCTTCCAGTACCGAGTCCACCTCGGCGCGGAGTTTGGCAGCAGCAGCGGGATTCTGCGAGAGCAGATACCACGTCCAGGCAAGAGCCATAGCGGTGGTTTCGTGCCCAGCCAGGAAGATGGTCATCAGTTCGTCGCGGAGCTGGCGGTCGGTCATGCCTGTGCCGTCGTCATCCAAGGCGGCCAGCAGCATCGAGAGCAGGTCGCCGCGATCTTCAGCCGACTGCCGCCGTTCGGTGATGATGCGTTCGAGGATGGCATCCAGTTTGACGATGGCGCGGCGGACACGCATCCGCTGGCGAGTCGGAATCCATTCGGGCGGGGTGAAGACGGCGGTGATGCGGGCGTTGGAGGCATCCAGGATTTCGTTCATCAAGGCGCCGACGTGGTCGGCATCGCCGGAAACATCGGCATCGAAGAGAGTGCGGGCGACGATCTGAAGGGTGAGCTTCATCATCTCGCGGTCGATGTAGATATCCTGGCCGCCGCGCCAGCGCGCGAGCATCTGGCGGGTATAGGCGACCATCGTTTCGGCGTAGGTTTCGATGCGGCGATAGTGAAAGGCCGGCTGCGAGAGTTTACGCTGGCGCTTCCAGAACTCGCCTTCGCTCAGGAGCAGGCCGTTGCCCAGGAAGGGAGCCAGCGCCTGCCGGAAAATCTTGGCCTTATGGAACTGGTCAGCCTGTTTGACCAACACGTCGTTCATCAGGTCCGGGTCGCTGATCTGGTAGAACTCGACCGGGCCGAAGCGGGTGAAGCTAAACCGCCCGAAACGTTCGCGGGTGGTCAGAGCCAGCGCCAGGGTATCGATGGGCGGCTGAGTCAGCATCAGATAAAGGGTGCGCAGCAGACCGACACGGTCGCCGGGGGGAAGCGCGTACTGCATAGGGTTCATACTCCTCACTACGGACTGATCCACATGTTACGATATTCACAATCGCTGTGTCAATCAGTCGGAGGACAGAGTCGCAGCGTGACGATCTGGAAAGGCTTCAGGTACAGCCGCAGAGAATGCCCGGTCGCCTCCAGCGGAGTCTCATCGTCTTCCAACAAGTTGGTGAGGTGGGCTGAAGCGATGGGAAAACCTGTCCGCAGCGTGACCCATCCCCGTCGGCGGCAGCTTTCGTACAACCGGACGATCAGGCCGCGGCCGTCTTCGGCGGGTTTGATAGTTTCGATGATGGCGCTGCCATCCACGCCCAGCAGTGATTGACCGGGCTGGGGCGGCGTTCCCCTGCCGGGCAGGAGCATCAGCGCATCATTGAGGCTGTAGGCGCGTCGGGCGATCTCGTAGACCGGGTTGGTTGGGGCTTCGCCGGGCAGCAGCAGGCTGTAGCGGAATTCATGAAGGCCTTGGTCGGCCTTTGGATCGGGCGAGGTTGGGGCGCGCAGCAGGCTGAGGCGGATCACATTGTCGCGGATATCGTGGCCGTACTTGCAGTCATTGAGCAGCGCCACCGGGTAATTGGCTTCGCTGAGCGCCACCCACTTGTGACCAACCGTCTCAAAACGCGCCCAATCCCAGGAGGTGTTGCGGTGCGTCGGGCGCTGGACGTGGCCCCACTGGATTTCGTAGGTGGCGACCGAGGCAAGGATGTCCAGCGGGAAGGCGACCTTCAGGAGGATGTGGCGTTCGCGCCAGTCGATGCGCGTCTCAAAGTCGATCTGAGGCTGGCCTGCGGTCAGTGAAATACACTGCCTGTAGGTGCTGTTGAGGATGCGCCGCCGGATTTCCAACGTGGCGCGGAGCGGGCCGGACTCGACCACGTGAACCGATTCGGCGGGGTCGGCCAGGAACTGCTTGTCATCGTAGAAAATGTCGATATCCCAGGCGTCCCACTGGAGCGGGCGGTCTTCAAAAGCCTGCCACTGGTTGGCGACCGCTCCCGGCGGCAGGACTTCGCGGTCAGCGCGTTTGTCATGGATGCGGACGATGTCCCCGGCGGCATTAAGTTCGACGCGGAGGCAGTCATTTTCCAGCAGTGTGGGCGAGACACGCAAGCTGTTGGTCACTTCCGGCGGATGGCCAGCGACGAGCGTCAAGGAATGGATGCTGTAGCTGTCGAGCGCACCAGCCTGAATGAGCAGGCCGCCTTCGACGGGCTGGACGGGGAGCGCTTGCCCGTCACGGTAAAGTGCCTGGTCTTCCGGAAGCGCGCCGCCCGGCCAGAAAGCCAGATCGTCGCGTTGGAAGCTGGTGGGATTGACGAGCAGCAGGTCGCCGCCGTAATGGGATTGCAGCGCAGAGGCGGCCTGCGCCTGGACAGCTTCGGCGATGCGCTGGATTTCGGCATACTGCGCCTGCGACTCGCTGTAGACTGCTCCAATGCTGCTGCCGGGAATAATATCGTGGAACTGATTCAGGCAGAGCAGCTCCCAGGCCGGGCGCAGATCGGCCTGGGAGCGGGTGGAGGCGGCATCCAACAGCGCCGCGCTGCTCAGCAAGAATTCGACATCATGCAGGAGGAACTCCGCGCGGCGGTTGGCGCGTTTGTTGCGGCTCTGGGTGGTATAGGTTCCACGGTGGAGTTCCAGATAGAGTTCGCCGCTCCAGGTGGGCAGACGATCCCCGCTTTCGGCGTCCAGCCGGCGGAAGAAATCGATCACCTTGCCCTGCTGGAC
This sequence comes from uncultured Anaerolineaceae bacterium, assembly GCA_964556745.1. Classification (GTDB taxonomy): domain Bacteria; phylum Chloroflexota; class Anaerolineae; order Aggregatilineales; family Phototrophicaceae; genus CFX2. The sequence continues at coordinate 13,242 of CAZKXW010000042.1, forward strand.
GCGCGGCAGAGCCGGGAACTGGCGCAGTTCGACGGCGTTCTCGTTCATCTCGCGGGTGGGGCCGCCGCCGCCATCGCCGTAACCATAGCTCATCAGCAGGACGCGCTGCGACTCCTTGTGCTGGAGCTTGACCCACGACCCCAGCACGGCAAAGGCGCTCAGGTTGGCGTTGTAGGTCGCGGTACTCATCAGGTCCGGATCGCTGCCATGCCAGGGGGCGTCCGGTGTGGTGCTGAAATGCGTCAGCACCCGCGTGCCGTCCAATCCCTGCCACCAGAACGAGTCGTAAGGCATCTTGTTGTACTGGTTCCAACCGATCTTGATGGTGAAGAAATACTCCAGCCCGGCCAGTTTGATGAGCTGCGGCAGGCTCCAGGCGTAGCCAAAGACATCCGGCAGCCACAGCACCGGCGACTCGGCATGCGGGCCGAACTGCTGGCGGAAATAGGAGCGCCCCAGCAAGAACTGACGCGCCAGCGCTTCGGCTCCGCTGAGGTTGCAATCCGCCTCGATCCACATGCCGCCGATAGGTTCCCAGCGACCTTGGGCGACGCGCTGCTGGATGGCCTCGAACAGGTCAGGGTGATCCTGCTGAAGGTAGCTGTAAATCTGTGGCTGGCTCTGCGTAAAGTGATAGTCGGGAAACTCGTCCATCAGGCGCAGGACGGTGTGGAAGGTGCGGCTGGCTTTCCGGCGAGTCTGTCCTAACGTCCACAGCCAGGCCACGTCGATATGGGCATGACCAGCGGCGATGAGATCGACATCCAGCGGCGGGCCGGCCTGGGCAATGCCGTCACGCAGGATTGCCAGAGCATCAGGCACGCTGGCGTAGAAGGCCTCGCCGAAGGGTTCGCGGGTATCCAGCCGCTGCAAAGCAGCATCCAGGGCGTTGTAGAGGCGCGTTTTGGCCGGCTCGTTTTCGTCGAGCAGGTTGGCGGCTTGCAGCGCCGTCCGCGCAGCGGCAGCCAGGGCACGGGTCGGTGTATCAATCTGGATGACGGCGCAGGTCTGCATCCGCAGCTTTTTGCCGAACTGCGCATCCAGGCCGCCCAGCAGCCCTGTCCAACCGTGCAGTACCAGATTGTGCGGGCGGCCGTCGCAGTGCTCGGGGGCGAGCCGAAACTCCTGGTGATGGCGGTCGATGGTGGCCCAGGAGCGGCCATCGATATAGACCAGCGCTTCCGGGTGGCTGAAGTCGCCAGAATCACCCAGTTCGAGCCGCAGCGCCATTGGCTCCTCACGATCCCATTCGGGCGGCACGTGGAAACTGCCGCGCAGAACGAAGTTCAGGTTGGCATCGCCCCAATACGTGCCGGATGGAATCGCGGGCCAGGTGTTGGTATCCAGGGTGGGGGACAGGTCGGGCACTTCCAGCGGACTGTCGAGCGCCTGAAAGCGCAGCGGTTCGAGTGGCTGCTGCCGGCGAACGGTCAAGGGTTCAATCAGGGCGATCCGACGGGCGACTTTGGCGGCGGTCAGGCGAGTCTGGTGCGACATAGGGGCGATCCTGATGATGTGCGACGGGAATCCTGATTATGAACGATGCGCTTGCAGGTCGCCATATAGTGCTTGCCGCTGGGTTCGACGACCAGGGGCCCTAATCCGGCAGTCTCATGAACGCAATGACGCGCCGGCTCGCTCCATGCAGAGAGGCATCAGCCTGACAGTGTTGTTTGTGCTACACAGCCTTATAGGGGACACCAACTGGTTGGCATAGCCGCTCATGGGAAAACGACATCAAAGGCGAATCATCGGAGGGGCGACCCGCCGGGGCGCCCGTGCAAGAATCATTCGCATTTGAATTTCCCCCCATCAGTTTCATGTCCTCCTCATGCCTGCGCGTCCATCGACGGTCCCGGATTAGAAATGATATTCTGTTCCAGTGCCGCCGATGCTAGATTTGTGCAGCGATGTGGCCTAACTTTCCTGGGGCAGCGTATACGGACGCACGAAGTCCAGCGAATTCTGCTCGACCCAGCCGCCTGTAGGCGAATTGGGAAGACGTACCCGCCACCAGTTCTGCGTGCCGTCGCTGCGCGGTCCTTCCATCAACACGAGCGTCTGATTCGGCCCGGCGGTGAATACCGAGGCCGCGACTGAACTGGCGGAAGTCCGCAGCCAGCTAAACGGCAGGCTTACTTTGACCTTGACGACGTAGCCAGCCTGCCATTCACTGGGCGGGACGGCATTGTCCAGCGGGCGAGTCGAAACCAGTTCGAGCGTGTTTTCTTCCAGCCAGCCGACCGTGCCCGTGCGCGGATCGCTGACCTGCCACCAGAGTTGGTTGAAGTTGTCGGCTGGTCCACCCTGGACGATGCTCAGCACCGTGCTAGGGAAAACCGTGAAAATCGGCGTGCTGCCTGGGTACGGTTCCGCCCGGAACCACAGGAAGGGGATGCCCTTTTTTGCCCGCACCACATAACCTCGCTGCCACGTCTGCGGCTGCACCACATCCTGACAGCGGGCTTCCAGCGAATTCAGTTCGACCCACCCGTAGCCCCCGCTGTTGGCTGGGAGCGGGCTGGCGTAAATCCACCACTGCACGCCATCCCACTTGACCCAATCTGGGGAATTGCCGGCTGGATACAGCCGGGCACGTGGAGGGAAGAGCGTCTGGGCAACAAAGGCGATGGACTCTGGATCGCGGCGCAGCCACACGAACGGAATGCCCGGCTTGATGGCATAGGGGCAGGACTCCAGCATTGGCGCAGCCTGGGCGAAGGCGACCGGGGTGGTACTCACCACCAGGATCAGCAGCAGGAGGAAAGCAACCAACCGGGTCGAGGCAGTGCGGTTCATAGGCGGCCTTTCATGGATGCGTGCTGAAAACAGCGTGTATGCCAAGTATACGAGGAATATGGCGATTCATCCAAGAGTACCGATTTCGGCATCGGACTGCCTACAGCCGAGGTTCAGCCGTTGAAGAGCGCGTCGGTTGAGACCACGCCAACGATGGCCGAGGTGAAGATCTCGCCGGGGACGAAGACATCCCCCAGCCGGGCATAGCGTTCGCCGTCGTGCTGCCAGACTTCGATCTGGCGTTCTTCAGGATCGACGATCCAGTATTCGCGCACCTGAGCGCGTTGATACAGCCGGAACTTGTCGCGGCGGTCGAGGATGCGCGAGCCAGGCGGCAGCACCTCGACGATCAGATCGGGCGGGCCTTGCAGACGGCGGCTGCCCTGCGGCTGGCAGCGGCTGCCGGGAACCAGATAGAGCGCGTCCGGCTGCGGCACATTGTAGTCATCCAGAACGACATCCACCGGAGCGATATAGGTTTTGCCGCCGTTGGCCTTCTCGACTCGGCGAAAGAATATGCCCAGATTGAGAACGATGTCCTGATGAGTCAGTTCGGGCGCAGCCATATCGATGATCTCTCCGTCGAGAAGCTGGCGGGGTAGATTGCTTTCGGGGAGTTCCAGAAACTCGGCGGCGGGAATCCGGGTTTTGATTCGCTCGGCCATCACTGCCACACCGTGGATGGATGACGATTGAAAACAGTATAGCATAGTCAGGCAAGCGCCTGCGGATCAAGTCAGGCAGCCCCTCCCCGCAGGGCGACTGCATCAAAAATCGATCTTTGGTTCTCAAGAGTTTAAGATGAATCATAAATTGGTCATTCGTGGCCACTATGATGTCCGTTGTAGCCCATTGAGAGCCACAATGACGCGATTTTCCATTTTGATGCGTTTGCCCTGCCCCTCCCCGGCGTAACAAACCGGAAACAAACCGATGTCTGGATTTCCTTGCAATCGTTTTTGCAGAAATGCGCTTAGAATGGAATTGTCGATCCTGGTTGTACTTGACGGGCCTGAGCGCAGACTCAGGCGCATATGGATATGCCCACTAAAGAACTCGTACCCCCATTGGAATTGATCGTCGCGGCCAAACGGCAGTATGTCAGCGAGCGCCGTTCACAAACCCCGATAGAAGCTGTGCGCGCTCTTGCCAGCATGCAGAAACGTCCGCAGCCGGTTCTCAATGCTGTCGCCCCGCGGGACAGCACCCCGGTACTGCTCATCGGGCAGATTCGGCGGCGCGAAAGCAGCCTGAGCATGGCCGGGGCGGCGGCGAAGATGACCGCTGTTGGCGTGGACGCGGTGGCGCTGTTCACCGATGACCGTGTGCATGGCGGCAGCCTGGACGATCTGGTGCTGGTGACGAGCGAAGTGGATGTGCCCGTTGTCAGCCAGGATGTGATCGTAGACGAGTATCAGGTCGTCGAGATGCGGGCCGCAGGAGCCTCGGCGCTGCTGCTGCGCTCAGCTGCGCTCAAGCCTGCTGAACTCCGGGCGCTGGTTTCTGCCACCCAGCGCAACCGCATGACGGCCATCGTCGAAGTCTCGACTCCCGCCGAGCTGGAGTACGCGCTGGGCATCAATCCCTATGTGATCGCCATCAGCCAGCGCCATTTCTGGTCGGGCGAAGCCAACCCGATCCCGGCCAGTGAACTGCGGGCGATGATCCCGCCGCCAATGCGGGTGATGCTGGCTGATTCCCTCCACACACTCGACGAAGTTCGCGGAGCATTGTCGCTGGATGTGGATGCTGTCCTGGTGGACGAGGGCCTGCTGATGGATCACCGCCAGGCAGGCGAACTCCCGGCTTTGCTGCGGCGTGGATAAGCTGCTTCGAGCGATCCGCTGGCGTGGATGACTTTGCTTTTGCGCCCTTTGTGATCCATCAATAGGCTTCCCCTTGTTTGAAATGCCCCGTTTTGCCATCCTACTGGGAAAACCAAATCAGAATCATCGCAGGGGCGATCCGCCGGGTCGCCCGTGCAAGAATCATTCGCATTTGGATTCTTCCCTTCATACGACGGGGTTCTGGACGTGTACAGCTTGCGACCCGCTGTGGTTCAGAAGAACTTCATGACACGGGCGTCATGATTGCGAGCCGTGACAATTGTGAATGGGTTCAGTGATAATGTTCACTTGCCAGGCACGGTTTGCCTGTTCCATGATTAAACTAAATCAATAGACTGAGTACCGTCGTCGGTCAAATCATTGAAGCGGCGGCTCACATCACAGCCTCATCGAAGCTGCTGAAAACTCCCCTCAAGACAGAGTGTGGTTTTCAGCAGTTTGTTTTTAAGGATAGTTTTCACATTGGGGTGTGCGTCATTTCACTTTGCAGGAATCACAGTGCGAGATGCGTGATGATGGATGTGAGAAGCGGACCGAATTCGATTACCTGAGCAGTGATCGAGAGCAGAGACACGAGGATGTCCTTGTCTCCTTAACAAACGCACACTGCATGTCCGATCCCTGCCTTTTGAAGGAGGTACGTGTTGATGGAAAAGGAGTTACTCGAGCGAGAAGACACATCCCCCCCATCATCCACCACTGTTCCGGGTAGTTTTCTGCAAGAGGTGATTGAGGCTACACCCGGAGATTCCCGACTGGGGATGTGTATCCAGTGCGGCACGTGTGGGGGTTCATGTCCCTCCGCAGCGGACATGGATTATACCCCCCGGCAGATATTTGCCATGATCCGGGCAGATATGCGCGAGGAAGTTCTTCGCAGCAACACCCCCTGGTACTGCGTGTCATGTTACTACTGTACAGTGCGCTGTCCCCAGGAAGTACACATCACCGATGTCATGTACACGCTCAAGGGCATGGCGATTCGGGAAAAAGTCTACGACGACTCCACCGCGCCGGACCTGTCGCAAACCTTTATCAGCTATGTTGAAAGCTACGGCCGCAGTTTTGAGTTTGGCGTCGCAGCTCGTCATCAATTGCGGCATCGCCTCCTTCAACTGCCATCTATGCTGCCTTTCGGTCTGGAGATGCTTACCAAAGGCCGCATGGATCTGACCCCGCAGCACATCGATCACATCGAGCAGCTTCAAGCGATCCTGGCCCGCGCAAGGGAACTGGAGGCAAGCTGATGCCCCAATATCTACTGTACCCTGGCTGTTCCTTGCACCGCATGGCTCGCCCCTATCTGGATTCAACGCGCGCTGTGTGTGAACCATTGGGTATCGAACTTGAAGAGATCCACGACTGGAACTGCTGTGGCGCGACTGAATACATTGCTGTACACCAGCTTGCGTCTCATGCACTGGTGGGACGCAACCTGGCGCTGGCCGCGCAGCAGGTGAATGCTACGCACACAGTCATGGCCGCCTGCAGCGCCTGTTACCTTAATCTCGCCAAAACGGACAGCTATATGCAAAAGGATGCCCGGTTGGCCGAACAGGTCAACACAGCGCTGGCGGCTGGCGGCTTGCAGTATGTCCCCGGTTCAGTGCGCGTCCGCCATTTGCTGGACATCATCGTCAATGACATTGGTCTGGAAACAATCCGAAACAGAATTACACGGCCGCTCAGCGGCCTGCGGGTAGCGCCCTATTATGGCTGTATGATCGCCCGCCCGGACCGCGACAATCGTTGGGACAACGTTGAGCATCCGGTCGCTATGGACAGGCTGCTCAAAACCCTCGGAGCCGAAGTGATCGACTTTCCCCTGAAGACCCACTGCTGCGGCGGGCACATGACTCAGATCGATGTGTCGGTGGCTTACGAACTGATCCGCCGGCTGATTCATGGCGCCGATCAATATCGGGCCGACATCATCGCCACGCTTTGCCCGATATGCCAGCTCAACCTTGACGCCTACCAGGGCGAGATGAACCGCTACTTTCACACCAGCTATCACATACCTGTGCTGTACTTCACTCAGCTGATGGGCTTGGCTTTCGGTCTGGAGCCGGAAATCCTGGGAATCGGCAAAGAATTCGTCGATGCTCGACCGGCCCTGAACCGCATCGGCATTGATGTGCCTGCGGCAGAGTCAGGGCAGCAAACCTCTACTCCCAGACCGGCACGCAAGAAGAAGGAAGAAGGCCTGCCAATGCCGCGTATGCCTGTTCACGAGGAGGAAAACCAATGACTTCGGCAAACAGTCATTCTGGACAGGAACGCATTGGCGTCTATGTCTGCCACTGTGGCACCAATATTGCCGACATGATCGATGTAGAAGATGTGGCGAAGTGGGCAGCAGAACGGCTCAACCGGCGCGGCGTCGTAATTGCGCGCGACTACAAGTTCATGTGTTCCAGCCTGGGGCAGGAGCTGATCGAGAAAGACATTCAGGAGCTTGGGCTGACGCGGGTCGTAGTGGCTGCCTGTTCGCCTCACTTGCACGAACAGACTTTCCGCACCGCTTGCCAGCGCGCTGGATTGAATCCGTACCTGTGCGAACTGGTGTCAATCCGTGAGCAGGCATCATGGGTGCATGAGTCCAGGACGGCGGCGACCGAGAAAGCCAAAGCGGTTGTATCCGGCGGTGTCGAGCGTGTACTGCACCATGACCCATTGGAACCCCTGCATGTGCCTATCCACCCGGCGACGTTGGTGGTCGGTGGAGGTATTGCCGGCATTCAGGCAGCACTTGAAATCGCCGATGCCGGCTTCCCGGTCTATTTAGTCGAGCGCGAACCCTCCATCGGTGGGCATATGGCCCAGTTCGACAAAACGTTTCCAACTCTGGACTGTGCCGCCTGCATCCTGACGCCCAAAATGGTATCGGTCGGTTCACATCCCAACATCACACTGCTGACCTGGAGCGAAGTGGTCAACGTAGAGGGATATGTGGGCAACTTCACCGTCAGGGTGAAGAAGAAAGCCCGTTATATCAAGACCGATCTGTGTACCGGCTGCGGCATCTGCCAGGAAAAATGCCCCAAGAAAGTTCTGGATGAAGTGTTCGAGGCCGGACTGGGTTATCACAAAGCCGTCTATACACCGTTTCCGCAAGCCGTGCCCAAGTACCCGGTCATTGATCGCCCGAACTGCACCTTCTTTCAGAGAGGGACCTGCCGCGCCTGCGAAAAGTTCTGCCCTACCAACGCAATTGACTTTGAGCAGCAGGATGAACTCCTGACGCTGCAAGTGGGCAATATTATCCTGGCGACCGGCTTTGACATCATGGACGGGCGGCGTATCGCTCAATATGGCTACGGGCGCCTGGCGAATGTCTTCACCAGTCTGGAATTTGAACGCTTGAGCAACGCCGCCGGTCCAACAAACGGCAAGATTGTCCTGCGCGATGGTGTAACCACACCCAAGACAGTCGGGATCATTCACTGTGCCGGCAGCCGAGATCGAAACTTCAATAACTACTGCTCGGCCATCTGCTGTATGCAAAGCCTTAAGTTCGCTCACGTGGTCAAAGAACGTACCGGCGCGACGGTTTACAACTTCTACATCGACATTCGCACGACCGCCAAAGCCTACGACGAGTTCTATCAGCGGGTGCTGGAAGAAGGCACGATCTTTGTGCGCGGTCGCGCTGCCGAAGTGACCGATGCTGCACGACAGGAAGGCGAAGAGGGCAAGCTCATTATCCAGGTGGAAGATACACTCGCTGGCCGGCAGCGCCGCATCCCGGTAGACATGGTGATTCTGTCTGTATCGCTGCAACCTCGCCATGATGCGAAAGAGGTAGCCAAACTTTTTGGCATTTCGTGCAGTTCGGACGGCTGGATCATCGAAAAACATCCCAAACTTGATCCCGTCGCCACTATGACTGAAGGAGTCTTCACCGCCGGCTGTGCGCAAGGCCCGAAGGACATTCCAACGAGCGTCGCTCAGGGCGCTGCTGCCGCTGCGCGGGTATTGTCCCGCATTCAGCAGAAAGAAATCGCCCTGGAGCCGGTGCGCGCATCCATCGACGAAAGCAAGTGCTCTGGCTGCCGTATCTGCAACAACCTGTGTCCGTTCAATGCCATCCTTTTCCATCAAGACCGGATGGTATCGGAGATCAACCCGGCGCTGTGTCAAGGCTGCGGCACATGCGTAGCCGCTTGCCCGGCAGGCGCTATCAGCGGCACTGTCTTCAGCAGCGAGCAAATCCTGTCGCAGATCGAAGGGCTGCTTCTGCTCAACCTGGACGAGAAGCAGCAGGCCGAGTTAGCGCCAGCATAGGAAGCAGACCATGAACGATTCCTTTGAACCCGTACTCATCGGCTTCACCTGCAACTGGTGCAGCTATCGCGCTGCCGATCTGGCTGGGACGGCGCGTGTGAAATATCCCCCCAACATCCGGCTGATCCGCTTGATGTGTTCTGGTCGATTAGACCCCACCTTTGTTCTCAAAGCGCTGGCCGGCGGTGCGGACGGCGTGCTGATCACCGGCTGTCATCCCGGTGAATGCCACTATCTGGAACAGAACTACAAAACCCTGCGGCGATTTTTGCTGCTGCGCCGCGTGTTAGCTCAAATGGGGGTTGAACCTGAACGCATCAAACTGGTGTGGGCCAGTGCCGCCGAAGGCGTCAGGCTGGCACAGGCGATTACCGACATGGTTGAGGAAATTCGCGCGCTTGGCCCCCTCAACTGGCCCGCCAGACACAACGGTTTTCAGGATGCACGGGTCGCATCCTCCGAGGCACTCAAGGTCGGGGAGGGAAGCGCATGAGCGTCAACGGGAAACCTAAATTCGCCATGTACTGGGCCGCTGGCTGCGGTGGTTGCGAGATCGCTGTCCTGAACATTCACGAGAAAATCCTCGATGTGGACGCGAATTTTGAGGTCGTCTTCTGGCCAGTGGCAGTGGATGCCAAGTACAAAGACGTAGAAGCTTTGCCGGACGGCGCGATCACGCTCACCCTGTTCAACGGCGGTATACGGAACAGTGAGAACGAGGAACTGGCACACTTACTGCGACGCAAGTCGCAAATCCTGGTCGCGTTCGGCTCGTGCGCCTGTGAAGGCTGCATTCCCGGTCTGGCCAATCTGAGTACAAAGGAGTCGATTTTCGAGGCTGCGTACAACAGCATATCGACGGACAACCCAGACCAGACGCGCCCACAGCCGGATTGGAAAGCGCCCGAAGGCACGCTTCATATCCCCGAATTTCGCCCACTCCTCAAAACGCTCGATCAGGTCGTGCCAGTTGATTACTATGTACCCGGATGCCCACCGGAGCCGCACCAGATCACCGCCGTGGTTGATCTCGTGATCCAGGCGCTGCACGGAAAAGCCGCACTACCGCCGCCAGGAAGCGTGATCGGGGCGGGGGGATCGACCGTTTGCGATGAATGTCCTCGCGCCCGGAACGTGAAGTCAATCAAGAAATTTGCGCGCATCCAGGACATCCCCAGTATCGATCCGAATCTGTGCCTTTTGGAGCAGGGAATACCCTGCAATGGGCCAGCTACCCGCAGCGGCTGCGGCGCCTTGTGCCCGAAAGCTGGAGCGCAGTGCATCGGCTGTTACGGCCCTGCGCCGGATGTATTGGACTACGGTGCGCGGCTGATCAGCGCCTTCGCTTCGGTAATTGATGGCAATGAACCTGCCGAAATCGAGCGCGTACTCGATACCCTTCCCGATCCGGTTGGGCAGGTCTATCGCTTCAATCTGGCGGGGTCGCTGCTGCGCGCCAGCAAACCGGCTCTGGTCGAAGACGAGGAGGAACGGCATGCAGCGCATCAGCATTGATCCTATCACCCGGTTGGAAGGCCACGGCAAAATCGAGATCTTCCTCGACGAAGACGGCAATGTCGCCAATACATACTTTCAGGTTCCTGAACTGCGCGGCTTTGAGCGTTTCTGTGTCGGCCGCCCGGTTGAAGAAATGCCCGTCCTGACCAATCGCATCTGCGGTGTGTGCCCAGAGGCGCATCACATGGCTGCTGCCAAGGCCGCTGATGCGGTCTACCACATCGATCCACCGCCGACCGCCAAAAAGCTGCGCGAACTGCTGTACAGCGCATTCTATGTCACCGATCACACAACCCACTTTTATGCGCTGGGCGGGCCAGACTTTGTGATGGGGCCGGATGCGCCGGTGGCGGAGCGCAACATTCTGGGGGTGATCCACAAAGTTGGCCTGGAAATCGGCGGCAAGGTCATCCAGGCCCGCAAGTATGGTCATGCCGTCGTCGAAATGATCGGCGGTCGGCAGGTGCATCCCTGCACATCGATTCCAGGAGGGTTGACCAAGGGCATTACTGAGGAACAGCGCCAGGAAATTGAACAGATGGGGCGCTGGGCAGTCGAGTTTGCTCAGTTCAGCCTGAAGCTGTTCAATGACGTGGTGTTGGGCAATAAAGCTTACGTCGACCTGATCAAGGGGGATACATACACCCACCACACCTACTACATGGGTACGGTCGATGAACAGGGTCACGTGAATTTCTACGATGGTCGTATCAGAATAGTCGCCCCTGACGGTGAAGCTTTGGGCGATTACCCTCCCCATGAATACCAGGATTGGATCGCCGAACACGTCGAGCCATGGACGTATCTCAAGTTCCCGTACCTCAAGAAGGTCGGTTGGAAAGGTTTCGTGGATGGCAAGGCATCCGGCATCTACTGCGCGACCCCGCTCTCACGGCTGAATGCCGCCGAAGGCATGGCAACCCCGCGTGCCCAGGAAGAATATGACCGCTTCTATGCTGCCCTCGCCAGTAATGCCCCCGGGCCAACCAAAGTCGTCCATCACCGCTTGGCGACCCATTGGGCGCGTCTGATTGAACTGCTCTATGCTGCTGAGCGCTGGGTAGAGCTGGCGACCGATCCAGAGATCACCTCCCTCAATGTCCATGCGGTTCCCACCGAAAAGCCAACCGAAGGTGTGGGTTGTGTCGAAGCGCCGCGCGGCACGCTGACTCACCACTACTGGACAGATGAGCGTGGCGTTCTGACCCGCGTCAACCTGATCGTCGGCACGACCAATAACTATGCGCCCATCAGCCTGTCTATCATGAAAGCAGCGCAGAGCTTGATCCGCAAAGGGGCCGTTTTGAGTGAAGGGCTGCTCAACCAGGTCGAGATGGCCTTCAGAGCATATGACCCATGTCTCGGTTGCGCGACGCACTCACTGCCTGGACAGATGCCGCTGGAGGTGACCATACGCGACGCTCAGGGCGAAACCATAGACGTGCTGCGCCAGTTCTGTTGAACCTGTCAGAAAGTGAACGCGAGCGATGGTAGCCTGGCATTCCGCGCTTCCTTCCCGACCGACGTTGATCGTTGGTCTGGGTAACCCTCTGCTTGGCGATGATGGCGTGGGTTGGCGCGTCGCGGAACAGGTTCAGCGTGATATCAGAAGTGCGAGTCTTGCTGTCGAAGTGGACTGCCTGGCAGTCGGTGGGCTGCGCCTGATGGAACGACTGGTAGGTTACATTCACGTGATCCTCATTGATGCCATCACCACGGGTCTGTATCCGCTGGGCAGCGTGCAAACGGTATCGCTGACACAATTACCTGATCCATGCGCCGGACACCTCAATTCCTCTCATGACACCACACTGCAAACGGCGCTGCGAATGGGGCGCTCGCTCGGTATTCCTCTGCCGGACACGATCTGCATCGTCGGCATCGAGGCTGAGCATGTATTCGATTTTACGGAGGAACTCACTGCGCCAGTGGCGGCGGCTGTGCCGCTCGCTGCTCAGATGATTCTGACGATGCTGCAACAGCCAATTGGTGCATCCGCTAAATCGTCGCGAAAAACAGAGGGCTGCGGGGGACGCCCCCGGAAGGTTTTTCCCCCTTCTCCCCGGTCTATACATATACACGGGAGAAGGGGGTAGGGGGATGAGGGCATAACTTGCCGGATGAGCCACTAATTGTGGAGGAATAAACGAAGATGATCTCTCCCGAGCTTCTGCGCCGTTATCCGTTTTTTGGATTCCTGGATGATTCGCAGCTCAAAGCCGTAGCCATGATCGCAGAGGAAATTGCCGTCGAAAAAGGCCATCTAATTCTTGAAGCAGATAAGCCTGCTGAAGCGTTGTATTTCCTCCTCGATGGCAGCGCTGAACTTTGCTACGTTGTCGTGGACCCACTGCGTCCTGAGCTGAGCAAGGAGTTCTACATAAGTGACATTAACCCTGGGGAAATCTTCGGTATTTCAGCTCTGGTTGAACCCTATCAATATACAGGCACGATCCGCGCGCTTAGTCCTTGCCGTGTCATCAAAATCGAAGCGTTCTCTCTCCGTGTCCTGTGTACCAAAGACCCGGACTTGGCCTATGGTCTGATGCGTGCGACTGCCAAAGCAGCGATGGAACGACTGCATGATACCCGCGTTCAACTAGTGGCTGCTCGTGCCTGAGACGGGGCGACTGATCAAAATTCAATTACTCAACAAGGAGCAAAACATGGAAACGCTCGAATCGACGCTGAGCAAACACCCATTTTTCGAAGGACTTGCTAAGCCCTACCTGGAGCTTCTGGCCAGCTGCGCGTCCTATGTGCGTTTCAATGCGGGTGAGTATCTGTTCCGGGAAGGCGAGGAAGCTACCCGCTTTTTTGTCATCCAGCGTGGTAAAGTGGCGATTGAAACTGCTGTGCCCAGTCAAGGCTTCATCACACTGTATACCCATGACGCGGGTGAAGTCATCGGCTGGTCGTGGCTGTTCTCGCCTTATCACTGGCACTTCAACTGTCGAGCCATTGAACCAACACACGCCATTGCCCTTGATGGGGTGAGTCTCCTCAACAAGTGTGAGCAGGATCACATGTTAGGTTACGAATTTATGAAACGCTTTAGCCATAAGGTGATGAGATCGCTCGATTTCACCCGAATACATCTGCTGGACTTGTATGGTGTCCCATCGACGCGCTGAAAATGAACTGGCTGGCCGGGTGAGAACCCCGCCCTTGATGCAGGCTGAACTCCTTCTGCCGGATGACCAATCCAATGGAGGCTTTGCTGCGGATAGGATCATCGTGGCAAAGACCATTGCGCCGCTTAGGCAAATGGGTTTGGCGCATCATGTCCCTACCGCGTCCCCGCCTGGGCGTGATACATCGCGCCAGGCGGTCGAGGACTCGTCGCTCGGTATCTGCCGCCGCCTGATCGACGCCTGGCCGCGACAACCTTGACAGCCCGCCGCGCTCCCGCTACCATCTCTGCCATCATGACCATCCAGACGCACTGCCCTAATCTCAATCAGCGCCAGCGCACCGGAGTCGGCTTCCGAGCAGACTCGCGGCGTCTGTGCGCGCGGACGTAGCGCGATCTGCAATCAGGCTGAACGACCCGGTGGCTCCCGACGAGACACCGGGTTTTTTGTTTTCGTTGGCCACTTCATCAGGAAGGACTGCCCATCATGCTCGCCTTGATCCTCTCTGCCTTCACCATCGGCGTCGCTGTCGCCGCCCCGCCCGGAGCCGTCGTCATCTCTGGCAGTCAGCGTGCCGTCACCCACGGCTTTCGCAGTGCCTTCAATTTTTACATGGGCAGTTTCACCGCCGATACGCTCTATGCCCTGATGGTCTACTTCGGCGTTTCGGCGCTGGTGGCCGAAAGCATCGTCTTTAAGCTGCTGCTCTGGACTCTGGGCGGAGCCTGGCTGATCTGGATGGGCTGGGACGCCATCCGCTCCCGCGCCGATTTCGCCCTGGAGACCACTAAAGCCGCCGGATCGTTCTGGCACGCCTACCGCGCCGGACTGTTCATTACCCTGCTCAACCCCCTGACCATCATCGGCTGGATCGCTCTGGCCGGAAACTTCTTCAACACCCTCTGGCGTCCCGATTGGCCACCCGTGGCAAGTGCCGGACTGATCGCGGTCCTGGTGATGCTGGCCGGAGTGCTGGCCTGGGTGTTAGGATTGGCGCTGGTCTTAAGCGCCATCCGCCATCGCATTAGCCCGGCGATCATCAAAGCCGTCTCCGTTGCCAGCGGGCTGCTGCTGATCGCCTTCGGCTTGGGGGCCTGGTGGTCGGCGCTGGATTTACTCGTGTGAGGAGTCATGAAAGTCCAGATTTACACCATGCAGTCGCCTGAAGAAGCCCTGGCTGTGGTCGCCGCCGGCGCCGATCACATCGGCGTCACCCCCAGCAGCCGCGGCTTGCCCGGCGAGATCGACCTGGAGACCGCCCGCCGCATCATCGAGGCGGTCGGCGTGTCCGCCCTGCGTGTGGCTCTAACGGTCGAATCCGATCCCGCCGAGATCGTCACGATGGTCGAAGCCGTGCGCCCGGACGTGCTGCACCTCTGCGGGCTGCGTGGCGACTTCCTCCCGCCGGCTGTGGCTGCGCTGCGGGAGCGTATTCCCGGTGTTGCCATCATGCAGGCCATCTCCGTGAGCGGCCCGGAAGCTCTCATCGAGGCGCAGGACTACGCCGCCGTCGCTGATTATCTCATCCTGGATACCCAGGCTCCCGATATCGCCGGAATCGGCGCCTCCGGAAAAACCCATGACTGGAACATCAGCCGCGAGATCGTTCGCCAGTCGCGCATCCCGGTCATCCTGGCGGGCGGCTTGGGGCCGGATAACGTCGCCGAAGCCATTCGCGCCGTGCGTCCCTGGGGCGTCGATTCGCTGACCCGCACCAATCAGCCCCTCCCCGGAGGAGGTTTTCGCAAAGACATCGCCCGCGTGCGCCAGTTTGCCCAAGCGGCTCATCAGGCGTTCGCCGAATGAAGCCCGTTGTCGTCCTCGGCGATGTCAACGTTGATCTGGTCGTCGCCCTGCCGGATCGCTCCAGCGGTCAGTTGGACCTGACCGGCTCGGTTCCACAGTTGTTCGGCGGCGGGACGGCCGGGAACACTGCCGTCGGCATCGCCCGGTTGGGGCTGCCCGTACGCTTCATCGGCGCCGTCGGCGATGACGGCTACGGCCGCTGGATCACCGCCGATTTCGCCCGTGAGGGCATCGATACCGGGGCGCTCCGCGTTTTGCGCGATTCGCTCACGCCGATGGTGCTGGCCCTGGTCGAACCCAGCGGCGAACGCCTGATCGTGGTCTGGCCCCCAGAACGCGGCGCGGATACCCAGCTTGAGCCGGAAGCCGTTGATCCCCAGGCCATCCAGAGCGCCGCCTGGCTGCATACCACCGGCATGTGCCTCCGCGCCTCTCCGGTGCGCGAGGCCGTCCTGCACGGGCTGCGGCTGGCGAAGCAGGCCGGCGTCCCCACCTCGCTCGACCTCAACCTGCGGATCGAACTCTGGGGCTACCCGCCCGAAGTCCGCCGCGTCATCGAGGAAGCCATCGCCTTGACCGATGTCGTCTTTGGCAACGGCGCCGAAGAGATCGCCCCGGTCGCCGGAGTTGAGTCCGTTGAAGCTGCCGCTGTCGCTCTGAGCGCCGGGCAGCGGATCGTCATCGCCCGGCGCGGAGCCGAGGGCGCCTTTGCCGCTGCCCCGCAGGGAACCGCCCGCGTTCCCGCCTTCCCGGCGACTGTGGTCGATACGCTGGGCGCGGGCGATGCCTTCGATGCCGGGTTCATCGCCGCCCGCATGGAAGGGCTGCCGCTGGCCGAGGCGCTGCGCTGGGGCAATGCCGTCGCCGCCTGCAAGCTCCAGGGCAAAGGCGCGCGCGCCCTGCCGGATCGTGCCGCCCTCTGCCGTGTCTTGGGCGGGTGAGATGGGTTATACTGGCAACCGTTCTGTCCTGATTGCACACCGAGTAACCATGACCGCCCTAACTGACCTCACCCTGACCGAGATGCTCACTCGCCTGCGGCGGCGCGAAATCTCCGCCGTCGAATTGACCCGCGCCGTGCTCGACCGCATCCAGCGGGTTGAGCCGACCCTCCGCGCCTACCTAACCCTCACGCCAGAACGGGCGCTGGCCGATGCCGAAGCCGCCGACCGCGCCTATGCCGCCGGGGAAAACAAACCCCTCCAGGGCATCCCGCTGGCGATCAAGGACGTGCTGTCCACGCGCGGCATCGAGACCACCTGCGGCTCGCGCATCCTCAAGGGCTATACCCCCGTCTTCGATGCCACCGTCGTTGCCCGCCTCAGCCAGGCCGGGATGGTGCTGCTCGGCAAGGCCAACATGGACGAGTTCGCCATGGGGTCCTCGACCGAGAACTCGGCCTATGCCATCACCCGCAACCCCTGGGACACCGAGCGCGTCCCCGGTGGCAGCAGCGGGGGCAGCGCCGCCGCCGTCAGCGCGGGCATGGCCGCCGGCGCTATCGGCACGGACACGGGCGGCAGCATCCGGCAGCCCGGCGCGTTCTGCGGCTTAGCCGCCCTCAAAGCCAGCTATGGGCGCGTCTCGCGCTACGGGCTGATCGCCTTCGGTTCCTCGTTGGATGGCGCTGGCCCGCTGACCCGTACCGTCGAAGACGCTGCCCGCATCCTCCAGGTTATCGCCGGGCATGATCCCCTTGACTCCACCACCATGACCGCCCCTGTGCCCGACTACCTCGCTCATCTCAGCGGCGAGGTCAAAGGCTTGAAGATCGGCATCCCCCGCGAATACTTCATCGACGGGATGCAGCCCGAGGTCGAGCAGGCCGTCCGCGCTGCCCTCGCGCATCTCCAGGGCCGTGGCGCGTCGCTGGTCGAGATCAGCCTGTCGCACACTGAATACAGCCTGCCCGTCTATTACCTGATCGCCCCCGCGGAAGCCAGCGCCAACCTCGCCCGTTACGACGGCATTCGCTTCGGCCAGAAGATCGATCGCGGCCAGATGTGGCCGACCTACAAGGCCACGCGCGGCCAGGGTTTCGGCGCGGAGGTCAAACGCCGCATCATGCTCGGAACTTACGCCCTCTCTGCCGGCTACTACGACGCCTACTATGGCAAAGCCCAGGCCGTCCGCACCCTCATTCGCCAGGACTTCGACCGCGCCTTTGAACAGGTCGATGTCATCATCACCCCCACCACGCCCAAGACCGCCTTCAAAATCGGCGAAAACAGCGGCGATCCCCTCCAGATGTACCTGGAGGATGTCTTCACCCTGCCCGCGAGTCTCGCGGGTATCTGCGGCTTGAACGTGCCCTGCGGCTTCGACTCCCATGGGCTGCCCATCGGGATGCAGATCATGGCCCGCCCCTTCCACGAAGAGATGATCCTGCGCGTCGGCCACGCCTACGAGCAGGCTCACGACTGGCACACCCGCCGTCCATCGCTGATGTAGGCGTCAGCCATGGGGGATCAGCGACCATTTCGCCCATCCGCTGATCTCCCACTCATGCGCAGTTACATTAATTAATCTCCATCGTAATTTCTATGCTATAATCGCATTTGTGGGCCAGTCTCCCGATGATCCACCCGGACGGCATTAATTGAAGACGCTTTGCAGGTATCCCACTCGCGGCGCAGTTCATTCATTATCCATCTGATCCACTCCGGTATGTGAGGTGTGTTTGTCATGTCCTACACCATCGGCTTCGCCAACCTCGATGAATCCATGCCCTCGGTCGTTTACCGCCGCTCCACCCTGGAAATGGCCGCCGCCCAGCATCCCAACCTCCACCTCCTCATCCGCGACAACCAGCTTGATGATGACCGCGCCCTGGCAAATGTTCAGGAATTCGCCGACAAGTCCGTAGACCTCGCCATCATCTTCCACATCAACGAGCGCCTCGGCCCCGCCTTCAACAAAATTCTCATGCCCCACCGCATCCCCATCATCGCTGTCGATATTCCCATCCCCATGGCCATCTACTTCGGCGCCAACAACCAGGAGTCCGGTCTCCTCGCTGGCGATGCGCTGGGCCGGTATGTCCGCCAGCAGTGGGGCGGCCATATAGATAAACTCCTCGTCCTGACCGAATCGCGCGTCACTACCGTCCTGCGCGACCGTGTCAATTACTCCGTCGCTGGCCTCCAAAATCAAGTCTCCGTCCAGGGAACCGATATCCTCTATTTGGACAGCGGACACTCCCGCGAGACCGCCGCCAACCGCACCGCCGAAGTCCTCAGCCACTGGAGCCCCTACGAGCACATCGCCATTATCGGCATCAACGATGATACTGCCCTCGGCGCGCTCGATGCCGCCCGCCTCCTCGGACGCGAACAGCACGTAGCGATTGTCGGTCACGGCGCGGATGAACAGGCCCGCATGGAGATGCGCCGTCAGGGCAGTGCCTTTGTCGCTTCCGCTGACTATCACTTCGAGCAGTATGGCCCGCGGCTGATTGACCTCGCCCTACGGATTCTCCGGCATGAACATCTCCCCCAGATGCACTACATCGAACATAGCTGCATCACCGCCTTCGACTGAGCCTTTCGGCGCGATTCTTACCGAAACTTACGGCTTTTCGCGGCAAACCTGCTCATATAATAAGTCTGTGCGCTCGGCGCGGCGTTCCCTGCCGGAATACGCCCGCACGCAAGGTCAATCATGCTCACCGACGCCCCCATCCTCGAAAGCGACCGTCTCCGGTTGCGCTCGCTCCTGCTGGAGGATGCTCCATTCATCTACGAGTACATGCGCGACCCGGAAATCGCCGCCAATACCCTGAACATCCCTTTCCCCTATCCTGAAGGCGCGGCTGAAGAATGGATTCGGGCTGCCAATGAAGCCAACCGCCAAGGCAAAGGTTTCACTTTCGGCATTGTTCTCAAATCCACCCACACCTTCATCGGTTCAATCGGACTGTGCGTTGAACATAACTACCATCGCGCTGAGGTCGGCTACTGGATCGGCAAACCCTACCGGAGCCAGGGATACATCACCGAGGCCGTGCGCCGCTTGATCGCTTTCAGCTTCGATGATCTCAACCTGAACCGCGTTCATGCCCGCTATTTCGACCGCAACCCTGCTTCCGGCCGTGTGATGCAGAAGGTCGGCATGACTTATGAAGGTACGCTCCACGACCACTACCTCAAAGGCAGCACCTTCCAGGATGCCCACCTCTACGCCATACTCCGAAAGGATTATGAAGCCCGCCGCTCCTGAACATCATGATCAACACACCGCTGACCCTAGAGACCCCACGACTGCTGCTCCGCCCCTTTGAACTTGCCGACGCTCCTTGCGTCCAGCGCATCCTCGACGATGAGCGCGTATCCGCTGCGCTTCTGGATACGCCCCATCCCTTCACCCTCGAAGCTGCTCACAACTGGATCCAAACCGCCCGGCGCGGTGGCGAGCGCGGCGATGCCTTCGTCTTTGCCCTAATCCGCAAGCGTCATCCGCTTCTCATCGGCTGCATCGATATTGAAGTCAACGGCGAACACCGCCGGGGCGACATGGCTTACTGGCTGGACCCTGAGCATTGGGGACAGGGCTTTACCACTGAAGCCGCCCGGCGCATCGTTCGCTTCGGCTTCGAGTCGCTCGGTCTGCACCGCATTCATGCCCAATGCATCCGCTCCAACACCGCCTCCGCCCGCGTCATGGAAAAAGCGGGCCTGCATTACGAAGCCCTCCTGCGCGAATCCGCTCTCAAGGATGGAATCTACGTCGATGTCGCTGTCTACGGCCTCACCCGCGCCGACTGCGACCTTGCCGCCTTTCTCACGTGACCCTTGCGCCCACCGCATTCCTCTGTGTACTTTGTGGCTCTGTGGTGGTACGGGGTTGGGTCTGGCCGATAAAACACTGACGGCCTCAGGGGTCGCCTGGGCCGTCAATGTGTTCCGAACTAGAGGGTGAGGGTGCGCCGTAGCGCACACGCCCACAAGAGGTGCTGGCTAGGGTGTCCGCACCCCCACCATAGTCTTACCGATCAAAAGACCACCTCCTTTCATGTTCTGGACGATGCGTCCACTTTATTCCAAATCGATCCTGATGTCAAATGAGAGTTCGGTAGGGTTCAGGACAGACCGTTATTCCCTCATTGGGTTTTTGCGGCCTGCGTGATCCATCCCATGCTGGTTATCCCCCGCCTCAACCTGCTGGGTGAACCAAATCAACGGCGCATCCTCGTCGGGACGACCCGCCGGGTCGCCCGTGCTAAATCGGGGTGATCTTCCCATAGCCCGGAGATTTCATCCCTCGGCGTCCCCCCCCACCCAATCCCCCCTCCGTATGATCTCTGTGTCCTTTGTGTCTCTGTGGTTCAATTCGTCTTTTCTTCTTCCCTCCGATTTTATGGCGCAAAAGTAGACAAAATGTCACCCGAACCGCCTCATTTTGTGCTACCCTGTGACTACGGGTAGGAAACTCCCTCTCCCAGCGAGCGTTCGGGAGAGGGCGGGACTGAGGGCTGCCCGCCGCACCTTAATAACCTATTACTGCTCTGTTGCAAGGATCACAAAACCATATGGCGACCGCCTGCGTCGGGCTTGG
>CAZKXW010000043.1:0-33936 GCA_964556745.1 uncultured Anaerolineaceae bacterium
CCTGGTTCCGATGATTCACAACTGCCTGTTGGTGGAGGTGGGTGGAAAGAACATTGTGGTCGATACTGGCAACGGCGAGAAGATGACTGACAAACAGAAAGCCTTCATCTACTACGAGCGACCCAACGGCGGCCTTTTGGACGGGCTGGCTCGGTTGGGCGTCGCGCCGGAGGATGTCGATCTGGTGATCGACACGCACCTTCACGGCGACCATTGTGGGGGGAATACGCACTATGATGCGGAGGGTCGGATCGTGGCGACATTCCCCAACGCGGAGTATGTGGTGCAGCGGCGGGAATATGAAGATGCTATGCACCCGAACGAGCGGACGCGGGCGACCTACTTTCCGATCAACTACCAACCATTGGTCGAATCCGGGCAGATGCGGCTGTTGGATGGTGACACAGAACTGCTGCCGGGCATCCGGGGGGTGGTAACGCCGGGGCATACGCCCGCGCATATGAGCGTTCTTTTCGAGAGCGGTGGGCAGCGGGCCCTGTTCGTCTGCGATCTGGCGAGCTACGCGATTCACTTCGAGCGGCTGGGCTGGATGACAGGCTACGATGTCGAACCGCTGGTCACGCTGGAAAGCAAGCGCCGGTGGCAGAAGTGGGCGCTGGACACTGGCGCACTGCTGATTTTCTGTCACGACCCGCAACGCCCCGCCGGACGGTACGTCATGGGAACGGATGGTAAGCCGTTGGTGCAGCGGGTGGATGAAGCGTTTGTGTGAGTGATGGGGCCGACAGAACGTCGGCCCCTTTGTTTTGCGCTTCAGCGCGTTCCGGCGTGGAAGACAATGGTGTAGTCGCCAGTGGTGCGGTAATCCGCACTGGTCATGGCGAAGTTAAGGAAGAACGGATCATCCATAGTGACATCGGTGAAGCCCTCGACGGGGACACTCATCATGGCGTCGGCTTCATCGGACTCGACGAAGCGGCCATTGGTGCGTGAGACGAAGTAGCCGGTGAGGTCTTCGGAGTCACCCCAGCAGCTCCGCGAACCGGCATCATCGCAGGCGAACAGGTCGCCATCGCTGGTTTCCAGGATGTTCCAGTCCCGGTCTGGGATGAACATGAAAGGATCGAGACCCCGGTTGATCCCCATCATGTAGACCGTCAGGGGTGTTCCATAGCCGACCATGCCCGGGGTCAGGATCACCGAGAAGGGATCGCCCACGCCGTCGTACTGGGTGACAGCCATGCCTTCCAGGATGAGGATGAACTCGCCCTCGGAGTTATCCCAGCCACCTACAACGATGGTGACATCAGCCAGACCTTGACCGCTGTTCTGCGAGAAGTTGATCTGCGCGGCGCTTTCATCAGCGCGGACTGCTCCCGTGGTGGGCAGATCGGCTTCATAGACGGCGGCGTCCTCGACGTCATCGATACATTCGCCACGTCCCGTCTCAGGATCGTAGACGGCCAGCACCGGATCGAAACCATCGATGCCGATGGCGGTGGCAGTGTAGGTGAAGCCAGCGCGCATCTGGATGACGGTGAAGGCCACCCCGTTTTCAAAGGACGCATCGCCACAATCGACAGAGACACCGCCGACGAGCTCGTCGTCGGGGCGGCGCTGGTTCTCGGGGTCGCTGCTGGAACTTTGGCGGCGGGGGGTGTCCAGATCGTTATTTTCCAGAACCACCAGGATGGCTTCGTAGGGTGTGATTCCACCGAGGCGGCCGAGGGTAGCTTCATCGGTGCGGACGGCGGTGGGAATGCCGATGAACTCACCGTCCGTGTTGACGGCCAGTCCGCCGCTGTTGCCCGGAGAAATCTCGGCGTCGGTCTGATACCAGACTGCGACACGATCCCGGCCAATACGATCGGCTTCGATGGTGGTAATGGAACCCTGAGTGACGACTAAGTAACCATCGCCGATATCGGGGAAGCCGAAAATATACACGCCGTCACCATGAGCGACATCGGTGTTGCTGGCGTCCATATAGGGCAGGTCGAGGCGGTTGGGGTTGATGTCGTCACCGTCTTCGTCCCGGTCGATCTGCAGGACGGCCAGATCGATGTCATTGGAGTACCCGACGAGGCTGGCATAAAAAGTCAGTTCAGGCTGTTCACGCATGTCGGTGATGGTGAGGATGGCAAAATCGCTGCCCCCCTCAATCACGTGGCGGTTGGTGAGGATGGTTCCGGTGGCGTTGATGATCGTGCCGGAGCCAGCCGCAATGGGATCGCCGCGATCATCCAGGGTGACGATCTGGACAACGGTCTGGGCGATGTCCTCGATCTGCCGGCGGCTCAGGTCGCCTTGAGCCAGGACTGTGCTAGACATGAAGAAGACGAGCACCATCAAGATCAGAGCGTATTTTCGCATCATCGCATCCTTGTGATCGTGACCGTGACAGTCTCCATTATAGGAGGGGTTTGGTTAAGCCGGGTTAAATCCGACCAGAACCACCCGGAATTGGGGGTGTCAGTGCCGATCCTGCCACTCCTGGATGGTCTCCGACAGGAAATTCCGCACGGCTGCATCGCTGACATCAGCTACGCTGTCGAAATACTGGCCGTCTACTTCGATGCTGACGCCCCCATCAGGGGCAGGATAGATGTGGATAGTGCGGCCAGCGAATTCCCCGGTGAGGTACAGCTTGTGCTGGAGGTAGGATTCGATCGCTCCAGCGATGTTGATTTCCGGCACGGGTTTGGGCTCGAACTTTTCACCTCGGCGGCGCTTCTGAAGGGGATTGTCCTCCAGTTTGAAGCTGGGCAGGAGGCCGGGGGCAGACGCGCCGGGATCGGGCGGCGGCACGGTTCGGCGCGGGGCGGACTGAGGAGGCGGGATGGCTGGCGGCGGTGTCGTCTCCAGTGGGGGAGGCGCGCTGGCAGGGGACGCAGCAGGTGATTCGGATGCCGGGGCAGCGGGCTTAGAGGCGACCTGGGCGAGTTCGCGCATGAGGCGAGTGAAGCGGTCTCTGAATTCAGGGTCGCTGTTGACGTTGCGGTAGGCTTTATCGCCCATCTGGACCACAAGGCGACCATCGACGACATCGCGGAGGATGGTCAAGACTTCGACGACCTCGGCCGCGCCGCCATCGCGGACGGGCACGCGGTAGGTTCCCTGACGGGCAGTCCGTGTCGGAGGTGGGGCTGGAGGCACAGCCTGCGGCGCGGCTGGCGCTGGACGGTTGGCCGGAGCGGGAGCGGGTGTGTTCACCAGCAGGCTGAGATCGGGCATGTCGTGGAGGGCGGCAGGGCTGGCCGAGACAGGGGCGAACGGGTGGTTCCGGCGCCGCCGGACGAAGATCAACAGGGCGACGACCACGAGGAGCAGCACCAGAAAGAAGCACATCAGCCCCAGCATGGCTCCGACGAAGGGCTGCTGGATGAATTGTTCAAGGTCGCTAGCGCCCATAGGTGAGTTTCTCCGGTTGACAGTTCGGGCAGAAATGGGTTCCCCGCTGGCCGACGCGGATCTTGTGGATGGGCAAACCGCAGGTCAGGCAGGGCTGGTTTTCACGGTCGTAGACGGCGAAATGGTGCTGAGACTCGCCGGGTGTGCCGTCAGGCTTGCGATACCAGTTGACGCTGGCTCCCTCATGATCGATGCCGGCAAAGAGGACGGCGCGGACGGTCTGGTAGAGGCGGTCGATCTCGGCTTCGGAGAGGGTATCCGAGCGGCGTAGGGGGTGAATTCGGGCGCGGTGGAGGGCTTCGTCGGCGTAGATGTTGCCGACCCCGGCGATGAAGGATTGGTCAAGCAGGAGGACTTTGATCTGGCGGGCACGGCCGCGCAGTCGATCCCGCAGGACAGCCGGGGTGAAGGCATCGTCCAGCGGTTCCGGGCCGAGGTGGGGGGCGACTTCGGCGATGTCGTGGACGAGGTAGGCGCGACCGAAGCGGCGGGCATCGGAGAAATGGAGGGACTGGCCGTTATCCAGGCCGAGGCGCAGCCGCACCCAGCGATCGTCGGGCGGGGCCTCCTGGCTGACATAGAGCCGCCCGGTCATCTTGAGGTGGATCGCCAGGGTTTCGCCCTGGTCGAGGCGGCAGAGGATGTACTTGGCGCGGCGCTCGACCGCGCAAACAGTCTGGCCAGGGAGGCGGGCGGTGAATTCCTCCGGCGAAGGGGCGTGGATCACGCGCGGGGAGGCTGCCCAGACGGACTCGATGCGGCGGCCCACGAGGGGGGCGCGGAGGCCGCGGACGACAGTTTCGACTTCGGGTAATTCGGGCATTGGGCCTCAAGGGTTACGGTCAGGATTCTATGGACTGATGATAACGCGGTCTGGCGGAAAAGTTCTATAGTGAGTTGGCGGAGCAGCTCTTGGCCGACAGCTTATGGCTGGCCGCCGGACAAGCTGGCGGACATGGCGGTGAAGCTGATTGCTATTAGTCAGCAGCTTATAACCATATAACAAAACCTGTGAGGTGTCGTAAATGTCGTCCAAGTCGTCATTGCGAGTGGGCGATTCTGTGACATTCCGGCGCGATCTTCTCCCCATCGCTGCAAATGCACATCCGCGACATGTTGCAAAAGTTGAAAATGGTGCAGCTGCAACTGCGTGATTCGGGCAAAGCATTCTTTACATGCAAGGCGGCGCTTCGTCGATTCTTGAGAATTTTTGCGAATGATAAGAATGAGAATTGACTGTGATTCTCATTTGGACCGTCTCGATCCGCTTCTTGTGTATGTCCAGGATAGCATAGAATGCAATAGAAAGGGTGACATTTTGTCTACTTTTGCAGCATAAAATCGGGAATAAGAACATCGACTGCCAAGACAAGGTGAGTTGAACCAGAGAGTTTGCTGTGTTGCAGAGATACAGCCCTCACCTCTGGCCCCCTCTGCCGGTCAACGGCGGCGATGCTGCTATAATGCAGCGCGGCGTTATGGGGTTCAGGGAAGACGTGATGGATAGAGTGAAGGTGGGATTAAGGGCGGTACGGATCGGCGGGTTGGTGATCGATCCGCCGCTGACGCTGGCTCCGATGGCCGGGCATACCAATCATGCGTTTCGGACGCTGTGCCGTGATCTGGGTGGGTGCGGGCTGGTCTGCACGGAGTTGATCAGCAGCAATGTGTTGAGATACAGCGGCGTGCAGCGGACGGCGCATCTATTCGATTGGACGGCGGGGGAGCGTCCGTTCGCGGTGCAGCTTTTCGGGAATGATCCGGCGGCGATGGCGCTGGCGGCGCGGGTAGTGGCCGATTATGGGGCCGATATCGTGGACATCAACATGGGCTGCTGGGTTCCCAAGGTGGCGGGGAAAGGCGGGGGCGCGGCGCTGCTGAAGGATGTTTGCACGGCGACGGCGGTGGTCGAAGCGGTAGTGAAGGCGGTCAGCGTTCCGGTGACGGTGAAGGTGCGGAGCGGCTGGGAGCCGGGGGAGATGACGGCGGTTCCGTTCGCGCGGGCGGCGGAGCAGGTGGGGGCGGCAGCGATTGCGGTTCACGGACGGTTCGCGCGGCAGGGGTTCCAGGGGGGGGCGGACTGGGATGTGATCCGCATGGTGAAAGAGACGGTGCGAATCCCGGTGTTCGGGAATGGGGATGTGTGGACGGCAGGCGACGCGGCACGGATGCTGGCGCAGACGGGCTGCGACGGGGTGATGATCGGGCGGGCGGCGCTGGGGCGTCCGTGGGCGTTCCGGCAGATCGCGCATGAGCTCCAGACGGGGACAGCGCTGCCGGAGCCGACGCGCTCGGAGCGGGCAGGCTATGCGCTGGAACAGGCGCGGCGCACGGCGCGGACGACGCGGCTGCCGGAACGGGTGGTGGTGCGGGAACTGCGAGGGCAGCTCAGCAAGTACGCGCTGGATCGGGCAGGGTCGGTGGAGATTCGCAACCGGCTGCTCCAGGCGGAGTCGCTGGCGGATGTGGAGCGGGTGCTGCTGCCTCTAATGGAGGAAGAAAAAGATTTGAACCGCCAAGACGCCAAGAACGCCAAGATCATACGGAGAGAACGGGGCTTGGATCAGGAAAGGATAATGCTGTGACGGGGGATGGGGTAGCGCGGCTGGAGAACGCAGTATGGCAGGCGGGGGTGCTGCCAGGGACGGGGGCATCGCTGGCGTATGGGCGGGTCAAGGGGCGCAGCGGGGCGATGGATGTGCTGCGGCCGACTCCGCCGGAGCAGTTCGGCAATTCGAGCGGGTGTTCCAGCTTCGTCATGCTGCCGTGGTGCAACCGGATCAAGGACGGGGTGCTGCGCTTCCGGGGGGAGCGCTATCGGCTGCGGACGACGAAAGATGACGGGACAGCGCGGCATGGCGATACGCGCGGGCGGGCCTGGACGGTCGAGTCTGCGGACGGCGAGCATATCCGGCTGAGTCTGCGGTCGGCGGATTATCCCGATCTGAACTGGCCGTTCCGGTTCACGGCGGAGGTGGTGTATCGGCTGGAAGGGGGGGATTTCATCTGGGAGGTGAGGCTGAGAAACACGGACACACGGTCGTTCCCGGCGGGATTCGGACACCATCCCTATTTTGTGCGGACGGAGGATGTGTTGGTGCGGGTTCCGTGCGCGGCGGCGTTCGAGCTGACGGATTTCATGGCGACGGGGGCGGCGGTTCCGATCCCGGCGCGGTTGGATTTCCGGCAGCGGCGCGGGTTGGACACGGCGGAGATCAATGATGTGCTGACGGGGCGGACGGTAGCAGAACCAGCTGAGATCGTGTATCCGAGCCGGGGGATCACCGTGGAGATGCACAGCGAGGCGATCTTTGAGCAAATCCTGCTGTTCGCGCCGGCGGGGAAAGATTTCTTCGCGGTGGAGCCGATGACGAATGTCAGCGACGGGTTCAATCTGTTTGAGGATGGGATTCCAGGCAGCGGCGTGTTTGTGCTGGAACCGGGCGAGTCGGCGAGCGGGCGGGTGCGGCTCAGGGCGAAGACCTAAGCGAATACTACCACAGTCCCCTGACGGGGAGGCATGGCACAGACACAGAGTACACAGAGGGGAAGCATGGCGGCGAAGCTGAATTCGATGCGGCTGTTGGAGAAGCATCAGGTTCCATATGAGGTGACGGAATTTCCGGATACGGAGCGGGATGCTGAAGTGATCGCGGAAATCCTGGGCGTGCCGGCGTTCATGGTGTACAAGACGCTGGTGGTCCAGCCCATGGAGACGGGCAAAAAGCCGCTGCTGGCGCTGATCGCGGCGGACCGGTCGCTGGACCTGAAGAAGCTGGCGGCAGCGGCGGGATATAAGAAGGTGGTGATGGCCGCGCATAAGGATGCGGAGGCGCTGACGGGATTGAAGGTTGGCGGGATCAGCGCGCTGGCGCTGACGCACAAGAACTGGCCGGTGTTCCTGGATCAGCCGGCGATGGAACTGGAGCAGGTCCTGGTGAGCGCGGGGCAGCGCGGGATGGATTTGCGGGTGCGGGTGGCTGATCTGATCCGCGTGGTGGGGGCTAAGGTGGCGGAGATCAGCCTGGTGACCGGATAAGAGGAAACACCGGGCGCAGCACGCTGCACTCGGCGTTTGGCCGTCCTATTCAGAGGGTTGGGCACAAAACCGCGGCCTAACGGGAGAGGATGCGGGCCAGCTCAAAGTAACTGGGATTGATCGGGCGGGTGCGGCCGATGGCCTTCTCGATGGGGATGGTGGTGATCTCAGGGCCATCGAGGGCGACCATGACGCCGCTTTGTCCTTCCCGGAGCGCTTCGAGCGCTTTGACACCCATGCGGGTTGCCAAGAGGCGGTCGAAGGCGGAGGGACTGCCGCCGCGCTGGACGTGGCCGAGGATGGAGAGGCGCACCTCGAAGCCAACATCGCCGCGACTTTCCAGATACTCAACGAGGTCGGTGGTTTTGTAGGAGACGCCTTCGGCGATGACGGCGACGGCATGGGACTTGCCGCGGACGTAGGCGTTGACCAGGGCGTCGTGGATTTCCTCCATGGAGATTTCGCGCTCGGGGACGGAGACGATCTCTGCGCCGCCGAGGATGCTGGAGATGATGGCAAGGTAGCCGCAGTTGCGGCCCATGACTTCGATGATGAAGGCGCGGGTGTGGGAAGTAGCGGTATCGCGGATGCGATCCAGCGACTCGATGATGGTGTTCAGGGCGGTATCGACGCCGATGCTCATATTGGTTCCGTCGAGGTCGTTGTCGATGCTGGCGGGAACGCCGACGACGGGAAATCGCATATTGGCGATGGCCTGCGCTCCACGCAGGCTACCATCGCCGCCGATGATAATGAGGCCTTCGATACCATGTTCATTCAGGCGGCGCAGGCCTTTAGCCTGCCCTGCGGCGGTTTTGAAGTCCTGGGTGCGGGCAGTTTGCAGGATGGTTCCGCCGCGCTGCAAGATGCCGCTGACTTCAAAGCTGGTCAGCTTATGGAAGTCGCCGTTCAGGAGACCAAGGTAGCCCTGGCGAACGCCGTAGACCTCGATGTCGTATTCCAAGCCCGTGCGAACGACGGCACGAATGGCCGCGTTCATCCCTGGCGAATCGCCCCCGCTGGTCATGACTCCGATACGCTTCATGGGACGCTAACCTCTGTGTGCAGTTTTCTGGGATGCCCAACAAGAAAACACAGACTGCACAGCGAAGATGCGGCCCGTGTGAAACATTACGCGGTTAACGTAAGTATTGTAGCCGAAAGCCGAGAAAATTTACAGCGGTTCTGGGCGGTCGAAAACCTCGATGTTGCGGCGTTCCCCGACGATGCTGACGAGATCGGCGATGAGGGCTTCGCAGCAGTCGGTGGTGTCGTTGGGGAACTCCATCTTGTAGTCGGAGTCGCCACCTTCGACGATGATGCTGAAGCGATCCCGGCCAGGATAGGTACGCAGGAGGCCGTGCAGCCGACGCAAACGGCGGCGGTCTTTCTCCGGGTCATCGGAGCGGCGGAAGTAGATCATCATCCAGCGTTCGGGCGGGGGCGGGGGCGGTTCAAAGGGCGGCAGATCGTCGCCGTCGAGGGGTTCGGTATCGGGGGCGTCCATCCACCTGTCGGCGGGGATGGGGGCAGAACGGGCAGGGATCTGCGGCTCCAGCGAGGGGGTGGGGACGGCAGCCGCGCCCTGAGTGGCCGGGGCGACCACGGCGACGGGTTCGGGTTCCGGCTCCGGAGGTGGCGGGGGGAGTTCGCCCAACTCTTCGTCGTAGGGCGGCTCATCGGCCAACCAGGGGGGTGGTTCGCTGCTGCTGACGGCGTAGGACGGTTCGTCTTCGGGGATGACCAGGTTGAGGTTCTGGGTGACGGTTTCGCAGATGATCTGCGGATCGCCACGCGAGAGATCGACTTTGCCGCTGATCATGATGACCGCGCCTTCTTCGCACTGGTCACCGAATTTTTCCCAGGCGCGCGGGAACAGGACCACATCGATGCTTTCGGCAGAAGGATGCCAGTCCTCGACGTGCAGTACGCCCATCATCTGGCCGTTCTTGGTGACGAGCTTGCGGACGCTAACGATTTCGGCGGCGATGGCAACGGTCTTGCCGTTCATGCCGGAGTCGGGCGATTTGATGACGGCCACTTCATGGGTGTTGCCGACGCGGTGGAGTTCGGCACGGACTTTATCGACGGGGCGGCCGCTGACATACAGGCCGAGAAGTTCTTTCTCCCAAGTCAAGACCTGGCGATCCACTGGTTGGGGGACGTCCGGCAGGGTGATGCGGTCGGCGGTGTCGCTCATGCCGCCGAACATGCTGAGCTGGCCGATTTCCACGGCGCGATGGTGGTCGGCGCTGTAGTTGAGGATGCGATCCAGGGCGGTGCTGTCGGCCAACTGCCAGCGGGGGCCGAAGGCATCCAAGGCGCCGACTTTGACGAGGCTTTCCAGGGTGCGCTTCTGCACCTGACGCAGATCGACACGGCGGCAGAACTCTTCCAGATCGGCGAAGGGGCCGCCTGCCTGACGGGCCTGGATGATGGGCAGGACGGCGGCTTCCCCAACGTTCTTGATGGCGACGAGGCCGAAGCGGATGCCGCGCGTTCCGTTGGGCTGGGTCTGGATGTCGAAGTCGAGGGCGCTGTGGTTGACATCGGGGGGGAGGACGGGGATGCCCAGGCGGCGGCATTCACCGAGGAAGTGGGTGATCTTGGAGATGTCGTCGCGGTGGACGGAGAGCATGGCCGTCATGTATTCGGCGGGGTAGTGGGTTTTGAGGAAGGCGGTCTGGACGGTGATGACGGCGTAGTCGGCGGCGTGGGAGTTATGGACGAGGATATCGTTGGCGATGAAGTTGTGCGTGCCCTCAATCGTCAGGTCATAAGTGGGATGTTCGCCGATATAGTCGATGGCGGCGATAGTGTCCCAGTAGATATCGTTATCTGCGTATACGCGCAGTTCGTCTGGGTCAAAATACTCCGCGAGCCGCCCCACCAATTCGTGGGTATAGCCAGCCTTATGAACAGAATTCTCGGCATAAAATGTTCTCTCAGCTGCGTCGGCGTGTTGGGCGAGCTGCTGCCATGTGATGTGCCTTTTTGCCTTCTCAGCAACGAAGATTCTTCTGATGTTGGCTGGCACAACATCTTTGGTTGAGTGGAAGACGCGCTCACAGGTCATTCTTTCCAGTTTTGTGCATCGTTCTCTGCTGACGAAATAGCAGGCTACACGTCCCAGAAACTGCTGCAAATTCCTGATTCCGGTGATGAACACCTGACAGCCAGTTCTACCCTCTTTATAGTTGAACTCTACCTGTCTGATTCGGCTGATGATCCCTAGTTGCAGAAGTAGATGCTGAAGTTGGTGAGCCAGTCGTCTTGAGGATGTGGCGTAGAAAAGAGACAAACTCTTCTCATTGATGTGCCCATTGCCTTCCCACATTCGAGCGATAAGCAGCCCTATCTGGCGTTCAGGCAATTCGAACACTACTTCAGGAATGAACTTGGTATATGAGGTTGCCCCTCTTAAACCCAATTCTTCAATCCACGTTACGAGGCCGTTGGATTGTGAGCGACTGCGGCGCTTAGCATATACAGCATACATGCCGCGTCTCTGGTGTGTGCTGGCTACCACGTTTGAGAAGTTCTCAACGTTGGCAGTGTAGTCTTCCCATTGATCGGGATCACTGGTGTAGAAGTAGATACTTGTCGGGTTGGTGAGATTTCCTTCCGCCAGCAAATGACCAAGAACAATCAACTGATAGTCGGGCCATGACTTGCTGGATGAAGCAGGAATTGCACGCGGAACAGCAACACGATCACCGGGTATTAGTTCACCCAGCAAGCGCCAGCCGTCGAAGGTGTAGAAGGGATGGTTGGTGGTGGCTTCGATCTCGCGGCCAAGCCGGGTGCGGAGGCGGTAGACGGGTTTGACCCCGTTTGCCATGATTGCCGTGATCCGTCCCGGTTTCAGCCGGAGCGTGTCCAGATCGCAGGTGAGGGTGCGCTCGACCTCAACGAGGCCATCGGCCAGTTTGCCGATCTTCACCAGACGACCGGTATCAGCATCGACGATTTCGGTGTCATAGGTGACGCATTTGTTGAAGCCGTAATTAGCGAAGAATTCGATGTCGTCGAAGATGCTGTTGATGATATCCGGGGGGAGACCGCGCTGCTGGCCGCGTTCCAGGAAGATATCGCGGTGAAGCTTGAGGTCTTTTTCTTTTTTCTTGGAGACGGCGCGGCGCATGAGGTCAGCTTCGCCGAGTTCGTAGCCGAAGAGTTCGCCGGCGACCTGCATGATCTGTTCCTGGTAGACCAGGATACCCATAGTTTCTTCAAGGATTGGCTGAAGGGAGTCGTGGCGGTACTGGATGGGTTCGTCACCGCGCAGACGGCGGTTGTAGAGCGGGATGAAGTCCATGGGGCCGGGGCGGTAGAGCGAGACAGCGGCGACGATGTGCTCGAAGCGGGTGGGGCGCATGTCGCGGAGCATCTGCTGCATCCCGGTACTTTCGACCTGGAAGACGCCGACGGTTTCGCCGCGACCGATGGTGGCGAAGGTCTCGGCCAGCATCTTGTCCTGCTTAGGGTCGCCGCTGGGCCGGTAGGGGATATTGTCCATCGTGTAGCGGATGCCGTGGTGCTGCTGGATGAGGTCGCAGGCTTTCCGCATGATGGTTAGGGTGGAGAGGCCGAGGAAATCGATCTTGAGCAGGCCGATGGACTCGCAAGTTTCCATGGGAAACTGGGTGACGGCCTTGAGGGGGTTTTCGCCGCTGTCACCGTCATCTTCTTTTTCGACTTTGGTAGGGCGATGCAGCGGGATGTATTCGACGAGCGGCTTATCAGCGACGATGACGCCGGCGGCGTGGGTCGAAGCGTGGCGGCTGACGCCCTGGAGGTGGACGGCGGTATCGACAATCTGGCGGATTTCGGTGCTGGACTGGTACAACTGCTGAAGTTCGGGATTGTCCTCGACGTACTTCATGATGGGCTTAGGCTTGGGTTCGGTGGGGATCAGGCGGGCGGCCTGATTGACGATCTCCAGCGGGACGGCCAGCGCCCGGCCGACATCGCGGACGGCGGCCTTGGCGCCCAATGTCCCGAAAGTGATGATGGCGGCGACTTTGTCTTCGCCATACTTGCGGGCGGTGTAGTTGATCATGTCTTCGCGGCGGTCGTCGGGGAAGTCCATGTCGATATCGGGCATGGAGACGCGGCCAGGATTCAGGAAGCGCTCGAAGAGCAGGTTGTTCTGGATCGGGTCGATGTTGGTGATGCCGAGGCAGTAAGCAGCCAGACTGCCCGCGCCGGAGCCGCGCACATTCCACCAGATGTCGGCGTGGCGGGCGAACTGGCACAAATCCCAGACGATGAGGAAGTAGGTGTTGAAGCCCATGTCACCGATGATGCCGAGTTCACGGTTGAGGCGGTCGCGGAGTTCGGAATCATCGGCGCGCGCGCCATAGCGCCAGCGCAGCCCTTTTTCGCAGAGGTAGCGCAGGTAGCTGGTCGAGTCGTAGCCGTCAGGGACGGGGAAGACGGGCAGGTGATACTCTTTGTCGTCCAGGTTGAGATCGCACATTTCGGCGACCTTGAGCGTGTTGCTCAGGGCCTGGGGGGCGGCTTCGCCGAAGAAGCCCCACATTTCCTGAGCGGTGGTCAGGTAGTAGCTGGCATCCGACATGCGGAGGCGGTTGGCGTCGCTCTTGAGGGTGCCGGTCTGGATGCAGAGCAGGGTATCGTGCGGGTCGTGGTCGGCCTGGTTGACGTAGTGGACATCGTTAGTGGCGAGGAGGGGGACGTTGGTGTGGTTGGTGCGGCTGTAATCCAGCAGCCAGCGGTTGAGCGTTTCCAGTTCGGGGATATCGTGCTGCTGAAGCTCCAGATAGAAGTTGTCGCGGCCAAAGACATCCTGATACCAACCGATGAGTTCGCGGGCTTCGTCTTCGTGGCCTTCCATGATGAGCGAGGGGATCTGGGCGGCCAGACAGCCGCTGGTGGCGATCAGCCCGGCGCTGTGCTGGGCCAGGAATTCACGGTCGATGCGCGGGCGGTAGTAGTAGCCGTCGAGTTGGGCGGCGCTGGCGATCTTGAGCAGGTTACGGTAGCCGGTTTCGTTCTGCGCCAGCAGGAGCATGTGGTAGGGGCGCTTATCCAACTTGGGATCGCGATCCTGCATCGAGCGGCGGGCGAGGTAAGCTTCGACGCCGATGATGGGCTTGATGCCGGCGGCTTTGCAGGCGCGGTAGAAATCGATGACGCCGAACATGGTGCCGTGATCGGTGATTGCCAGGGCAGGCATACCCAGGGATTTGGCGCGGTCAACCAGGCCATCGATGCGGCTGAGGCCGTCGAGCAGCGAGTATTCGGTGTGGACGTGGAGATGGACGAAGTTTTGATCCGACATGGTTTCTTCAGGCGACATCTAGCTGAGCGGGAGCTGGTGACGCGCAGCGTCCACCAGAAATTTTGTTTCTAATGGAGAAATCAATTCAAATGCGAATGATTTTTCACAGAGGCGACCCGCCGGGTCGCCCCTACGATGATTCGTCTTTGATTTGGTTTTCCCATAAGCTTTGATTCTACTCATTGATACTGCCGCAGCGCCAGTCTGCCCATGATGCCGGGGAAGAAGCTGTTGGCCCAGACGATGAGGCGGTCGAACAAGCGCAGGACGATCACTTTACGGCGGTGGCGCACGGCGTCGAGGATGCCCTGGGCCACGCGGTCGGGAGACATGGTGGGGAGGTCCTGGCCGGCGCGCTTGCCCGCGCCGAGGCGACGTTCATCGAATTCAGTGTATGTGCGGCCGACCAGCACATCGGTGACGGTGATGTGGTCGGCTTCGAGTTCGAGGCGGATGGAGCGGGCGATGCTGCTGACGAAGGCTTTGCTGGCGGAATAGGCGGCGGCGTAGGGCGCGGTCAGGTTGAAAGCGACTGAGGAGACGATGACGATGTGACCGCCGCCAGATTGCCGCATGGCTGGGACGGCGGCGCGGATGGTATGCAGCACGCCATCGATGTTGGTGCGGAGGAGGGTTTCCAGGTCGTTCCAATCCGCTTCGGCGATGCTGCCGCGGTGCCCGATGCCGGCGTTGGCGATGGCCACATCCAGCCGCCGAAAGCGTTCGAGGGTCTGCTGGACGGCGCGGTGAAGTTCGTGTGGGCGGGTGACATCCGCGGCGATGGGGAAGAGTTCGCCGTGACCCGGCGGTAGGGCATTGACGGCGCGTTCGAGTTCGGCCAGGCGATCCGCGCGGCGGGCGAGGGCGGCGACATGGGTTCCCTGGCGGGCGAAGGCCAGGGCGGTGGCATAGCCGATGCCGCTGGACGCGCCCGTGATGAGGGCAACCTGTGGTAGGAATTGCGTCATGATCGCGCCCAAATCAGACGGCGGGTTTGCGGCGTTTGAAGACGCAGAAATAGGTGTTGCTCCATTCGTTACTTGCACCAGAGAACAACACATCGCCTTTGCTGCCAACGCGAGCGACCGGCTCCATGTGGACGAGTTCCCAGCCCTGCGCGCCGAGGTCGTCGAGTTCGGGCATCAGGGCTTCGGGGGCATAGGGCGGGGGGTTTTTCCAGTTGGGGCGGTACTGGTTGAAGAACTCTTTGACTCCGGCGGCTTTGGAATCAGCGCGGACGAACTTGGTCAGGTACTCCCAGCGTTCCATAAGTTGATCTGCCCTTTACTTCATGCTGTGACGGGCCAGCCATTCGGCGGCCAGCATGCCATAGACAACGAGATCGAGATACCGGTTGTTGATCTGTTCCGAGTGGCGCAGGATGCCTTCCTGCTGGAAGCCAAGGCGTTCCGGGACGGCGCGGCTGCGCGTGTTCTCGGTGGCACAGAGAATCTCGACTTTGTTCATGTTCATCTCGGCGAAGGCGTCCTGTACCAACTGCCTAACGGCGCGGGTAGCGATACCTTTGCCGACATAAGCCTGCCCGATCTGGTAGCCGATTTCCAGCCGCCGAGCAACCGTGTCAATATAACTGTAGAAAATTCGTCCCGCAAGGTCGCCGCGATAGCGAATGCCGAAGCGGATGGCGGTTCCTTCGGCCAGTTCGTTGAGGCCGCGCTGGATAAAATCGGTGACGTTGTCCTGGGTGGTGACGCGCGGAACCCAACTAAGCCACTCGCTCCAATAGAGGCGGTTGGCTTCCAGAAGCGTGAAGAAGGCTGGGGCATGGTGCGGCAGGAGCAGGAAGATCTCGACCTCATCGTCCACGCGCGTGCTAAGCATGGTGGTCTCAGATGTGAGCTGGTTCGTGATAGATGCCGAAGGTCTGGCGCATCACATCGGTGATTTCACCGAGGGTGGCGTAGGCACGGGCGGCATCGATCAGATAGGGCATGGTGTTCTCCGTCCCGGCGCAGGCGTCGGCCAGGGCGCGGAGGCTTTCAGCGACGCGCTCGTTGTCCCGTTCCAGGCGCAGGCGGTTGAGGCGGGCGATCTGGCGCTCATGACCCTGCGGATCCATCTGGAGGATGGGGATGGCAGGTTTGGCGGCGTCGGCGTAGCGGTTGACGCCGACGATGACGCGCTCGCCCCGGTCGATCTCCAACTGGTGGCGATAGCTGGCTTCAGCGATCTCCTGCTGGAAGAAGCCGGCATTGATGGCCGGGATGACGCCGCCGAGGTCATCGATGCGGCGCAGGTAGTCGTAGACGGCGGCCTCAGTCTGGTTGGTGAGTGCCTCGATGAAGTAGCTTCCGCCAAGCGGATCGACGGTGTTGGCGACGCCAGTTTCTTCAGCGATGATCTGCTGCGTCCGCAGCGCCAGCCGGACGGCTTGTTCGCTGGGCAGGGCCAGGGCTTCGTCCATGCTGTTGGTGTGGAGCGATTGGGTTCCACCCAGGACTCCGGCGAGGGCCTGGATCGCCACACGAATGAGGTTGATTTCAGGCTGCTGGGCGGTGAGGCTGACGCCGGCCGTCTGGGTGTGGCAGCGCATCAACCAGGAACGGGGGTTCTTCGCCCCGAAGGTTTGGCGCATTTCCCGCGCCCAGATGCGCCGGGCAGCGCGGAGCTTGGCGATCTCTTCAAAGAAGTCGTTGTGCAGGTTGAAGAAGAAGCTGAGGCGCGGCGCGAAGGCGTCGATATCCAGGCCGCGATGCAGCGCCCAGCGGACGTATTCCAGCCCATCGGCCAGGGTGAAGGCCAACTCCTGAACGGCGGTGCTGCCCGATTCGCGGATGTGGTAGCCGCTGATGCTGATGGTGTTCCAGAGGGGCATGTGCCGCGTGCCGAACTCGATGGTATCGGTGACGAGGCGCATGGACGGTTCCGGCGGGAAGATGTATTCTTTCTGGGCGATGTATTCCTTGAGGATGTCGTTCTGGAGCGTGCCGCTGAGGTGTTCGGGGCGGACGCCCTGCTTTTCGGCAGCGGCGATATAGAACGCCCAGATGATCGGCGCGGGGCTGTTAATGGTCATGCTGGTGGTGACCTGATCGAGGGGGATGCCGTCGAAGAGGATTTCCATATCGCGCAGCGAGGAGATGGCGACGCCGCACTTGCCGAACTCGCCCAATGCTTGGGGCGCGTCGGTGTCGTAGCCCATCAGGGTCGGGAGGTCGAAGGCCACCGAGAGTCCCATGTTCCCCTGATCGAGCAGATACTTGAAGCGGGCGTTGGTCTCTTCGGCGGTTCCGAAGCCGGCGAACATCCGCATCGTCCAGAGTTTGCCCCGGTAGCCGCTGGCATGGACGCCGCGCGTGAAGGGGTATTCGCCGGGCAGCCCCAGATCATCCAGGTAGTCCAGTTCGGCGATGTCCAGCGGTGTGTACAGGCGGTCGATGGGGACGCCAGATTGGGTGGTGAAGGTGGAGCGGCGTTCGGGGAGTCGCTGCACGGCGGACTCCAGGGTGGTCTGCTGCCAGCGGGCCTGGGCTGCCGACAGTTTGTCGAGCGTGTCGCGGTCGAACGTCATCGGAGCACCTCCGGCGTGTGGGGGTCGATGGCTCGATTATAGCACCCGCTACTGGAATGAGCGCCTCCTGACCGGCTCCAATTCGTAACAGTCTTCATTATGTTAAGGTTTATCGACGATATTTAACCTACACATAAAGTTTTGCTACAATTTCCAATCATGTCCGGCAATATTACGAGGAAGATGGGTCATCATGGCGCCTAGTGTTGAAGAACGGATCGAACGTCTTAAAGCCGAGGTTCAGCCGGTCGCACCGGAAGACTTGATGGCGGAGGCTGGCCGCAAAGTCTTGCTGGTGCAGTTCATCAACATGCTGCAACATGAAGCGGGCAGCCGGTTGGGTGAAGATGTCGAGGAAGTTCACGACATGCGGGTGGCGATCCGGCGGATGCGGAGTGCCTTCCGCCTGCTGGGGGCCTATTACAAGCGGGCAGTCGTTCGTGCGTATTCCGACGAACTGCGGAATCTGGCCTGGGTGCTGGGGCAGGTGCGCGACCTGGATGTGCTGATTGGGGATATTCAGGAATTCCAGGCGACGCTGGAAGCCGAACAGCAGGCGGCGCTCCAAGAAGCCATCGACGAATTGGAGCGGCAGCGCACGGATGCGCGCGAAGACCTGATCGAAGTGCTAGACTCGCGGCGCTACCGGAAGTTCGTCAAGTCGTTCAGCGGTTTCGTGACGACGCCGGAAGCCGGGGCGCGTCCCGCGGCAGAAGGCATCGTGCCGACCCAGGTGCGCCACGTGCTGCCAGGCATGATCTACAACCATCTGGCGGCGGTGCGGGCGTATGACACCGTGCTGCCGGATGTCCCGACGCCAACTTTTCACAGCCTGCGGATCGAGTTCAAGCGGCTGCGCTACACGGTCTCGCTGTTCGAGGAACTGCTTGGCTCGCAGATTGGGGACTTCATCGACGAGATCAAGGCACTGCAAGACTGCCTGGGGCACATGAACGACGCGGCGACGGCGCGGACACACCTGAATGGGCTGCTGGCCGATCACCCGATTGAGGCGCTGAGCCTGTATCTGACGCGGCTGGAGGAAAAAGACGCCGAGATGCGAACGGAGTTCCTGGATCTGTGGTCGCGGTTCAACAGCCGCAAGGTACAGGAGAAGCTCTCCAGGGCGGTGCTGGCGCTGCACTGAAACGGGTAGATCAGACGGCGATCAGGCTGTCGAAGCCCAAGACTTCCGGCCGCATCATCGAGATGATCCGGTAGGCATCGCCGAGCAGGTTGGTCATGAAGATGCGGCCCATTAGCAGGGGGTTAGCTCGGCTGATTGCGCGGATCTTATCCAGCAGTGCGGGATTCCCGCCGACCAGGACCAGGACACCGCAGTTGGGCGGCGCGACCTGTGAAATTTCCGCCACGATCTGATCGATGGACTCATCGGACAGCGGGGTGGTGGGGCGCATGATGGCGATCAGGTCTACCTGATGCCGGACGCCGCCCATCATGCTGGTGATGGCCTGGACTGATTCGCTGACATCGTGCCACGACCAGGCTTCACCGATATAGGCCCGAATGACGGTATGCCCTGCATCGTCCCAGACACACCGAATTCCGATCATCGTTCAAACTCCCTACAATCAGCATCGTAACATGAATTCTGAGTTAAGTCTTATATTTAGGCTAAGCGAATATTCATGATGTGTCAAGTCTGTGAAGATGAGATGAAGGGGAGGTTGGAAAACTGAAAGGCGGGTTAGGAGCTTGCAACACCCGGCCCAATCAGGAAGCCGGAGGGGGCACGATAGTGATGCGGTCGTTGAGCAGGTAGCCATCTCCGGCGGGCTGACCATTGATTGTGACAGCGGCGCGGCGGTCGGCCAAGCGGTCATACAGCCCGATGACGATGCTGTAGCCAGTTCCGAGGGGGGCATTGACTGCGTCGAAGCGGATGATGCGCGGGTCGGTGATGAATTCGCCCGGCTCCCAGACCAGCGACGAATAGTAGCTGCCATCCGCGGCGCGGGTGACGGGGCTATCCCAGGTCTGGATGACGTTCCCGGCGGGATCGCGCAGATGCACGTAGATGGTGTAATCGACGCTGGGCTGCTCCAACACTTCCCAATAGAGGTGCAGGATCAGGCGGCGGCCCGGCCAGAGATCCAGCCCGCCGATGTCATGGCCGAGGAGCCGGAGCGCGTCATCGAAGACGACATCGTGGCCGGTGGGCGCGTGGACGAAGGGGGCCTTAAAGCGGTTCTCCAAATGGAGTTCGTAGACGGTGTACTGGAAGATGCCGTCATCATCTCCCCAGGCGCGGCGGATGAAAGCGCGGCCTTCCTGGACATCGGATTCGTTCTCGGTGGCGAGCGCGAGCGCGGCGATAACGGCGTTTTCGCCAGGGGGGTAGGTATTGAGCGCCCCGCCTGTTTCTGGCTTGCTGTAGATGAAGTAGGTCGCGTCGGCCAGTTCAT
This sequence comes from uncultured Anaerolineaceae bacterium, assembly GCA_964556745.1. GTDB lineage: Bacteria > Chloroflexota > Anaerolineae > Aggregatilineales > Phototrophicaceae > CFX2. The sequence goes on from CAZKXW010000043.1 coordinate 19,677, forward strand.
CCAGGCTGGTAGGCAGGTGGTCGATCTGGATATCTTCCAGCGGGAAGAAGAAAGGCAGCCGCCTCATGCCGGGGGCGATCACGCGCAGAGGGTCAGCCTGCTGGTCGAGGTAAAGTTGGAGGCCATCGACGACGGTCATGAGGGCACGGTTGCCGGAGGCATAGCGGGCGTGGTCATCCGGCAGCGTGTTCGTCCAGAGCCAATCCCAGCCTGCATTGCCATCGTAGAGCGGGGCGATCAACCCAGGGATGGCGGCCAGCGCGATGCCGACGGGGAGCCATCCGCGCCGTCGAAGAGGTTGCTCATCCGGTTGGGCAGCCGGGAACGCCACCAGCAGGGCGGCGGTGGGCAGGATCATCAGCGGGGCGATGGCGAAGGACAGGCGGTAGTGATAGCTGTAGGAGAGGAACCAGGTCACGAAATAGGGCAGCGCCAGCAGCAGCGCCCAACCGAGCATCTTCGACTCCGGCCAGCGCAGATCGAGGCGGCGCAGCGCCCAGATCAGCACCGCTAAGCCAGCAGCCATGGCGAGCCATTCGCCCGCGCCGATGCGGTTATCGCTGCCGCCGATCAAACCCGCGCCGGTGATGAGCCGCCAGACGGCCGCGGCGAGGCTGATTTCCCCCTCCGCAGCTCCAACTGGGCGGAACACAGACAACCAGTAGCCGAGGAGCGTCGGCAGCAGGCCGAGTAGAATCAAGGCGGCTCCGACAGCAAAGCGGAGCATCAAGGGGCGTTCCCGGTGGCGGCTCCAGAGCCGGACGGTCAGCACGATCAAGGCCAGCAGCGGCCAGCCGAACTCGACGCCGCTGCGGGCGGCGCGGGTCGTCCAGATGGGGTCAGGGAAGGTGATCATCTCGTGGCCGAGGGCGGCGTTGCGGAGATACCAGACCGCGCCGAGGGGCACGCACAGCAGGGCGGTCAGCGCCACGACTTCCAGTCGTGGGCGGCTGCGGATGAGGGATGCGCGGAGTCGGGCAGCGATTCCATCTTGCCGAGCGGTTTTCCAGAACTGACAGCCAATCTCGATGGCAGCCAGCAGCGCTACCCCCCAGATGAAGCCACCCATGGTCGGCTTGGTCCACATACCAATGCCCAGCAGCAGCCCGGCAATGATGGCATAGGAGCGGCGCGGCGCTGCTGCTGAGTCGCCAGGGATGATCCAGGCTTTGAGGAAGAAAGTAGCGGCGGTGGTGAACAGAAAGGCCATGGGCACTTCCAGATCACCGTAGCGCGACCACTCGCCCAGGTGGGGATACAGCGCCCAGATGGCGGCGGTGACCAGCCCGACGCGGCGGTCGATCAGCAGTTTGCCGAGTGTATAGGCGGCCAGGATGCTGCCCACATGCAGCCAGGGCAGAACAGCGCGCGCGGCATGGTCATCGATCCCGCCGACCGCAAGCTGCAAGTAGGTGTGTTGAAGCTGAAGGAACTGCGGATAGTAATCAATGCTGGGGGGGATATGGCCGAGCAGGGTGTAGAGCTTGCCCTGGTAGGCATAGACCCAGAGAGCATCATAGGCGGTTGAGGGCCAGTAGGCGACGCCCAGCCAACGGATCACCACTGCGAGGGCGATCAGCGCGATGAGCAGGCGCTCGAACCGGAGCGGGGAGCGATCCGCGGCGGCAGGGGTGAACGGCTTATCCTTTTTCTGCCAGACGAGGAACCAGCCCAGGGTGGCGATGGTTGCCGTGCCGAGCAGCACCCATTCGACCCGCAGCAGGGGCACGCCGGGAAGGCTGCCCAGGACGAACATCCAGGCTGTGAGGATGGCCGGCCCGAAGGCCAGCGTCAGGCAGGCGACGATGGCGCGTTCGTGCCAGTCGCGTCGCGGCAGGACGACCAGTGCCCAGGGCAGTCCTAGGCCGAAGAACATCCACAGCAAAGCGGGAGTAGGGGCGAGCGTCGAGGCGATCCAATAGGGCATCATTCAGCGGTAGCGCGCGGCGAGGCGCTGGATGAATGTCTGAACTCCGAGCGCGCCGATCAATCCGACGGCCGGGTAGACAGGCTGATAGTAGCGCTGCCACTCAATCGGGGTCAGCAGCGCGGTGGTTAGTGCCATCGTCAGCGCCCACAGTCCGATTGTCCAGCGGGCTGTGCCGTCGATGGCGCGGTCGCGCAGGAGCCGCCAACCACCGAGTGCGATCATAGCGCACCAGATGGCCGCCCCCAAGACAGAACCCCCAATGCTCACCCCACGCCAGGGCAGCGCTTCGTAGGTGCTGATCTGCCCACCAATGAACTGATCCCATCCTGTGACCTCGAAATACTGCGGCTGGACGATCAGGGTCTGGCGCAGGAAACCGACGATCTGCTCACCGAGGTTGGGATAACCGCCGAACACGGCGGTCTGCCCGGCCAGCAAATCCTGGCGCAGCTGCCAGACGGTGTTGATCCGTCCCAGGGGATCGAACCACCAGGCGGAATTCAACAGCAGGAAGGTTCCGGTGGTGATGAGCGCGGCGGTGATGAGCAGTGGCAGGATCAGATATTCAACGGTGCTGGATTCATCACGCGAGCGAACAGACTGCCAGATCAGGTAGCCGATCCCACTCAGGAAGACGATGCCGACGGTGAAGATGGCTGTATGCTTGCTGGCGAGCGCCAACCCTGCTGCCAGCCCCAGGAGCAGCGTCCGCAGCCAAGACGGGCGCTGGAACAGCCAGATGGCCGCGAGCACTGTCAGCAGGCTGAAGGCGATCAAGCTGCCTTCCATCATAGCGCGGCGACCATTGATGAGCAGGGCGGGATTCAGGGCGTAATACAGGCTGGCGGCATAAGGAACCCCGCCGCCGAGTGTCCTGCCGAGCAGGAATATGACGATGACACCGGATGCAAGCAGGATCGCCGAAGGCAGGCGGGCCAACCGCAGCAGGTCAGCATTGGGGGCATGGCCGAACTGCTGGTTATAGTTCCAGTCTGCGCCCCAATCCCACTGCTCGTTGAGGCTGTCCACCGTGTAGCCAGCGGCGTGCCAGGCCAGTCCGATCAGCAGTTTGTTGACCGTACCGTTGAGCAAGCGAAGCTGCATCTCGGTCGCGCTGGTCGGGGTGTCGAAATCCACGACCTGGGTTCGCAGCGGCGTTCGGGCGATGAAGAGGTAGTGATAATCGCGGCTCATGTAAATCTGGGTGGATTCATCCCCGTGGAAGGGTACGTCGGGAATCGCAGCCAGGACATAGAGGATGAGAACAGCCACCCAGATGGCGGGCAGGGCACGGCGGAAGATGATCATGCGCGGATTATTCCTGATTCCGCCACGACTGGCAATGGCGGAGCAGAAAACCGGCGCGGATAACCGCTGTCACCCACGCCGTTGAACATCTCTGCGCACAGTAGTCGAGTCTCAGGTGATGGTCACCAGCACCTTGTTCTGTTCGACGGTCTCTCCGCCGCTGACGTTCACCTGACCGATGACGCCATCGCGCGGGGATTTGAGTTCGTTCTGCATCTTCATCGATTCGAGGATGACGACCGTCTGACCCGCTTTGACTTCCTGACCGGCTTCGACCTTGACGGCTACGATCAGGCCGGGCATGGGCGCCTTGATCTGGATGACGCCATCTTCAGGAACCAGTCCACCGCTGCGCTGAGCAATAATCAAGGCACGCTCGTCCAGGACGGTTGTGGTATAGAGCTTGCCGCTCATCAGCACTTCGATGCGGCCATCGCGCTCTTCGATAGTCAGCTCATGGGATAGTCCCTCGGCCAGAATGGTATACAGCGCAGGCGCAAGCGCCTGGAAATCGACCTTTCGGTGTACCCCATTGACGACCAGATTGCCGTCGTTCTGGATGTCGATTTCATACGTTTTGTTGTTGACCGTGGTCTGGTATTTCATCGGTGCATCCTCTCCCAGCGGCTGACCCACTTCCAGTTGCTGGTATCGCGTTCGTTCTTGGTGACGACCTGGCTGGCGAGCTGGTGCTGACGGTGCGTGAACAGCGTCGCGGCGATGGCCGCAGTTTCCAGTTCGGCATCCGAGGGGGCTTCTTCATAGGTATCCATGCTGAAGCGTTCTTCGACGAACTTGGTATCGAACTTGCCGGCCATGAAGCTGAAGCTGTTCATCAGGTTCTGGTGGAACGGGATGTTGTGCTTGACGCCCATGATGACATATTCCTGGAGGGCGCGGCGCATCCGCAGAATCGCTTCACTGCGGTCTTCACCCCAGCAGATCAGCTTGGCGATCATGCTGTCGTAGTAGGGGCTGATCTCGTAGCCCGCATAGACACCGCTGTCCACACGGACGCCGGGGCCGGTCGGAACAATCAAGGTGCTGATCTTGCCGACCGAGGGCAGGAAGCTGTTGTAGGGGTCTTCAGCGTTGATCCGGCACTCGATGGCCCAACCGCGCGGTTCCAGGACGCTCTGAGTTGGCCCCATGCGGCGTCCGCGGGCGATGCGGATCTGTTCCTTGACAAGGTCGATGCCCGTGACCATCTCAGTGACAGGATGTTCGACCTGGATGCGGGTGTTCATTTCCAGGAAGTAAAAATTTTTGTCCCTGTCCACTATACACTCGATGGTTCCGGCATTGACGTAGCCGACCGCTTCGGCAGCCTTGACTGCCATCTCACCCATGCGTCGGCGCATATCCGGGTCCTGATCGAGCACGACGCTGGGGGCTTCTTCGACGAGCTTCTGGTGACGGCGCTGGATCGAGCATTCGCGTTCGCCGAGGTGGATCGTGTTGCCGTACATGTCGGCGAGGATCTGGAATTCGATGTGGCGAGCGCCGACGAGCAGTTTCTCGACATAGACATCGCCGTTGCCGAAGGCAGACTCGGCCTCGCGCCGGGCGGAGGCCAGCATTTCTGGCAGGTCTTCTTCTTTGTAGACGGCCCGCATTCCTTTGCCGCCGCCACCCGCCGTAGCTTTGACCAACACCGGGAAACCCAGGTTCGGGGCAAGCCGCAGGATATCTTCGTCGCGCATCCCCGGCTCGGTCCCGGGGATGACCGGGACACCGGCCTTCTTGACCGTCTCGCGGGCGGCCTGCTTGTCGCCCATCGTGTCGATGGCCTTCGGGCCAGGGCCGATGAAGATGATGCCTTCATCTTGGCACATCTGTGAGAAAAAAGCGCGTTCCGAGAGGAAGCCATAACCGGGATGGATAGCGTCCGCGCCGGTCTGCTTGGCGGCCTGGACGATCTTCTCAGCAACCAGATAGCTTTCACGTGGGGGGGACGCGCCGACGTAAACAGCTTCGTCAGCATAGCGGACGTGCAGGGCAGTGCGATCCGCATCGGAATAAACGGCGACGGTGCGGATGCCCAGGTCGCGGCAGGCGCGGATAACGCGCACGGCGATCTCGCCGCGATTGGCAATCAGAATCTTGTTGATTTTAGTTTGTTCGTGCTGCATGATGTCGTTCCGCCCTCCGCCTACAGCGGGATGTTTCCATGCTTGCGAGCGGGATTCGAATCGCGCTTATTGAGGAAGACCTCCAGGCCGTTGATCAACCGTGCCCGTGTTTCGCGCGGCTCGATGATGTCATCGATGAAGCCGCGCTCGGCGGCAGCATAGGGGCTGCCGAACTTGTGGCGGTACAGGTTGGTCAGTTCGGCTTTCTTGGCAGCGGGATCCGAAGCCGCTTCGATCTCGCGGCGGAACACCACGCCGACTGCGCCATCCGGTCCCATGACGGCGATTTCCGCCGACGGCCAGGCCAGGTTGAGGTCGCCGCGCAGGTGCTTGCTGCTCATGACGCAGTAGGCTCCGCCGTAGCTCTTGCGGAGCGTGACGGTCAGCTTGGGCACTGTGGCTTCGCAGTAGGCATACAGCAGCTTGGCTCCGGCGCTGATGATTCCACCGTATTCTTGGGCCGTGCCGGGCAGGTAGCCGGGGACATCGACCAGGGTGATGAGCGGCACGTTGAAGGCATCGCAGAAGCGGACGAAACGGGCGGCCTTGTTGCTGGCGTTGATGTCCAGGACGCCGGCCAGCACCTGCGGTTGGTTGGCGACGACGCCGACGCTGTGACCGCCGAGCCGGGCGAAACCCACCACCACATTCATGGCGTAGTTCTCGTGGATTTCCAGGAAGATGCCATCATCGACGATACGCTTGATGACATCTTTGACGTCATAAGGTTTGTTCGGGTTTTCGGGAACAATGCTGTCCAGTTCTGCATCAGCGCGGAGCGGATCATCATGGCTGGCAGAGTAGGGCGGGTCCTCCATATTGTTCTGCGGCAAGAAGCTTAATAACTCGCGGACGAGCATCAGCGCTTGCTGGTCATTTTCCGCCACCATATGACAGACACCGCTGCGAGAAGCATGCACCATCGCGCCGCCGAGTTCGTCATGGGTCACGTCTTCATGCGTCACCGCTTTGACCACGTCTGGGCCGGTAATGTACATGTGGCTGGTGCGGTTGACCATAATGATGAAATCGGTGAGCGCCGGGCTGTAGACCGCGCCGCCCGCGCATGGCCCCATGATGAGGCTGATCTGGGGGATGACCCCGCTCGCCATTGTATTCCGCAGGAAGATTTCCGCGTAGCCGGCCAGGCTGAGGACACCTTCCTGGATGCGGGCGCCGCCGCTGTCGTTCAGGCCGATCACGGGGGCGCCGACCTTCATCGCCATTTCCATGATCTTGATGATTTTCTGGGCGTGAACTTCGCTGAGGCTGCCGCCGATGACGGTGAAATCCTGGGAATAGACATACACCAGGCGTCCGTTGATGGTTCCCCAACCGGTGACCACGCTGTCTCCCGGTGGGCGTTTCTTGTCCATGCCGAAGTCGCTGATGCGGTGGGTGACGAAGGCATCCAGTTCGCGGAAGCTGCCCGGATCGAGCAGGACATCGAGCCGCTCATAGGCGGTCATGCGGCCGCCTTCCTGCTGCTTCTTGTTACGGTCTGGGCCGCCGCCTGCATGGCTTTCCGCACGTTTCTGTCGCAGTTCTTCGATCTTAGGGTCTACAACTGTCATGACTCATCTCCGTTGAGTGCTCGATATGCGTAAACGTGGCGGAGCAGCCACGGCACTACCAGGCTGGCACACAGCAATCCGCTGACGACCAAGAGGAAGGGGAGCCGCCCCCGGTCGTATGAAGCCTGGGCGAACAGGAGCAGCCGCAGCAGGCTGTATCCTGTAAATCCGATCAGTACAGTCCGCGCGCGCCATTCCGCGCCTGGCCTCCGCAGCCAGAGCGCACGAACGGTCAAAGCGGCGGTTCCTGTCCAGAGCAGGCTCACCACGAATTCGAGCGGCAGTGATAAAGCAGTCTGCGCAATCAAATCCGGCGCGATGTGCAGCACGCGAATGGCTGCACCCCCCTGAAACAGCGCCAACAGCCCCATCAGGATGATGAACCAGCGGGATCGACGAGGCTGTTCCGTACTCATCACTGCCGTATTATATCGCCCCTGCCACTAGCCTACAAAAGCATAACCTCATCATTGTTTGTGATAAATGTAACAATTGTCCGTGCGAATTCATGGCGTGACACCAAAGCGGTTGAGCAGTTGCAGGATGGCGTTGTTGTAGCCCAGCGGGCTTTCTTCCAATACGCGGATGGTATGGGTCTTACGCAGTACAGACTCGATTTCGGGCGGCAGCGACCACTTATCCGCATCGAACTTGAAGCGGTTGTGCCAGACTGGGATCACGGTGAGTCCGGCTTCAATCGCCCAGGTCAATTCCTGCACCACCACTTTCGAGGTGAGCGTCTTCGGTCCCAGCAGCGCGATCAGATAGTCGTATTTCTGGATGCGTTCTTTCAGCCCGGCTTCCCAATCCTCGCCCGGCTCCAGCGCCAGATCGAGGAAGGGTTCCAGACCGGCCATCTTCAAGCGGGCCAGCACCAGCAGGGCGAAGGCGCTGCTCTCGCTGCGTTTGTAGGATATGAAGATGGTGGCGGGTTCGGCCTCTTGGAGCAGGTTGAAGGCTTTTTCGGAGATGTCTAGGGTGTCGTTGGTATGGGCAAGGAGGTACTGGTTTCGGATGAGCAGGGGGAGGCTGGGACTCTCGTCGTTCCAGCGGCGCTTGAGGTACGTCAGGAGCATCTGCTGAGAGGCGGATGGGTTGAGCGCTCCCCGGAACAGGTATAGCTGCACATCCCAGTAACGCAGAGCTGCGCCTTCGGCCAGTTCCTTCGCCAGCGTGCGGATCTGCGCCATTGGGTTGGTGGGCAGTGGACGCTCACAGATCCGTTCCAACCATTGATCAAAGCCTCTAGGTTCGGTCATGGGACTGCACCGGATGCGCGTATTGGGCGAAAGGATGAGCCGCTTCGCGCGGACGATCCAGCGCGAAGCGATGCATTCTCAAGATAGAACCCACTCGGCTTCGATCAGATGCTCACAGTGGGGTGATATTCGCCAAATACCCCACGCAGGGTATGGCAGATTTCGCCCAGCGTCAGGTCGTTTTCGACGCAGGTCACGAACAGCGGCAGGAGGTTGTCTCGGCCGCGGGCGGCTTTTTCCAGTTGGCTGCGCAGTTCGGCGACCTTCACGTTATCACGCCGGGCGCGGAGTTCGGCCAGTTTGCGGCGCTGACCGGCTTCGATTTCTGGGTTGACGCGCAGCAGATCGCGGTGCTCCTCCGCCTGCACCGTGAACTGGTTGACGCCGACGATGACCTGTTCGCCGGATTCGACCGCGCGTTGGTAGCGGTAGGCCGCGTCCTGAATTTCCATGTTGATGAAACCGGCTTCGATGGCTTTGAGCGCCCCGCCCAGATCGTCGATACGCTGGATATAGTCGGCGGCGCGGCTCTCGATCTGCGCGGTAAGATGTTCGATGGCATAGCTGCCCGCCATCGGATCGACCGTATCACAGACGCCCGTTTCGTAAGCGATGATCTGCTGAGTCCGCAGCGCGACCTGGACAGCCTGCTCGGTGGGCAGCGAGAGCGCTTCATCCATGCTGTTGGTGTGGAGCGACTGCGTTCCACCCAGCACGGCGGCTAATGCCTGGAGCGCCACGCGGACCACGTTGTTTTCGGCCTGCTGAGCCGTCAGGGTGCTGCCGCCCGTCTGTGTATGAAACTTTAACTGCCAGGAGCGCGGGTTCCTGGCGCCGAAGCGGTCGCGCATGATCTTGGCCCAAAGCTTGCGGGCGGCGCGGAACTTGGCGATCTCTTCCAGAAATTGATTGTGCGCGTTGAAGAAGAAGGAAAGCTGCGGCGCGAAGTCATCGACATCCAGCCCGGCATCGATGGCTGCCTGGACGTAAGCGATGCCGTTCGCCAGCGTGAAGGCAACTTCCTGGACGGCGGTGCAGCCCGCCTCGCGGATGTGGTAGCCGCTGATACTGATGGTGTTCCAGTGCGGCACACTCGTCCGGCAGTAGGCAAACAGATCGGTGATGAGCCGCATCGATGGGGCCGGCGGAAAGATATACGTCCCGCGGGCGATATATTCCTTGAGAATGTCGTTCTGCACCGTGCCGCGCAGTTGATCCTCGCTGACGCCCTGGCGTTTGGCAACGGCGATGTACATTGCCAGCAGGATCGTGGCCGGGGCATTGATGGTCATGCTGGTCGAAACCTTGTCCAGCGGGATGCCCTCGAACAGCCGGGCCATGTCATGCACGCTGCTGATGCTGACGCCGACCTTGCCGACCTCGCCAACGGCCATCGGGTCATCGGCGTCGTAACCGATCTGCGTGGGCAGGTCGAAGGCGACCGACAGGCCCGTCTGTCCCTGGTCGAGCAGATAGCGGTAGCGGGCATTGGATTCTTCGGCCGTCGCATAACCGGCGTACTGGCGCATCGTCCAGAAGCGCCCGCGATACATCGTCGGCTGGACGCCGCGCGTATACGGATAATCACCTGGATCGCCGAGGTCGGCGGCATAATCCAATTGTGCGTCTTCCGGCTTGAATACGCGCTTCAGCTCAATGTCCGACGAAGTCGTGAACGTGTCTTTGCGCTCCTGAGCGCCCTTCGATTTGGCTTTTGGAGCCTCGGTCACAGACATAATCCCCCTCCATGAACCGGTGTTGATCGGAGCCAGGCCGTAATGATCGGAGCAGGCTCATCTGTTCCCGGATTACGACTGGAAGGCCGCGTCAGGAACGGTGATGCCTGCGAAGTTGGCGAACGTCAGATCGTCGAACGCCAGTCCCAAAAAACGCCGTACCCGGTCGAAGAGTACGGCATAACTGACATCGTAACGCCGGAACCCTTGCAGCTCCAGGCGGTTCATCACACCCTCAATGGTATCTTTATCACCTTCGATTTCCACGAAGTTTCCATAGGGCATTTCGTCGAGGACGACTTCGGCGCCATCGAGGTGATAGGTCGTCCGGTACTTCTCGTAGACCATGTAGGGCGTGTAACCCAGCCGACCCAGAATCAGTTCCATCGCCGCGAAATCGCTGACCTCGACTTCGGCTTCCAGGCGGCTGGTGATACCATTTTCGCTGGAGCCTTCTTCTTTGTAGGTCAGCCGGATGCAGGTATCTTCCCGCAGGCGCAGCACGATGTGGCGCGGCGTCATCGTCCGACCGGCATCGTCATAGCGGACGTTGCGCTCGAAGACGCGCGGCGCGGCCAGTTTTGCCCCGGCCGCCTCTAACCGGGCGCGGACGGCCTTCAGATCGGGCACGTGCAGTTTGACTTCGGTTTCGATATAGGCGGGCATGGGTTCCCTCTGTTCAGCGCGTGCTGACCACTTCCAGTTCTAATCCGAAGGCCTGCTGGAAAATATCGCGGTGGCGTTCCACCGACCACAGCGCCACCTGACCATCGCCGCGCGTGAGCAGCTCCAGTTGGGCATAGTCGCCGCCTGTGGTCAGCTTGACATCCTGCACCACGCCGTCGCGGGAGCGATCCAACTGTTCGGCCAATCGCAGCAGCGCGGCCATCTGTATCAACCGCCGCGAGTCCCCCGGTTCCATCACGGCCTCGAACTCGTCCAGCGTGGGCTGGCCTTTGCGATGATAACGCGCCAGCAGCGCGATCAGGGCGATTTCGCGGTGGGTATATCCAGGCAGCCCGTCGTTGAGGATCAGGTAGGCGCTGTGCTTATGATGATCGTTGTAGTCGATGGCGACGCCGATGTCGTGCAGCATCGAGGCCGCCCAGAGCAGGTCGCGCTCCCCTTTGCGGCACTGATGCACACGTGCGGGCAGCTGGTCGAACATCGAAAGGGTGAGGTGGGCGATGTGTTCGGCGTGCTTTTTCTGAAAGCGGTACAGGTGCGCCAGATTGAGGACGGCCGCTTTCCGTACATCGCTGAAGAGGGGCTGTGGCTGCCCGGCCAGGAAGCGCTCGTAGAACAGCCCGCCGCGCACGCCCTGAGCCGAAATCGTCAGTTCCTCGAAGCCGGAGATGCGCATCGCTTCGTAGATGACGGCGGCGGTGCCCAGTGATATATCCGCCCGTTCTATCTTCATGCCCGGAATGCGCCGCCGTTCGGCGATGGTCTTATCGGCCAGCAGTTTGCGGAACGTCTTGACGCGCGATTGGCCGAGGACATAGCCGTGCATCAGATCGAGCGGGTAGTCATCGGCTTTCTGCGCCATCCGTCCGAGCATCCGCACCCCTCCGCCGACGAAGACCATCTTCATGCCGGGCCTGTAGCGAAACCAGGTCAGCCGCCCGAATTGGTGGTCGAGATGTTCGCGGAGGCTGTCGAGTTCACTGGTTGTGACCGGATCAGATTGGAGGAAGCGTTCCGTCACCCGCACTGCGCCCAATGGAAAGCTGACAGCCTCGCGTAGTTGGCGGTGCTCTATGCGGCAGATTTGCAGCGAACCGCCGCCCATATCCAGCACGAATCCATTGAGGATGTCGCTGCTGTTGACCGCGCCCAAGTAGCCGTAATAGGCTTCCTCCTCACCGCTGAGGACGCGCACTCGGATGCCGCTTTCGGCTTCCAGCCGCGCCAGAAATGCCTGTTGATTGCGGGCGTCGCGGATGGCGCTGGTTCCCACCGCGATGATGTCCTGGATGCCGGAGGCTTTGCAGAATGCGCCATAAATCTGCACAACTCTGGCGGCGCGGTTCATGGCCGCCGCCCGCAGGATGTTCTCTTCGCCCATGCCTTCGCTGAGCCGGACGCTTTCAGCCACTTCGTCGGTGACACGGAAGCTCAGGCCACGTACATATTCGACCACGATTAGCCGGAAACTGTTGCTCCCCAGGTCGATGACCGCCACGCGCTCCGAGTTCTGATAGACATCTGTGAAGGCCGACAGCGCGGGCGCAGGAGGATCGGTCGGAATCATGCACGTTTCCTTTATGAGGTGACTTCGCGCACGGCTTCGGGCAGGTGGGTATAGGCCAGCCGGACCAGCCGCCAGTAGTTCCCATCGGTCAGTTCCGGCGCGACGATGACGCTGTGATAAAACGACCCCGCTGCCCGCTCGAACATCCACAGATCGACGCCATAGAACGGGATGCCGCTCTGGTCTTCCAGATGGTCGAAATGAAGCTGTGTCAGCCCGCCGCTGAAGGCGGCATAGTCCGACGGCGTCACCGGGAAGATCAGCGGCTTGTGGTTGAACAGCCCGTAGTAGGCTACGGCCAGTTCGGCGCCATCTCCGCTGCGCCGGGTGACGGTCGCTACCGAGTCGCGCGAACGCCGGTCATGATAGCGGATGGTCAGGCGGTAGACCCCCCGCACACCGGGTCGCAGCGCTGCCCGCTCGGTGGGAACAAGCTGCATCTGCTCGGCGATGCTCCGCAGCATTGATGCCAGGAATTCAACCATGCTTCTTCTTGGTGAATCGTCCTGTGGAATTTTGCATCGCCTACAACTCCAGCACGATCTTGCCGAACATGTCGAAGTTCGCCAGCATCTCCATCCCGCGCCGCACCTCGTCCAGCGGCAGCACTGCACTGATGACTGGCTTGAGGCGGCCCTCGAAGACCAGATTCATAACTTTCACGAAGTCCTGATGCGGTCCCATCGTGCTGCCGATGATGCTGATCTGGCGAGCGAAGACGTGGCGCAGATCAAGTTCGACGAACGGCCCGCTGGTGTTGCCTACCACCAGGATGCGGCCACCAATCCGCGCCGCACGGATGCTGCTGGTGAAGGTGGCTGCTCCCACGTTGTCCACGACCACATCGACCCCCTGGCGGTTGGTGAGCTGGTAGACCGCCTTCGACCATTCGGGTGTCTCCGCGCGGTTGATCGTCACATCCGCGCCCAACTCGGCGGCCTTGGCGCATTTCTCGGCAGTGCTGCCGACTACATATACTTTCGCGCCGGCCAGCTTCGCAATCTGGATGCTGGCGCTGTTGACCCCGCCGCCTGCGCCGACGATCAGCACGCTTTCTCCGGCCCGCAGTCCGCCGCGCGTCATCAGCGAATGCCAGGCGGTGACGTATACCAGTCCGGCAGCGGCGGCCTCCGCGAAGCTGACATGATCGGGCACGTTCATCAGGTTGCGCTGCGGCAGTACCACATATTCTGCGCCGACACCGGGCACGCTTTCGCCCAGCAGATGGATGCGCGATTGATTCTCCAACCCAGTCATCAGCGCCGGGCTGTTGGGATCGACAATGGTCGGATCGATGCATACTCGGTCGCCTGGTTTGAAATTGACCACGCCCATGCCGACGGCGTCGACGATGCCCGCGCCATCGGCGCAGGTAATATGCGGCATCTTGAGGTTCAATCCCGGCCAGCCCAGCCGCACCCACAAATCCAGACGATTGAGCGCGGCGGCTTGGATAGCGATGCGGACTTCACCGGGGCCGGGTTCCGGGATGGGGAGATCGTGGACGACCTGGACGACATCCATGTCGCCGTGTCCGGTGATGACGGCTGCTTTCATGAATCGGATTCCTCAGTTTCTTCAAAAGTGACTTTGTGATAGATGCTGCTCAACAGCAGCGTGCAGCCAATCGAGGCGAGGCCAATCTGCGCATCCAAACCTGCGACATCCTGGAATAACCATCCCTGGGTTTGCCGCCAGTATTGTTCCACATGCGGTCTGTCCTGCGCGACCAGCAGGTATTCCTGAAGGCTGTCGATCCTTCGATACTGCTCAAACTTCCTGCCGCGATCATACATTTCAGTCGATGGCGACAGCACCTCGATCAGCACGGTTGGGTTGAGCAGGGTGTCCAGATGCAAATCTTCTAGCTGTGGTTTTCCGCAGACCACCACGATATCGGGATACGTGTACAACCCCGTGGCGGATACCTTGACCCGCATGTCGCTCTGATACACTTCGCACGGGCGATCTTCCAGCTGATTGCCCAGATTCCGGGATAGGTTGGCGGTAATCAGATTATGTTGTCGGCTCGCGCCGGTCATGGCATAGGTTTCGCCGTTGAAATAC
>CAZKXW010000044.1:0-2890 GCA_964556745.1 uncultured Anaerolineaceae bacterium
CTCCGCGTTTGGGAGAGGGGGCAGGGGGTGAGGGCCGTATCTCTGCAACAGAGCAACCTATTGCAAATAGCGTATTCCCTCGTTGTGGCAAGAATCGCGCTGTTGCAGCTGCACCGACTGCACCGACGTTTCCTTGCATGTAAGGCCTTTACCACCGAATCGCCGTTCCGCCGCCGCCTTTTGTGCCAATTCTCAAGATTCGCACATTCTCATTCTTACTTTTCTTATCATTTCTCGCATCGCCGCTGCTTTAGGAACTCGGTATGGCTGCAAGCGATCAGCTGAATGGCACATCCGCTAAATCGTCGAGAAACACACGGGGCTGCGGGGGACGCCCCCGGAAGGGTTTTCCCCCTTCTCCCGTCGGGGGAACGCGGCAGGGGGACGAGGACATAACGTGCCGGATGCGCCAATTTGCTTCATTCCAACCTCACCCCAATCTGAAATGCGCCCATAATCACCTTTGTTATGGCGTAACAGAGTTACTTCGGTTAAGATTGTGTGCATTGTGGCGTGAATGCGACACGATTCATTTGATGTTGTTTGCCACATAATGGGACATTACGGTCTTCCATCTCAAGCTGGGGGTCAGCCTTGAAACGGGTTCTCGGGTTCGTTATTGCGCTTGTTTTGTTGGTTCCAGTCGGGCTGGCGATGCTGCAAGATTTGCAGCCGCCGCTGCGAATGGAAATCACCGGCGTCGACGCCACCAATCTGCCAACCGTCGTGATCAATGCCAATGTCTATGATCGCGTGGGGCAGCCGGTCCTGGGGCTGACACAGGAAAACTTCTCGATTTTTGGAGAACTGGTGGATCGCGCCCGCATTGTGCAGGTCGAGAACGTTACTGAAGACAGCCTGTCGTTCTCGGTCGTGCTGGCAATCGATACCAGCAGCAGTATGGCCGGAATGCCCATTGAACGCGCCAAAGAAGCTGCCATCAGCTTTGTGAATTCCATTGGCCCGAACGATCCGGTCGCTGTTGTCACCTTCGACACCGATGAACGCCTGATCCAGGATTACACCACTGATAAGACTGTGCTGGTCAATGCCATCAACGCCCTGGGCTTTGGCGGCAAGACGGCGCTCTATGATGCTGGCGTGTTGGCCGTCGAGACAGCGTCCCGCTCTCCGGAACCCCGTCGCGCCGTCATCATCCTCAGCGATGGCGCTGAATTCGGCGGGCGCAGCAGCAGTGAACGTGGCGCGGCGCTGAGTCGGGCGCTGGCCGAGGGTGTGCCTGTCTACACCGTTGGGCTGGGCTTCGGCATCGACCGCACCTACTTGCAGGAACTTGCCGGTGGGACCAACGGCCAGTTCCACGAATCGCCAACCCCAGATGAACTGCTCGAAATCTACAATACGCTGGCGCGGACGCTCCGCAGCCAGTATATCATCACGCTGGAGACTGATCTCGCCGCCGATGGCTCGACCTACCAGCTCGGCCTCCGTGCCACCCGCGGCGAAGAGGTTACGGCCGTCTCCACCAGCGTGCGTGCTCCGGTGCTGGTTCCGATTGTCTCCATCCCTGATCTACCCATCGCGGCCATCAGCGAACCGACCGAGATCACCGGCGAAGTTATCGCCGATGACGGCGTGACCCAAGCGGAGATACTGGTCAATGGCGTCAGCGTGGCGACCTTCACGCAGCCGCCTTACAGCGCCATTATCGACCCGGTGGCCTTCCCGCCTGGTCCCGTAGATGTGACCTTCACTGCGACCGACAGCAACGGCGACACCGGAACTGTAACCGAGTTCATCGAGATCGCGGCCCTGCCGTCGCAGGTGACGGTCAACGGTCTGCCGGAAGGTGAACTGCGCGAACCCGTCGAAATCTCAGTCGATGTCACCGGACAGACCGTACCTGTCGAGACCAACTTCTTGATCGACGGCGAATTGGCCGACGCCGACGTGCTTGGGCCGTTTACCATCCTGCTCGATCCTTACCGGCTCGCCCCGGGGGAACGCACCCTGACGGCCCAGGTCACTAACGCGGGTGGCGTCACCACGAACGTCGAGGCTCCGCTCACCGTCGCGGCACTGCCGCCGGAAGGCTCCGTCGTCCTGCCTGCCGAATCGGCCCAGCCCTACGCTGACCCGGTCGAAATCGGCGTGGTCACGGGACGCGCTCAGGGCAGCATCCGCACCATCATCGCCCGGCTGAACGGCGTTGTTCTGGCGAGCGCGGCCAACCGCGCCGAGACGGCTTTCACCATTGATCCGACTGCGCTCCAGCCGGGAACCAACACGGTTGAAGTCCTCATCCGCGATGCCTACGGCACGGAAACCGTGCTGACCCAGGACATCGAAATTGCGGCGCTGCCGCCCACGGTGGCCTTCGCCAACCTGGAAGTCGGCGAGACACTCAGCGAAAACCGCACCGTCGAGGTCGTTGCCAGCAGCGTGCAGACGCCGATCACTAGTGTGGTCTACCGCCTGGATGGAACCGAAGTGCTGACCCAGACTGAAGAGCCGTTCACCCTTGATCTGGATGTCGCGGCGCTGGGCGATGGCCCGCACATCCTGAGCGTGGAAGTTACCAACGCGGGCGGCCAATCGGCCACGGCGGAGACCGCCTTCACGGTGGCGCTGCCGACCCCGACGCCCGTTCCCACCAACACGCCGGTTCCGCCGACGGCGACTCCTGTTCCGCCAACCACCACCGCGACTGCAACACCGGTTCCGGTGCAGGCCACGCCGACCAACACGCCTGAATCGACCGTCGTGACAGCGGATATCACCAACACGACCGAGCCGACTGTTGAAGTGGCCGTGGTTGCCAGCAGTACGCCGGTGCCTGCTTCCGCGACCAAGACCTCGATCCCAGCCAGCGCCACGCCGATCCCGGCCAGCGCGACGCCGATCCCGGCCAGCGCGACGCCGATCCCGG
>CAZKXW010000044.1:3132-7579 GCA_964556745.1 uncultured Anaerolineaceae bacterium
CGACGCCGATCCCAGCCAGTGCGACGCCGATCCCAGCCAGTGCGACGCCGATCCCAGCCAGTGCGACGCCGATCCCGCCGACCGCGACGCCGATCCCGGCCAGCGCGACGCCCGTCCCGCCGACTGCGACGCCGATCCCGCCGACCGCGACGCCGATCCCGCCGACCGCGACCGAGGTCGTTGCCGTGAACATCGAGCCGACAGAAGAGGTCACGGTGGAAGCCACACCGGAAGCCACCGAATCCGCGACGCCAGAATCCACGCCGGAATCTACGGTTGAAGCCACCGTTGAGGCCACGGTGGTTCCGGCCAGCGCCACGCCTGAACAGACGGCAGAAGCCACTGCCGAGACCACTGAGCAGGCCACCATCGCCCCGACCTTCACGCCCATCCCGCTGACGGCAGAAACACAGGCCGCGGCAGGTCAGGCGCAAAGCCCGCTGCTCATCGGTGCGATCTGCCTGCTGGGTTTGCTGCTGCTGGCGGTGATCTACTGGCTGGCGACGCGTCGTCGCAAGTAGTCTGATCGATGCCCACTTCCCCTCTCCATTGCATGGAGAGGGGTTAGGGGTGAGGATGAAGGGGCGGGTGGTGAACCTGCCTCTTTTGCGTTCAGTGGCCCGTTACTTTGCCCGTTCCACCGGGTACTGAATCTCGGTCAGATATTCTTGCGGCGGAACGCCGCTTTCCGGCCCGCGCAGATAGATTTCGCGCGGCGGCCCGGAAATGCGGTAGCCGCTGTCTTCCAGCCATTTGCTGACGGCGGCGTAGGTCTGCCCAATGGTCTCATAGCTCCCCTGGTGAATGGCCGAGGCTGCTGCCGTGCGTTCGAGCGTGCGCCGGGTGATTCCAGCAGGCACTTCAGCCGGCAGCCCGGCTGGATCGACCACCACCGCAGTCTCGGTGTCGATGTCTTCCTCGTGGAATTCATAGCCGCCGCTCTGCTCATGAGCGTGGTACAGCACCAGCGGCGCGCCGGCCACCCGCGCCTGCGCCTGGTCAATGAAGCCGTACAGCCTGCCGAACGCTGCGCTGATTCGCGGCCCCATCTGCTCCACCGAAGGAACAACCTCACGGATGGACAGAATCGTGAGCGGTTCGACGGTCTTATAGGTAATTTCGGTAGCGGACATGAGTCCCTCCTGTTCGATCTGACGGATGCGGACTTCGAGTCGGGCCAACCGCGCCTGGGCCTCGCTCACCTCCTGCGCGATCTCAGTCTGCCGCAGACGCAGCATCCCCTGGACTTGCTCGGCAGTCAGCGCCTCATCCAGGAGCTGTGCGATCTGTTCCAGCGACAGCCCCAGATCCTTGAACGTCAGGATGCGGTTCAGCCGCGCCAGCTGGCCCGCGCTGTAGTAGCGGTATCCGGTGAAGCGGTCTACCTCCGCCGGCTTCAGCAGACCAATCTCGTCGTAGTAGCGCAGCGTCTTCACCGGGATACGGCTGATTCGGGCAAACTCCCCTATCTTGAACATCGTCACAGTCTCCGAAGGCCTTCGTCATCCCTAGTCTCGGTCCTCCAGTGGGTGGAGAGTCAAGAGGCCAATTTTGTACCCTGGCACTTGCAGCCGTGCTGACCGCGCGGCACAATCCCGCCCACTGTTTTGCTGGCTCGAAGGGAGCTGTTTCATGCCTGATCTCTGGCTGCCCCTGGTGCTGGTCGGTCTCGTCGCTGGGATCGCCGCCGGAATGTTCGGCATCGGCGGCGGCGTCATCATTGTGCCGGCTTTGAGCGTTGTGTTGGGACTGGCGCTCAAGAACGCCATTGGAACCTCCCTGGCGGCCTTGCTCATGCCCGTGAGCATCTTCGCCGTGCTGACTTACTACCGCGCCGGCAAGCTCAGAGTGGCCACCGCCGCTTGGATCGCCGCCGGACTAGTGGGTGGAGCCATCGCCGGCGCTCAGATCGCCCTGGCGCTCGATACCACCCTGCTGGAACGGCTTTACGGTGTCTTCCTGTTGTATATGGCCTGGCGCTTCATCGAACCGCGCAGATGGTGGGCAGAGTGGCGCGGGACGCGCCCAGCCCAACCGACACCCGAAGTGCTGGCGAATCCTCCCTGGGTGCAGCTTTTCATCCTCGGTCTGATCGCCGGCGTGTTGGCCGGGATGTTCGGCATTGGCGGCGGCGTCATCATTGTCAGCGCTCTGGTGCAGTTCCTCCACTTCGACCAGAAGCAGGCCGTTGGAACCTCGCTGGCCGCGCTGCTGCCGCCTGTCAGCCTGGGCGCAGTCATCTCCTACTACAACGAAGGCATGCTCGATATCGCCGCGGCCGCGTTGGTTGCAGCGGGGCTGGTGCTGGGGTCGATTGCCGGGGCGCGGATCGCCCTGGGCATGTCCTCCGGCACGATCAAGCGGATGTATGGATTTTTGCTGGTCTTCGTCGGGCTGCGTTACCTGCTCGGCGCCTGAAAACCTTTGACCCTACCGCATCCCAACATAGCTTCCCATACGCGTATCCGCCGCCAATCTGACGGTCGACGTACTCCTCCTCGACTCCGGCCTATAATGAAGATAGATCACATTCGGGGAGTGTGGGCCTCAGATCGGCTGAGGCCTCAGGAGCAGCCAATCATGTCACGCTTGAAAGTCCTGATTCTGTTCGCGCTGGCGCTGATGACCGTCTCGGTCATTCCCGTGGCCGCTCAATCCGGCGTCATCTGGAACGCCGAGTATTTCAACAACACCATCCTGTATCCAGCCCCTGACCTCCAGCGGCAGGACGCCAGCATCGGTTTCGATTGGGGAAATGGCGCGCCTGCGCCCGGCATCGTCGCCGATAACTTCAGCGTCCGCTGGGGAGCAGATCCGTTCTTTGTGGCCGGAACCTACCGCTTCTGGGCGCTGGCCGACGACAAAATCCGCATCACCATCGATTTCGCCCGGACGCCGCTGATTGATACGATCACCAACCCCAGCGTCGCCCGCACCGTCTCGGCAGATATTGCCCTGTCTACCGGGGCGCACCACATCCAGGTCGATTACATCGAAGAGGGCGGCAATGCCTATGCCTTCGTCACCTGGGCGAACCTGGCGAGCAATCCGGTTGGGCCGAACTTCCCGCCGCTGACCAACTCCAACCCGATGCCTACCAGCGGCCCGTGGACGGCGCAGTACTTTGCCAATCCCAGCCTGTTCGGGTCGCCGAGCCTGATCCGTACCGAGTTGAGTCCCAGCAACGATTGGGGTCTGGGATCGCCCGTCTCCAGCATCCCGGCGGACAACTTCTCTGGCCGCTGGACGAGCGTGCAGACGCTCAACGCCGGAACCTACCAGCTCTCCGTCCGCGCCGATGACGGCGTGCGCGTCGTCATCAATGGCGTTGTTTATATCAATGAATGGCACAGCGCTACCGGGCAGACCTACACCGTCAACGTGCCGCTGCCTGCCGGGACGCACAGCTTCATCGTCGATTTCTACGAGGCCAGCGGCGCGGCTTTTATCAACTACAGCTTCACGCTGCTCGGCGCGGGTGGCGGCTTCGCAACCGCCACGCCCTATCCGACCGGAGCCTATATGACCGTCACCGGGGCGTTCCGGCTGAACGTCCGTAACCTGCCCGATCCCATCAATGGCGCGGTGCTGACCCGCATCAGCCGCAATGACAGCTACCCCGTAGTTGGGCGCAACGCCAGCTCAACCTGGTGGCAGATCAACGTCAATGGCACTGTCGGTTGGGTGAATGCCCGTTACGTCACCGCCTACAACGTCTCCAGTGTGCCCGTCACCAGTGGCAGTGTAGTCATCGTCCCAACCCCGACCCCCGTGCAGATCACCTGCCAGGGAGCGCCCGCGCCGCGCCTCGTGGTTGGTCGCTATGGACGGGTCACGCCGGGACTGCCCAACAACATCCGCTTCCAGCCGGACCCGAACAGCGTCCTACTCGGCCAGATTCCGCCCGGCAGCGCCTTCTATGTCATCACCGGCCCGGTGTGTTCCTACGGCTTCTACTGGTGGCAGGTGAACTATAACGGCATCACCGGCTGGACGCCGGAAGGCGGCAGCGGCCAATACTGGGTCGAACCGATCTAGGCCATCGAAACGCCAGTGAGGTGTACCCATTGAGGTACACCTCACGCCCCGCTTAAATAACGTCCCCCCATACTCCGCGCAGCCCGGCAGCCCGACCACGTTGGCAAAGCAGCCCTCGATCCGCGCGACTAGGCCGAACCCCTTCAATACCTTGCTGTAGCCCGCCGCTGCTTGAATTCCCCCCAACTTGAAATGCACCCCCCTCAAAAAAAGCTCTCTTGCCGAACGATCAAACTTATGCTATAGTGCCAAATTGAGGATAGACCACACTCTTCCTTCATCAAACGTCTGCACCAGTACTCATTCACTCAAATACGTTTAGGCAGCGGTAGCGAGACGTACCCGACGTGACGGTCGTAAACTCGCCTGGAAGCTCCCCGGATTTATCCGTAGCACCTGTTCGGATTCC
>CAZKXW010000044.1:7589-33872 GCA_964556745.1 uncultured Anaerolineaceae bacterium
ATTCCTTTCCCTTGTCCTGAAGCGTTTCTCACCCTCGGAGTCTCATCAAGATGGATATTGCCCAATTAGAAAAACGGACGCTGGAAGAACTGCGCCAGATATCGCGTGAGGCTGGTATCAGCGGTTACAGCCGCTTGAAAAAACAGGATTTGATCTTGTCGATGCTGCGCTACAATGCGGAAAAGCAGGGCTACCAACTGCGCGGCGGCGTGCTGGAAATCGTCGATGATGGCATCGGCTTCCTCCGCGCCGAACATTATCTGCCCGGCCCGAACGACATCTACGTCAGCCAGACGCAGATCAAACGCTTCAACCTGCGTACCGGTGACATGGTGATCGGGCAGGTGCGGTCGCCCAAGGACTCGGAGAAATACTACGGGCTGCTGCGGGTGGATGCCGTCAACGGCCTGAACCCCGAAGAAGCCAAGAACCGCCCCAACTTTGAAGACCTTACCCCGATTTATCCGGCAGAACGCTACAACCTCGAAACCAGCCCTCGCGTCCTTTCGACCCGCTTGCTGAACCTGATCGCGCCGATTGGTCGCGGGCAGCGCGGCTTGATCGTCTCCCCGCCCAAGGCCGGTAAGACAACTGTGCTCAAAGAGATCGCCAATGCCATCAGCAAGAACTATCCTGATGTGCATCTGATGATCGCCCTGATCGGCGAACGGCCAGAAGAAGTTACCGACATGGATCGGTCGGTCGATGCCGAGGTGATCGCCTCGACCTTCGATGATCCGGTGCAGCATCATGTCCGCGTGGCCGAGATGGCGATCAACCGCGCCAAGCGGCTGGTCGAGAGCAGCCAGCATGTCGTCGTCATGCTCGACAGCATCACCCGGCTGGCACGCGCCTACAACCTGGTTGTGCCCAGCAGCGGCCGCACGCTCTCCGGTGGTTTTGACCCGTCGGCTATTCACCCCCCCAAGCGCATTTTCGGCGCTGGACGCAATGTGGAAGAGGGTGGCAGCCTGACAATCATCGCTACCTGCTTGGTCAACACGGGCAGCAAGATGGATGACCTGATCTACGAAGAATTCAAGGGCACTGGCAACATGGAACTGGTGCTGAACCGCAAGCTGCAAGAGCGCCGTATCTTCCCGGCTTTCGATATCGAACAGTCTTCAACCCGGCGCGAAGAACTCCTGCTCGGCCCTGATGTAATCCAGCGCGTCTATACCCTGCGCAACATGATGGCTCATCTTTCCGAGGACGAGGAAATCGGCCCGGTGGGCGCTTACGAGCGTTTCATCAATCAGTTCCGCCAGACGGAAAGTAACGAAGAATTCCTCAATTCGCTGCCGGGAACGGGCGGTAACAACTCGCGCAATATGTTCTGATCAATGGACGTAGATGCTGTCCACCGGATCGTTCCTGCCCGGTGTACGCGCACGATCCTCACCAAATACTAAACCGCGCAGACGGCTCCTGTCGCCCGCCTCTAACACGCTTCTTATGCGCAGGGCGGTAAGCTGATTCTGACGGCAGTGCGTCCGAGGGCTGAACGCTGTCTTTCAGTGGGTCGCGCACCCTCTCAGCCTTTACCTATTGGAACGGAAAGCGTCTCTCATGATCCGACCGACACGCGCTTTCACGCCGCCGACGGATGTCATCGAACTGGCCGACCGTATTGTCGTGCTGGTCGAGATCGCTGGCGTGCGGAATCAGGATGTGAGCATTACTTTATTGGATCGGCATCTGGTCATCAGTGGCAGGCGGGAAAAACCCCAGCACCCTAACCCGGCGTTTCATCAGGTCGAGATCGGCTACGGGGAATTCCGCATCGCGCTGGACATCCCCTGGATTATCGAGCGGGATGCCGTCAGCGCGAGCTATGATGCCGGTTTCCTGCAAGTCGAACTGCCGCGCAAAGCGGCCCGTACCGTCCCGGTGATCGATGTGAGTGCCGTCGAAGAAGGCGATAACTGAGCATGACTCCAAAGCGAAGCCCTGAAGTGTTCCTGAATCTGTCCCCGGTTGCCTCGCATATCGCCAAGGCCGAACTGGATGTGAAGATCAAGAACGAGCCTGAAAGTGAAGCTGAAGACAGCCGCCGTCCGGTGCTCGATATTCCTGAGAACCTCCCCATTCTGCCGCTGCGGGGCGTCGTGGTGTATCCGCAGACGGCCATTCCGCTGACCGTCGGTCAGCCGCGCAGCATCAAACTGGTCGATGATGTCATCGCTGGCGACCGTTTGATCGGTCTGGTCGCTGCCAAAAACCCCGACCTGGAAACCCCCGGCCCAGAAGATGTCTACCAGATCGGTACCCTGGCTTCGATCCACCGCCTCTTCCGTGCCCCGGATGGAACCATCCGCTTGCTGGTCCAGGGCTTGGCGCGTATCCAGGTGGATGAATACACCGAGACGGAACCGTATCTGCGCGCAAAGGTGCATCCGATCCCCGAGACTATCGAAGACACGCTGGAAGTCGAAGCGCTGGTGCGCAGCATTGTCGAGCTGTTTGGTAAGCTGGCCGATCTGGTTCCCAGCATCCCTGGCGAGTTGATCTCGAATACGCTCAACGTCGATGACCCGCTGCAACTGGTCTACGCCATCTCGACCTATATTCGCATCAGCTTGCAGGATTCTCAGGAAATCCTGGAGATGGAAAGCACCGACGCCAAGCTGCGCCGCTTGATGACTATCCTCAACAAAGAATTGGAAGTGCTGGAGCTGGGGCGCAAGATTCAGAGCGAAGCCCAATCCGAAATGGAGAAGGTGCAGCGCGAATACTTCCTGCGCGAGCAGTTGAAGGCCATCCAGCGCGAACTCGGCGAGTCTGACGAGCAGACCGTTGAGATCGAGATGTTCCGCAAGCGTATCGCCGAATCCGGTATGACCGAGGAAGCGCGCAAAGAGGCCGAGCGCGAACTCGACCGCCTCTCCAAGCTGCCCACCGCCGCCGCCGAATACGGCGTAATCCGCACCTATCTGGACTGGATCACCAACCTCCCCTGGGCCAAAGCGACTGAAGACAACCTCGATATTGCTCATGCCCGCCAAGTCCTTGACACCGACCATTACGGTCTGAAGGACATCAAGGAGCGTATCCTCGAATACCTGTCGGTCCGCAAACTGCGCCAGGAACGCGGTGTGGATGCTATCGAGCGCGAGGACGACTATGCCATCCGCCGCGAACGGCGTGGCGCCATCCTGTGCTTTGTCGGGCCGCCCGGCGTGGGCAAGACTTCGCTGGGCGCGTCCATCGCCCGGGCAATGGGGCGTAAATTCATCCGCATGAGCCTGGGCGGAATCCGCGACGAAGCCGAGATCCGTGGCTTCCGGCGTACCTATATTGGCGCGATGCCTGGACGCATCATCCAGACTATTCGGCGCACCGAGACCCGCAACCCGGTCATCATGCTCGACGAGGTGGATAAACTGGGGCGCGACTTCCGGGGCGATCCGGCCTCGGCCCTCTTGGAAGTGCTTGATCCTGAGCAGAATGCCGAGTTCCGCGACCACTATATTGATGTCGCCTTCGACTTGAGCGATGTCTTCTTCATCACCACGGCCAACGAACTTGAACCCATTCCGGGGCCGCTCCGCGACCGCATGGAGATCATCCAGTTGAGCGGCTATACTGAACATGAGAAGACCGCCATTGCCGAGCAGTACCTTGTGCCGCGCCAGATGCGCGAAAACGGCCTGCGCCCCGCAGAAATCGAATTCCAGTCGCAAGCACTGCAAACGATCATCCGCGACTATACGCGCGAGGCTGGCGTCCGCACGCTGGAACGTGAGATCGGGCGGGCATGCCGCAAGGTTGTCACCCGCATCGCCGAGGGCAAGACCGAGAAAGTCCTGATCGACGAGAAGGGCGTGCGCGAGCTGCTTGGCAAGCCGCGGTATGGCTACCGCGAAGAACTGGAAGAACGCACCGATCTGCCGGGCGTGGCCACCGGACTGGCCTGGACGCCCGTGGGCGGTGATGTCCTATTCGTTGAGGCGGCGCGGATGCCGGGCGGCAAAGGCTTCCAGTACACCGGGCAGTTGGGCGAGGTCATGCAGGAAAGCGCCCGCACCGCGCTCAGCTACATCCGCTCGAAGGCCGAGGACTTTGGTCTTGATCCCTCCTTCTTCGAGAAGAACGACATCCACATTCATGTCCCGGCTGGTTCGGTTCCCAAGGATGGCCCGTCCGCAGGTGTAACCATGGCAGCGGCGCTGGCCTCCCTTCTGACCGGACGCCCAACCCGCAGCAATGTCGCCATGACCGGCGAGATCACGCTGCGTGGGCAGGTGCTTCCGGTCGGTGGCATCAAGGACAAAGTGCTGGCTGCCCACCGCTTTGGCGTCGATACAGTCATCATCCCCAAGAAGAACGAGAACGACCTCGACGATCTGCCGGAAGAGGTGCGCAACGAGCTGACTTTCGTACTGGCTGAGAGTGTCGATGATGTCCTGGCAGCGGCCCTGGTCGAACCCGCTGCGGCGACCAAGAATGGGCGCAAAAGCCGGAAGTAGTGTATAGTCACAGGTAGGGGCAAGGATAACTTGCCCCCGCTCTCTGCGTTGGGCAAAACGAAAGTGAGAGACCGGCGTGCCCAAAGTCATGATCGTAGATGATGATCGCAACACAGTAAAGCTCCTGCAAACCCTGCTGGAACTGGACGGCTTTGAAGTGCTGATCGCCCCGCGCGGCGCGGATGTAATCCCGACCGCTGAACAGAATCTGCCGGATATCTTCCTGATGGATTATCACCTGGCTGATATGGACGGCGTGGACATCATCCGCCTGCTCCGTGCCCATGCCACCTTTGCGAACTCGCCCATCATCATGACCTCTGGATTGGATGTTTCTGAGGAAGCCATGGAAGCGGGCGCGAACAAATTCCTGATTAAGCCCTTCGAGCCGGGCGATCTGCCCACACTCTTCAACAGCCTGCTGGAAAACAAAGGTTGAATCCATCTGGCTCGTAGGTCGCCCCCATTTTGATTGACAAGACACCGTATCAGGACGGTACAGCAAGTGTGAGTGAAAAACGTGTCCTCCCGTAAAAAATCGCGGATGCAGTGGTTCCGAATGGACTTGCATCTGCATACCCCCGCCTCATCCGATTACCAGGAACCCCACCTGTCCTATCTCGACATCTTGCGCAAAGCCGAACTCCGCGGCGTGGACATCATCGCCTTCACCGACCACAACACGGTCGGCGGCTATGCGGCGATGCTCCGCGATGTCGAGCGCCTGACCTTCCTGCAAGGTCTGGGGCGCGCCCAGCCAGATGAAGTCAAGCGGCTCAGCGAGTACCGCCGCCTGCTCGACAAAATCCTGGTGCTGCCAGGCTTCGAATTCACCGCCACCTTTGGCTTTCATGTGCTGGGCATCTTTTCGCCCCAGACCCCCATCCGCCAGCTCGAACACATCCTCCTGAACCTGAACGTCCCCCCCCACGTTCTCGACGAGGGCAGCAGCGAAGTCGGCGCATCCTCGGATGTGCTCACAGCCTACCAGATGATCGATGAAGCCGGCGGAATCTGCATCGCCGCCCATGCTAACAGCACCCACGGCGTTGCCATGAAGGGCTTCGATTTCGGCGGACAAACCCGCATCGCCTATACCCAGGATCGCCACCTTCACGCCCTGGAAGTCACCGACTTGGGACGCCGCAGCCGCGATACCACCGAGCGTTTCTTCAACGGGACGAAATCCGGTTACACCCGCCGGATGCGCTGCATCCAGGGATCGGACGCCCACCGCCTGAACAGCATCACTGATAAGAGTGGCAAGCACGTCCAGTACGGCGTGGGCGACCGCGTGACCGAGGTGCTGCTTGCCGAGCGCAGCTTCGAAGCGCTGCGCGAGGTGTTCCTTGGCACGGATTATTCCCGCACCCGTCCCTACAGCGCCAGCCTCCAGCCCATCGATTACATCCAGACCGCGCGTGAAGAAGGCGCGACGCTGGTGCAGGCTTTCCACGAGAGCATGACCCGGCATGGTGGACGGCTGTACGCCATCATCGCCGATGTCTGCGCCTTCGCCAACACCAACGGCGGCACGATCTACGTCGGCGTTGGCCCCGACCCCAAGAAAGCGCCCGTCGGGTTGGCCAATCCCCAGGAAGGTATCGACCAGCTTAAACACGAAATCAGCCGGACGATTACCCCCAGGCTGGATGTTGAGATCGATATTCAGGAAACCCAGGGTAAAGCCGTCATCCGCCTGCAAGTCCCTTCCGGCAGTGAACGACCCTATGCCATCGACGACAACAAAATCTATGTCCGCGATGAGGCTGAGACCAGCCTGGCCGTCCGCGATGAGATCGTCAGTCTGGTGCAGCAGGGTCTCCATATTCAGCAGCGTGCCGTCGAAGCCGAACCTACCCCCGTGCCGATTCCGCCCGCGCCCCCTGTTCAAGCGCCCGCGCCGCGCCTGGAACCTGCCCGCCCACAGAGCGTGCCTGCGCCGACCGGCGGCGTCGAGATCATCGACACTGAAGACCGCGAAGGCGAGCGCTACTTTACCATGCGCGACCTGCGAAACGGCAACATCGTCAAGAATGTCACCCGTTCGTCCGCACGGCGCTTGTGGCACTATGCCATCAAGCAGGCCGAGGGCAACCCCGTCCGCCCGGATCGCGTCCAATGGAATGGGGACATCGGCCTGTGGCAGAAGTACCAGAAGAACGGCGAAACCCGTTACGATCTGGTGCAGCGGGCAGATGGCAAGGTACGGGTGTACTACGGCGTGACCGAGTCCGGAATGCAGGGCGAATGGCAGCAGTTCCTCTCGCCCGATGAGGGCGAGTAACCCCGCCCCACGATCACTCTGACGGAATCACCGCGACCGCCCGTACTGGGAAAGTTCCCATCCCCCGGACCGGAGCCGGAACCGCATAGAACCGGAATCCCTCCCGCGGAACCTGCGCTAGATTGCACATATGCTCGACAATCGGGATGTTGGCGGCCAGCAGCGTCGAATGCACTGGGCGGTCGCCGCCGTCGGTGTTATCGATGTTATAGGAGTCGATGCCGACCAGCTTCGCCCCCGCCTGCGCCAGGAACTCAGCAGCGTCGGCGGTGAGATACGGATGTCCCTCGAAGTAGGCATCGGTCTGCCAGTGATCGGCCCAATCAGTGTGTACCAGCACGGCTCTGCCCCGGATAGGGTGACCTCGGAACGCCTCAGCCGTGATGGCGCGGCCAGGGCGCTCTCTCGCCGTGATGACCATGCCGTCGAGATCGGCAATCGAATCCAGCGGGAGCGCGGCGATGTCGATGCCCTGTTCGTAGCGGTGGAAAGGGCTGTCGATGTAGGTCCCCGTGTTGGCGACCATCTCGATCTTGCCAATATGGAACTCCGTGCCCGGCGCATACACGCGGCGCGAGGCTTCCCGGCTCAGGTAATCGCAGATGATCGGGGCGGGCAGCCCTTTGTACGTCACCATGCCATCGACGATGGTATGGCTGCAATCGATCAGTTGAGTCATGCTTGGTTTCCTCGGGGTCTGAACTGGCTCACGCAACCATTATAATGATTTCCCCGTTAGCGTATCGCGTCCCTCAAATCCGATGTATAGTTGAATTCGGACTCTGAGGGAGGTCAGCTCATGTCACGACGCAAAGTGGTTGTTGGATTGATCCTGGCGCTGCTGGTGATACTGCCCGTCGCGCGCGCCCAGGATGTGGAACCGATTCAGTATGGCGACAGCATCCGGGGACGGATCACCGATCCAGAAGAAGGCATTCTCTACAGCTTCGAGGCGCGGCGCGGCGATGTCATCAACATCACGCTCAGCAGCCAGAACACCGATGTCTATCTGCGGCTGGGTGACGAGGACGGCAACATCCTCGCCGAGAACGATGACATCAGCGATTCCAACCTGAACGCATCCATCCAGTACGTCGTACTCGAGGATGGAACCTATTTCATCGCGGCGCTGGCCTATGATCCCGGTTCCTACGTGCTGGAACTGGAAAACCGCAGCGGAGGCGGTGGAGGCAGCGACCAGGATGAAATCATCGAAATCAGCTACGGCGATGTGGTGAGCGGCGAGGCCATCGATATCGAGACGCCGATTGTCTACACCTTCACTGGCAAGGCCGGCGAGACGGTCAGCATTGCCGTCGTCAGCGATACCGTCGATACCTACGTGGTGCTTGCCGATGCCGAGGGCAACACCATCGTCGAAAACGACGATGTGAGCAGTGACAACCTCAACTCCTACGTCGAGACCGTGCTGCCAGCCAACGGCGAATATCTGATCGGCGTCTTCGCCTATGAAGCCGGCCCGTTCGATCTGGAACTGATCCAGGGCAGCGGCGGCATCACTACCGAGCCGGTATCGGACACCGGCGGCGATGCCCAGACCTTCACAGGGTCCCTCAACGACGATGAATACTTCATCGAGTATCCGTTGCAGGACGTGGAAGACGGCCAGACCATCACTATCGACGCGCGGGCGACCAGCGGCGATCTGGATGTGTATGTGGGCTTGTTCTTCGGTGAACGGGCCGTGGCCGAAAACGACGACCGTGACAACCAGACGACCGATTCCTTCCTGGAATACACCCAGGCGCAGGCCGGGGATTACAGTGTCGTCGTCACCCGCTACGGCTTCGATGAAGGCGAGACCAGCGGCGACTTCCAGGTATCCATCAAGGTGGGCGACGCGGCCAGCGTGGTTTCCAGCGGCGGTGGAACGGAAATCGCCGCGGGCTACCCGACTATTTCGCCCACTCCCAACATCGCCGAGTGGACCGTGCTGGTCTATATGGGCGGCGACAATAACCTTGAAGACGGCCTGGAGAACGACCTCGATGAATTCGAGCGGGCCGGCGGCAGCACCGAAGACGTGCGGATCGTTACGCTGCTTGACCGTTCCGGGCAATACAGTCGGAGCAACGGCAACTGGACGGAAACGCGCCTCTTCGAGCCGGGGACTGACCGCAGCCGTGATTTCCGCTCGGTCTATCCTCCAACCATCGATAGCGACCCGCTGGGTGATCTGGGCGAACTGGATACCAGCTACCCGTCCAATCTGCTGGACTTCATCGTCTGGGGGGTGCGGACGTTCCCGGCGCAGCGCTATGCCATCATCCTGAATGACCACGGCGGGGCCTGGACTGGCATCGTGACCGATGACACCACCGGCTACGGCGCGATCCTGAACATCCCGGAACTCTCCCAGGTGTTCGACGCGGCCCTGAAAAATACCGGGGTAGAGCAGTTCGATCTGCTCATCAATGATGCCTGTTTGATGAGCAGCGTGGAATACTTTTCGGCGATGGCGCGCTTCTTCCGCTACTCGATCAGTTCGCCAGAGATCACGCTCAACCCCAGCTTCGACATGGAGCTGCTAACCACGACGCTCAACGATGACCCCAACATCGACATCCAGGACTTCGGCAAGATGATGGTCGATAAGTACCTCCAGGATATGGCGCAGCTTTCGCCGGATACCTGGCCCGTGCTGGGCGCGGCCGTGACCAACCTGCAGAAGTTCGACGCCGTGACCGAAGCGGTCGAGAACTTCGCCAGCGTTGTCAATGACAACCCTGATGCTTATGTCTCAGTGCTGGGGCGGGCACGCAGCAACACCTACGCCTACTCGTTCTTCCTGCCGGAAGACCAGTACGGGCCGGCGACGAACATCGATGTGGGCGACTTCATGAAGCGGGTCATCCGCGCCAGCGATGACCGCAGCCTCATCAACGCCGCTGAGCAGGTCCTGGACGCGCTCGATGAAGTCCGGTTGTATGCCGACGCGGGCGACCAACTCTACCAGTTCAGCACCTTCTACAACATCTACTTCCCGCCCAGCGCGGCCTCGGCTGATGGAAACTATCGCGATCAGAGTCCGCTGCGGAACTGGACGCAGATGCTGGTCAACTTCTACAGCAGTGCCGGGCCGCAGTTCCGCAGCTTCCGGGGCGTGACCACTGGTGTTCCGGCAGCCGCTCCGGTAGCCGCGCCCAGCCTCATCCCCCGCGTGAGCATCACCAACCTGTATCCGACCACGGCGGCCAGCATCGCGCTGCCGGTCACGGTGTCGATGGAAGTGACCGGGCGGAACATCGCCGAGGGCAGGTTCACCGTTGACCAGATTCAGCCGGACGGGACCGCCGTTCGCTTGACGACCTCGCGGATTGTCACCGAGGTGGTAGTGGACGGCGTGGTGGATTACGTCAACCTCTGGAACCCCGGCGTCGATGACTTCGACTTCACCTGGGATGTGCAGCTTCCAACCGTGAGCGATGGAAACATCACAGCCAATGAGCAGGTCGTGACCAGCGATGGGGTGACGTCGCTTTCCGGGCGCTACCAGTACCCCGGCCAGAGCGATTGGGTCGAAGTGACAGTGCTCTTCGACAACAACTACCGCACCGACCGGGTTATCAGCCGCTACGAGAACAGTTCCGCCCTGGCGACGGTGCGACTGGACGCCGGCGGCATCTTCCAGACCTACCGCTCCGTGGTCACGCCGGATGGACAGGTCAGATCGGAGCCAGGCACGCAGTACACCTGGCCCGAAGACGGGATCACCTACTCGTATGCCCCGGCCCCGACCGGCCGCTACAACCTGGGCTTCCTGGTCGAGGCGGTGGGCGGGACGACGGGCTTCGGCTCCGTGAACATCGAGGTGGACAATAGCCAGGTCGATCCGGCGCTGCTGGGCTTCGTGGACAACGACTGGGGCTTCAGCTTCCAGCGGCCAGCCAGTTGGTACGACGTGAACTACTTCCCCGACCCCGATTTCCTGCAAACAAGTGACCTGGACGCCAGCCAATACTTCTTCGTCTATCCGGTGTACGACTCGGATGGCGACCTGGAAGCGATTGCCGAGGCGGTCCTCGATCGGTATGGTCTGGAAATTGAAGGCGGCTACGATGAGATCACCGTAGACGGCAAAGAAGCCGTCGAGTTCCGCTTTAGCTACAGCAATGACTCCGGAGACTTCACCGGGCGGGCCTTCGCCGTGTTCAACGAGCGCCAGGCGTTGGGGCTGGTGTTCTCGTCGGAGTCGCTCGATCAGGACGTAACCGACTCCAACTACGAGCTGCTCGTCAGCACCACCACTTTCTTCGACGCGGTGGCGCTCGCCGAGCAGGATACCGGCTTCTGGGAGTCGGACTTCTTCACCGAGGAAACACGCTATCCGGTTCCACAAAGCTGGCTGCCGGGTGGGCAGGACGGCGACTTCTGGTACTACCGGCCCGATAACGCCCAGAGCGGCCCAACCTTCGCGGCGGTGAGCGTGCTGACCGGCCTGGGCGATGACCGGGCTGACGCCCTCCAGGTGGTGCTGGAAGATTACGTGGAAGACCTCGAAGGCTACGACCTGCAAGGGACGGAAACCTACTACGGCGAACTGAACAACTGGGAAGTCGCCACGTTCAGCCACGAGGACGCAGACGGCGACAGAGTCACCGGGCGGCTGTACGTGACAGTCGTGGAGGAGACGACCTACACGCTGTGGTTCGAAGCGCCAGAGGAAGACTTCAACGGGACGTTCCGGGATGTCTTCACGGTCATGGTGGATGGCTTCAAGATCGAAGTGCCGGAGTCGTAGCGCTTTCGCCGGCGGAGACCCCACTCAGCCTTTCGAGGCCGGGTGGGGTCCTTTCTGTTGGGCTGTTCGCTTATTGGTGCATCCGGTAAATCGTCGGGAAACACAATGGGCTGCGGGGGACGCCCTCGGAAGGTTTTTTCCTTCTCCCGCCGCGAGAAGGGGGTATTGGGATGTTCTCAAGGGTAGGTTTTTTGCCCGGTGTCAGCGCTTAGCGCTGCGGCGCGCCTTTCTGACCTCTACGCAGTGGAGAGGAAGTTGGGGTGAGGATCATGAAAAACCTATTGCTCAGAAGGTGGCCGGCTGCGGGCATAACCTGCCGAATGCGCCGCTGAATGGGAAAACCCAACCAACCCCGACTCATCATAGGGGCGACCCGCCGGGTTGCCCGCGCAGGAATCATTCGCATTTGAATCCTTCCCTCCAGTAGGGCTGCTCTGTTGCGGGGATCACATCATCATACGGCGCCCAACCTCGTATCACCTCGCTCCGAGGTAACAAAGTCGTAGTGCATCAAACCTGAAAAATCCACTATACTGCCTTCAATATCCTTTGCTCGGAAAGGTCGGCCTATGAGCTTGCTCAACCGCATTGCCACTGGTTCGTGGAAAATCTACCGGCAGCGCCCCTGGACGGATCAGGAACTCGTCGCCGACGGCTTCCACTACTACCGTCCGGTCAAGCGCGTGACGATGGCCCGGCCCCTGCCGGCCTCGGAAGCCCCCAAAACCATCGTGACGCCCTGGGATACCATCGTGGCAACGGCCGGCTACATGATCGCTTATGTGGCCGGGGAGGAACTCAAAGCCAGCCTGGATGATTACGAACCCCGCCCCATTGAGCCGGATATCTTCAAGACCACCTACAAACTCTGGGATGACCGCACCTGGAAGCCGAGCCCGACCGAACGCCACCTCATCCAGTTGGGCTGCAAGCCCTATTACAAGATGGTCGGCGTCTGGGCCAAGAAGCTGACCCAACCCACCCTCGTCCGCAGCATGGAAAGCCCTCGTCCCTCGGTGGCCCCGGCGGGAGCCTGGCTGTGTATCGGTGTGGCGGGCGAACCCTGGAGCGTTACCGACGACTGGTTCCATACTCGCTATCTGGTCGAGAACGCCTCGGTGCGCTAAGTGGTGCATCCGCTAAATCGTCGAGAAAAACAGGGGGCTGCGGGGGATGCCCCCGGAAGGTTTTTACCCCTTCTTCCCGGTCTATACAAACGAAAGGGTGGGAACCTGTCCCACCCTTCGCATTAGGAATCTGGGCTGCTAGATAATAAGGATAAGCAAAAGCCCAGTATAAAAACGCCTCTGGGTTTCAGCCCGCGGCCACCAGCACTGGCTGGGGGGTCTCCACCGAACGCAGCGCGTCCCGCACCGTATCCAGCAGGTCGTGGGCATCGAAAGGCTTGGCCAGATACTCGGTCGCCCCCTGGTCGAGCGCGTAGACCAGATCGGTCAGTTCGTAGTACCGCGAGATGGCAACGAACGGGATCGGGCGGCTCAGATCGTCGTGGCGCAGTTGGCGCAGCAGCGCCCAGGCATCCGTCTCGACCATATCCACATCGCATAGGATCAGGTCTGGCTTCAGCGGAGAATGGACGGCGTGCAGGGCTTCCTGGGCGTTCATGGCGCTGAGCGTTTCGTAGCCTGCGATCTCCAGCAGAAAGGTCATGCTCCGAAGCAGGCGGGCATGGTCTTCGATAATCAGGATCGTTAACCCGTTTCCATAACCTGTTGTCTTCATGATTTTCACGCTTTCATGTTCCCCTGGTCTACTTTGAGAATAACGTAAATAATTAGGGAAGTCTATCAAGAAATCAATTCTTTATGTATTTTTCAGAACTCATTACGCCTTGTCTGAGTAGCCGCCTTACCGCGCATGAGAAGGCGGTGAAAAGCCGCTCTTTCTCCCCGTAAAACCCATTAGAATGACACCGGAGACAACCGGTACAGAGGACACCTATTCATGAATACGGGCGAAACGTTATCCTGGCGCGGCCTGGCCGCCGCTGGACTTTCCTTCGCGGCCATGACCGTCGGCTTGACGCTGCTGATCCAGGCCGTCGGGCTGGAGCGGCTCCAGCAGACCATCGTCGAGGCCGGACCATGGGCCCCGCTGCTGTATATCGCCGTGCGGGCGGCCACCTTCATCGCTGCGCCGTTGAGCAGTGGGCCGATCCAGTTCGCAGCCGGGGCGCTCTTCGGGCTGATCCCTGGCACGCTCTACTCGCTGATCGGCGAGGTGGTCGGCGGCAGCGCCAACTTCTGGATCGCGCGGCTGCTCGGCCGTCCTGTCGTGCGGCGGTTGGTCGGCGTGGGCGGCATGGAGAAGATCGAGAAGCTTTACCATCAGGCCGGCGAAGCCTGGACGCTGGTCTACGCCCGGTTGTTCTTCTTCGCCTTCTACGACTTCATCAGCTACGCCGCCGGATTCACCCCCGTGCGCTACGTCACCTATGCGCTCATCACCGCCGTAGTTGGCATCGTGCCGACCTTCGCGGCCGTCGCCATCGGCACGACGCTCACCGGGGACAACAACGGGCTGGTGCTGCTCTATGCGGCCCTGGGAGTGTTGTGTATCATTCCGCTGGTGTTTTACAACCGCGTCCGCCGCTGGTTCAAGCGCGAGGATGCCCAGCCTCTCCCCGAAGGATAGCCGGTGTCCGACTCGACCCTTTCCGCAGCCGCGGCCTATATGCAGGCTGTGCGTGAGCGCCTGGATGCCATCGCCGCCGCTGAGATGGATACCGTCCTGCGCTGTGCTGAGATCATCGCCGGGGCGGTGCGGCGCGGCGGAATGCTCTACCTCTTCGGGACGGGACATTCGCACATGCTGGCCGAAGAAGGTCACTTCCGCGCCGGCGGATTGGCCGCCGTCTGCCCGATCCTCGCCAGTGGGCTGATGCTGCATGAAAGCGCCGATGTCAGCGGCCTGCTGGAACGCACGCCCGGAGTCGCCAGCAGCATCCTGACGCGCTACCAGCCGCAGGCTGGCGATGTCATGATGATCTTTTCCAACAGCGGAATCAACATGGCTCCGGTGGAGATGGCCCAGCGGGCCAAGGCGCTCGGCCTCACCGTGATCGCGGTCGTCTCCCGCGCTTATGCCGAGAGTATTCCGACCGGCCCAGCGGGCGTCAAACTGGCCGAAGCCGCCGATCTGACGCTGGACAACCATGGCGTGCCCGGCGACGCGCTGGTTCCCCTCGGTGATGATCTGCGGGCCGGGCCGCTCTCAACCATCGCTGGAGCCTTTCTGCTGAATGCCGTCCTGGTGGAAGCGGCGGCGCGGCTCCAGGCGCAGGGCGTCACCCCACCCGTGATCGTCAGCATCAATATGCCCGGTGCGGCGCAGCACAACGCCGACCTCATCGCCCGCTACGCCCCCCGCAACCCGCATATGTGAATCACCCATGCTCTGTTGTAAGAATCCCAAAATCATATGAAGATCATGAAAAACCTACCCTTGAGAACCTATCTTCTCAAGGGTAGGTTTATTGCCCGGTGTCGGTTCATGCCCACGGATTGAACTTTTCCGACCTCGTAATCGGAAAACCCATCAAAGGCGAATCATCGGAGGGGCGACCCGCCGGGTCGCCCGCGCAGGAATCATCCGCATTGGAATGCTCCCCTCCATTATTTGAAGGAATTCATTCAGGTGG
Organism: uncultured Anaerolineaceae bacterium; assembly: GCA_964556745.1. Classification (GTDB taxonomy): domain Bacteria; phylum Chloroflexota; class Anaerolineae; order Aggregatilineales; family Phototrophicaceae; genus CFX2. The sequence goes on from CAZKXW010000044.1 coordinate 22,769, forward strand.
AATAAATCCGGCGAGGATTATCTGAGGATGAAGCCGCCCTGCAGAGGATCGTCGGGGTCGATCAGAAAGGTGTGCTGCCCGGTGATGTAGGCTGTGCCGCCCACCTCCGGGATGATCGCAGGCAGGTCGCCAACGCGGGTCGTTCCCGCCACGCGCCCGCTGAATACCGACCCGATCAAACTCTCGATCAGAATGGTCTCGCCCGCGTCCAGGTGGCCTTTGGCGTGATGAATCGCCAGCCGCCCGCTCACCCCTGTGCCCGTCGGCGAACGGTCTACTTCGCCCTCCGCGAAGATGCATACATTCCGGCTGTGCCGCTCCGCCCTATTCAGCATCTTCACCAGGATCGTGCCGTACAGGAAATTCAGGTCAGGGTCCCCATCCGGGTGACGAATGTCCGCGGTGGCCATCACTGCCCGCTTGATCCGCATCCCCACCTCGATCAGGCGGCTTTGGCTGCGGGCGTCAATCTCCATGCCCACCAGCGCTGGTTGGTCGATATTCACGTAAGCGTAGAACGCCCCGCCGAATGCCAGATCGTAAACTATTCGCCCCACGCCCAGCACATCCACTACCTGGTCGCGGGCCAGCAGGAACGACGGCACATTCAGAAACGTCACCCGCTCCACCTGCCCGCCGCGTAGATGCGCCGTGGCCGTCACACGCCCTGCCGGCGTATCGATGCGGATGACCGTCTCCGCCCCGCTCGAAGCGAACAATCCGGTCTGCACACCCACCTTCACCAGCCCGATAATGCCGTGCCCGCACATCGTGCTGAAGCCTTCGTTGTGCATGAACAGCACGCCCACATCGCCATCCGGCGTGACCGGCCGCGTCAGAATCGCACCGTACATGTCCGCATGACCGCGCGGCTCCCACATCAACGCCCGGCGCAGTCCGTCGTAGTGCGTCCGGGCATACTGCCGTTTTTCGAGGATCGTCTGGCCGGGCAGTTCAGGGAAACCACCCGTGATGATGCGGAGGGGTTCGCCGCCAGTATGGGCATCAATCGTGGTGATCTTCAGCCACTTGTCTGGCGCGCTCCAGTTTAACATCGCCCAACCCCGTTGATCGATGCTACTGCCCGATCTCTTCCTTAACCGAATACCCCAGCCGCTTGAGCGCGTCCTGTATCGCTTTACGGAACGTCTCGTTGCCGGATTCTAGTGCCGCCAGCAGCGGCTCTATCGCCCGGGGGTCGCCGATCTTGCCAAGCGCTTCGGCGGCATACACCGGGGTGCGGAATCCCGGCGCATCCAGAGCCTGGATCAGCGGCGGGACGGCGCGGATATCGCGCAGTTGGCCGAGCATCATCGCCGCCCGGCTGCGCGTGATCAGGTCTTCGTGATCATTGCGGACGGTCATGATTAGGGCGCGTACCGCTTCTTCACCCCCAACCATGCCCAACTTCATGACGGCCGTGCGGCGCTTCTCTTTATCGAAACCCCGCAGATCGGACAACAGTTCCTTGATGACGGCGCCATCGGGGTCCATAGTGCTGAACCTTTCAGTCCTCTAATCCTGCTTCCAGATCAGCAACAAACGCCATTATGGACAAGAATGCAACTTTCCGCTACGGATTGAGGCCAGCGTATTCCGCTTCCAGGGTGATGACCAGCTTTCCATCGTGGATCCGCGCCACCCGGTCGGCCAGGGGAACGATGTCGGGGTTGTGGGTTGCCATCACCAGCGTTTTGCCAGCATCACGGGTCAGCTCTAACAATAATTGTAAGATACTTCTACCCGTCTCTTCATCAAGATTTCCAGTAGGTTCATCCGCCAGCACCAGCGCCGGTTCATGTGCCAGCGCCCGCGCGATCGCGATGCGCTGCTGCTCGCCGCCGCTCAGCCGGTCTGGGAAGGTATCCGCCCTGCTGCCCAGCCCCACTCGTTCCAGCAGGGCGCGCCCGCGCTGCTCGACCGCCTGCCGCCGCTCCCCGCGCAGTTCGCCCGGCAGCGTGATATTCTCCAATACTGTCAGGGTTGGAATCAAATTAAAGAATTGGAACACAATCCCGATGTGGTCGCGCCGGAACAACGTCTGGCGGCGTTCATCCAACCCGGTGATCTCCGTTCGGTCGATGCAGATGCTGCCGCTGTCTGGGTGGTCGATGGCGCTGATCAGGTTGAGCAGTGTGCTTTTGCCGCTGCCGCTCTTGCCCAGCAGGACGAAGAACTCACCCGTGTAAATATCCAGGTTCACCCGCTCGAGAACGCTGCGCGACCGATCCCCTTCATCGTAATGCTTGCTGAGGTTCCGAATCTGTACGAGGCTGGCGGGATGCTGTCCGTTGGTGTTCATGAAGACTGCCGCATGGCTTGAAAACAACTACGGATGGGATTCTAGCACACTCGTATAAGTGATTTCTACGCGGAGCCTGAGAGTCCGCTGAGCATGGACTGATTCGCCTACAGGCTGGTATTCGGCGCGTCTGACCGTCCGTTGAATCGGGGTAAGATCACTTTCGCAGGGATGCCATTCTTGGCGTCCAGGATTTCCCGAACCGTCCGCCTGCTCAAAAACAATGCCCACCCCCCTGTATTCCTCCGTGCCCTCTGTGTCTCTGTGATGCAATTCATCTTCACCCCGCCCACCGCGTCACCCAGGGACGCGCCCGCCCCGGCAGCAGCGGCAGCAGCCGCTCCACCTCCTGGGCATTCAGCGGCCGCAGCGCAGCCAGCGCCGCGCCGTAGGCAGCCACGCCGCCAACCAGCGATAGCGCCGGCATCGCGTTCCATCCCAGCGCCAGCACGCCGAACATCACCAAAGCCGCCGCCCCCAGCTTCCACAGCAGGTGCAGCCAGTTCATCCCGCCCACGCCGCCAATCAGCAGGATGCTGAACGCCCCCAGCAGGACCGCCTCCGAAGCAATCGTGGTCAGCGCCGCCGCCCGGTAGCCATAAGGTGGGATCAGAATCAGGTTGGAGACGATGTTGAACGTCACTGCCACCATGAACGCCCCTGTGATTCGCCGCTGTAGATCGAGCGCGATCAGAACATACTGCGTCAGACTGTTGATCCAGCCAATCGGGATACTCCAGATCATGATCTGCGTGGCAATCGCCCCGTCCGGCAGAAACTCCGCCCCGCCCAGGACGCCCGTCAGTGCATACGCCAGGAAGGTGAACAGCACCGCGATGGGCAGCGCCGTGCCCACCAGCAGCTTGACCGCCAGTCCGTAATTCCGCTTGAGCAAGTCCCGGTCTTCCCGCGCCATCCGTGAAAGCACCGGCAGCAGCGCCATCGTGAAGAAGGCCGGGATCACATTCAGTGCCGAAATCCACTTGTAGGCCACGCCATACTGCCCGACCATCCGGTCGCCATGCGCGGCCTGGATGATCAATACATCGATCTGGAAGAAGATCGTCGCCAGAAAGTGGTTGAGCATCAGCGGCCATCCCTCCCCGATCATGCCCCGGATGAGCCTCCAGTCAGGCCGCCAATCTCGCCGGGCGGCTTCCCCACCCAGCAGACTCCGCCCCACCCACAGCATCACCCCCAGCGTGATCGTGTTGGTGACGATGCTCATTGCCGCCAGCCCGACCACGCCCCATCCCGCCAGCAGCGCGATCAACTGCAAGATCACCTTGCACACCGATGTCACCGTCGAGATGGCCGCCGGGTACTCGGCCTTCTGGTAGGCGTAGAACAGCGCCGACATGCCCGTACTCAGGCTGTTCGGCAGCAGACCCAGATACAGCAGACCAATCGCTGCGACGGCTTCGGCGGCCAGCGGCTGCATCGAGGCCGCCCCCTGCCGCGCCGCCAGGAATCCCACCAGCAGCGGCACGCCCACCCCCATCAGCGCCAGCCGCATCACGCTCGTGTTGAAAAACAGATGCCAGCTTCGGCCCGTGTCCCGCGCCACTTCCCGTGTTAGGAAGACATTCAGCCCGAAGTTGGTGAAAATATCGAACCAGATGAAGATGAAAGCCGCGTAGGTATAGATGCCGCTCCCTTCCGGCCCCAGCACCCGCAGCATGACCAGTGCGAAGGCGAAATCGATCCCCCGGTTGAACAGATTCAGCAGAATCGGCGCCAGACTGTTCCGCGCCACCACCTGCACTCCACTGGCGTCTTCCCGACCCAGCGTCAGCCGCCACACATACATCCCCACCAGCAGCGCCAGCAGCCCCGCCGAGATCACCGACGCGAACAATCCCACCTGAAAGCTAACCGGGCTGTAGACCAGCCGGATGGTGAAATCCAGCGACTTGAGCGTGTCCCCGGTCAAGGCCGCGTACTCCCGCAGCGCATCCATGCTCAGCGTCTCCAGATAGCCCAACACCGCCTGCCCCAGCATCGGGTTGGTCTCGTCCAGATTCTGCGAATCCCGCCAGGAGCGCAGCCGACCGCGCAGCGCCTCGACCTGCTCCAGGTCGTTCGCCGCCAGCGCCGCGTCGATAGCCCGCAGATACAGCGGCCCGCTTTCGACCCCCTGATCCAGCAGTGCCCTCATCAGCGCCACCGAGTCGAGCCGCACGCCCTGGAAGTTGCCGCGTACCCGTTCGACCTCCAGCGGCCGCTCCAGCGAATCCGCCGCCCCTTTTGGTCGGATGAACGCCCGCCAGCCGGGCATGTACGTCTCGTAGGCGATGAACCAGGTCGGCTCCGTACCCGTCAGTGTGAAGTCGAAGAACTTCTCTCGACCGCTGTCCCCCGTCTTCTCCGCCCAGGCTCCGACCGAGTCGGTGCCGAGATCAGCGTCTGCCAGCACCCCCGCCGCTGTCCCGCTGAAGTGGTTCTGCCAGATTCGCACTGCCTCGTCTTCATAGGCCAATTCCCACGCGGCAGACGACCGTGAATTCGGCGCGACCAGCCACTCAGCCGGCAGATCGAACTGCTTCGACGTCACCACATAGCGGATGTTCAGGAAGCGCATCAGCGGCGATTGCAGCGCGACCAGCGGGCTGAAATCTGGGTAGCCCATCGCGTCATACTGGTAGTCTGGATACAGCGGCGCGACCCGGTTGAAATCCAATTGCACTTGCGGCGCGAAGTTCCACATCGTCTCCACATACGGCTTGGGGATAATGCTCTCGTAGCCGCGCACATCGTCCAGGCCGTAGCGCCACGTCATATTCGCGTTCAGGATTTTGCCCCGCTCGCCCAGCGCCGGCTCATCGATGCTGATGTAGCGCCAATCCCCCGGCTGATCCTTCAGCCAGCCAATCGACGGCGGTGTAAAGTCCAGCAGCGCCGGATCGCTGGCCGGGTTGAATCCGCCCGACGCCAGCATCAGATCGACCGCCACCAACCCGACCGCCGCCGGCTGCCACAGCCGCATCCCCCGCCAGCGCCTACCCCCCCCCGCCAGCAGCAAGACCACGCCCGCCCCCAGCAGCATCCCCCCCAGCATCAGCACGTTGAAGAACTGCACGCTGTAAAACATCCGCCCATCGCTGAACGCCTGATCCGCCAGCGCCAGACTCTCCACCAGCCGTTGGAACAGCGGCGCGAACGGTTCATAGGCCAGCCGCGTGATGACCAGCCCCGCCAGCGTCAGGCCGCCCAGCGCGACCCCCACCCAGCCAAAGCGCCGCGCCAGCTTCAACCCATCGCCCCGCGCCAGCGCGTCCGCGCCCAGCCCCGCCAGCACTGCCACGCCCAGCGTCACTGCCAGCACCCACCGGAACGGCGAATGCAGTTGGTTGATCCCCGGCAGCCCGTAGTACAGTAGCGCATACGTCGGCAGCCCAAACATGAACGTCAGCGCTACCCCCGTCAGCGCCATGAAGATCAGCCCGTATCCTCTTGATGTCCTCTGTGTCTCTGTGGTGGTATTCCTGAATAATCTGTATAACGCCAGTGCCAGCGGCAGGATGCCCACATACAGCGCTCCCTCGACGTAATTCTTGATGCCCCAGTCGATGGTCGTGATCGGCTCCCCGCGCAGATTGGTGAACGCCGTCACCATCTGCCCGCTGAACACATCCAGATAGCTGTGCAGCGTCGGACTGCCGTAGACATTCGGCAGCAGGTATTGAATCACCCCCCGCAGCGGATGCGCCCAGCCCAGCACTTGATCCAGCGTGGTGCGCCCGTCCCGGTAGTTATAGCCCGCGTACTCGAACAGCGGGATGAACTGCGCCGCCCCCAATCCCATCCCCAGCGCCACCATCAGCACCAGCCACGTCGAGCGCCCTGCCAGCCAGCGCAGCCGCAGTCCCCACCCTTTGGCCTGGGGCAGCCCCATCAGCAGACGCGCTGCCGCGAAGAACGCCGCCATCAGCAGCGTGTAGTAGGTGATCTCGACATGCCCGGCCAGGATGCTGCATCCCAGCGCCCCAGCCCCGATCACCACCCAGGGAATCGACGCCGGACGCCCCCGCAGCGCCGGCTGCTGCCGGATGATGAACTCCACCATCAGCAGCACCAGCGGAATCCAAGCCGCCGCCGCGATAATCATCGGGAACACCGCGCTGACCACAAAAAACCCGCTGAGCTGGTAGACCACCCCGGCCAGCGTCCCGCCCATCCGCCCGGCTCCCAGCCCGCGCACCAGCAGGAACATGCACACGCCCGCCAGCCAGAGCTGCGTCACCGTGAACCAGCCGTAAGCCGCCGTCAGCGGCATCACATAGTAGATCAGGCTGAACGGATACAGCGTGGACTGCTGCCCAGCCGCCAGAAAGGGTATCCCGCTGAACTGGTGTGGATTCCACAGCGGAATCTCGCCCATTGCCAGACTCTCGCGGATGAACGACTTCCACTGGAAGTTTTGCAGCACCAGGTCGGACACCAGCGCGTTATACGGAATGGCCGGAGCCTTGACCACCTCGCGGTAGGTCGCATACGGCTCAAATTGGTACAGATTCTCGGTCGGGATCAGCGTCCGTCCGCCGAGTGTCTGCGCCCAGAACAGAATCAGCGGTAGCAGGAACAGCAGTGCCACGATCCCCAGATCGGGCAGACGGCGGCCCAGTGCGGTCTTCATGCGGTGCAATCACTCCCTCACAGCCAGAGCGCCTCCCCACTATACACCTGCCCTGGCCATTTTTCGACCAGCGTTGTCCCTGTGATGTTTCCGCCCTCTGCTGCTTCGTACCCGGCTGCGCCCCAATCCCCCGATTCCTCATGGGAAAACCACATCAAAGGCGACTCATCGTAGGGGCGACCCACGGGGTCGCCCGTGCAAGAATCATTCGCATTTGATTCCTTCCCTCCACAGCATGGGCTGACTTTGCCGAAGCCCTGCCCGATCCCCGAATTCCTGCGTGAATCTGATACTCGCTCGCTATAATACAAAACAGTGGGATTCCATATGCTCATGAGCAGTAGGAGGTGTGTGATGAGTCCCGCGTTAGTCAACGTCATCGTCTGGGGTGTCCTCGGTTTGCTGGTGAGCCTGGCCGTCATCCTGGTGACCCGCCCGGAGAACAACTCGCGGGTGTTTCTCGACCTGCTGGTCGGGGTCATTGGAGCCATCATCGGCGGGTTCATTCTGCGCCTGTTCAACGTGATCGGGGATGCTGATCTGCAGGTCATCATCAACGTCCCCAGCGCCATCGTCGCGCTGGTCGGCGCAGTGATCCTCGTCCTCGTGGCCGAATGGTTACAGCGCACCACCCAATAACCCCATCGACGCCCCCAAGAACACGCTGGCCCGCGTCCTCATCGACGCGGGCCTTCTCTTTGCCACTTTGCGCTACAATCATCGAGGAGAGATAAAGCAGTTGTAGACTGTTTCTGCTCATCGCCTCCGATTCACCCTCTCCATTGCATTGGAGAGGGGGGCAGGGGGTGAGGATTGCAACGACTTTCGACGAGGTGACACATGCGGACACCGGTCACGCCAGCCGACGCCCTCAGCGTCTACGGCCCGCCCCAGGGCCGCTGGACGGCTCAGAATTGGGAAACCCTGCCCGATGATGGCAGCCGCTATGAAATCATCGATGGAGAGCTGTACAGGTCCACGTCGCCGAGCCGCTTCCATCACTGGATTCTCAAGCAGTTTGTCATCCGCTGGGGCGCGAGGGTCGAAGACAGCAGCCTCGGCTGTGTCCATTTCGCCCCCGTCGGCGTCCTGATGCCCGGCTCTGAACCCGTGCAGCCCGACCTGGTTTTCATCCCCGCCGGCGTCCCCGAATACGCCGTCATCGACCCCGACCAGCGCCGCCTGAAGCGCTTTCGCCTGGATGCCCAGCGCCGTTACGGAGACGCACTCGTCTTCAGCCTGGATCAGACCGTCGCTTTCCAGGCCGCGCCAAGCGTCCCGCTCTGCATCGCCAAGTTGTTCGCCGGTTCGCCCGATACCATGCCCTGACCCGATCACACACGGAGACCCTGATTCCCATGCTTGACCGCGCCATGCTGTTCGGACTGGCCGCCGCCATCGCCACCATGCTTTTCGTCCTCGAACTCGTCCGGCGGCGCAAACTGCGTGAGGAGTATTCCCTGCTCTGGCTGGCGACCGCCCTCGCCCTCATCATCCTCAGCGTATCCCGCCCACTCCTGGATGTCCTCGCGAACCTTGTCGGCATCTTTTATCCGCCCAGCGCCCTCTTCCTGGTGGCGATGGTCTTTGTCCTCTTCATCCTCCTGCACTTTTCCACTGTCCTGACCCGCCTCACCCAGGAAAACAAAGAAAACGCCCAGCAGATCGCCCTGCTGCGCTGGCAGTTGGAACAGACGCAGAAAGCCTTAGCCGCGCGCCAGCAGCCCGCTGACGAACACCACCACGACCAGCCCGGCGGCGTAAACGGAGACGATCCAGCGTGATCGCCGCAGCGGGTTGATGTCCTCGGCGCGGAAATCGCCGGGAGCCTCCGGGTGTGCCCGCAGCGTGAAGATCGGACTGATGAACCACATCAGGATCAACCCGCCCACTAGACCGCCCGCGTGCGCCCAGTTGTCGATCCGCATTCGGCTCCCCGGCAGCGTCGATACCAGCCCGATCAGCAGATTCAGGATGGCAAACCCGATCAGGCTGTTGCGCCGCGCCCGCCCGGCTTCGCCCATCAGTTTGCGATGATGATATAGGAACACGAACTCCGCCCCCAGGATAGCGAACACCGCCCCCGACGCCCCAATCGAATAGGCAGCGCCCCCCAGCAGGGCGCTGAAGATCGAGCCGGTCAGCCCGCCCAGCACGTAGAGGATAGCAAACCGCGCGTGCCCGATCAGCGCCTCCAGCGAGTTGCCAACCGCGTACAGCACGTACATGTTGCCCAGGATGTGGATGCTGCTCTCCAGCGCAAAGCCCCCCACCGCGTTATAAATCCCCGCGTGCAGGAACATCGACGTGAACAGCCGGTAGTATTCCCCCCGCCCCAGCACATCCGCTGCCGAATTCGCCCCCCAGACCAGCAGGCTTTCATCCAGCGCCGGCGACAGTGCCCGCACCACGAAGATCAGCACATTGATGGCGATCAGGACAACCGTCACGCGCGGACGCACCAGGCTGAAGCGCAGCTTGATCTGCTGGCGCGGACGTTCCGGCGGCTGCGGCCCTTGTTCCAGCGGATGGCGGCGTTCCGGCGGTGTTTCCAACGGATGCGGGGGCGGTACAGCATTCATGGTATTCAGGCCGTTCTCGATGGCTTCGTGTCCCCCATCCCCATAATGATTCCCCCTCAGCCATGCAATGGAGAGGGGGCTAGGGGGTGAGGATCATTCCCGCTATAATGATCAGAAGTGATGCGCTTCATCGACGCGCAGGATGAGGATTATGCCGAGTTACGATTTCCGTTGCAAGCAGTGTGGTCGTCCCTTCAGCCAGTTTTACAAGTCCGTCAAAGACTACGAGGCCGGAACCCGCCTGACCTGCCCCCACTGCGGCAGCGCCAATGTGGCCCGCCGCATCCGCCGCGTTGCTATCCCCCGCCCCTCGCGTGATCTCAGCCGGCTTTCTCCCAATGAGATGCTCTCCGTCATGAACAGCGATAACCCCCGCGAGGTCGGAACCATGTTCCAGCAGGTCATCGAAAGCGCCGGCGGCGACCTCGGCGACATGGGCAGCACCATCCAGGAAGCCACCGATCGCCTCCTGCGCGGTGAAAGCATCGACAGCGTGGAAGGCGACCTCGCCTCGCGCGATTCCACCCCCGCCGCCGACGACTGACCCGCTTGCCGTGCCCTCTCCCCCGCGCCATAATACCTGTACGCCTATCGACTGGGTTAGCGCAGGTCACCTATGCCTCAGGTCTTCATCTCCTACGCCCGCAAAAGGATTTAGGATGAGGGCGACCTGCGTAAGGTGAGTGAATCAGTGTAGAGACGGACTTGTGCCCGCCCGCCAGCCGCTCCGCGTGGCGCTTTCCCGTTCCGCCTCATCCAGGTTAATCTTCCGCACTCACGTTACGCAGCGAGGCGAACAGGCTGGGCTTGATGTAAGGTAGCGAAAGCGCCCTAAAGCGCCCGCAGATACAGATGAGACTTGAAGGCAAAGTGGTTCAAGTGGGTCGAGATTTTGAGCAATTCCAATTTGATGTAGCCGCAGAAGGCTGCGAACAGGGGGTTGGTTTGGGTACGCACCGTCCGTGTCGGCGACTTTTCGAGGGAAGCATTTTGCTTGAGGGACTTGTGGAAAGGTTCGACGTTCCACCGTTTGCGGTAGATGTCCACGATGTGGTCACCAGTGAGGGTGGTTTGACTGCACACCAGATATTGGGTGGCGGTAGTGCCATCTTCGTTTGCGAAGACGTGCTTGACCAGCAAGAGCGGGAAATCGACCCCTTCCAGATAGACTGCCCGCACGCCCTCCGCTTCCAGTGTCAGACTATCCACGCGGACATAGCGACCCTGCTGTTTATCGGTGCTACTCAAAGCCACATTGCGATTGGACTTCAGCGGCATGATGAAGTCGGCTTCCAGTTCATGTTTGACGAACATCATGTTGTCTGCCAAGGCATACCACACGTCGTTCAAGACGAACCGGAAGGGAATCTGGTTTTGCCTGGCTTGGCGCAGCAGCGCTTGATAGTGAGCGTTCTTGCTGATCGGCGAACGACGCTTGGTTCTGCCGTCTTTCTTGTCCACATAGTATTCCGTCTTGGCAACCAAACGAAAGCCGACCGGCAGCATGATGCCCGGAACATGATAGACCGCACTCAGGAAGTTGATGCCTTTCACCTGCCGATCCTGAGCATGGTCATAATGCCA
>CAZKXW010000045.1:0-33272 GCA_964556745.1 uncultured Anaerolineaceae bacterium
GGCCGGGGCTGGGAGGGGCTGGATACAATCAGCAGGTGTTGGGTACTGAATCCAAGACAAGAGTCCCCCTATGAACACTCCTAAACTGCGTTCAACCTATGATGTGGTGATTGTGGGCGGCGGGCACAACGGACTGGTCGCCGCCGCATATCTGGCGCGGGCCGGACTGGCAGTGCTGGTGCTGGAACGCCAGCCTGAGATCGGCGGGGCGGTGCAGACGATCCAGGTCTTCAAAGGCGTGGAGGCGATGCTGTCGCGGTATGCCTATCTGCTGAGCCTGTTTCCGCAGAAGATCACCCATGATCTGGGTCTGCGGTTCAAGAGCCTGCGGCGGGAAGTCGGTTCGTTCACGCCGACGATGCGGAACGGTCAGGCAGCCGGTTTGCTGGTGAGCAGCGTGGACGAGGCGGCGACGCGGGACTCATTCCGGCACTTGACCGGCGGCGAGGTGGAATACGAAGCGTTTCAGCGATTCAACGGGTTGGTCGAAGCGCTGGCGAGGCGCATCTGGCCGACCTTGCTGGAGCCAATGCTTTCGCGCAAGGCGATGCGGGAACGGTGCGAGGATGATGACAGCCGCGCCGCCTGGGAGATGTTGATCGAGGAGCCGCTGGGGCTGGGGATCGAGCGGATGCTCCGGGATGATACGGTGCGTGGGCCGACCTTCACCAACGCCAAGATCGGGGTGATGACGCATCCGCATGATGAAAGCCTGCTCCAGAACCGGACCTTCCTCTACCACGTCATCGGGCAGGGCACGGGAGAATGGCGGGTGGTCGTAGGCGGGATGGGGACAGTAACGCAAGAACTGGCGCGGGTGGCGGTCGAAGCGGGGGCGCAAATCGTGACCCAGGCTCCGGTTAGCGCAATCCAGCCGGGATCACCGGGCGAAGTCCAGTTCACTGTGGACGGCCAGACGCGGACGGTTGGAGCGCGGTATGTGCTTGCCAACGTCGCCCCGGTGACCCTCAGCCGAATGCTGCCGGAGGGGATGGTAGCGGCGCAGATAGATGAAGGAGCAGCCTTCAAGATCAATATGGTGCTGAAGCGGCTTCCCCGCCTGAAAGCCGAAGGCTGCACGCCGCAGCAGGCCTTCACGGGCACGTTCCACATCAACGAAGATTACAGCCAGCTCCAGGCCAGCTATCAGGCGGCGATCAAGGGTCAGATGCCCGATCCACTGCCAGGCGAGATGTACTGCCAGACAATGACCGATCCTTCGACACTTTCGCCGGAACTGCGGCGGGCGGGCTACCAGACCTTGACGCTGTTCGGTCTCGATCTGCCGGCGCGCCTGTTCGAGGTGGATAACGCCAGCGTCCGCGATGAGGCCCTGCGGCGGCACATTCGGGGAATCAACGCGCACTTGGCCGAGCCGCTGGAAGAGTGTCTGGCCGTGGACGCGGACGGACGGCTGTGCATCGAGGCCAAGAGCGCGGTCGATCTGGACAGCGATCTGGGTTTGCCGGCGGGGAACATCTTCCATGACCACCTGACGTGGCCGTTCGCGGACGATCCGCGCTGGGTGGGAACCTGGGGTGTCGAAACAGCCCATCCTAACCTCCTGATGTGTGGGAGCGGGGCGCAGCGCGGTGGGGCGGTCTCCGGCGTGCCGGGGCATAACGCGGCGATGAAGGTGCTGGAACTCGAAGGGCTGAAGGGGTAGGAATTCCACCACCGAGATACAGAAGACGCACAGTGGGGACGCGCGAAGACGTCCCCTTTTTTTGTTCAGGACAAGCGGAGGAAGCGGTCGAAGAGGCGCCAGCGCCAGATGGCGCGGATGACCAGTGCCCAGCCGACCAGTAGGGCGGCGATCACCAGGGAATCGGCGGCGGTCAACGGAGCCAGTTCAAAGAAGTCCCGCAGGCTGGGCACGGCCAGGATCACGACGAAGACCCCGAACAGAACCGCAGCCATGAAGGTGGGTCGCCAGTCGCCGGCCAGATCATCGCCACCGCTCCAGAAGGCGGTGGGCGGCTCGGCGAATACGATCAGGAGCAGGCCAGCCAGGGTGGTAAAGACGGTCAGCATGGTACGAGCCTGGAGGAGCGCATTCTGCTCGGCGGCGGCGATCAGGGCAGTTACGGTTTGGCCGGAAGCAGCTAGGTTGAGGGTGTCCAGGCCGGTTTGGGCAGTGAACAGGCTGGCATAGACACCAATGTAGAGCAGGATTCCGACCAGCGCCAGGGTCGTCCCGGCCGGGAGGACGAAGCGGATGACGCTGCTGATGAGTTTGCCTTCAGCAATGCCAGGACGCGCCCAGGCGGCTAACGCCAGGGTGGGGATGCCGACGGTAAAGAGCGACAGCAGAGATTGATGCACCGGGGTGATGGGGAAGCTGATCCCAACGACGGCGACACCAATGATAATCAGGGTCTGGTAGACGACGCGGCAGAGGAAGAGGCGCATGATATCAACCATGCCGCTGACGATGCGTTGCCCTTCGCGGAAGGCGGGTGGCAGTGCTGCGAATGAGTCGTTCAGCAGGACGATATCGGCGACGCCGCGCGTGGCCTGGCTGCCGCTCTGCATGGCGATGCCGATGTGGGCTTTTTTGAGCGAGAGGACATCGTTCACGCCGTCGCCGATCATGGCGACGTAGTGCCCGCGCGCGCGGAGCGAATCGACGAGTCGTTCTTTCTGCTGGGGGGTGATGCGCCCGAAGATGGTCCCATCTTCAGCGGCTTCGATGAACTGGCTGGCCGTCATCTCTTCCAGGTCGGGGCCGGCGTAAAGGCGGATGTCGCCCGAGAGACCGGCCTGCCGGGCGAGCGCCTCGACGGTCTGGGGGTTATCACCGGAGATGATCTTGAGGCGGATGCCGGCTTCGGCAAAGCCCTTGAGCGTCGTTTCGGCTTCGGCGCGGAGTTCATCGCGCAAAGAGACGATGCCCAGCGGGGTGAGATCGGGCGGAAGCTGCGGCTGTTCCAGGCTGTTATACAGCGGGCTGAGTTCGGGATTATGGGCGATAAGCAGGACGCGCAGCCCTTTGGAGGCCCATTCCAGCGGCGCGGCTCCGAGATCGGCGCGGCCGTCAAGGTGCGGCCGCAGCGATTCGGGCGCGCCCAGAACGAAGACGCCTTTGAGGTCAGGCTGGTCGAAGGACAGGGCGCTCCATTTGCGGGCGGAGGAGAACGGAACTTCCTCGACGAAGGGGCGGCGCTGCCCGCCAAGGGACTCGTGCAGGGCTTCGATGGTGCGGTTGCCGGAGGTGACGCTGGCAGCGTAGATGCCGATGATGCGGCGCAGTTCGTCTTCGGCGCTGGAATAGGCGGCAACTTCATTGAGCTGGATGCGGTTGGCGGTCAGTGTGCCGGTTTTGTCCAGACACAGGACATTGACGTTGCTCATCGACTCGACCGCGTTGGACTGCTGGATCAACGCGCCCCGGCCAGCCATCCGCACCGCGCCCATGGCATAGGCGATGCTGGTCATGAAGAACAGACCGTTGGGGATCAGCCCAGCGACCACAGCGGCAATGCGGGCCGTGTCGGTGAGGGGCTGGTTCATGACCACGGCGGTCAGGCCGAACAGAATCGCCATGAAGCTGGTTAAGGCCAGCAGCAGGCGGACAATGAAATCGACATCCTGCTGGAGCGGAGTCTTGATCTGGCGGAAGGCGCGCGCCCCGGCCGTCAGTTTGCTGGCAACGCTTTCAGCGCCCACCTTCTGGGCTTCGTAGTAGGCGCTGCCAGTAACGCAGAAGCTGCCGGAATAGACCGGGTCCCCGGGTCGCTTGGGAATGAGGTCGGATTCGCCCGTCAGCAGGGATTCATCGACATCCATCCGGCCGTCGATGATCTGACCATCCACGACGATCTGATCGCCGGGGCGGGCAAGCAGCGTATCGCCGACGACGATGGCGTTGGGATCAACGGTCTGAAGCCGGCCGTCGCGCAGCAGGCTGGCTTTGGGGCGCGTGAGCAGCGCGATGCGGTCCAGGGCGCGTTTGGCGCGCACTTCCTGCGAGAGGCCGACGACGACATTCATCAGGGCGATGCCGACCGACAGCAGGGCATCCGTATACAGGCCAAGCAGCACCAGGACGATGCCAATCCCGAACAAAACCAGGTTCAGAAACGTCAGAACGTTGGCGCGGACGATTTGCAGGTACGTCCGGCTGGTATCCAGCCGCACGTGGTTGCCCAGACCGCGCTGGCGTCGGTCTGCGGCTTCGGCTTCGGTCAGACCGTGGAGAGGGGCAGTCTGGCTCAAGGGCAGGTCTGGGGTAGTGGTGAAGGTCATGGTCATCCTGGCACGTCGCGCCGGCGTCTGTCATCCGCAGAGTCAAACAATCCTGTCGTGTGTACGTTACGGAGACGAGTTTGGTCGCACCATAGCGATTCTCATCCGGCATTCACCCGATGGACATTTCAATCTGATGCGCGGTTCGGTACGCTCACAGTATCAATTCACGAATCTATGGAGGAACGAAAAATGGCTGCGACACGTAAGACAGCGACGAATTCCAAGACCAAGAAGGCGGCGCTCCCGGCGCTCGACCTGGGGGTGGCGGAGGAACAACTCCCCGGTATCACGGCGATCCTCAAAACGCTGTTGGCCGACGAAGTGGTCCTTTATACCCGGCTGCGGAATTATCACTGGAACGTGAACGGTCCACACTTCTACCCGCTGCATCAGTTGTTCGAGGCGCAGTACGACGAGGTGGAGGCCATCATCGACGACGTGGCCGAGCGGATTCGCCAGTTCGGGGTGGCGGCTCCGGGCACGCTGGCCGAATTCCAGCGGATGGCGCGGCTCAAAGAACAGCCCGGCGAAGTGCCGGCGGCGATGGCGATGGTAGCGAATCTGGCGGAGGATCACGAGGCGCTGGTGCGCTTCCTGCGCCAGGACATCGAGACCATCGACGATGAAGCCGACGAGGTGGGCGTCGAAGACCTCCTGACGGGTTTGCTCCAGCAGCATCAGAAGATGGCCTGGATGCTGCGAGCGACGGCGGAGGCCGCTTCGTAAGCCGAGCCGCGGGATAATCTGCGCTCTCAAATCGGGATGCGTTGGACGTATCCCGATTTTGATTTAGGGTATACTTGCCGGGCACTATCAGAGAGGGCTTTCCCTCAAAACACGTCTATTGGATCCATATGCCACTCTTCGTCATCTTCATCTTCGGGGCGGTCATCCTGGGCGCGGGGGCGATGCTGGCCCCTGCCTGGCACACTGCGCAGCCGCGCATCGGCCTAATGGCCGTGCTGGTGCTGGGATTAGTCATGGGCGGCGCGATTTTCTGGGCAATGCTGTTCGGTTGGAACACCCTGGTGGTCGATTATCTGCTGTTCGCGCTGATGACGGCGATTTTCCTGTTCGGGACGCTCACCTACGGGCAGAAACGCGCCGAGGCACGCGGCCAGGAACTGGTCGATGCCGAGCAGGGCTGGCCTGGCCCGAAGGATCTGTTGTTCTTCGTGACGGTGCTGCTGGCCTTCGCGATCCCGGCCCTCATTCTGCCGGTTCCGCTGGGAACCGACGCGCAGGGCTTTGGCTATCTGGGGCTGATGGCGCGGCTGGGCGGCGGCTTCCGCACGCTCGGGCCGTGGCATCCAGAAATCGAGTATCTGTACTCGCCCGGCTTCACCGTGCTGATCGCGTATCTCAGCCAGCAGCTCGGTCAAGGGATGCATACGGTTCAGATCAGCGTGGCGGCGCTGTTAGGCTTGCTGCTCGTCTGGGTGGCTTATGACTTCGGCGCGGAACTGCGCGATAAGCGGCTTGGACGGGCCATGGCCTTCGCCATGCTGGTCAGCCTGGGGCTGTACACAGCCTTCCTGGATTCCCACTATACGACGCTGCTGGGGTTATTGTTCGGCTTCGCCTTCCTCACGTATGCCATGCGATTTCTGCGGGAACCGAACCGCTATGACGCCGTTGCAGCCGGGCTGATGTTGGGTTCAATGGTGCTGGCGCATCCCGATAGCACCATCATCGTCGGGCTGGGGTACGGGCCGTGGCTGCTGACGATGTGGTTCGGCAAGCCGCGCCCCACCCTGCGAAACTGGTTGGTGATGGCGGTTGGCATCCCACTGGTTGCGCTGCTGGCGATTTCGCCGTGGCTGTCTACTATGTATGACCTGCTGGGCGCGGAAATTGTCTCGCCGTTCGAGCGCAGCCCGGATTACTGGCGGGTGATGGTGCTGTATCACGGCATCTGGATCGTCCCGGCGGCCGTATTGGGCGCGTTTATCGGACTGCGGCAGCGCAGCCAGGCGGCGATCCTGGCCGTGGGCTGGCTGGTGATGGTGCTGGAATTCGCCAGCCTGGGGATTCTGGAGCAGGTGGTTCCCGGCCTGATGGCGCCGATTCTGCGCTATGACTACCCGTTCAGCATTGCCTGGCACGGGCCGATCATCCCCTACACCATTCTGGGAGGCATGGCGCTGCTGTGGCTCTGGGATCGCCTGTTGCCGACGCGGATCGGCAGCCTGCTGCTGCGGGTGGGGCCGGCGGTGGTCGGGCTGATTCTAGTGGGCATTGTGGCGCTTATCCTCTTCAACCAGCAGTTCCTGGCCTTCAGCAAGGGGCGCATCGGCATCTACGGCACGTTCTCCTCGGCGGCGGATGTGCAGGCAATGGAGTGGATCAAGGCCAACACGCCCGCCGATGCCAAAGTGCTGAACTTCCCCGGCACGCAGTTTGATAACTCACACGAGAGCGATTGGGTTCCGGTCATCAGCGAGCGGCAGTCGGTGTACTACCGCTGGCAGCCCTTCTTCCGAAATACCGAGGCCAGCCTCGCCGAACAGGATCGACTGCGGGCGTTCTGGGCGAATCCGGCTGATCCGGCCAACGCGGACTTGTTGGCTGCCGAAGGGATCGATTACGTGATCGTGCCCCAGCTGGTGACTCGACCGGACAGCATCGCGACAATGTTTCGCTGGCGCGCGCCGTTCACTGAACTGGTGGAGATGCAGTCGGCGGTAAGCAGCGCGCCCTATCTGGAACTGGCCTTTGACAGCGACGGCGCGCAGGTTTACGCGGTGAAGGCAGAGTAGGTATCGCCTTGACAGGGCGCGCACGCAACCCCAATAGGCACGGGTGCATTTCATTCTTGGGGTAAGTTTTGGATAGCCAGTGGGTCTTTCATGGAATGAAATCGGATTTCGGCATGTCCTTTGCCCCTTCACTGGACACGGCTTTTCGGCAGCCGGACACTTTCGTGCTGCATCCGCTAAATCAATCGTCGAGAAAAACACGGGGCTGCGGGGGACGCCCCCCGGAAGGGTTTTCCCCCTTGTCCCTACGGGAGAAGGGGCTAGCGGGATGAGGGCGGAACGTGCCGGATGCGCCATGGAGGGTCTGGCGGCACAAACCGACCATCCCCCTCCTTCACTGAAATGGCCTCCTGGGGCTTGTGTTTAGATCCGTCCCCAATTTGAAATGCGCCTGTCTCGACGATGTCTATGTTCCGGCAAAGGGTTTGCCGATATAATCACTGAGGGAAGTGGACAAGCGCGGTAGGAAACGCATGCCCGACGATTTGATCCCCAAAGACCCGGATACCGACAGTGAGCCAGGCCCGCAGCCGGAAGTGCCGGCCTCAGTGACGTTCATCGAGATCATGCGTCAGGCCGCGGCCAAGTCCGCCACGCAGCAGCCGACGACTCCGGCGGACCAGCTTTTCGCCCGCGCAGCCGAGTCGCTGCGACCGAGCGCAGGGCGGTCGGGGGCGGCCGCGCGAACTGCCCCGGTTCAACTGGCCCAGGTGGAAGCGCACGTACAGCAGCACGCGCAGGCGATGGAAGAACAGCGCATCCGGCGGATTAAGCGGCGGCGGGCCCGCCGCCGCCGGACGACCGTCGGCGTGCTGGGTGGGATTGTACGCTCGTTCCTGGTCATCAGCATCGCGGCGGGATTGATGGCGACGATCTTCATGTGGCTGACTCCCTCGCAGTTCATCGCCGATAACGTCAAAGCGCAGCTGAGTCAGGCGGAAAGCACCCCGTTGGT
Source organism: uncultured Anaerolineaceae bacterium (assembly GCA_964556745.1). GTDB lineage: Bacteria > Chloroflexota > Anaerolineae > Aggregatilineales > Phototrophicaceae > CFX2. The sequence continues at coordinate 7,966 of CAZKXW010000045.1, forward strand.
ATCGCTGCCGCCCACGCCGATCCCAACGCCGAACTGGTTGCGGCGGATCGGCATTGTGTCCGGGCATCGAGGCCCGCAGGTTCCGCCTGATCCCGGTGCGGTCTGCCCGGACGGGTTGACGGAAGCGGAGATCAACTTCGCCGTGGCGCAGAAGGTCGTCTTGGCGCTGCGCGAACGCGGTTACTCGGTTGATCTGCTCGACGAGTTTGATCCCCGTTTGGAGGAATATCAGGCGGCGGCGTTGATCTCGATCCATGCGAATACCTGTCAGAACTTCGGCGAAGTTGTCTCTGGGTATCTCATCGCGCGCGCCGCGGCGCGGACGCTGGCCGGGGCGGATGATCTGCTGGTGGAATGTGTGGCGCAGTATTACCAGCAGGCGGTGGGGTTAGAACGCCGCACGGGATTGACGCGCGACATGACCGACTACCACAGCTTCCGCGAGATTCACCCGCTGACCCCGGCGGCCATCATCGAGTTGGGGTTCATGCTGGCCGATCGTGACGTACTGACCTTGAAGCAGGACGAAATGGCGAAGGGAATCACCGATGGCATTCTGTGCTTCCTGGAACCCAGCCAGCCCGTTCCTGGAGCGACACCCATTACACCCGACGCGGCTACCATCCCAGGATAACGCGATATATGGACAAAGAACTCGTCATGTATTCCAGAACGTTCGGCTGCCCGTTCATCACGCTGGCCAAGCAGGTGCTGAACGATCAAGGCGTGGCCTACCGGGAAGTGTATATCGACCGAGATATGGAGGCTCGTCAGCGGGTGCTGGACTGGACAGGCTTTCTCTCCGTGCCGACGCTGGTCATTGCGCCGCGCGGGAGCGATAAGCCGGATGAAGCCCCTGCGGCTCTGCCAAAAGGTATCAGCCCCCGCGGCATCAACCGGGGCTGTATGATTACCGAACCCAACGCCGATGAACTGACTGCCTGGCTGCGCCAGCACGGTCTGATCGACGCGCTGGCCGAGCGCTAACCTGACGAGATCGAAACGAGGCATAGGCCATGACAACCACAGAACAGACGATCTCGCTGGATGGACTCAAGGTCCATTTCTGGGAAGATGGGCAGGGCCAGGCGCGGACGCTGCTGCTGATCCACAGCGGCATCGGGGATGCCCGGCTGCACTGGGGGCCAGCCCTGCCCATCCTGGCCGAACAGTTTCACGTGCTGGCTCCCGATCTGCCCGGCTATGGCGGCAGTGATCCGCTCCCACAGCGGCGGACCGATGTCCTGCTCCACTGGATCAAATCGTTCCTGGATTACCGGGAAGTCGAGCAGGCAGTGTGCGTGGGGAGTTCGCTGGGGGGCTTGTTCGCCCGGCTGTTCGCGGCGGCCAATCCGCGCTACGTCCCGGCGGTGATCCTGGTCAACGGCGGGAGCGTGCCTGATCTGCCGGGGGCGCTGCGGCTGGCCGAACGAATCCCCCTGGTTTCCAACTTCATCTTCTCGCGCTTGGCCACTCTCGCGACTTCGCCGCAGACACTGCGGCAGCAGATTCATGTGGCGGGCGTAGTCAACGACTCGTTCTTGCAGGCGGTGCGATCCTACGCACCGGCTTTCGCCGCGACGATGCGGATGCTGGTCGGCAGTCCGCTGCCGGCGACGCAGACCCCCCTGGTTCCCACCCTGATCCTCTGGGGCACGGAGGATCGCTTCACGCCGCTGACGGAAGCCGAGGCGATCAAGGCCAGCATCCCCGGCTCGCTGCTGACCGAAATCGCCGAGTGCGGGCATATGCCGCAGCTCGAAGCGCCGGATGTGTTCGCCTGGCAGATCACGACCTTCCTCGACCGGCTGCACCGACCCCCCTCGCCGCCGCGATCCAACCCGAAGACACTGCGAAACGCGCCTGGATAATCCGGCCTGGACTTGCTACAATGCTGCCCGTCTGCGGCCGCATTGGAGAGGTAGCGTAGTGGCCTAACGCGCTCGCCTGGAACGCGAGTAAGGGTAACACCTTCGTGGGTTCGAATCCCACCCTCTCCGCTTCACCCTTGCCCATTTTCCCACGGACTTCTATGCAGAAACTCAGCAGTTTACGCCTGCCCTGGCCGGTCGATTGGGCTGACCTGTTCGGCAGGGAACGCCCGCTGATTCTGGAGATCGGCTTCGGCTACGGCGCGTTCCTGCTGCACCTCGCCCGGCAGAATCCAGAAGCGAACATCGTGGGAGTCGAGATCGCCGGGCAGTGCCTCAACCATGTCGAGCGAGCCATCGAACGGCAGCGGCTCGGCAATGTGCGAGCGATCCAATCGACGGCGGAGACGGCGCTGCATTATCTGTTCATGCCCGGCAGCCTGGAGGAGGTTCACGTCAACTTCCCCGATCCGTGGTTCAAGAAGCGGCACAGCCACCGCCGCTTGATGCAGCGGGATACGCTGGATGCCATTGTCAACCGGATGCGGCCAGGCGGGCGCTTCTATCTGGCCACCGACATCGTCGAATATGCCCAGATGAGCGCCGAACTGCTGGCGGAAACGCCGGGGCTGGTCAACCTGCTGGATGCGCCGTGGCACACTGCCATGCCGGGACGGGTCGTCACCAAATACGAAGCCCGTGCCCAACGCGAAGGCCGCCCCTGCTGCTACTTCGCCTACCGCCGCAGTGACGCGCCCGCTCCCATCCTGCCGGAATACAAGGAACTGCCTATGTCGCACGTGGTCTTCTGCAGCCCGCTGACGCTGGACGAGATGCTCGAACAGTTCGAGCCGAGCGAGCATAAGTTCGGTGAGACGGTCATCAGCACCCTGCGCGGCTACCGCGGGCGTAAGGTGCTGCTCATCGAAATCTACGTCAAGGAGCCGACCATCGACCAGCACGTCGCGCTGCTGGTTGGGCCGCGGCAGGCAGCCGGGGAATATACGCTCCAGCTCAGCACCCTGGGCTATCCCCGCGTCACGCCAGGATTGCAGAAGGCGGTCACGCTGGTGGGGGATTGGCTGGTCGGTCTGCATCCTGACGCGCGGCTGTTGAAGCGGAGCGTGGCGGGGGAATAGGCGAAATCAAAGCGGGCGGATGATCTCCGCCCGTTTTTCATGCTGCCGCAGAACCACACACGCTGTCTGTCCACACACGTCTCAAGCATACCAAGGCGTGGGTTGCAGGGCAGGTTGGCGCAGCTTCACGCGCATGGGCAGGCCGTGCCTGGGGCGCAGCGTCACCAGCGGTTCGGGGATGACTGCCTGCGGGCTGGTGCGTTCCAGATGTACCCGCTGCATCATGGTTGCCAGCACGAGCGCGGCTTCCATCATGGCGAACTGGTTGCCGACGCAGATGCGCGGGCCGCCGCCGAAGGGGAAGTAGGCGTAGCGCGGGATGGCCGCTTCCCGTTCAGCTGCGAAACGCTCCGGCTGGAAGCGTTCGGGGTCTTCCCAGAAGCGCGGATCGCGGTGGACAACGTAGGGGCTGAGCATGACGATGCTGCCGGACGGGATGGTATAACCGCCGAGTTCTACATCAGCGATGGCCTGACGGGTGATGATCCAGGCTGGGGGGTAGAGGCGCATCGATTCTTTCAGCACCATGTGGGTGTAGGGCAGCGCGGGCAGATCCGTTACGCTGGCGCGGCGTGATCCCAGCACCGATCCGATCTCATCGTGAAGCCGCGCTTCCACATCGGGATGCTCGCCCAGCAGCAGCAGCGTCCAGGCCAGGGCGTTGGCGGTGGTCTCGTGCCCGGCGATGAACAGGGTCATGACTTCATCGTGAAGCTGGCGGTCATCCAGGGTGCTGCCGTCTTCATCGGCGGCCTGCATAAGCATGGAGAGCAGGTCGCCGCGGTCTTCCGCCGAGCGGCGGCGCTGGTTGATGATGCCGAGGATGGTCTGGTGAAGCAGCTTCTGGGCGGCGCGGCGCTGACGGTTGGTCTCGGTCGGGAGCCATTCGTAGAGGCGCAGCGGGCGCGAGACGCGGTCGGCGGTGCTTTCCAGTCCGGTGGTGATCGCCGCGCCGATGGTCTCAGCCTGCTGGGTCACATCGGTATCGAAGAGCGTCTTGGCGACAATCCGCATGGTGAGTTTCATCATCGCTTGGGCGACATCCAGTTCGGCCCAGTCTCGCCACGAGTCGATCATCTCGGTCGTGTAATCGACCATGACGTCGGCGTAGGCGCTGATGCGGTTGTGGTGGAACGCGGGCTGCACCAGACGGCGATGCCGGCGGTGTTCCTCGCCTTCCAGCAGGAGCAGGCCCTGGCCGATCAGTTCGCCGGCGGCCTGCTTGAGGGCGGGACTCTTATGGAATTGGCCGGCTTCCTTCACCAGCACCGTCTGGATCAGGTCGGGATGGTTAATCTGGTAGACGTGGCGCGGACCGAGGCGGAAATAGACGATATCGCCGTACTCCTGGCGATTGTTCAGGACGAAAGCCAGCCGCTCGCTGCGGAGCGCGTTCATACTGCCGAGGAGCCAATGGCCGCGTGGGCCGTTCGGACGTTGAATGCGGGTTGTCATAGTGAACCACCTCCCAGGTGGCGCGGCATGCTGCGCCCCTTTTTCTAGACATCATGTCTATAAACAGGGTATGCCAAGGCGGAACGGTCGTCAAGGGCGCAGAGTAAAGTGTCTGTAAATTCTGGCCGCCTCAGCCTTTCCTGCGCCAAGGCTGGCGGGCCAGCACGGTCGCGGGGGTCAGGTTCTGGCGCTGCTGATCGGCGCGGCGAGCAAGGCGCAGACGGGCTTGCTCGTGAATCTCGCGGACGTGCGCGATCTTCTCCTCAACGGCGATGGCGAACCAGCGCGCGCCGACTTCAGCCGTGGCGAGGCTGCCGCTGCCATAGGCCCCCGTAAGGGTGTCGTCTTCCCACATCGCCGTGAGGATGAGTGCCCCACCTTCGATCCAATCCATATAGTAGTTGGGCGTGCTGATGAAGTCGGGTTCATCGACGACGCGATCCATCCTGCACAGGTCGGGGCGCAGATGGAGCAGGTAGGCGGTTTCCAGTTCGCAGGCGTGACCCATGCCGCCGCGCGGGGAGCGGCGGTACTGCTCCAGGGCGGGCGCGCCCAGATGCCCGGAGGTATGCAGCCAGGTCGTGGCGGCGAAGATGTGGTGGTGGCGGTCGCCGGCGTATTTGACGGTGTTGTGCAGGAAGGAACTGTTGCCGCCGTGCCCGCTCATCAGATAGAAGCGGTCGGCTCCGCGGGCCACCAGTACATCGATGACTTCCAGCAGGAAATCCTCGAAGACGCGCCCGCCGAGGTTGAGTGTCCCGGCGAACGACGAGCGGTACATGCTGACGCCGTAGGGCAGGACGGGCAGCGTCTCGGCTTCGGCGGGGATGGCCGCGGCGACGGCTTCGGCCATCGCGCCGATGATGACGGTATCGGTACTCATGGGGAGGTGGTAGCCGTGCTGCTCGGTATGGCCGCAGGGGATGAGGATGACGCGCTGGGGGGTGGCGGCGGGCGGGGTGAGCGCGGGCGCGGTCTGACGCGGGAGCGTCAGGGCGGAGACGGCATCGGGGAGCGGCAGGCCGGCCTGATCGCTGACGACGACGCAGCGTTGGAAGCCTTCCTCACGCGGGCCGCTGAAGATGCCGCCGATGACCCGGCGGAGCATCTCCGCGCTGACCGGGACGATGCTGCCCGGCCAGCCGTAGGGCAGGGCTGGGAGCAGGATAATGGCCGGGACGCCCAGCGCGGCGGCAATGGACTCGGCAGGGAAGCCGTCGCCGAGGGGCAGCACCAGGGGGAGGTCACGGGGCAGGTCGGCGACCTCCGGCCAGGTGAGGTCAGCGTAGTGAATGGTGGATGACGGATGGTTCATGGTGGATCAATTCATTCAAAGACTTGATGGTGCATCCGGTAAATCGTCGAGAAAAACAGGGGCTGCGGGCGACGCCCCCGAAAGGTTTTTCCCCCTTCTCCCGTCGGGGCAGGGGGATGAGGGCAGAACTTGCCGGATGAGCCATTGATGGGAAAACCAAATCAAAGACGAATCATCGTAGGGGCGACCCGCCGGGTCGCCCGTGTGAAAAATCGTTCGCATTGGAATTGATTTCTCCATAAGGTATGGACACTGCACTCATGAATAACCGAACTAGAAGGCGTCGGACTGAATAACAACGATGCGTAGGGGCAATCCGCGGATTGCCCGCCTCGAATAGCGTTTTCATTCTTGTTGATCCATCAGTTTACCGAAGATATAGGGTAACGGTTAGAAGAAGCGTGCGCAACCGATCGAATACATGCATCATTCATATGCAAGCATTCATGACTCGCCAAAAGAGTTACCAAAATGTCACCCTAACCGTCCCATTTTGTGGTATCGTGGAGATACGCGGCGATCTACCGATCGCCAGCCGACCCTGAACAGGGTGGAGAAACGGACGCAGCAGTTGCATCAAAACGCCGAGTTGCAACTGCAACATTTGCAATTTTTGTAACTTTTCGTCGATTTGCATTTGCGGTGTTTGCAGCATTTGCGGTAAATAGCGGTTCTGCCATTTCCAACCCTGACGGCGCTGACGCCATTGCCGCCAATGCCGCCACAAAGTCCCTTCTCGCGATTCTTGCGAATCTGGCGATTCTCATTCTTATCATTCTTATCATTCTTATCACCACGCTAAGTAATTCATATAATAATATCCGCCTGTCCTCAACCCTGAACCCCGTTTGACCCTGCCGGGTGGGAGGGGGATGGGCTATACTGTCGCCTCTGGTATCCCAAGCGAGCGAGACCCCAGCATGGCGATTGACTACGTGATCGACTACCGCTGTTACCCCAAGCAGGAACTCACGGCCGAGGGCATTCAGGAACGGTTGAAGGGCCGGGCGCGGGCCGAAGCCGTGATCGATCTGTTCCGGCGCAGCGGCGACCAGCGCCCGGTCAGCGAGATCGGCTTCGAGCTGGCCCGGAACACCCCGGATGGCCCCGAAGAGACGCGGGTCATCATGGTGCAGGACTTGCTGGATCGGGCCGAGACCTTGGCTCCGTATGAGCATTACTGCGAGGGCTGACCGGCCAACAATACGGCGCGTCCCTTCGGCTGCATCGGGCAGATTGAGTACCCGATTTCGCGCCAGGCGGAGGTCTGGCTGCTCAAGCAGCTCCCGGTGACGACCGAGGTGCTGCCGTGGATGCTGCTGCGGGAAGGGCTGCGGTCCATGCAGAGCGATGGCAGCCGGGTGAACGATCTGCGGCGCGAGGATCAGCCCTTCTTCGAGGAACACACGGTGCTGGCGCGGTCGCTGGGCGAACTGAGCGTGAACAGCAACCAGCTCTTCGAGATGCTCTTCCTGGTCGGGCATCTGAATCCGTCCTATGCCGCCCCGCTGCTCGTGTTTTTCAAGGTGATCCCGCGCACGATGGACGCCGACGAGATGATGGCCCTGTCGCAGTCGCCCGAGGATGCCGCCGAACGCTATCCCTTCCTGCTGGAGGCAGAGTCGGACGATGACCGCAGCACCCGGCAGATCAAGCGCTTCCTCCGGGCGCTCTATCTGGCCTGGGTGCTGAAGGTGCGGCTCCTGCTGGATGTATGATTTATCCGCAAAGAACGTAAAGGTCAGGCCGAGCCGTACTTCTTGACGACCTGGCGTGCGATGACCATGCGGTGAACCTCGGACGCGCCGTCGTAGATGCGGAAGGCGCGGATGGCCTCGTACCAGCGGCTCAGCGGTAGATCGCGCGAGATACCTTTGGCGCCGCAAATCTGGATGGCGCGATCCAGCACACGGTTGACTGCTTCGGCCACAAACACCTTACACATCGATGATTCCTGCCGGGCATCGCTGCCCTGCGCGAGCAGCCAGGCGCACTGGTGGATCATGAGCCGCCCGGCGTGCAGTTCGGTTGCAGAATCGGCCAGCATCCACTGGATCGACTGGTGGCCGGAGAGTTTGCTGCCGAAGGCTTCACGCTCATTGGCGTACTGGGTGGCGATCTCCAGGGCGCGCTGAGCCAGCCCCGTCCAGCGCATACAGTGCGTCAGGCGGGCGGGGCCGAGGCGCTTCTGGGTGAGCGCGAAACCCTGCCCTTCTTCGCCGAGGATGGCTGAATGCGGCAGCCGGAGCTTGTTGAAGCGGATTTCGCAGTGGCCACCCAGGTCGTCGCCGCCCATGATGGGCACGCGGCGGACGATCTCGATGCCGGGGGTTTCGATAGGGGCGAGGAAGATGGTCGCGCCTTTGTGGGTGGGCACATCCGGGTTGGTGCGCGCCATGATGATGAGGAAAGCAGCCCCATCGGCGCCGCTGGTGAACCATTTATGGCCGTCGATGATCCACTCGTCACCGTCCCGGACGGCGCGGGTGAGCAGCATGTTCGGGTCGGAGCCAGCGCCAGGGGGTGGCTCGGTCATGGCGAAGCCGGAGCGAATCTGCCCGGCAGCGAGGGGGCGCAGGTAGCGTTCGACCTGCTCCGGGTTGGCAAACAGATGCAGCAGGTGCATGTTGCCCTCATCAGGAGCGGAGCAGTTCAGCGCGACCGGGCCGATCAGGCTGCGGCCGGCTTCCTCGAAGACGGGGACAATCTCCTGAAGGCTGAGGCCGAGTCCGCCAAGGTCTTTGGGAAGCTGTGGTCCCCAGAGGCCGGCGGCTTTGGCGCGGGCGCGGACGGCTTCCAGCCGTTCAGGGCGGATGCCGTCAGTGTGTTCGCCGTAGAAGGGTTCGAGAGGGATAACCTCAGTATCAATGAATTCGCGGACGCGGCGGGCGATGGCCTGGACGGGTTCGGGTGTCGAAAAATCCATGTTGGGCGCCTTTCAGAGTGAGGGTCATATAGGCGGGTGGATTTCCCATCTCGTGTATGAGGAGGACGCGCAACCGCGTGTCCCTACCCAATCTACCCTCATTCGCGGGGAGTTTAGCACGCGCCGCTGATGTGCGGTACTATTCAACCAGATTGATCCTCGGCAGGTGAGGCGATGAAGGCGGGACGATGTCCGCAGTGCATGTGACTCCGGCTGATCTGGAAGCGCGGCTGAGCGAATACCTCGAAGCCACGATGGACGCGCGGTTCGTAGCCGTGACGGAACTGCGTCCGCTGGCGGGGGGAGCCTCGCGCGATAACTGGCTGGTGGAGATCAAGACGACGGATGGCCGGGAGCGCCTGCTGCTGCGGCGCGACCGGAGTACCCAGCCGTTGGAACGGGCACTCCGGCGCGATGAGGAGTTTCTGGTATTGACGGCGGCTCATGCGGCGGGCATTCCTGTGCCGCGACCGCGGGGGGTGTGTGTCGAGGCGGCGCTGCTGGAGGGAGCATTCCTGCTGACGGATTACCAGGACGGCATCTCGATTGGGCGGCAGGTGGTTCAACTGCCGGAACTGGCGGCAGCGCGGGCGGCGCTGCCGGAGCAGATGGGCAGAACCCTGGCGCAGATCCATGGGCTGGATTTCCAGACGGCTGCGCTCCGCTTCCTGCCGCGGCCAGCCGCCGGCCAGACTCCGGCCGACTTTGCGCTGGGTGAAATCCGCGCGGCGATTCAGAAGTTAGAAGTACACAATCCGGTCTTCGAATTCGGGCTGCGATGGCTGGAAGGGCGTAAACCGATCTGCGAGCGGCCGGTGTTCGTGCATGGAGATTTCCGCATCGGGAACATCATGGTCGGGGCGGAAGGTCTGCTGAGTGTAATCGATTGGGAATACGCGCATGTGGGCGACCCAGCGGAAGACTTGGCCTGGCCGTGCCTGCGGGATTGGCGCTACGGGAAGGGGACGCTGTGGTTTGGGGGAATTGCGGCGGATCGGGAGCCGTTCCTGAAGGCGTATGAAGCGGCCAGCGGGCGGCGGATCGAACGAGCGGCAGTGGATTTCTGGGAGACACTGGGGAATCTGCGCTGGGCGGTAGGCTGTCTATTGCAGGCCGAGCGGCATCTTTCCCGCGGAGATCACAGCGTCGAACTGGCGACGCTGGGACGGCGGTCTTCCGAAATGCAGATGGAACTGCTGCGGCTGATCGGCCAGCAGGGCGTGTGAGCGGCATCGAGGAGAGGGCGGCATGACGCATCGACCGACGCTGGGTGAACTGCTGGACGCGGTGCGGTTGTATCTGAAAGAGCAGGTGGTCCCGGCGCTGGAAAGTGACCGGCGGCTGTACTTCCAGACGTTAGTGGCCGTTCATGCGCTGGAGATCATCCAGCGGGAACGGAGTATGGGAGTCGATCCGCTGTACAACGAGTGGCAGCGGCTGAACTTTGTGCAAGGGATCGATCAGGCGCACGCGGATGATCCGGTGGAAGTGCAGCGGGCGCTGGATGAACGCAACCGAGCGCTGTGCATTGCGATCCGCAGCGGGCAGTATGACCCGCCGGCGCGGAAAGCGGCGCTTTACGAGCATCTGATGGAGACAGCACGGGAACGCTTGCAGGTGGATAACCTTCACTTCCTGCAAGCGCTGGCGGTCGAAGGTGACGGTGAGGAAGAATAGTGGAAAACCGATCATAGAGTCAGAGAGGACGCAGAGAAATACGGAGGAGATGGGGAGCAAACGAAGAAGATGTTGAAGAAACCTGACCGGCGGAAGCCACGTACCCGGCGGCTGCTGCGGGATGCGCTGCTCGATCTCATTTTGGAGAAAGGCTACGATCAGGTGACGGTGCAGGACATCGCTGACCGCGCGAACTTGGGGCGGGCGACGTTCTATCTGCACTTCGTCGATAAAGAAGACCTGTTGATGCGCAGTCTGCGGGAGATATTCGACGATCTGAAAGCGCGGTTCGATGTGCCGCCAGCACAGGCCATGCCGTTAGATATGCCATTGCGGGCGGTTCCTTTCCAACACGCGGGCGAGTACCGCGACGTTTACCGTGTGATCCTGCTGAGTGAGCAGGGCACGGCCGCAGTGCTGAACGGTATACGGGATTACCTGGCCGAGAGCATCCAGGAACGGATCGAAGCGGCGCAGGGCACATCGGGTGAGGCGCGCATGCCCGTCGAAGTCGTGGCGCACTATCTGGCTGGAGGGCTGCTCTCGATGATCAGTTGGTGGCTGCGGCAGGAGACGCCCTATTCTGCCGAGATGATGGCCGATCTGTTCCAGCAGTTGGCGCTGCCATCGCTGATGAGCATCTTCGGGGAAGACATCGCGCGACAGGCTGGAGCCTAAGGGCCTTTCTCGATGGGTTTGGAGTCGTCATTGCCCCAGTCTTTCCAGGAGCCGTCGTACATGGCGTTCCGCGTAAAGCCCGCGACGCGCAGCGCCAGCAGACCATAACTGGCCGAAACCCCTGCATTGCAATAAACGATCACTTCTGGCGTAGATGAATCGATGCCAATCTCGGCGAAACGGGCGCGAAGCTGCTCCGGCGGCAGCATTGTGCCATCGGGCGCGGTCAGGTTGGCGCGGCGCTGGTTGACCGCGCCAGGAATATGGCCGGCGCGTTTGGCGCGGGCGTACTCGCCTCGAAACTCTTCAGTGGACCGCATGTCCATCAGGCGGGTGGACGTGCCCAGGGCGGCCAGGACCTGACTGGCATCGCGATAGATAGCCGGGTTGGGGCGGGCGACGAACTCGCCGGGTGAAAACGAAGGTACTTCGGCCGTGACGGGGCGACCTTCGGTGATCCACTTGTTCCAGCCGCCATCCAAGACGGCGACGCGGCTGTGACTGTAGTAGTTGAGCGACCACCACAGCCGGGACGCGAACATGCCACCTGCATCATCGTAGGCCACCACCATTGTGTCCGGGTTGATCCCGTTGCGGCACATCACGGCGGCGTAACGTTCTGGCGGGGCAATCTGGGCATGGCGAGGGTCGGCGGGATCCGTGATCTCGTGAACCCAGTCAATGAAGACCGCGCCAGGGATATGGTTGCGGTCATAGTCTTCGCGGTGGTTGAAGTAATGAGGCAGCGGTTCGTTGGCCGGGCGGACATGGCCGCGAATATCGACAATTCGCAGGTCAGGGTCATTGAGGTGGTCATGCAGCCAGGCAGTCGAGACGAGCAAGGAATCGGTCATGGTTGGCATCCGTGGAATGGTCCATATCGGATTGGATAAGGATAACCCGATGCCTGGATGAACGCCAGCGCCTCAACGCGCCGGGACGGTCGGAGGCGCTGGCCAGTCGAAACGACACTCGTCGGCTCCGCCGCGGGAGACGGTATTGCAGCGGACGACGGTCTGGCCGTTGTACTGCACCTCGAAGCTGCTCATGAGCGCGTCCGTGCTGGTTTCGCTGCGCCAGAAGAGGCGGAGCTGATCCTGAAGGACTTCCCCAATGGGAGTGTTGCTGGAACATTGGGGCGGCGGCGCAGTCTGGCGACCCTGCAAGCTGACTCGGTAGCAGCTGTTCGAGGCGATGGTATCGCCGGGAACGCGATCCCCGGAGTAGTCATCCCCGCCACTGCCATCCACGCCACGGATGAAGGTGAGGCGCTGGACATTGAGGTCATAGTCGGCGCTGTTGACGACGGTGAAGTTGGCATCGTCGTAGATCAGGACGATGGCGGGGCCGGGTGTACTGGTGGAATTGGAAGTGATCAACAGGAAGGCCGCGACCCCCACCAGTGCAACCAAGAAGATTGAGACGAACCAGACCAGGAGCGGACGACGGCGCTGTGGGCGGCTCAAATTGGCGGTGGCGATGCTGTGGTGGGTATCGGCAGTGCTGGTAACGGCTTCCGGGCTGCGCGGTTGGGTCGTGACTGGGCCAGCGAGCAATCCTTCCGGGATGAGGGAAGTATAGCCGTAGGCCTGTTGAACGGCATGGATAAACTCAAGGGCAGTTTTGTGGCGGTCGGTGGGTTCTTTGGAAAGCGCCTTCAAGACCTGGCGTTCGACGGCTTCAGGAATGCTGCTGTCCCGCGAGCGGGGTGGTGGTGGGGGGGTGGTGATGTGGTTGAGGGCGATCTCCATGGGCGTGTCACCGGTGAAGGGAGGTGCGCCCGTGAGAATTTCGTAGAAGATGACACCGAGCGAATAGACATCGCTTTGGGGAACGGCTTTGTTGGAGGCAGTGGCCTGTTCGGGCGAGATGTAACGGGGCGTGCCGAAGGCTGTGCCGAGGGTGGTTTCGTTGGTGGCATGCATAGTGAGGCCAAAATCCGTGAGGATGGCCTGACCATCTTCGGCGAGTAGGATGTTAGAGGGCTTGACATCGCGGTGGATGACGCCGCGGGTGTGGGCGTAATCGAGCGCACCGGCGATCTGTTCAAGAATTTCTAAGGCACGGCGCAGGTCGATCTTCTTGCCGCGGCGTTTGAGGTGCTTAATTTCCTGGGCGAGGTCGTGACCTTTGATGTACTTCATCGCCAGGAAGTAGTATCCGTCCTGTTCGCCATACTGAAACAAAGAGATGATGTTGGGGTGTTCCAGGGCCGCAACAGCACGGGCTTCGCGCTGGAAACGTTTGGCGAGCGTGTCATCAAGATTGCCGTCATTCAACTGAAGGACTTTGATGGCGGCAGTACGGGCGAGTTTCTGGTCAGTTCCCTGGTAAATACGCGCCATTCCGCCGGTGGCAATCAGGCGATCCAGCTTGTAATCCCCCAACTGCTTGCCGACAAGTGGATCCCGTTCGGGGCTGGTTTCGCGGTTCGACGGAGTGGGTTTTCCACTCATGGGTGTATCCTTTCAGCGCCGAAAACACAAAAGCGGCTGGTTCCCATGCCCCAACCGCTCGTGTGCAGGACTTACAGACGACACAGCACCTTAACGACTTTCTCCATCGATGTTACCCAATACGCCGAGTTCGATGGCTTCGTCGAGAGTGATTTCTTTGCGACCGGAAGAACTGTTAACTAGTTCTTCGAGCTTGTCCAGATCAAAGAAGGCTTCCGCCGCGCTGTCATCGAGCTTACCCAACTGATCGAAAATGGAGACATCCAGGTTCTGGATCGGGTCCAGCTTAAGCGGCTCCGGTTCGGTGATAGGCGCTTCTGGCCGTTCTATGACGGGTTCGATGCGCTCGACGACTTCGGTGGTGGTGGTCTTGCGCTTGCGTGGAGCCGGGGGTTCGACAGAGCGGACGGTCTGCTGGCGGTCGATCATAAAGGCAGATGCACCCAACAGAGCGATCAAGTCCTGGGCGGCTTTGCGGCCAATGCGGGTGACGCTGCCGAACTGGCGGCTGCCCATCTGCCCATCGTAGACGATGCAGAGGAAATGGTGCAGGCCGACTGACAGGACGAACACATCCTTGTCGTCGCCATCATAGAAGTGGATGGTCTGAGGCTGGCCGCCGACCAGGGCGGACATCTCAATGTTGGTATGTACTGTTGGGAGGAGTGCACGGGTGAGGCTCTCTCGATCCAGGTAGCCAGGGGCACCGTCTTCGAGCAGGACTTCGCCGGTGCGTCCGGCGAGGATGATGGCCATCGCGCCGACATCCACCAACATACGCTTAATGATGGCGTGGGCATTTTGTACGTCGATAGAAGGCAGCGGGCCATGATCGACAGCGGCAGCAACAGCCGAAGCTGGCGGATTGAAGGCGCTGTGAATGTCCTCACTCTTGAGACCCGCGACAATGACTCGGAGGAACTGGTGTATATCGACGGGGCGGCGTAAATAGACAAATGGCGATTTGCCGTCAACGGTTTCTTCTTCGACCGATTCGGGGTCATCGACATCGCCAACGAGGACGACAGCGGTTTCGGCAGCGGTTTGTTTGACGCGCAGGGCGAGTTCCAATCCCTGAATGTCATCGTGCAGTTCCCAGGCGGCAACAATGAGGCTGGCTCCGCCACGGTTCAGTTCATCAAGCGCATCGGTGCCGCGCGGAACATCAACCTGGATGATGGGATAGCCGAGCAGATCGGTGGTTCCCCGGATGATGCGGGCAATGGCAAACGTAGGATCAACCGTGATAACACGCGGCAAATACGACATAACCCGTCGGCGCAACGCCACAGCCCGGCACCGGTCTGCGGCGAATAACGCCTCTTCTCCTTTCCGAAGTGCCTTCTGCGATGATTATACTGCAAATCGTGACAGGAAACGTAAGAGGTCGGCCTCGCGCGGCGGAAATATGTCTCCGGTACTTTCGGGCTATTAACGAGGATGGGCCATTTGCAAGCGCATGGAATCCATCAAGCGGTTGTTGATGGAAAACTCGGAGATGTAGGCGGTGTAGTGCAAGCCGTAGCGGTGGTTGTAGGCACGCATATAGTGGACTTCGTTGGACAAAAGCTGCGCGATTAGGTTTGTGGTTGACTGGCAGATATGAGCGACGCGCAGCTTCCAACCCGGTGGTGTGAGACGCGGCTCGACACCGACCGATTGAGCAGCCAGGAGCAGGCGCTGGCGGGCAGCATGTTTCTGATGCGGCGTGACGGTGCTGCTGCACTGCAAAGCCGAACAGATGATGTCGTCGAAGCTGTTATCGTGCGTAGCCATGTACTACTTCACCCGTCCAATTGGTGCGTTCGAGGTGGCGCCGCAGATTTTCGCGAGCGTAATGGAGGCGGCTCTTGACTGTGCCGACGGGACAATCCAGGATTTCGGCGATTTCTTCCAGGCTGAGGCCGCTCAGATAATGCAGGGCGATAACGACGCGCTGGTTGAAATGAAGTTTTTGGATGGCATCGCGGACAACCTGTTGAATCTCACTGTACTCGGCAATATGCTCCGGAGCAAGCCAGGCCGGACTGATGAGGTTATCGATGACGGCATCAAGCGAGATGCGGCGCTTGCGCTGACGGGTGATCCAGGTGTAGCTCAGGTTAACGGTGACGCGGTAGAGCCACGGAAGGAGGGGCAGGTTGGTATCAATACGGTCGGCGTAGCGGTTGATCTTGAGGAAACATTCCTGAGCGATGTCTTCGGCGGCAGCAGCATCCTGGGTGATGACGACGGCTGAACGGAAGACATGGGAATAATAACGGTCGAAGAGCAGCCCCAGCGCGTCGAGATCACGGTCGCGGACTCGCTCGATCAACTCGACATCGCTGGGTTCGGGGGCGGTGGGATTCATCGTCAATCTGCTCCCGCTGGTTATCACGGCGCCGCGCCGCGCACTATACTCAATAATGACTTTACTGCAATAGAGATACTACTCCGCTGTGGTGAATTGGGTTCGATTTTGATCCTGCCAAGGGTGGACTGCAATACTCCTGGCCGAAAAGACAATCGGTTCATGAAGGGGCAGACACGGCCGCGCTGAGATCGTCGGGGCTGGGCTTGACGGTCTGGCGGGCGATGAAGTACAGCCCACCGAGGACGATGCCGCCGATCAGGAAGGGAGCGGTCGAACCGAGGATGCTGAAGATGCTGCCGCCGAGGATAGGAGTGATGGCGTTAGCAGTGCTGACCAAAGCGGAACTGACGCCCAGGGTGCTGCCGACTTCACTGCCGGCGCGTTTGGTGATTAGGCTGTTGATGCTGGGCGATAGGAGAGCACCGCCGACGGCTGCCGGGATCATCGCCACGAGAATCCAGACCAGACCCAACCAACCGTTGTTGCCATCTTCAGGGATGGGCACTGACACCATGCTGGCCGAGGTCCCCTCCCCAGTCCTGGAAGCGGTATTCTGGTTTAGTTCGCGGATCATCTCGGCGCGAGAATACCAGGGAACAGTCTGGGCAGGGGTGAGCGCGGTGAGTGTCAGGCCGGCGGCCAAGAGGATGAGGGCGGTGTAGATCAGCTGGTGCTCGCCGTACTTGCGGCTCCACGGGCCGATGTACTTGCCCTGGATCAGGACAATGATGATGCCGACGAAGACAAAGATGAGCGCATTGCCGGAGCCGTTGACGCCGAGGCGGTTGAGAGTGAAGAGGGAGATCAGGTACTCGAATCCGCCGAAGATCAACTGCTGAAGGAACATCAGGATCAGCAGCATCCCGATGATAGGCTGGCGGAGGGCATGGATGATGTTACCAACTAGGACGGTACGCTTCTCACCGCGCTGGGCCCCGCGTTTCTCCGGCGGCAGGGTCTCCTTGAACATGATGGTCGTCAGGATGATCGACAGCAACGAAAACCCAGCAGCGACCAGCGCAGGCGCGTGGTAGTCATTTCCGCTGAGGCCGAGGGTAGCGAAAGCGATGACGGGTCCGACGATGAAGCCGAGGCCGAAAGCCGCGCCCAACAGACCCAAGCCCTGGGCGCGGGTTTTCTCAGTGGTGCTGTCGGTGAGGGCAGCCTGGGCGACGGCGACGTTCGCGCCGGAGAGGCCATCGATGATTCGCGCCAGGAAAATGAGGGGGAGGCTGTTGGCGATACCTAACAGCACAAATCCCAGGAAGGTTCCGATCTGGCTGAGCATCAGGATGGGTTTGCGGCCAAAGCGGTCGGATAAGCCACCTAGCAGGGGCGCACCGACGATCTGCATTGTGGGGAACGCGGCTCCGAGCAAGCCGATGATAACGGGATCAGCCCCGAAGGAGGCTGCATAGAGTGGCAGTAGTGGGATGATGATGGTCAGGCCGAGCAAGTCGGTCAAGATGATGATGAAGATAGGCAGGATGCGCTTGAAATCGAGGCGTTCCTGGGATTGGGTGGCGGCAGTCATGGTTGCGGATTCTCTCTAGTTTGATTAGTTGGGGGCAATGCGCCAGCCCTGCGGCAGGAGCGCGACACCGATGATGACCAGAAGCAGCACGCCTAGAACGAGCAGCAGATTGTTCCGGAAGCGGAGGCGGTCAGCGAGGCTGCGCCAGCGCTTGCTGTTATGCATATGGGCAAGGCCGACGGCCAGAGTCATCACCACCAGATGCTCCCAAAAGTGGCGCTGCCCGAAGCCGACTGTGCTGCCGTAGATGATCAGGAAGACGAGGCCGATGAGCCACTGCAACGTGATCAGACCGCTGAAGGCCGTCATGATGCGCTGGGTTAATGCGTCGTAGACACCACTGCCCAAGAAACCCAGCACCAGTTTGATGAGCGCGGCCACGGTCACCAGCACGACAAACCAGCGTACCAGCGAATGGGTATGGCGCAGGGCAGTGATGAGGCTAGTATCGGACAGCGCAGTTGTATCTTGAGCCAGGACAACGCTGGCGCTGAACAAAATTCCCAGCGCGAGGGACAGGCTGATCAACCAACGAGTCAGGTGAGAAAGATTAGCCATGTTGAATGAATCCTCCGTAATTTGGGCACATTACTGACCATATAGGTTTCTGGTCTGCGATTCTAGCTGACGTGTCAGACCGTACAAGGGCGAGATGAGCGTACCAAACATCGGTTCGGAGTCGTGCAGGGGGCAGTGAATCTCTGTATGATGGATGGCACAAGCATCGTTAGCCGTTCGGGAGAAAAAACACGTGCGGCTCTATCAACGAATTCGACAGTGGTCGCGACGCCGAAAAATTGTCACGGTTGGCTTAGCTGTGATGACGGCAGGAGCGATATTCATTTATGGGTGGCTGTTTGCCGATCTGCCATCGATTGACCAGCTTGAGGCCGGGCTGGCGCTGCCTTCGACACGCATCTATGACCGAAACGGGCAGATTCTCTACGAAATCTTGCCGCCGGAGGGCGGACGGAACACGGCGCTTGATCTGGCGGCGATTCCGCAGCACTGTCAGCAGGCAGTGATTGCTACCGAAGACGCCAATTTCTACGACCATCCGGGCGTGGATATGATTGGGGTCGCGCGGGCGGTATGGATCAACCTGCGGGGTGGTGAGGTGCTGGCCGGAGGCAGCACAATCACGCAGCAGGTGGCGCGGAATCTGCTGTTCACGCCGGAACAGCGGGCTGAACGCAGCCTGCGGCGAAAGCTACGCGAGAGCATCCTGGCGATTAGGTTGCAAAGTGTCTACAGCAAAGAAGACATTTTGGCGCTGTATCTCAACCAGAGCTACTTCGGCAATCTGGCGTATGGAATTCAGGCGGCTGCACAGGCGTACTTCGCTAAGTCCGCGGTGGAACTCTCGCTGGCGGAGTGCACGCTGCTTATCGGATTGATCCAGTCGCCGGCAGTGTATGATCCGTTGGTGAATCCGGAAGCGGCTACGGCGCGGCGGGACTCGGTGCTGGGGCTGATGGTCCAGAACGGCTTCATTGACGCGGCTCAGGAGACAATGGCAAAGCGGGAGACGCTCCAGTTCGCGGCAACGGTGTTCCCGATCCGGGCGCCGCACTTCGTGATGGCGGTCTGGAAACAGCTTGAGCGGGAGTACCCGCAAGCCTTGTATGGGGGCGGGTTGGATGTTATCACAACGGTGGATGTGAATTGGCAGGAGAGGGCCGAAGCACTTGCCCGTCAGCAGCTTAATTACCTCAACAATCCGCCAATGGGAGAACGGGTCCCGGCCAACGCACACAATGCGGCGTTGGTGGCGATGGATCCGTTCACTGGACAGGTGCTGACGATGCTGGGCAGCCCGGATTACTTTGACGAAAGTATCGATGGGGCGGTGAACGCGGCACTGGCGCTGCGGCAGCCGGGAAGCGCTTTGAAGCCGTTCACGTATGCGGCAGCATTTGATCCGACGCAGTCGGAGCCGTGGACAGCGGCGACAATGATCCTGGATGTGGAGACGCCGTTTATCACACGCAAACTGCAAAGCTATACCCCGGCGAATTTCGGGTTGGTGGAACATGGGCCGGTGCTGGCGCGGGAGGCGCTGGCGTCGTCATTCAATATCCCGGCGGTGAAGGCGCTGGAATATGTGGGTATCGAGCGGCTGGTGGGGCTGCTGAAGAATGCGGGCGTTGAGACGCTGGCGCAAAACAGCAGCATTGATCTGGCGATTACGCTAGGTGGTGGCGAGGTGCGGTTGTTCGATCTGGTGCAGGCCTACAGCATCTTCCCGAACGGTGGGTTTAGGGTGCAACCGACGATGATCCTGAAGGTCAGTGACCATCAGGGCAACGTGCTGTACCAGTGGCAGCCGGCACCGCTGACCACGACAGTGATTGACCCGCGGGTGGCGTATCTTATTACCGATATTCTGAGCGACAACAACGCACGGATACCATCGTTCGGGACAAACAGCGCACTGCGACTAGGACGACCGGCTGCGGCCAAGACAGGCACAACCACCGATTACCGGGATAATTGGGTGGTGGGCTTCACGCCGAATCTGGTGGTGGGAGTGTGGGTCGGGAATGCCGACAATACGCCGATGGTCGATGTGACCGGGGTGAGCGGAGCGGCACCGATCTGGAATGCGTTCATGCGGAGCGTGCTGCTGGGGCAACCGGAACTGACGTTCAGGGAGCCGCCGGGGTTGGTTCGACAGGTGGTCTGTGCGACCAGCGGGCTGCTTCCGACACCTGACTGTCCACTGACGCGCAGCGAGGTATTCATCGAGGGGACGGTTCCAACGGAGCCGGATAACCTGTACCATCGGTTCGTGATCGACCGGGAGACGGGACTGCTGGCGGACGAGTCCACTCCACCAGAGCGACGGGTCAGCCAGGTGTATCTGGTGCTGCCGCAGGAAGCCCGCGACTGGGCGCTGCGGAACGGGATTCGCCAGCCTCCGACTCCGGCGACGCTGGTCGCCCGGGGGGGAGATGAACGACTGCGGCTGCTCGAGCCTGATCCGTACACGGTATTCCAGGTGAGTCCGATGCTGCCGCTGGAGACGCAGCGGCTGCGGCTGACAGTGGTCGCGCCTGCGGGAACTCAGTCTGTGAGCTACTGGATGGATGGTCGCAGCCTGGGGACGGCCACGGGTGCGCCGTGGGAATTGTGGTGGACGCTGGAACTGGGGGCGCATGAACTGGTCGCAACGGCCCAGACCGAGGATGGAACTGCACTGCGGAGCGATCCGTTGACGTTCATGGTGACGGAGTATGCGGCTCCGTAGAATCTTGATGTGAATGGCTGAGGTGTACAGGCATCACGGCTTGACACGTATCCCTGCCGTCGGCTATCGTCAAGGTGCGAAAATCAGTTCGAGGTTTAGTGTATGCAGATCAAGCGGGATTATTCGCAGCCGTTCTTCAGCAGCCGCCGGCGCCGCCGGGTGGGAGGGCAATTTCTATTCTGGTATGGCCTGCTGCTGGGAGGTTTGCTGGTATTCGTCTACACGCAGTTCAGCCGTCTGCAATTGATGGCGCTGGATGCGATTGGATTAGCTCCGACTGCGACGCCGTTCGCCAGCGTGTGGGCGTCGCAGGGGTACGATTTATTCCTGGCGGGTAAGCTGGAGGAGGCGGCTGCGGCTTATGCCCAGGCAGTCAGCCAGCAGCCGGACAACATCAACTACCTGTATGAGTATGGGCGGACGCTGATCGAGTTGGATCGGGATGCCGATCCACAGCAGGGACGACCGGTAGGGGATGCGGAACTGGCTTCCGAACTGGGCGACCGGGCTATCGAGGTCGCGCCGCAGGATGTGCGGGCTTATACATTGAAGTCGAAGGCGCTGGTCTGGTTGGACGACTCGGAGTCGGCGATTCCGATAGCTCTGCGTGGGTTTGAGATCGACCCGAACTTCGCGCCGCTGCTCGCTGTGCTATCGCGCGCGTATACGAATATCGGGCGCTACCAACAGGGGTTGAGCTACGGCGAGGACTCGATCCGGGCCGACCCGATGAGCGTCGAAGGGCATCGCAGCTATGCCTACGCGCTGATCTGGGTGGGGGAACGAGAAGCGGCAATCCGACAGTTGGAAGACGCGATCAACATCAACCCGAACCTGATTCCACCGTACTTTGAACTGGCGGGGCAGTACATTCAGCAGGAGCTGTATGAAGAGGCGGTTGCCACCTATGAGACGATCCTGACCAAGCAGCCACGTAATCCGAAGGCGATGCTGCGGCTGTGCGAGGTGTATTCGCGCATCGGGCAGGATCAGCAGGCGGAAGGGTACTGTGACGATGCTCTGGGCATTGACCCGGACTACAAAGAGGCTTACCGGCAGTTGGGGATGGTCAACTTCCGACGGCGGAATTACGAAGGAGCCATAGACAACTTCAACCGCTGTGTCGATTTGGGTTCAACGGAGATTGAGTGCCAATATCTCCGCGGGCTGGCGCATTACTACATCGGCGAGTGCGATGAAGCCTGGAACATCCTGAATGAATCGCTGACGATCATCCGGTCAGAAGGAATTGGGGAACCGGTGTTGAGCACGACCCTGAGTGGACTGGGGCTGGTGACGGAGAACTGTACCGCCTACCGCAACGCGACGCTGCCGGAAGTTCTGCCGACAAGCATTCCGGCCACGCCGATTGGCAGCTGAGGCGGTATGCATTTACGGACGCCAAAGCGGTATCTGCGGGGACAGAAGCGCAGCCCAATTTCACTGCGCTGGATGTGGCTGTGGATCCTAACTCCGATTGTAGCCTTCGCGGGGCTCCAGATATACCGAAATCGAGAAACGCTGGCTCCGCCAGTTGCCGAGGCGTTGGCCGGGATCGTCAACCAGGCACAGAACAGCCTGTCTACGGCGGTGGCTCCGACGGGGACGCCAACAGCCAATCCGGCGGATCGGCTGGATCGAGCGCAGATCGATTGGCGCGAGGGGCGCATCGAGGCTGCGGTAAGCAGCTATCTGGATATTCTTGATGCGGTGCCGAACTCGGTGGAGGTGTACTACCGGGCAGCCTTCGGGTTGATGATGGAGGGGAAGCAGCAGGACGCTTTGCGGATTGCTGAGCGGACGGTGACGGCCAACCCGTTCTCGTCAGATGCGTGGTCGGTGCGGGCGATGGCGCTGGACCGGAACAACCGCTACGGTGAATCGATCTCCAGCGCGCTGCGGGCATTGGAGATCGACCCGAACAACGCGCGGGCGATGGCGTTCCTGGCCGAGGCGTACCTGGACAACGGCAACGCGGAACTGGCGCAGAGTACGGCTGACCGGGCGCTGGAAGTCGATCCGAACAGCTTTGAGGCGCTGCGGGTGCGCGGACTGGTGGCCTGGTTGGTAGAGTTCGACTTCGCGCTGGCAGCGGATTACTTCCAGCAGGCGTACAACGCGGCTCCTCATCTGCCGTATCTGGCCATCGAGCTGGCGCGGATGCAGATGATCGTGGGGCAAGCCAACGGTGACTCGCAGGCGCTACAGGATGCGCTAGCGCTGCTGAGCGATGTGGTGGAGATCAACCCGAATAATGCGCTAGCGTTGTTCGAGTTAGGGACGTACTACTTCCGAATCGAGGGGAATTTCTCGCAGGCGGCGGAATTCCTGCGGCGGTGCGTGGAGGCTGACCCAAACAGCATTCTGTGCCAGGGTTTGCTGGGGCGGGTGCAGATCAGTCTGGAGGACAATGCTGGGGCGATCCTATCGCTCCAGAAGGCCATTGATCTGGGATCGACGAATGCCTACCACTACCTGTGGATGGGGCGGGCGCAGCGGGCAGTGGGCAACTGTCCTGCGGCGGTTCCGTTCCTGGAAGCGGCGCTGGAACGGTCGCAGCGGACTCAGCAGGAGGACATCATCACGGTGTCCCAGGATTTGCTGCGGGAGTGCCAGGTCGCGATGGGGATCGCGCTGCCCACGCCGACGCCGGAAGCGACACCCGAAGCGGAGGGTGGAGCCTGATTACGGACTGGGATCAGCGCAGCTTGGCAGACTCGTGACCTCACGCGGCCAATTCCGGCCATAAAACGCCAGATACTCGGATACATGGGCTGACCAATAGGCTTCGTCATGGCCGCCGACAGGATTGATGACGTAAGTGTGGGGGATGCCGCGCGCGGTCAGACGGCTGGAGAAAAGCTCCAGGTTTAGGCCGGACGGGTCTTCCGCGCCGTTGTCGATGTACATCCGCAGGCCGGCTTCAGGGAGCAGCGCCGAGTTTTGGGCGAGTGCGAGCGGGTTAAAGGCAGCGGGAATCTCGCTGAGGTTCTCGGTCATATAGGCGCTGTGGCCGCCGACCACGCCGAAGACATCGGGATGGCGGAGGGCGATGCTATAGGCCCAGAAGCCACCCCTGGAAATCCCGGCGATGGCGCGGTATTCGCGACGGTTCCAGATACAGAAATCGCGTTCGATGGCGGGGAGCAGTTCTTCCAGGACGACGGTCTCGTAGGACGGTTGGGGCGGGAAGGTGCTGTTGTTGCCGATGCTGCCGACGTAGGGCATGATGATGACCATCGGTGGGAGGACTCCCAGGCGGAAGCCCTGGTCGGCAGCCTGAAGGGCGCCGATCTTCTCCCATTCATCTTCTTTCTGAGCTGCGCCGTGCAGAAGGATTACCAGGGGGTAACGTTTCCCAGACTTCTGGTAGCAGGGCGGGACATAGACTCGGTAGCGGAGGTTCTCGTCGGCGATCTGGCTGCGGAACTGGTCGATGCGGATGACCTGTCCAGCGGGTTCATCACAGGGGAAGGGCGTGGAGGTGGGGGTCAGCACCGGGGTGAGGGTCGGGATGGGCGTGCGGGTAGGCGGCGGGGTGGGACTCGGTTCTGGGGTGGCGGTGGGCACGGCAGTGATGATGACCACCTGCGGAGCCTGTTCGCTGACGTAAGGATCGCAGCCGAAGAAGGCGAAGAGTCCAAGCAGCAGTGGGAGGATTGGGAGTCGTTTTCGGGACATGGTTTGCTATTATAGCTGGGATTGAGCGGACGCACAGGCTGGATAGATAAGGCCGCCGGATACTGAAGTGATCCGGCTGCCGAAAAACCATGTCCACCGAGTGGACAAACAAGGTAGGATCGCCGCGCGCAGGCATCATCTCCGGGTGAAGACCTCACAGCCGGCTACAGCAGGGAACAGGCAGAGACATGACTCTCGCGTTACAGGCATTGATCTTCGACCTGGACGGTGTGATTACGGATACCCCGGCGCTGCACTATGAGACGTGGCAGCGGCTGGCGGCTGAGGAGCGGATTCACTTCACGCCGGAGCAGTACCACCGAATGCAGGGGCTTTCGCGGCGGGCGAGCCTGGAGATCTTCCTGGATGGACGGTACGTTTCGGAGGAACTGGCGCAGTCCTACATGGCGCGGAAGAACCGCTACTTCCTGGAGTTGATGGATGGGCTGACGCCGGAACGGTGCTTTCCGGGGGTGCGGGAGATCATCGCGGAGGGGCGGGCGGCCGGGTTGAAGATCGGGTTGGGGTCGTCCAGCCAGAACGCGAAGGGGGTGCTGGAGCGGTTGGGGCTGACGCCTTTCTTCGACGTGATCGCGGACGGGAACACGGTGAGGCGGGCCAAGCCTGCGCCGGACATCTTCCTGTGGGTGGCGGGGCAGATGGGGGTGGAGCCGGGGCGCGCGCTGGTGTTCGAGGACTCGGTGGCGGGGCTGCGGGCAGCGCTGGACGGGGGATTCTGGGTGGTGGGGATTGGCGGGAAGCATGGGCCGGGGGCGCATGTGGCAGTGGAGTCGCTGGGGGGATGGGGGCTGCGGGAATTGGTAGGGGAAATCGTCCGTCGTTTGTAGTTTATGGGGCAGCTATTAGCTGACCGCTTATCGCTTTTAGCAGACAGAGAAGTTAATAGTTGATAGTCTAGCCACCGGACATCAAACAAAAGTTCGGAATGGAGACGCAGGGGATGGGATC
>CAZKXW010000046.1:0-33185 GCA_964556745.1 uncultured Anaerolineaceae bacterium
ATTCTCCTGTGGCAACGCAGCGCTCAGGAATGCGTTGGTGTCTTCAGTCAGAATCGCCCAATTGGAGGTCAACAGCCAATCAGATGTCTCGCTGCTCTGGAAGTCTTCAATGAATTGATCCGGTTGAGGAAGAGGCGTCGGCACTACCTCGGTTGGAACCGGTGTCACCTCGACCTGAGTCGGTTCAACAGTCGGCTCAACAGTGGGCACATATTCGGTAGGAATCTCGGTGGGTACAGCCTCGGTAGGAATCTCGCTAGGCGCATCCGTTGGAACTTCCGTTGGTGCTTCAGTCGGCACAACAGTCGGGGTAATGCCTGCATCACTCGGAATCTCGGTGGGCTGATCAGCAGGCTGCGCTGGTTCTGGCGTCAGCTCCTGTGCCGAAGTCGCGCCGATTGCCAGTAAAAGGCTCAGTACCAGGATCAGCCGTAGTGTGTGCTTCAGGATGTACACAGAAGCAGACTGCTGCACCGAACGCATAGGACCTCCAAAGCATATCCAACTTCAAACGCCAGATCGAAATCTGGACGCAAGCGAATGACTAGGGGTATGAGTCTCTCACCATTATCGCTGGATTACAGGCAAAACAGCGTTGAGACTCTCGATCTCACGATTCATGTACTTTACCGCGGGGTTCATCAAAAGGTTACGCGGGTTCGAAAAGAGCACGCGCTAGGAAATTATTCCTAACGAATGGGGAAACCAAATCAAAGGCGACTCATCGCAGGGGCGATCCGGCGGGTCGCCCGTGCAAGAATCGGTCGCATTGGAATGCTTCCCTCCAGAAGCAGCGAGACATCAGCCATTCGCAGTGAAACAGGTAGACGCGAGAGTGTCGAGATCATAGGTATAGGCCTCAAGATTCAATGAAGCCAGCTCTTGCAAGCCGACACACCAGAACTTGGTGTCAGCCGTACCAGCCTTAAGCGGGAAGCTCATCATCCGGTAGTGACCATACCAGTCTGTATCATTAATCGCCTGGATGTCTTTGGCGATCTGGTCTTCAGTCAGACGATACGGATTATTTGCCAGAAAGCTGGGCAGCTTCTCGCAATCCGCACACACGCGCAGAAATGAGGACGCCGACCCTTGATCGGTGAACTCAAAATCAGGGCCAGATGCGCCCAGCCACACCAGAACATGCACCTGCCTATCCGAAAAGACCAGCAGCTCTGGCCGGAAATAGTCGGTGATTTCCCGTACCTGGTATTCAGCGCTCCAGACCCGGGAGTCCGATACCTCCTGCAAACGGCTGACAACGACCTGTTGATCGGCCTTGTCCAACGAGTTGAACAGGTTATCGTAGCGAAATCCCAACTGCTGAATCATCTCGAACGGATCAGCGCTTAATGCATCCGCGACTCTGATTTGCCGCGCGTTCCGCTGGATTGCAACAAACCCTATGCCTAAACCCAGCACCAGAATCACAGTCCCAATCACCAGAATGCTAATGATGTTCCGCAGCTTCTTATACACACCCGGGGGCAGCGGCGTATGCCGTGATTTTGAATGTCCTATAGCGGCCTGAGTGACCGCGGGCACAATCACCAAGAGACAGAGCAGCAGTCCCTGAAAAGCCTGATTGTAGATCGGAAATATGAGCAGTGGTACAGAAAGGGAAACGCCCAACAGAGCTAGATAGCCAATAAGGATGAGGATGCCGGAGGGCTGCGGTCGGACAAGGATAATAACCACCATCGCGACTGAAACAATCGGGAGCAGTGAGAACAGCACCGAGACCACCGGCAAAGACAAAAGTTGTGTCTGAAGAGCACTCGCTTTGGCAACCACATTTTCGAGCGGAATCCATGGATTCTCCCAGACAATCCGCAGCCATTCGTCCCGCAGAACCTGATGGTAATTGGGGCTGTCAATGCGCGTATCTGGATTAATCAGTTCGCTGTGAATCGAGGCTACGTTGTCGCGCCAACTGATGTTGTACGGGTTGCTGACATATCCCAGGCTCAGGTATAAGGAATGTCCTTCACCATGCATCGCAATCCGTGTATCCGCATAGGGCTGTTCAAAGGTAATGGCGAAAATGGCACGCGCGCCGAACGGTGTCGCAAAAACCACGGCAGCAGCGACGATCACCGCCACACCAGTTCGCAACGCGAACCGCCTCGCTGTCATTCGCCAGGTCACCCGATCATTGATCAAGTAGCGAAGGATCAGAGCGATAAGTACCGCGGCGCCAACCATAACAGCACCTGAAGAGTAAAGTACCAGGGTAGCTTCGTGGCGGATAAACTGTCCTATCCCCACCAGGCAGCCAACCGCCAGTGAGAAGAACAGCAAAGTGCGCCATCGCGATGGCGCCAATGCCACAGTACACAGAAACACTGCCATAACAATGACACTGTGTGTCGATCCCCAGAGACTCCCGAAAGCGTTGTAACCTGGAAGCAAAGCGGTCATGCTTAACGCTAGAGCAGTCACACCTCCAATAAAGACCGGCAGCGGCACGATAGGTATCAGAAAGACAAGTCCAGTCAGGAGTGTGAAAACCCAGACAATCCCGTAGATCGTGGTGTCATCTACGCTAAAATTCCCGCCCGTAAGTCCACGACCAACCGAGGCTGTCAGCGAAACCAGCATCGGCCAACCCGGATCGTAGTACCCGCTAGAAATCTGGTTCAGCGGCAGAAGTCGGCTGGGCGTCTCCGGGGTATAGGCCATGAGGATATGCCCTTCGTTCACCGCCCGTACTGTGTTCCGCACAACTCCAAAGGTGTCAGCAAACGCATTCGATTCCATGGCCTTGAGATAGCCACCAGAATAAGTCACGACACTAAATAGGAGAAAAACCAGCACGCGGACCAACAGATCAACTCTGTGAGTACCTAGGCGGGAAATCCAGGGTAAACACATGACATCTTCATATCGCATATGAGATAACCTCCTGTTCAGGGTCTCTCTGGGTTCCCGCCAAGCATAATACCGTCGAACAACTTTGCCAGCGAGATGTCGTCGGTTAGGTCTAACACTGTAAAGGATGGAACTATTTCGGTAGAGTATTCTAATGGGAAAACCAAATCAAAGACGAATCATCGTAGGGGCGACCCGGCGGGTCGCCCGTGTGAAAAATCGTTCGCATTTGAATTGATTTCTCCATAAGGCATTGTCGTCCCAGCCTCTACGGAGCATACATTTTGACACGAGTGGCCTGGCTCCTCAACCATACCGCCCTGCGTGAAGTAGAGCTACCGGTGCTGCGCGGACTTGGCCTGGAAGTCTATACCAGCAAACTGCTGCCTGAACCCCATACGCATGAATTCCGCAGCCAATCCACCGACTACAGTGACGATCAGTATTCCAGTTTGCCGCCCGGTGTGTTGGACAAACTGAATCACTTCCGCTTCTACGAAGAAGCGATGACATCGGAAATCGCCGCCTTGCTGAACGACCATTTCGAGATCATCATCTGCTCACAATATCCCCCTTTATTGAGGAAGATCGTTCACCACTACCAAGGAAAAATCGTCCTGCGCGCTTTCGGGTTTCCGGGAAATCTCCGCTATGGAGAATACTATGCGCGGCGCGAAAACCGCGATGTTCTTGAGGGGATTCTTCGAGCCGGAGATCGCTTCTGGTTTGCACCCTTCTATCGTTCAGTTGCGACCAATGAGTCCGACATCTTCGCGGAACGCGCCGTTGTGCTGCCGATCAGCCTTCCAGAGCGGATTCTTCGCCTCCACGCAACTTGGAAAGGCAATGATCCTCGGACTCTATTCATCTGTCCATCCATCCGAACTGATCCCTACTACCATGGCCCTCAATACGCCGCTTTCAAGGCCAATTTGGGAACCATCCCGCATGTGATTGTCGGTCGTCAGGAAGTCCCCGTGGATGATGCCAGTGTCGTCGGTTATGTGCCGAACGAGCGCTATCACGCCTACCTTCAAACGTTGCGCGTCCTGTTCTATCCGGGCCAGGAGCCGCGCCACATTCAATATCATCCCATCGAAGCAGCCTTTACAGGAATGCCTGTCATCTATCTGCGCGGCGGCCTTGTGCACGAAATGGCGGGGGGCGGCACTCCCGCTGGCAGCGCAGGCAGCTATACCGAAGCAAAGGAGCAAATTGATCGGCTCATTGCGGGAGATACGGAATTCATCGATCAGATTCGCCAGGCACAGCAGATCATACCCCGCACATTCATGCCAGATTACGTCCGTGGAGAATGGGAGCGATTATTCATCCCGCAAGTTCTGAGGACCGCTCCCATTCCTGCGTCAAACAATCCACCAATCATGACGAATCCGTCTGGCGCGCTGTCGTCACCGGTACTTGTCAGACTCCAGCGTTTTCCTGTGACGCGCAAGGCGCTTAACCTGCTCAGTGATGTGTGGTGGCTGTCTAGCACATATTTTCGAGCAGCAGTGAAACAGCGCCGCCTGCGACCAGATCGCACCGGGATCGGTCTCGTATTCAGACAGTCCCGCTTGGGACGCTGGTTGCCATAGTCTTTCACTCTATCCATATGATATGATGTCCGCCTGAATGAAAGGGAACTGTCCTGGAACTGTCTATGTCTAATCCCGTATCCCTGTACGAAGCTCGCGACAACCGCATCCAGCGCAGTCTCCTGGGCCATATTCGGTATGCCCTTCAGTATCGTGCCTTCTTCGTGTATTGGCTGCGCCGCGGTCTGGTTACCCGTTACAGCCAAACCACTGTCGGCCCTTTGTGGGCAATCTTGCAGCCGCTCCTATCCAGTCTGGTTTACGTTCTGGTGTTCTCTGTAATCGCTCGCGTTTCAACTGAACCTGTTCCTTATCCGGTGTTTGTCGTGACCAGCCTCATACTCTGGAGTTTCTGGCAGAGAATTGTGGTCAGTGGAGCCTCTTCAGTCGTAACTAGTCTGGACATCGTAACGCGCGTCAGTTTTCCACGTGAGTTCTTGCCAATTGCCGTTGCCGCCGAAGCGCTGGTGGATTTAGTTATCGGTCTTGTCATCATTACCCTAACCTTCCTCATCTACCAGCAACCAGTCACTCCTTACGCGCTGCTGGCTATTCCGGTTCTGATCATTCATGGTTGTCTTGCCCTTGGACTGGCATTCTTTCTGGCCGGAATTTCCTCTTACATTCGTGACCTATTCCAGATTTTGCCAATTCTGCTCCAACTCCTCCTGTATCTGAGTCCGGTACTCTACCCGCTAAACATCGTCCCAGAGCAGATTCGTGCCCTTTATTTGATCAATCCGCTGGGTATCATTTTTGCAGCCTACCAGGAAACCATTCTCTTCGGTCGCTTTAGTTTTGGGAAAGAAATGTTGCTGCTCGCAGTCCTCGCCCTGGTCATCCTGGTCAGTGGTTATAGCTTCTTCAAACGCGCTGAATGGCGCTTTGCAGATACACTCTGATCCAGTCTCTTTGCCGTGAAAGCTCATGAGTAACGTCATTCAGGTCAGAAACGTCTACAAGCAGTACGATACCGTTGGTACGCTGCGAATTCGCACCATTATCCAGGATGCGCTACAGGCTCTCAGAAGAACTCAAGCAGCGAATCGGCCAACCACGCGACTAGAACACCGTTTCGTCCTGCAAGATGTCAACTTCGAACTGGACCAGGGTCAATCATTAGGTCTTATAGGGCACAACGGGTCCGGCAAAACCACGCTCCTCAAACTCTTAGCAGGCATATCTCTCCCGACAAAAGGCGAAATTCGGATACGGGGCCGAATCGCACCCCTCCTGGCCCTTGGCGCAGGCTTTCATCAGGAGATGACCGGGTACGAGAATCTCTTTCTAAACTGCACCTTGATGGGTTTGAGCAGAAGCCAGACAAAAGATCGAATTGAGGAGATTATCGCCTTTGCCGACATCGGAGAATACATCAATGTACCCATCAAACGGTACTCTTCTGGCATGTTGGCTCGACTGGGTTTTGCCACCGCAATTCACATGGACCCCGAAATCATCCTCCTCGATGAAGTGTTGGCCGTCGGTGACTACAGTTTCTCGGTGAAGGCCACCAGTGCCATCCAGGAATTCATCCGCAAAGGCACACTGGTGTTTGTATCACACGACCTCGCTTCGGTCGAAAAACTCTGCGAGCGTGTGATCTGGTTGGATCATGGACGAATACTGGCCGATGGAAAAGCATCAGAGGTCATTAACGCCTACACAACCCACCAACAACAGCTCATGTCAACCGCCGCGCCAAACCAATCCTCACAACATAGGGACTTGCTCGGAGAAACAAACGACAGCGTTTCGGTTCACAAACAAATCTTCGATCCCCGGGTTTCTATCGTCCAAGTGACTGTCTTGAACCCCAAAGGTCAGGCTCAAACCCAGTTCGGTTTCGGTGAAGATATCGTGATTCGCTGTCACCTGCACCTTACTGAAGCCATACCCAAATTCAGAGTAGTTATTGGGATCGTCGATATCGAATCTCGCGCAGTGATCACGGCTTGTGATAATCAAATGCTTGAGGACAGGGATCAATGGATCGGCGATGTGCTCCTGGAGGCGGTTTTTCCAGCCCTCAAGCTGCGGCCACGCCAACTGGGAGTATGGATTGGCGCGTCTAACCCGGTGGCACTGCTTCCCTTGGCGACCTGGCGCGATACAACGCCCCGATTTTTCTCTGTAGGCCCGCGCCAGGACCCCGAACACCATTACTTTGCCCCTCAGGGTGATCTCACTTATACGCCGGGGTCGCGCATATCGTTGGTCAAAGCCGGCCTAACGGAGCAAGGATAAGAACTGTGAAATCGAGACGACTCTTCGTCTATGCCCCAGTCATTGGACGAGGCGGCGTCCACCGACTCGTCGAACGGCTGGTACCAGCGCTCATACAGACCGCCGCTCCTAGTGACTGGGACATCCATGTTCTGAGCCAGCCCTGCAACGAACTCGGAACACCGATTCAATGGCCGAACAATCGCTTTACGGCGCTTGTGCCTGACCTGATGAATATACCGATCCCAACCCTACGGCTCCAATACCTGTATGAAGCGGGCATTCTGTTTTACCAGCAATTGGAAAAGCTTGCCCAGCCGGGTGATGTCGTTTGGCTCCCGCATCCCTGGTATTCGCTGCGCCTGAATTTCACGACCCTCCGAAACAGCCCTTATCACTTCATTCCCACCATACATGACCTGGCGTTTGACACCCTCAATTGGCGTGGCCTCTGGGGGGACGGATACCGTTATGAAATGATGGCCTTTGCTTTGTTTGCGAGCCGGCTCATTTTCTCATCCACTGCCACGCGCAGCGATGCCCGCCAACGCTACGCTTTCCCTGATGACAAAGCCCATACCATCTACCTCGGAGACTTCCTGCCCGACAACTTTGTTACCACGCCAGAAGCCGCAGCGACCGCGCAACAGCGCCATCACCTTCCTCCCCGCTATTTCCTTGCGTTTCATTGTTCAAGCCCGTCCAAAGACCTTCTCACTATCATTCGGGGATTGGCTGTTGCCCGTCAGCAGAATCCTACCGCAGTCGCGCCGCTCGTTGTGGCAGGGTTAGGTACAGAAGTCTTTGATCCCAACATCGCCTCGCATGACCCTTATACCGCATCGGTTCATCGGGCCATCCGTGAAACTAATTTGCAGCCCGGTCAGGATATCATCTTTCTCGGCAAGGTGGAGGACGATCAAATCGGCGGCCTGTACGCAGGCGCCGCTGCCAGCATTACCGCTTCGCAATCTGAAGCAGGCCTGAGCGGCACCCTATTTGAGACTTTCTATGCCCGTTCACCAGCGATTTTCAGTGACATCCCTCAGTTCATTGAACGTCTCGGCACGGAAAAGGCCTATGGCCTTCACTTTCAGACAGCCAACCCTGCAGATCTGGCGCGTGCCATCCTCGAACTCTACGAAGACCCTGCTCGAACCGTTGAGCGCGCACAAAGAGCCTTTGATTTCGTCTCCCAACGAACCTGGGAACACATCGCTCAGGACTATCTGAGCGTGTTCCAAGAGGTTGCAAATGCCGATCCCAAATCGTTCAGACACTCGCATCGCGCGGCCAACTACTTTATCTTCCATTTCAATAAGTCTAACGCCCGT
Organism: uncultured Anaerolineaceae bacterium; assembly: GCA_964556745.1. GTDB lineage: Bacteria > Chloroflexota > Anaerolineae > Aggregatilineales > Phototrophicaceae > CFX2. The sequence continues at coordinate 8,030 of CAZKXW010000046.1, forward strand.
TTTCTCCAATTCCGCATCTGGCGTTTCTTGGGTGACCGTCTGCTTCCGAAAATACGTCTGACGACACATCGTCGGCGCGTTCAAGCCCAAGTTGCCTTAGAACAAGTCACTGAGATGTGGAACCAGCAGCGACAAGAAATCGAGCGCCTTAACTCAAAAATTGCGCAGTTGCAACAAACGATGAGCGTCTTTGAACACTATCAGCGCCGAATTTCGGATTCAATGCTCAGCCGCTATCAGCAGCAGGCTCAGTATCCAGCCACTGCTGCCGCCTCGGTTGAAATATCAAACCGAGTAACTGCAATCAGTAACCTGCTTAAGAACGATGATCTACCTCTAGACGTTCTGACAATACTTCTCAAAGTTCCTCAGACACAGGATCAGGCTTTCCTTGGAACGCTGCGCCCGCTTCTTGAGCAGCGTCTCATTGGCATTTCGCCTGACTTCTGGGACATTCGAATGGCGCTCAATGTGTTAAGCCGGGTCATCCAGCCTCGACACTATCTTGAAATCGGAACTCGCCTTGGGTGGTCACTGGCCCAGGTACTTGCACATTCCCCAAAGACCCGGGTCTTTAGTTTTGACATGTGGATCCAGGAATACGCCGGCTTATACAATCCCGGCCCGAGCTTCGTCTCCAGCATGATGAAACAAATAACTGCGCCGCTCGTTCCCGACATCCACTTCATCACCGGCAACAGCCACGATACACTGCCGGCGTTTTTTGATCCAGAGCACTATGCGCCACGCTTCGATGTTCCGAATAAACCTTCCGAATTCGACCTCATCACAGTAGACGGCGACCACAGCCTTGAAGGAGCCTGGATGGACTTGGTAGCAACCATGCCGCATATTGCCATCGGCGGATCCATCGTATTTGATGACCTTGAACTAAGTCTGAGCAACTCGGATATCGTCTATCATGCCGAAACTCGCTATCGTGACTACTATCCATCTATGCCTGATGGATTGCATTCGCTAAGAGACGTATGGAATGCAGTAAAAACGCGGTTTCCCAACTTCGACTATATTGAAAGTCCTGGAGAGCGCCTCGTAGTGGGCATCGGTATCCGGCGCTCCTGATGGCGCTGCTGCCAATTACCGTTGTCATCATACTGCGAAGACAATCGCGCGATGTCAAAAGGCAAACAAGGCTTTCCCTATTATGCGCGTCTTGATCTGGTGTCCGTTGATGAACCTGGGCGGGGGCAAACGCCTTCTGGAACGACTGGCTCCGGCCATCGCGCAGCAGCCTGCCATCAAACAGGTGCGAGTGGTCGCGCCGCACGGCAGCGTAAACCCAGTGATCTTGAGCAGCAAACTCGTCTTCCAACCACTACCCCCGTCCCAAACTTCTGGCTGGTTGGCGAAAGACACCTGGAGGGCCGCCACCAATCCCATTCGCGCTGCTCGCGCCCAGCTCCGGCATATGGCTTTCAGACTGCTGCACAGCGGCTTGATGGATCGCCTCGCAGTTGGTTTCGATATCGTGTATGCCTTCTGGCCCCATACCGTTCCATTCTATCGATTCCCAAAACCAATTGTGTGTACCTTCCAGGACACAACTCTGCTGGAATATCCCGAGATTCTCGGCGGTCCCGCCACCCAGCTTGAATGGGACCGCGCGCGCGATTGGCTGACAGGCTGCGCCAGGACGATTGTATCCTCGGCCAACACAGCCCGGCGGTTGGAGGCCCTGTTCGGTTGTCCAGCTGAAAAATTCCCTATCATCCAGCACAACATCCTGCTGGATGCCAACGTCGAACCCGCGCCGCCGCCATCCGATCTTCCCAGCCGCTATCTGCTCTACCCAGCCAACATCAATGCCCACAAGAACCATGAAACCCTCCTCACTGCCTTCGCCCGCATTCGAAAGAAGTACGATACAGCCTTAGTGCTCGTCGGCGAAGGATTGGAAGCGCTGGGCCGTTCCCATCGCCTACAGGATAACCGCTACTGGCGACAGGATCGCCTAATGGGTCTGGCACGCCGTCTGGAATTGGAACCCGGCCATCATCTGTTCGCTCCCGGCTACGTGACCGACGCGCAGCTCAAAGGACTCGTGGGGCAGGCACAAGCGCTGGTCATGCCTAGCCTCTCCGAAGGCGGCGGCAGCTATCCGGTCGAAGAAGCCTTGATGGCCGGCGTCCCGGTACTCTGCTCAGATATTCCCGTCATGCGTGAACATGTCGGCAGCCGCCAGGTCATCTGGTTCGATCCCTACTCGGTTGACAGCCTCGTCTCCGCGATAGAGACCCTCTTCGACCACTACGATCAGTATCACGAACTCGCGCGGCACAACATCAGCGCAGTGCGCCCCACCTGGGATCAAATCGGCGCAAGTTACGTGGGCGTATTCCGCGCGGTACTATCAGAAAAGCGATAGCCATCTTGTCTCCCGGTTTCGACTTCTCCAGCTTCCCGATCCTCTTCACTGACCGCCTCCGTCTGCGCCAGCTCACCCACGCCGATGCCGAGGGGATGATGGCGATCTGGGATCGCTCCAACCGCCGCATCGATATCGGCTATCACATCCGACCAGCCCACTGGGGACACGGCTACGCCACCGAAGCCGCCCACACCATTGTCGGTTGGTGCTTCCAGAACCTCGACCTGCACCGCATCCTGGCTGACTGCGTCGACGGCAACCTGGCCTCGGAGCGCATGCTGCTCAAGTGTGGCTTTACCGTCGAAGGCCTCTGGCGCAAAAGCTGCTGGGAGCATGGCCGCTTCGTCAGCATCAAGCAGTTTGGCCTGCTGCGACACGAATTCATCCCGACAACCTGAGCAAGGAGTCAGCGTCTCATGCCGCCACTCTCGCGCTATCTGATCAAAGCGGGCATGATCTATCTGATCAGCGTCTTCCTGTTGGCTGTCCTGACCGCCGCCCGTTTCGTTTTCAATTTACCCCCCTGGATCAGCGCCTTCCAACCAGTCTACACCCACCTGCTGGTCGTGGGCTGGATCACCCAACTGATCTTCGGCGTCGCTTATTGGATGTTCCCTAAGAACACCAAGACCCAACCCCGTGGCAGCGAACGGCTCGGTTGGATCATGTTCCTTACGCTGAACGCGGGTCTGCTGCTGCGCGTCATCGGTGAACCCTGGAACGCCACCGAACCCGGATCGATTGCCGGTCATCTGCTGGTGATCTCCGCGCTGCTGCAATGGGTTGCCGTCTGGGGTTTTGTCCTGAACACCTGGACGCGGGTGAAGGAGCGCTGATATGCCCGCCATCAGCCTGTGGGTGGTCCGAACCGCCCTGCTCTACCTCGGAACTGGCGTCACGCTCGGCAGCTACATGCTGGCCGCCAAAGGCGCTCGCTTCGATGTCCTGGCGCTGCGCTGGACTCCCGTGCACATCGAGATGCTCCTCTTTGGCTGGCTGATGCAGTTGGCGCTGGGCGTCGCTGCATGGATTTTCCCGCGCTTCACCCACCCTCCCAAGTATGGCTGCCTGCGTCTGGCCTGGGGCGCCTATAGCCTGTTCAACGCGGGTATCCTCATCATCATCCTTGGCGCATGGTTCCTTCCCGGATCGTTCGAGGTCATGCTGATCGGCCGCATCCTCGAAATCCTCGCCGTGATTGGCTGGGCCATTTTCCTGTTCCCGCGCGTCAAACCCTTTGCCGAATGACCCTCCCTTGCCTGTCTGCATGGCCTGTAGACACCCACTCCCGCGACAGCTATAATCAGGGCACAAACGAGAGCGTAGTCACAACAGCGCCCACCCCAAAGTCTATCCCATTGCTTTTCTTATGAGGATTTTGCATGGAACGTATCCCGGTCGCCGAACCTGTCTTGACAGGTAACGAAAAGAAATATGTCAACGAGTGCCTGGACACCGGCTGGATTTCCGGCAGCGGCAAATTTGTCACCGCGCTGGAAGAGCACTTCGCTGCTTTCTGCGGCGCAAAGTACGCCATCGCCGTCTTCAACGGCACGGTCGCGCTTCACGCCGCCCTGCTGGCACTCGATATCGGCCCGGATGATGAAGTCGTCCTGCCTGATCTGACCTATATCGCTTCGGCCAACAGTGTCATGTACTGCAATGCCCGCCCGGTGCTGGCCGACATCGATCCGACCACCTGGACGCTCGACCCCGCTGACGTGCGCCGCAAGATCACCCCGCGCACCAGGGCCATCATGCCCGTCCACATCTACGGCCATCCCACCGATATGGACCCGATCCTCGAAATCGCCCGCGAGTACAATCTGCGCATCATCGAAGACGCTGCCGAAGCCCACGGCGCGGAATACAAAGGACGGCGCGTCGGCGGCATCGGCGATGTCGCCACCTTTAGCTTCTTTGGCAACAAGATCATCACCAGCGGCGAAGGCGGCATCATTACCACCAACGACGAGGAACTGGCCGCGGAAATTCGCATCCTCAAAGGCCAGGGCATGGACCCCAAGCGCCGCTACTGGTTCCCCATCATCGGCTACAACTACCGCATGACCAACGTCCAGGCGGCGATTGCCCTGGCCCAGCTCGAACGAGTCGACTGGTTCATCGAACGCCGCCTCGAAGTCGCCTCCTGGTACAACCACGAACTGGCTGGTGCTGGCGTAACCCTTCCGGCCCAGGCTGAATGGGCGCGCAATGTCTTCTGGCTCTATTCAATCCTCGTGCCTGAATCCGTTGACCGTGACCATTTCATGCAGCAGATGGACGCCGCCGGGATCGAGACTCGTCCCTTCTTCTATCCCATGCACCTCCTGCCCCCCTATCATGATGCCGCCGGCGACGAGAAATACCCGGTCAGCACCGAAATGGGCCGCCGCGGAGTCAACCTGCCTTCCTCGGCCAAGCTCACCCGCGGCGACGTCAAACGCGTGGCTGACGCGGTCAAGCAGGCGCTCGAACAGCAGGTCAAGATTCGGTGAAGACGCTGACGGTACGTCCGTTGACTGCTGCCGATGGAGGCGCCCTTGCCGCCATGCTCCAGGCCCAGTCAGCGGACTATATGGCCTACTTCATCCCCTTTGCCTTTGATGCGGCGACGATCACCGGGCTGCTGACCGCCGCCCGGCACGACTGTTACATGGGCTTCTTCGTGGATGACGCCCTGGCCGGATTCTTCATGCTGCGCGGTTGGGACGCGGGTTACGACGTCCCCGCGTATGGTGTGACTATCGCCCAGGCGTATTCAGGCCTGGGATTGGCCCGCCTGTCACTCGACCTCAGCAAGACCATTTGCCGCCTGCGCCAGGTCAAACGCCTGATGCTTAAAGTGCATCCTGAAAACACCGTCGCCAAACGCCTCTACGAGCAGGCCGGTTTCGTCCAGACGGGCATCGATCCCCGCAATGCCAACCTGATCTATCACTTCGAGTTGGCCTGATGCCCACCTGCCTCGTCAACCTGGCGCACCTTGATCCGCCCCAGGTCGGCGGGCTGAGCCGCGTCGCCCGCGAAGTCTCCCGCCTTCTGATGGAACGTTCCGACATTAGAACGGTCTTCGCCGTCAACGCCACCTTCGCCCCGGCCTTCATGGATTGGATCGGCCAACCGGCGATAGTGATCCCCTATATCGGTCGCGCCGATCCCGCCTGGATTCTATCCCTGTGCCAGCCTGACGTGATCGTCAGCCCGCTCTTCGGCCTGCATCCCTTCACCTCAGATCAGGCGCTCCGCGCCGCCCATATCGTCAGCATCCCGGATGCGCTCTCGCTGGACATCCCCGACCTGTTCGCTCCGGCAGATCGTGCCTACCGCCACGGTGTCTACACCATGCTCGTCCACGCCCGCCGCATTGTCACCCTCTCAGAACATGCCCGCGGTCGCCTGCTGCATCACCTCCCCCTAAAGCCGGAGCAGGTGCGCGTCGTTCCCCTCGGCAGTGATGCTACCCCCGCCGATGACTCGCTTCCTTCGTCTGTCGATCTGCCCGCCCGCTATATCCTGTATCCCGCCAACCTCTGGCCCCACAAGCGCCACGATCTTCTCCTGCGGACGATGCAGATGGTCTGGCGTCACCAGCCCAACCTTCATCTCGTCCTCACTGGTGGTGGTCGGACTTCTGATCAAACCACCCGGCTCCACTCGCACTTGGGCGAAACCGATCAGGCGCGCTTCCATGACCTCGGCTTTGTGGACGACACCGAACTCGACGCGCTCTATCGCCGAGCCGAGGCTCTGGTCTTCCCGTCGAGGTACGAAGGTTTCGGGATGCCCCTGGTTGAAGCCATGCGGAACGGCTGCCCGGTGATCTGTGCCCCGCTGACTTCGATACCGGAAGTGGTCGGCAGCGCCGCCTTGCTCGTTCAGTCCGATGACCCGGCCGATTGGGCGCGAGCGATCTGCGAGGAGTTGCCCGCTCGCCGCGCCGATCTCATCGCCGCCGGACGCGAGCGTGCTGAACAGTTCACCTGGGCCCGGGCGCGTCAGGGCTGGGACGCCATCCTGCGCGAAGTCCTGCCCGTAAGCACGCCACCCCTCTTGGAGACTGCCCGGATCGCCACCGAACTCCACCCCCTGCTGGCGCAGATTGCGACTGCCCGGCTCGGCGAACTCCGTTTCGCTGAACGCGCTCCCTACCCTGGATTACGCCGCCCTCTCCAGTTAGCCTACCGTCTCAGCCGCCTGCCCACGATCCGCTCTGCCCAATCCCAGATTCGCCGCCTTGTGGGCGACTTCCTCGTCTGAAAAGTCACCCCTCCGTATTTCCCCACACTCTCCGTATGATCTTGGCATCCTTGGCGTCTTGGCGGTTCAATTTCGCATTGGATTTACAACCTGGGGTGTGATGCCATTTCATAGGGACTCTGCGGTTTGTTTTCTTGTCTACCCCTCTGTATTCCTCCGTGTCCTCTGTGCCTCTGTGGTGGTATCTTGGGCTGTCATGTCACCGGATACAAATAGCCATCCCGATACCATCCCATCACCGTCTCGCTGCCCACGCCCACCTCGGCCGCATCCGCTTGAGTAAATCCATCCGGATACAAATCGGTCAGCCGCAGCAAACCATCTGAACTCAGGTAGTCACCCCGGAAGTCATGGTAAATGCCGCGCGGCGAACGGTAGCACCAGATCGGCATCTTGAAGCGCGTCGCTTCGGTGATCGGCATGAATCGGTAGCGCATGTCTTCGATGGATGCGGCATTCAGGATCGCCTGCGCGTACCCATCCAACTGCCGTCCCGTCGAATAACGTTCATGCAGATAAGCCATCGTCTCCGGCGATGTCCGTCGTCGATGGATCAAAATATTGGCGGCAATTTGCGCTGCCGCGCCCGTATCGCCGAAATCCACCTTGTCGATCAGGTATTCTGGCAGCAGCTCACGGTGCGCGGACACCCGCGAAACCACCGTCGGCGTCCCGCAGCCCAGCGACTCGTACACTGCATTCCCGAACGATTCCACGTAATTGCCCAGCGCCAGCGTGACATGCCCCAGACTGTAGTATTCCGGCATCAGGCTGTGCGGAATCCAGTTGTGAAAGATGAAGTGCTGTGTCAGCCCGCGCGTGGCGATTTCGGTGCGGATGCTGTTGTAGAACCCGCGCAGATCATCGCTGATGTCCAGGTCGAGCCAGCGCGGAACCAGCGCCTTGACCCGCTCCAGCCGGAAGCGGTTGACCAGGAAGTCCACCACCTCGATAGTCTGGCGAATGCCTTTCGATTCCTCCGGGCGGTGCGGATGCAGCACGATCATGTCCTGCGCCGGATCGACTGGGACGATGTCGAGGATATGGCGTGGCTGCACCGGCTTGAACTTGTCCCAATCCAGACCATTCCGCACGACCTGGATACGCTGCGGCAGTTCCGGGAAGAACCGCCCCACCGTCTGCTCGAAGTATTGGCGGGAATAATCCGAAATCAGAATGAGCTTATGCCCCTGGAACAGAAAGCCCCCCAGCAGCGTTTCGGGATATACATTATCCCTCAGCGACGTTACCGTCGGGACATGCCGGTAGGCATATGGGAACAGGAACTCACCGTCATGCATGTAAAAGCGGTCGGCAGTCTCCAACTCCTGCCCCACCTGCTGGACGGCCGCCGCCAGATTGTACGCGGGCGTGGCGTAAGGCTGCGGGAATGGCTGCTTGAACGGCAGCACTGGCTTGACCGTGACGTTCTCCCCCCATTGGAACGGCATCTGCTCGGCGCTGCGCTGCGTGCAAACGACCACCACCTCATGGCCGAGCTTGCCCATATGGATGGCAATGTTCTGCAGGTGCTTGGGTGCGCCGCCCATGACCTGCCCCTCGAATAGCGGATTGATCGAAAACATGACGATTTTCATCGGTTTGATTCCCTGGACTAGGCTGACAATATAGCGCCTTATCATAGCATAACGCTCGGCGCAGTCGGCAGATCATCAAGCCGGAAATCGCGATGCGCTTACTGGACTGTCGTGACAGCCTGCGGGCTGAGGTCGGTGTTCAGCGACCAGTTCCCAGCCAGATCGACCGCCCATACCGCGAAGGCATACAACTTGCCTGCTTCTCCCGTGTATTGCCCCTGGGTAGCCGCCGTTTCCAGCCATGGCTGCCACTCGCCCGCATCCACCCGCACCCACACCAGATACCGGTCGATCCCGCTGTCATCCTGCCCGCCCCACCACACCGTAAACGTCGGCGGGCTGATCACCGGCAGCGGCGTCATCGTCGTGGTGGGCGGAGTCGTGTCCAGCGCCGGATCCGTCGTCGATCGGGGCGGCTGCGTCACCGTGATTGCCCCTGGCGTCAGTACCAGCGGCGTCACCTCCGGCGGCGGATTCAATGACCGGTCGTGCCGTTCGATCAGGATTAATGGCGGCCCGCCGATAGCCGCTGCTTCGCCTTCGGGCAGGTTGGGGAAATCGTCCCGCGTAGCTGGCTGCAAACCCAGCCTGTACTCCCCATCCGTCGGGATCAGCGTGTAGTCCTCCTCAGCAGAATACAACTGTGCGCTGCGACCCGCCGCAGGAATGCTTAGGGCGATGCGCTCCAGCGTCCGGTTCCAGACCACCACGATCCGCTCTCCGGTAGATGGCCGCTCGAAGGACACCAGCGTCGCCCCGTCCCGCACCTCCACGTCCGGTTGGTCGAACGGGATGCTTCCGAACACCTGTGCCATCCGGTAATAAGCCGCGGCCGCCGGGCGCGGTGTCCCCGCCAGTGGATGCTGGCTGAAGCAGGATTCGCCCCGCAGATTGCGATACAGCCCAAACGCATCCCCCGCGCAGATCACGCCCTCGGCACACCGTTCCCCATTGTGCGGCGCAAAATCCGTCCCGCCCGGTTGGTTGCCGCAGTCATCATAAAGCTGGTGAAAGAAAACCACCTCTGCGCCCGCGGCCCAGGCCAGCACCGTACTCTGAATCATGAACGCTGCCTGCTGCGTCAGCGTCGCTCGGTATTGCCGCGAAGCGAGATCATTGGCTGCCCAGGTTGGGCCAGGATAATCATCCCAGACTGGAACCCCGCTTTCATTCAGCCACACCGGCCGCGCCAGGTCGTAACGCCGCAGAGTCTCTTCGATCCGCTCGACCACCAATCCGCTCCGCCGGGCATACGAGTAGTTATGCACCCCCACGCCGTCGAAGAAATGGTTGTAGCGCCGGCTCGACGGATCGCCCGTCAGGACATTCAATACCTTCGCCAGCCAATCATTCTCATCGGGGTTGCCATACGCCAGCCCACCAAACATCACCATCGCGTTCGGATCAGCTTGATGCGCTGCGAGATACGTCACCTTCAGCAAACGTGCATACTGCTCCACCCCGCCCGTCCAGAACAGCGGCAGATCCGGCTCGTTCCACGCTTCCCAGACGGTCACGCCCCGACTTGCCGGCCAACCGAGCTGTGCAGCCAGGCTCCCGCCTGGTTTGTAGCGCATCACCGCGCTGCTGACGAACACCGCCCACGGATTCGCGCCGTTGATCTGCTTTCCCGGCCCGATTTCATCCGTGCCATCGCTGAACACAGGATTGTTCAATCCCCCGATGCTCCCGCCGTTGGCATGAAAACCCGGTCGCCCTAACAGGATCACATCCAACCGCAGGCCATGTTCCAGATCGGCTTGAACCAACCGATCATAGCTGCTCCACTCGAACCCCCCGGGCGACCGCTCCACCCGATCCCAATACATCGGCCAGCGATTCCAGCCCGCGCCCAGCAGCAGCGCCCTCTGGTAGCGCAGTTCATTGGCCGGATGATCAAGCGAACTGATGAACGTGATTCCCAATCGGGAAGCCAGGATCGGGGCGGGCTGCGCCGCCGAAGCAGAAAGCAGGCTGACCAACAGGACCACCGCCAAGCGAATGATCCCAACCCGCGCTGCGAGGATCAAACAACGCTCTCCACGACCGGGAGATGAATGGCAAAGGTGCTGCCCTCGCCGAGCGTACTCTTCACATCGACGTGACCACCGTGAATTTCCACGATCCGCTTGACAATCGCCAGCCCCAACCCGGTTCCTTTGCTGTTGCTCAGCCGCGCGTTCTCCGCACGGTAGAACCGCTTGAACACCTGCCGCAGATCACCTTCAGTCATGCCTATCCCGGTGTCATCGACTTCAACGCTGACCTGACCATTCACCACACACGTCCGCACGATGATCTTACCTTTGGGCATAGTGTAGGTGATCGCATTCTCAATTAGATTGATTAACGCCCGGCTTAGATCATCGCCACTGCCGTGTACCCTGGGTAGATCGCGGTCCAGCGCCATCTCGACATCGAGTGCCTTGGCCTCAATGGTCGGCCGCAGCCGCTCGACTATACTCCGCACAACAGTATTCAAATCGACGGACTCGCGTTGCCGCGGCAGATCCGCGTTCAGTCGGGAAATCGTCAGAATATCGTGGATCATCTTGTCCAGGAACTGCGTTTGGGACTTGATGAGTTCCAGCTTGTCCCGCTGCCGCGCCGGATCCGTAAGGCGTTCCAACAGATACAAACTGTTGTTGATGATCGCCAGCGGCGTCTTGAAGTCGTGTGACATCGTGTCGATAAAGTCGGTCAGCGCGTCCAACCGTTCCCGTTCTAGCGCCAGTTCAAGTGCCTGCTCTTCCGAACGCTTGCGCTCGGTCAAATCCTGCACCATCGTCAGAAAGTATGGCTTGCCTTCCAGTTCGATGATCTCGATAGACAGCAGGCCATAGATCACCTGCCCGGTGCGCGTCTTCCCCGTGATCTCCAGATTGCGGATGCCGCCCTGCACCTTGTAATTCTTGAACAGCGCCTCCCGCCGCTCGCGATAGCTGTCCCAGATATGCAGCTCGATGTCCGTCTGCCCAATGCACTCCTCGCGCTTGTAGCCGAAGAGCTGCAACCAGCTTTCGTTCACATCGATATAGCGTCCTTCGTCGATGGTGCTGATCGCAATCGCCGACGGATTCGCGTGGAATGCGGCGAAGAAGCGTTCTTCTGACCTCTTCAATGCTTCTGCCGCCTGCCGCCGTTCAGTGACATTCTGCGATATGCCAACGACCTCAATCGGCAGACCATCGGAATCGACCTTAATCGCGCCGGTCAGCTGAATCCACAAATAGGTATCGATATGCCAGTAGCGATACTCCATCGAGAACACGCTCCGCGACAGCGCAGCATCCCGAAAACCATTCAGCATGACCTCGCGATCAGCCGGATGAACCTGCTGCGCGACCTCGTCATAGAACGTGTTCGGAGACTCGACCAGCAGACCATCACGATCATAGGTGGTCACTCTGCCCGTGCGAATATCCCACTCCCAGATCACCATATTCGAGACCTGCATGACCATCCGCAGACGTTCATCTCTCATGCTGGTCTGCTCCCGGGCCTTGATCTGCCCGTGGATGTGGCTGATCGTCGCCGCATACATCTGGAGCAGATCCGCCCGGTACGGTTCCAGCGGCCGCTGGGTCAGCCGATTACCGGCGGTGATCCAACCGAGGAGTTTCCCCTCGTATTGCAGCGCGGCTGTTATTCTCCACCCACCACCAACCGCTTGTTCTCCATCCACCACTTCCACATCAGGTTCAACGTGTGCCTGACTCCATGTCTCCGGGGCTGCATTGCTTCGCAGCCAATCAGCATCGTCGCTGAACGCGGCCCGCATTTGCCCACTCAACGAATCCTTCTGGAACACCGCCAGATGGTCGAAACCCAGTTTCGTCTGTCCAGCCTCCACAGCCCGCCGATAGAGATCATCAATCGATTCCGCCTTCGCCAGCTCGAAGCCGATTTCGTGCAGTCGAATTAGATAATTGGCAAACTGCCGGGAAGCTTCCGCGTCTGGTGAGACTATGGGACTGAGTTGCGGCTGTCCTGCACGACCATGCTCAAGCACGAAGTCACGCCCCCTTGAGCCAATGCCGAGTCACTGAATTGAATCTACAACGCCACAGCACTACTTCAACATGTCTACTTCAAAAAGAAACCTATAAAGAGCCCACTCTACTACGCTACGATTGTATCCGCATTCTGGCAAGAAAGATGCAGAATTTTTCCGAAAGAAATGTTACAACCTGATTTCACCAACAAACAGGAGTGTCGTTTCCATGCGTACCAAAGCCATTCTGATCACTGGAGCCAACGGCGAAGTCGGCCATGGTCTCATTCGCCAGCTTGCCGAGATGGGTAGCATGCCCCCGGTTATCGTCCTGGACATCCGTGGACTGGATGAAGCCATCCGTCCGATGGTCTACGAAACCAAGATCGGCGACATCCTCGATACCAACCTCCTTGAAAACCTCATCAACGAGTACGAGATCGTCACCATCTACCATCTGGCAGCGCTGCTCTCTACCAACTCCGAATTCAACCCCGAAGTTGCCCATCGCGTCAACGTCCAGGGAACAGTCAACCTGCTGCATCTGGCGACTGTACAGTCTCGGCTGCGGGGCGCGCCCGTGCAGTTTATCTTCCCTAGTTCGATTGCCATCTATGGTATGCCTGATCTGAAAACGAAGGCCGCAGCCGGAGCCGTTCTCGAAGACCAGTACAACACCCCCACCACCATGTATGGCTGCAATAAGCTCTACTGCGAGCACCTCGGGCGATACTACACTTTTCATTATCAGCAGCTTGCCGCTGCCGCGTCGCCCGGCGTCGATTTCCGCGCCGTGCGTTTTCCCGGACTCATCAGCGCCCTCACCACCCCCACGGGCGGAACCAGCGACTACGCTCCAGAAATGGTACACGCCGCCGCCCAGGGTTTGCCGTACAAATCCTTCGTTCGTGAAGATACTCAGATACCCTTCATGGTCATGCCAGACGCGATCACCGCCCTCCTCAATCTGGCACATACCCCCGCCGAAAAGCTCAGCCGTCGCATCTACAACGTCACTGCCTTCAGCCCCACTGCCGCTGACCTCCGACGGCACACCATCGCTGCCTTCCCTGGCGCCCAGATCACCTATGAACCGCATCTCAAGCGACAGGCTATTGTCGATTCTTGGCCGCTGGACATCGATGACCGCGCCGCCCGCGCCGATTGGGGCTGGAAACCGGAGTATGATTTTGAGCGTGGCTTTGGCGAGTACCTGATCCCGCGCATCCGCGAGCGTTACCGCCGCTGAACAGCTACCCGCTCAGCGCCTGAATCATCTGGCGGAACGCCCCTTTGTAATCCGCTGCCAGATCAAACCGTGGGCTACGCCGGATCAGATCAGGCGGGTCAACTGGATCGAGTTGGGCGATGACGATGCGCTTGCCTTTGGAACGGAAGTAACGCCAGGCCGCCTCCACCCCCTCGGCGGCCAAACCTTCCGCCGACAGAACATACACCATCCGCGAGCATTCCGTCAGCGCCGGATGCACGCCCCCTGCCCAATGCACGCCGGAGGCCGCCTCTTCGTGCAGCCAGGTAGCGATTCCGGCCTTACGCAGATCATCCGCCAGTTGCTCGGCGATGGCTGCGTCAGCCTCCGCGAAGTTGATGTAGGCCGTATCTTGGGTAAGTTTGGTACGGGCGCTGCTGCCTACCTGCACCGCCGCCGGGCGAGCCTCTCGGCTGTGCGCGGCCGTGCTGCCCATGCGGAACACCGTCCCGCCGCACTGTGGGCACTCCCCCCGCGTCGCTGGGATTCCCCGCCGCGTCCAGACCGCCTGCGGATGTTCAACCTCGATCGTCTCTTTGCAGCGCACGCAGTAGGCTTCAATTGCTTCATCGTCATCGGTATAGTATTCGGCGTGGTCGTTCACCCGTTCGCTCCTTCAGGCTGTCCGCCACGCCCATTCTACACCGCTTATGCTCTCAGCACGAACCTGACCGACTCCTCGAACAGCGGCATGTCCTGTTCGTATTCATCCGGATTCGCCCGCTCAATCGATACCCACGCTTTCCAGATGATCCCGTCCGTCACCTCGAATGGCCGGATATCCCCGCCTTGTGCCACGAGTTCCTGTACCCGCTCCAGCGGCAGCTTCAGCGCAATGCCCTCCCCACCCACGAAAGCGAAAATCTTCCCGTTCACCTTATAGGATGGATACCCCCAGGATTTCCCGGCCTTTACCCCCGGCATCCCGATCAGCAGATCATCCAGGAAAGCCTTTACGTCCGGTCGATGATGGAGTTCCGGCATATCCACCTCACCGCAGCATCACTGGCGGCAAACCGAAATGCGCCCGAATCGCGTCCTCGATTTCGTCCATCACCGCCGGATTCTGCGCCAGGAACGCCTTGGCCGACTCACGCCCTTGGCCCAGCAGTCCATCGTTGTAACGGAAGAACGCCCCGCGCTTCTCGATGATCCCCAGCTCCACCCCCAGATCGACGATCTCGCCCGTCTTGCTCACCCCACCCTCGAAGAACATGATATCGAACTCGGCTTCACGGAACGGAGCCGCCACCTTGTTCTTCGTCACGCGCACCTTCGTCCGGTTGCCGACCGTCTCCTCACCCCGCTTGATGCCTTGGATGCGCCGGATGTCCAGCCGCATACTGGCATAAAACTTCAGCGCCCGCCCCCCAGAGGTCGTCTCGGGCGAGTTATGCACCACGCAGCCATCGACCACGTAGCAGTGATTGCCTTCGACTTCAATATCGAACCGTCGCATCGAGCGTGTCGGCGGCTTGACATGAATGTCCAGGATCGGCATCGGAACCGGTTCGTCGTGCTCGCACGGATCGAGAGTGAAATCGATGAAACGTCCGCGATAGGCCGGCATCAGCTTGTACTGCATCGAGGGATGCACATACGGCGCGATCATCTCATGGAACTTGGAAGTCTCCGAGATCGTGAACATGATGTGCCCACGCGCTGAAAGCGTCGGATAAATCCCCTGCCGGTTGAACCATTCGACCAGCAGCTCTTGCTTCTCGCGCGGCAGTCCGGCGCAGCAAATGCTGCACCGATTCCCACGCCCCTTGTCGAACGTCCCATCATCCATGTACCAGATGGCCGCCGCCAGCGGGGAAAGCTGATCGATCAGTTCCGGTGTCGGGTCTTTCTTGCCGTCTCGATAGCCCATCGCGTACAGCCGGCTCAACTCGATCATCGGAATGGTGTCGAAGCTGATCCCGCCTTTGGAGTTCCGGGCTTCATACGTCACCAAACCGTTGAACAGCGACTTCTTCCACAGACAGTATTCATCCTGCTCTGCCCCATGCCCGATCCGAAGCTGCACGTTGTAATCGCTGGCATAGCGCATCCCGCCATCCCCCAGGATCGAGCCGAAAACGACCTGTTCATGCCCCGGCGTCAGGTAGTGTTTCACGCGGGTGATGAGCTGATCGCCCACCTCAAGTTCCCCAGCTGGGCGGTAGCCCTCTTCCGTCAGCAGCAGGTGGTTAGGCGTACACGCGAATTCATGCCGCCCGCGCCCTTCGTTCGAGTCCACCGTGAACTGAAGGAAAGACTCGGCATTGCCGTTATTGAACCAGTTCTTGATCCGTCGTGGTTCAAACTGCCGCGTCTGGACGTTGTACGACAGCACCTCGACATCCAGCTTCTGGTTGACGATCTTGCCGATCTTCATCTGGCTGCCATCCGCCAGAGTAACCCGCGCCGTGTAATTGAAGCAGCCAAACATCACCCCTACTTTTTCTCTCAATTGATTTGTGAACATCACAGCAACATTCGACTGCTTGATCGCCCCGGATAGCTTCCGCAGCGCCTGGCTCATCAGCCGCGCCTGCAACCCCACGAACGAGTCGCCCATCTCGCCTTCAATCTCCGCCCGTGGAACCAGTGCCGCCACGCTGTCCAGCACGATCACATCCAGCGCCCCGGAGCGCACCAGCATCTCGGTGATCTCCAACGCCTGCTCGCCCGTGTCGGGCTGCGAGATGTACAGCGTATCGACATTCACCCCGATCCGCTCTGCATACGCCGGGTCCAGCGCGTGTTCCATATCCACGAACGCGCACAAACCACCCCGCTTCTGCGCCTGGCAGATCACATGCAGACACAGCGTCGTCTTACCGCTCGACTCCGGCCCGTAGATTTCCGTGATGCGCCCGCGCGGAATGCCCCCCACACCCGTGGCGATGTCCACCGTCAGTGATCCCGACGGCACAACTTCCACCGCCAGATGTGAAGCATCCCCCAGGCGCACCACTGTGCCTTCCCCGAACCGCTTGGTCAGATCGGCCAGCGTCGCCTCCAGCGCCTTCATCCGGCCATGATCTTCCAGCGGGGTCGTGCCCGGCGTTTCTTCAACCTTCTCTTTCTTACGAATCGAGCCGCGCTTCCCCGCGCCTTTCTTATCGGATGCCTTTGGAGCATCCTCTCCTGCGCCACCGTCCAATTCGGGATATTCTGCGTCTGTCACTTTGGTTTTTTCCTGCTATGATTTGGGGCTAGACGTTCTACAAGAATAGCTCAAAAGTTCTAATTCGGCAAGTATGTAACACTCCATAACCACATGAAAATATACACCAGAACCGGCGATGACGGCACAACCAGCCTCTTCTCCGGCGGACGAGTCCCCAAAACCAACCTCCGCGTCGAAGCCTACGGCACCGTCGATGAACTCAATTCCATTCTCGGCCTGGCCCGCGCCCTTAAGCCTCACCCCGGCACAGACTCTCTCCTATACGCCGTCCAGAACCAGTTGTTCCACCTCGGCGCGGATCTAGCCACCCCTCCGGACGCCGCCGCTGATTGGGTTGTTCGGATGGACGCCGAAACCGTTGTCTGGTTGGAAGCCCGCATCGATGACCTGACCGCCGCCCTGCCTCCCTTGAAAAACTTCATCCTGCCCGGCGGAACCCCCACCGCCGCTCAGATCCATGTCGCCCGCACCGTTTGCCGCCGCGCCGAACGCATCGCCGTCGCCCTCCAAGAAATCGAACCCCTCGGCCAACACGTCATCCACTACCTCAACCGCCTGTCGGATTTCCTGTTCACCCTCGCCCGCTGGGAGAATCTCCAGGCCGGCATCCCCGAAGACAAATGGAGCGCCCGCTGATCCTCAGCCGGGGATCAGCGTTTGCAGCCTCACCCCATTGTCTTCCACGCTCTCGACCGCCCAGCCCACGATTCCGCTGGCTGTGCGGATTTTCCACCATACATACCCGTCCGCGCTCAGCGGCCCTTCCACCAGCGTCACCCGCGCCCCATCGTTCAGCTTGGCCGCGATCTCGTAATTCAGCCCCGGCCCCAACCGGATGTTCAACTGGTCCCCATCCGTCGTATTGACCGTCGCTAGCGCGCCCACTGTCAGCACCGCTGGCGCGATGGGCGTCACCCCCGTATTCACCGACGAAGCATTCACCACCACCGGCTGACCAGGAATCGACGCTGGCGCCGTGCCATCCTGCCCCGGCGCATACACTGGTGCGGCAAGCTGCGCCCACGGCGCGTAGGCCACCTGCGCTGCCGCCGTTTGTCCGCCTGCCCAGGCGATCACTGGCACGCTGCCCGGGCTGCTCGTCCAA
Organism: uncultured Anaerolineaceae bacterium; assembly: GCA_964556745.1. Taxonomy (GTDB): domain Bacteria; phylum Chloroflexota; class Anaerolineae; order Aggregatilineales; family Phototrophicaceae; genus CFX2. Next base: position 25,824 of record CAZKXW010000046.1, read on the forward strand.
ACCGGTACGCCCGCATCGAGTCCATCGCGTGTATTCACGTACACCAGCGTCGTCGCTCCAGGAAAATATTCCGAAGTCGTATAAATGAACCCGTCTGGCACGCCCCGCGCCTCATCGATGCTCGCCACCGTCGGCACATTCCCCACCAGCAGACCATCCCGCCGGATCACCAGCCACGCATACCGCTCGGCCACATCCACCGAGTCCGTCAGGATCAGTTCGCCGTTCTGGATGAACCGTGGCGTTTGCAGCGCCGCGTCCGGCAGGTTGAAGAATGGGAAACGCCCCCCGCTCCGTGGATCATACACCTGGAGCGTATTCGCCTGAAACAGCGGGAAGAGGGCTGCTTGATTCGCCAGTCGTTCATCCGCCTGGCTGAAGATCACCTCGCCTGTCAGCCAAAACGTGTCCGCGTCCAGGCTGCCATACACCGGATTTGCCAGCAGATCGCCCGTGTCGATCTGCCAGTCGTATCCCATGCTTTGTCCCGCGTCCTGCGTCCCCGCTTGCGCCAGCGTGAACGTCACCGTGCGCCCTGCGAACCGCCTCACGACCGGCGTCAGCCCCAGAGTCCCTGGTAGCCCCAGCAGCGCCACCGTCGGCGTATCCGACCGGATCGTCGCCGTCACCCTGCCGTTCGTCAGATCGAGAACGATCACCCCCCATCCGCCCCCATCGAGACTGTACCCCAGCGCCAGCGCCGTGCTGCTTTCGTTGAAGAGCGAGGCATCCGCCACGAATTCCGTCGTATCGGAGAGCGTCAGCGGCAGCGCGAATGCCGTTCGCTGCTGATCCCGCTGGCTGACCACCAGCATCCCCTGATACGTAACGCTGTTGTAGACCACATACGCGAATAAACTCGCATCAGCGCTTGCCGCCGCCCGGTTAGGATAGCGGTCGAACCCCAACGGCATCGGCAGTGTAAAGCTGTCCAGCACAGCCCCGTTTTCCGCCACTTGGGTCAGACTCCCCGCCGCCGGATCATACAGCCACGCTGTCCATCCTCCCGCCTGTGCCCGAACAACCAGACTGCCAAGTCCCATCAGCAGTCCCGCCACCAGCACCACTAGCATCCTGATCCGCATGAGCGCCTCTTTCCTCGTCCGGGTTCACTTCATGCCCACAGTCTATGCCAGACCCCGGCGCGGCGCAAAAAAAGAGGGTGTCGCCGCTTGGCGCACCCTCTCCCACTTCACTACGTACCGCTTCTCATGATTGAGCAGTTTCGACCATGACCGTGCGATACTCTGCTCTGTATGTCTCCCCACACTCTGTATGATCTTGGCGTTCTTGGCGTCTTGGCGGTTCGATCTTCATTCCTGTGAAAATCCCATCTCTGAAAAGGGTCAGAGAGTGACGATCACCGGCTCTCACCTGTGAACGTGATCGCATCCTCGGTGACTTCCACACTGGTGATCCGACCCGCTGGCAGCTTATCCTTGATGTACCGCCGCCAGGAACTCGCCACCGACGCATTGATCTGATTCAGCAGTTCCTGCGACACCGACTGCCCATTGATCGAGGCCGCGGTTGCCGTCCAGATCACCCGCCCATTGCTCACCGATGGAACCAGCGTCACTGCCGCGTCAAAAGAACCGCCCTTACGGAAAGTGAACGTCGCCGAAACCACCGCCTGTCCAGGTTGGAGATCGACGTGCAGGTTGCTCACCTGCCGCAGCGCCGGATTGGTCACGCGGAACGATGCGTTGATGTCGCTCTCACTCACACTCACGCTCCGGGTCGCTGCCAGCGTCGGCACTACCATCATGCCCAATGCCACCATCATCAGGACGAACACGACGAACTTACGACTGCTGCTCATGGAAACTCTCCTTCTCTCTGGATCAATTGTGTTGCCTTCGATGCTTCCATCATGCGCCTAACGTGTTGCCAGAGTGTGTAAAGGTGTAAAAAGTCTGTAACCGGAACATCAAGATTTCACCATCATCGCGGAATGAGCGTCTGCACCCCATCCGCGAAATCGACCACCCATCCGGTCGTTCCCGTCGGAAGCTGAACCCGCCACCACATGAACCCGTCACCGGCAGCGGGCCCTTCCAGAATGGTGACGACCGTTCCATCGGCAGCTACTCCCACGCGGGCAAACGCCCGTCCCGGCCCACTCCGCACATTCAGCACATCCCCGTCCGTAGTACGCACCGTCGCCTGTCCACCTACCATTAGCACAGCCGGACTGACCAGGGTCGCGGAAATCGGCGTCACCGCCACCCCGGATGGCAGCACCCGCCCCCACCCCATGAACGGCCCGGCGCTGGGCGGAAGCACATCGCTCGTCCAGGCGATCTGCGCATTCGCCCCCAACGAACTGTTCCACACGCTCTGTGGCGTGTACGGCGGCGAAGACAACCGCGTGTCGACGTAATACAGCGTCGTCCCACCCGACCGTCCGCTGCTCCCAACCGTGTAAATGAACCCGTTGTACAATCCTTCTACGCTGGTCAGGTTCGCCGTCGGCGTCGCGTTCACAAGCCCCGCGATCACCCCGCTCCGTTCCATCACCTGCATCCGGTAAACCGAAGCCGCCTCATCGTACTCCGTCAGCGCCACCCGCTCACCACCCTGGATGAACCGCGGGTAATGTCCCCCGACCAGCACCGTCACCGGATAACGTTCCCCCAGCGAAGGCTCATACACCTGCACCGTGTTGATCTGCGGGAAACCGAATACCTCGTCATACACCGTCGGGAAGCGCACATCCGCCAGCGACGACACCACCTCGCCCGTCAGCAGATACGTGTCCGCCCCGAATGTCGGGTACGCTGACCCCATCGTCACCACCCCTGCCGCCAGATTCCACTCATAGGTGACGTACTCCGGTTGCCCTTCCGTCCCCAACGGAATCACGTTGAAGAACACCTCCCCGCCGCGGTACGCCCGTACCGCCGGCAGACGCAGCCCGGAACCATGCTCCAAGCCCGCCGAAACCGCCGCGGTATCCCCCGGACGCAGCATAAACATATCGAAAACCGTTAAATCCATCACCAGGATTTCCCAGCCAATTGCATCGCTGGCGTAGCCGAACGCCACCGCCCCGCTGCCCGCGTCATAATTCGCCGCGCTCCCCGCAAAGTCTAGGCTGCTCGTCGCCCCCAGACCCAACCCATAATTTGAAACGACCATGTTCACGCTCAGATCATAAACGTTGAAATATGTCCCCGTGGAATTCGTGAACGAATACGCGATCCACCGCGCATCCGGCGAGATCGCCACATACCGCGAGAAGGTTGCGTCTGTGCCGCCCGGCAGCACGAACTGGCTGAGTACCGCCCCCGTGTCATCGATCAGCGTCACCCGCCCGATCTCGTATTCGTACAGCCACGCTTGCCACGGCGATCCTGCCGCCTCGACCGCCCCCAATCCCAGTGAAACCAGAAGCGTCAAAATCAGAAAGATAACCGTATTTCGCCCCTGCATTATCCTGCCTCCCTTGCGATAATCCAGCGGAAAAATTCCCTCTTATCATAAGCGTAGATCATGCAGTCGAATGCGTAAGAAAAAACGGAGCGCCTTCTCCCGGCGCTCCGCCTAATCCCAAACTCCTTCACAAGAGTAGGTTTCTCATATGTGCCCAATGACCGGGGCACTGTCCATTACTGCGCCCATCTTGAACCTCAGCCATGTCCACGGCGGATGACGCTCATCAACCCGTTTCCCGTCCTGAAAATGCCCCACACTCTCCCGTATGATCTTGGCGTTCTTGGCGTCTTGGCGGTTCAATTTGTATTGGGTTTTCCAATCCCCATTCTCCACCCTATCCCCCTGAATTGACGACCAACCCGGAAGCTATCAACCGTTCGCGGGCTTCCCTTGCCGGGGTGAAGTTGCGGTCCAGTTGCAGCGCCATATCGTAGTTGGAAAGCGCCCGCCCGTAATCCTGCAATCCTTCCCGCGCGATCCCGGCGTAGTAGTATGTCTCTTCGATGAACTGCGACGTGCCCGGTTCCTTCAGTTGGATGTGCGCCAGATCGAGAACATCCTGGTAGCGCCCCACCGCGTTGTACGCCTCATATGGCCCAAACTGGTACCACAGCATCCGCCACGGCAAACCGATCTCTCGCGCCTTGTCGAACGCCACCGCCGCGTATTGGTACGCCTGCGGGTCATACGCCGCCGCGTCGAACTGCGCCAGCGCCACATAACTCGACCCCATATTGAACCACGCGAACGCATTCTGCGGATCGCTCAGCGCCCGCTGCCGGTTCAGCTCCAGCGCTGCCAGCGCATTGCTGATCGGGTCGGCGTGCGTCCCCAGCAGACGCAATAGTTCCCCCTCACGCTCGTACTTGTACAGCACGATGTAGATATTGTTGAAGTGTCCCCAGAATCGGTCGATGTGGGCATAACTGTACTGGCGGTTCGGCCCCAGATAGCTGTCATGCGTATTAACCTGCTGTGCCCCATCATCGTACCCCGTCAGCAGCAGGTAATGCCCCATCCACCCCAACCGTTCCGGTTCGGGATCGTACCCCGCCTCGATGATGACCGGGAAGTTGTTCGCCAGCAGTGCTTTGAGCATCAGCAGATCGCCGCCCACCCGCATCAACGCCCGCGTCGTCCCAGCCGTCTGCGTGTTCACATATTCGACCATCTGCCACGGGCTGACATTCCCATCCTCGCTCGTCGGTTTCAACCAGTTGGCCGCTGGGTCCTGATCCGCCGCAAACCCGAAATACGTCAATCCCATCGTCAGCGTCGCCGGGCCGCAGTTGTTCCAGTGCTGCGGAATGTGTTGGAACCCGGACATCTGGTACGACGCCGGCAGCGCTGCAGCCGTTTCCTGCGCCCCTGCCGCCGTCGCGCTGACCATCAGCACGACCAACACCAGCCATCCTATCTTCATCACTCGCGTCATGAGCCGCAACCCCGCTTACCCCTTCAAACCTTGATTCCTCGGCATTATAGCACTCCTCGCCAATCCCCCGAACGCTCCCCTCTCGACGCTTCCATGACGCTGCTGAGTCGTCTTCCCACCGCTCACCCTGCCACCTGTCGCCAAATTGTGGCAATCAACCCCTAAACATCCTATACTTAAAGACCATTTCGGAACGCTTCGATTCACCATGAGAGCTTCGCTGCGCGTTATCGAGGATCACGGGCCACCATGCCAGACGCAATGATCGGGAAGAAAATAGGCGAATTCGTTATCGAAGAACGCCTCGGCCAGGGTGCGATGGCAAGTGTCTACAAAGCCTTTGAACCCTCCATCAACCGCCACGTCGCCCTCAAGGTCATCCGCCTGGACGAAGGCCCCGGCCTGCAAGAGGAGTTCCGCCGTCGCTTCGCCCGTGAAGCCGAAGTCATCGCCAAGCTCGAACACATCCACATCCTCCCCATCTATGCCTACGGCATCAATGATGACCTCGCTTTCCTCGCCATGCGCTGGTTGCGCGGCGGTACGCTCAGCGAAGTCCTTAAGAAGCAGCGCCTCTCCCTCGACCGCGCCGCCGACATCTTCAAGCAGATCGCCCAGGGCCTCGCCTACGCCCACAGTAAAGGCATCATCCACCGCGATCTCAAACCCAGCAACATCATGCTGGATGACGCCGGCAATGCCTACTTGACCGACTTCGGCTTGGCAAAACTGGCCGAAGGCAGCGGCGAACTCACCCGCAGCGGCACGATTGTCGGCACGCCCGCCTACATGTCCCCGGAGCAGCTTCGCGGCGAACCCCTCGATCAGCGATCCGATATTTACAGCATGGGCGTCATCCTCTATAACATGCTGGCTGGCCGCCTCCCCTTCGATACTAGCACCAGCGATATGGTGTCGATTATCTACCAGCACCTCGAAAAGCCGCCCACCCCCCCCAGTGAATTTAATCCGGAGATTCCTCCCGCCGTCGAAGAGGTCATCCTCAAGGCCCTCCACAAAGACCGCAGCGACCGCTACTTCACCGCCACCGAGATGGCCCGCGCTCTCAACCTTGCCCTCGGGCGCACCCCCGGCAGTTCCGATAATCTCGAACCCGCCATGCCGGCCCGCTTCATCAGCACCTCACACACGGCCAAAACGCCGTCTCAAACCATCACCACCCAGTCTCGCACACCGCTCATCATCGGAGCGGCCGTCATCCTGGCCGCCCTCATTCTGGCCTTTGCCCTCCTGCAAAACAATGTCCCCGCAGCTTCCCAGCAGACCACGCTGACCGCCGAAGCCCAACTCGTCATCGCCTCCATCGCCACCCAGACCGCCAGCGCTTGGACGCCGACTCCCCTTCCCCCGGCCACCATCCTTGCTGGCAGAAGCGGCCCCTCAACCGATTACGTGCCCACCCAGCAGCAGATCGCCGCCGCGGCCGCCAAACTCGGATCGAACGGCTTTGTCGCCTATATCGCCTGTACCCAGAGTACCGAGTTCCATGCCGGCCTTGCTCGCGAAATAGGCGATCTCGCCCGCCAGTATGGGCTGTCCTACCGCGTCTACGACAGCAACGCTGATCCCTACCAGGAAGTCACCCAGGTCGAGAATGCCCGCGCCGACGGAGCCGCCATGCTCATCGTCTGCCCGCTGGATGCCGACCTTCTGGCTGCCAGCCTGCGCTCTGCCCAGCAGGCCGGCCTCCCCATGGTCTTCTTCCACGACCAGATGCCCAGCTACGGCGGCGTCCTGATCGGCGGCGATAGCTACGCCCTCGGCCTCGAACCCGGTCGCTTGGCCGGTCGCATCGTCCGCGACGAACTCGGCGGCACTGCCGACGTCATCATCCTCGACTACCCCGACCGCGCCGACATCGTCGAACGTGCCAATGGCCTGGAAGACGGCCTCAAGGAATTTGCCCCCCGCGCCCGCGTGATCGGACGCTACCTCGGCGCGACCCGTGACGGTGGCAAAGCCTCGGTCGAGAAACTGCTCGCCGATGGCGTCACCTTCAACGTCATCCTCAGCATCAACGACGCCGGAGCCTTCGGGGCCATCGAAGCCATGGAAGCCGCAGGGATCGACCCCGCCTCCGTCATCATCTCCAGCATCGATGCCGAGGCGCTCGCCCAGCAGTACATCGCCGAAGGCTATTTCTTCCGCGGTTCCGTCCAGTCCAACCGCCAGGGTCTCGCCCAGGCCATGATCAATTCCGCCACTATCCTCTTGGCCGGCGGAACCCTGCCGGAAAAAGTCCTCGTCCCCCCCGGTCAGATGATCACTAAGGAAACCTTGGAGGCCACCCCCTCGTCGTGAACCTCCCCCAGCGCGGCGCCGATCTGGGCAATCCCGCGCTCCGAGGTAGTTTCCTCAGTCAGCCGCTTGTAGGGACGCAGCCTGCTGTGCCCGCTTCCGTAGGCACGCCATTCTTAGGGGTGCATCCGCTAAATCGTCGAGAAAAACAGGGGCCTGCGGGGAACGCC
>CAZKXW010000047.1:0-33140 GCA_964556745.1 uncultured Anaerolineaceae bacterium
GAAGATGGCGTGCAGATCAAACTGAACCGCGAGGTCTTCTGGACAGGAGCGGTTCCGCCGCAGCCAACCCCGCTACCTTAAGCTGACTCTACCGTAATGCGGACGTTTAGGACATAATTGGCCCGTCGCGCTCATCGCGGCGGCTTTTTTGTTTCTACCGAACTTGACGACCGCTGGATAGATTGGTGGAGGAGGTGAACCCGTGATGGCGAACTGCGCTGTGCAGCCATCGCGGCTGATTGCCGATCTGCGTCGAATAGCTCCCGCGCGCTAGGCGGGGCGTATTCGGCGATCTGTTCCCGCGCATGGGCACTCGAGTGCTGGTCAGACTGGCGCGATGTGCTACTGACTTCAAATCCCCATCAATTCTTGTTCGCAGATCCGGACTGTATGGAGTCGAAATATGTTCAAGGCAGTCAGCCCCAAAGTCGATATCCAGAAGCTTGAACGCGACCAGTTGAATTTCTGGCGCGAGAAGAACGTCTTCCAGCGCAGCATGACCGAGCGGGAAGGCGGGCCAAGCTTTGTCTTCTACGAGGGACCGCCCACGGCCAATGGCCGTCCTGGCAGTCATCACGTCCTGGCCCGCGCCTTCAAGGACATCTTCACCCGCTACAAGGCCATGCGCGGTTACTACTGCCTGCGTGCTGCCGGGTGGGATACGCACGGCCTGCCCGTGGAAATTGAGGTCGAGAAGGAACTCGGCATCACCCATAAGCACGAGGTCGAAGAATATGGCATCGCGGCTTTCAACGAGAAGTGCCGTCAAAGTGTGTATCGCTACCTGACCGACTGGGAAAAGCTGACGGAACGGATTGGCTACTGGGTCGATCTGGACAACGCCTATATCACCTTTAGCAATGATTACATCCAGAGCGTCTGGTGGATCCTCAAGCAGTTCTTCGACAAAGGTCTGCTGTACCAAGGCTATAAGGTCGTGCCGTACTGCACGCGCTGCGGCACGCCGCTGAGCAGCCACGAGCTGGCGCAGGGGTACGATGATGTCGAAGACCCCAGCGTGTACGTGCGCTTCCCGGTGCGGGACAAGCCAGGGGTGTACTTCCTGGTGTGGACGACAACGCCCTGGACGCTTCCTGGTAACGTGGCATTGGCCGTCGGGGAGAACATCGATTATGTGCAGCTTGAAGGCCCATCTGCTGATGGCGGGACGGAGCAGTTAATCCTGGCTGCCAGCCGGGTCGATCACGCCCTGGTCAACCCCGACCAGTACCGTGTGGTCAAGCGTCTGAAAGGGAAAGACCTGGTCGGCCAGCACTATAACCCGCTGTATACTTTTCTGCCGGTTGATACCGACTATGCCTATGTCATCGCCGGGGATTTCGTCAGCACCGAAGATGGTACAGGGATTGTGCATATCGCGCCAGCGTTTGGACAGGACGACCTCCAGGCTGGGCAGAAATACAACCTGCCAGTGTTGAGGACGGTCAATGCTGAAGGCGCGTTCATCGATGCGGTCACCAAGTTCCGGGGCATGTGGTTCAAGGATGCCGACCCCGACATCACTCGCGACCTGCGCGAGCGTGGACTGCTCTACCGGTCGGGCAAATACGCGCACAGCTATCCGTTCTGCTGGCGCTGCCACACGCCGCTGATGTACTTCGCGCGGGAGACGTGGTTCATTCGCACGACGGCTTACCGCGATAAGCTGGTTGGACTGAACCAGGGCATCAACTGGGTTCCTGAACATATCCGCGATGGGCGCTTCGGCAACTGGCTGGAAGATGTCAAAGACTGGGCGCTGGGGCGTGAACGTTTTTGGGGGACGCCGCTGCCGATTTGGGTAGACGATACCACAGGCGATAGGCTGTGCGTGGGCAGCGTGGCGGAGTTAAGCCAGTTGGCCGGACGCGACCTCAGTGAACTCGATCTGCACCGCCCGTATGTCGATGAAATCACCTTCCCGAACCCGAAAGGCACGGGGGGGACGATGCGGCGCGTTCCTGAACTGATCGACGTGTGGTTCGACAGCGGCGCGATGCCCCTGGCGCAGTGGGGCTATCCACACAAGAATCAGGCGCTGTTCGAGTCACAGTTCCCTGCAGACTACATCTGCGAAGCCGTTGATCAGACACGCGGTTGGTTCTACAGTCTACACGCCATCAGCACCATGCTCTTCGAGCAGTCCTGCTATCGGAATGTCATCTGCCTCGGCCATATTCTGGACGGGGAAGGGCAGAAGATGTCCAAGAGCAAGGGGAACATTGTCGATCCCTGGGATGTGCTGAATAAGCACGGCGCGGATGCGTTCCGCTGGTATCTGTATGTGTCCAGCCCGCCGGGCGAACCGCGCCGCTTCTCGGTCGATCTGGTTGGCGAGATCATCAACAAGTTCTGGAGTACGCTCTGGAATACATACAGCTTCTTCGTCACCTACGCCAACATTGACCAGTGGTCGCCGCTTGATCCGCAGCCGGCGGTTGCCGAGCGTGATCCGCTGGACCGGTGGGTGCTGGCCGAGCTGCACGCGCTCATCAAGACGGTGACAGAAGCTTATGATGCCTACGATGTCAACAACGCCACCCGTCCAATCCAGGCGTTCGTGGAGCGGCTGAGCAACTGGTATGTGCGGTTGAGCCGCCGCCGCTTCTGGAAGACCGAGAACGATGCCGAAAAGCGTGGCGCGTATGCGACCCTGTATGAGTGCCTGGTCACGGTGGCACAGTTGGTTGCGCCGGCCATGCCGTTCCTGAGCGAGGCGATATATCGCAATCTGGTCGCCGAGGTCAACAAATCGGCCCCTGAGAGCGTCCATCTGGCGCTGTGGCCGAATTACGATCCGGCATTGATCGACAAAGCCATGATCGACGAGATGAACCTGATCGAACGATTGGTCAGCCTGGGGCGGGCGGCCCGCGAAAGCGCGGCCCTCAAGGTGCGGCAGCCGCTCGCCAGCGCTCGCTTCGTCACCCGGAATGCGGGTGAGGCGCAGTCGGTTCAGCGGCTCGCGGCATTGATCCAAAGCGAACTGAACGTCAAGCAGGTGGGTGTGCTGGAAGGAGCGGGGGATGTGGTCGTCTATGCGCTCAATCCGCTCCCCAGCATCCTGGGCAAGAAGTTCGGGAAAGATTTCCCGGCGGTTCAGAAGGCTCTGCGTGAAGGCCAACCGGAAGATGTGACTCGCTGGGCGAAGCAGCTTCTGGCCGGGCAGAATGTCACAGTTGAGGTTGGCGGGCGCAGTTTCGAGGTGACGCCGCAGGAGGTCGAGGTCAAGCAGAAATCGGCGGAGGGTTTTGCCATCGCTGAAGACGGCTTGTATCTGGCAGCATTGGATACTCGCCTGACGGATGAACTGGTGATGGAAGGCTTCGCGCGAGAAGTGGTGCGCCGGGTGCAGTCAATGCGTAAAGACGCGGACTTCAACATCGAGGACACGATTGAAGTGCGCTATGTGGCCAGCGAACGACTCGGTAAAGCCATCGCACAGTTTGCCGATTACATCCAGGGCGAGACGCTGGCTGATAAGCTGCTCGCGCAGGAACCCGCCGATGGCTTCTATCGGGAGAACTTCGATACCGACGAAGAGAAGCGCAAGCTCGACGGCGAGTCGCTGGTGCTGGGCGTCAAACGCACGCGCTAATGAATCACCGAAAGGGCAGGGACGGCATCGACTCCTGCCCTTTTTTGCTGCCTTTTGCCTGGATGGCGTCCAATCTCGATTTGTCGTAAATGCCCAAGTTGATTATTCAAATGCGCCAATTGGCCCGATTGCGGTTGGAAAAAGTGACCAGAACGCGCTATAGTGATTAGTTATTCTGCCTAAATACTGTGATCCGGAATTGTTGAATACTATCATGTTGGCGCCCTCCGCTTGGGTTACAATGCGGCGATAGGACAGGCACAGGATCATGACCGAAGCAAATACGACGACGATTCAGGCTTTGCTTCAGTTTGCGCTGCCACTGGGAACTGGTTTGGCGTCGGGTTCACCCGAAACTTCGATCAACTGGGCCGTGACAGTTCGGGCACAACCGCCAGCTTTCCCAGATATATATGGCGGAGAACTGGCGCTGGTCTCGATGGATGTGCTGCGGGGGTATAACAGCCGCCTGACGTTGGCTGAGGTGGTCGAGAGTTTGGCCCAGGTAGGCGTGAGCGCAGTGGCCTCGCCGGATGATGTGACCGATACGACTGTGACGGTGGCAAATCAGTGTCAGGTAGCGCTGCTGGTGCTGCCCGGCGATAGCAATCTGACTCGCATCGAACGCTCGGTCAATACGCTGATTGCCAACTATACTGCGCAGCTCAACCAACGCGCGATGGAAATCCAGCGGCAGTTGACCCGTCTGGCTGCCGAAAACCGCGACCTCAACAGTCTGCTGCAAATTGTCGCCCGGGCGACGGCGCGTCCGGTGGTCGTCCACGATGATGCCGGGGTGCTGATGGCGCAGGTGTACCCCAATGTGTCCAAGCGCGGCGCGGTCAGCAGCGGCCGTTCGATACTCCAAACGCTGCCCTACGGCGCGTTTCAGACCTGGCTGGAGCGGGAAGCGCCCAACGAGGAAGGGTCGATCGTCGCCAGCCCGATTGGTTTTACTACAGTGCTGAAGGTCGAAAAGCGGGTCGCAGGGTATCTGTCGCTGGTTGATAAACAGGCTCCGCTGGATGAATTCAACCGTTTAGTGATGACCTATGGCGCGGACGTGTGCGCGATTGAACTTGCCAAGAGCCGCGCCATCGCCTTTGCTATCGAGCAGACGCGCGGCGATTGGGTGCAGATGTGGCTAAGCGGCACGCCAGCGGACGACGACCTGCTGAGTACCCGCGCCCAGCAGTCAGGCTTTGATGTCGGGTCGGTGTTTGTCGTGGCGGTGTTCCGCGCCCTCACCCGGTCAGGCGCGGCACTGCCGCTTGAATCGCTTATCTCGCTGGTGCGCGATGATATGGCGCGGCGGCAGATCAACGGTGCGGTCGGCCAGTATGTCGATGTGATTGTGGCCCTATATCCGCTGGAAAGCCCCACCAAGATGCCCCGCGTCCATGACCTGGTGGAAGAGGTGCGCGGGCAGTTAGCCTCGCGCACGCCAACCGGGTTGGTCGGCGCAGGGATCAGCCGGCCAGTGAATGGCCTATCTGGGCTGCGAGAAGCCTATCGCGAAGCCAAAGATGCTGTTACCATCGCCAATGAACTGGGCGACCAAGAACACACTACCTTCTACGGCGACCTCAAGTTGTTTCAACTGTTGCTGGCGCTCAAGGAGCGTAACCTGGATCATCTGCGGCGCTTTCATCAGGAGACGCTTGGCAAACTGGTCGAGCACGACGAGCGCAAACAGGCTGACCTCGTGCGCACGCTGAACGGGTTCTTCGAATCCAACGGCAACCTCGCTAAAGCCGCTTCCGACCTAGATGTCCATCGCAATACACTGGTCTATCGCCTTGAGCGCATCGCCGAACTGACCGAGATGAACCTGGATGATCCGGATAACCGCCTGATCTTGCATCTGGCGCTCAAGATTCAGCGGGTGCTGGCGACGCTTTCCGGGATGGGCTGAACAACCGTGATAACTGACCTCACGCCGTCTGACGTTTGACACTAGCACTCTTCCCCTGGCTCGGCTTGAATGAGGGTGAAGCCGGTGAGAGGGAAGGAGAGTGTTCAGATGAGTACCCGACTGGTTCCGGTGCTGGTCTGTGATGGCTGCGGGGCGGAAATCGATATGGATTTTTACATCCGCGTCAATCCAGGGACGGAGCGTCGAATCTTACAGAAAGATACTTCTGCTGCGACCGAGCGTGACTTCTGCTGCGAAGCCTGCCGGGAATGGTGGAAGGCCCAGTATCCAGAGGATGGTCCGTGGGGGCCGGCCTGGGACGAGCGCGATTGGTGGCGTCAGAGTATGCTCACCAGTGACCATATCCCCGTGCGGACGACCCATGACAAGCTTCCGCTGGTGGACACGCACGCCCACTTCGAGGACCCCGAACCGATTCGTTAGCCCAACCAGCTTAGCCAGAGAATCCCGATAACCATCGTCAGGATGGTGATTGGGATTCCGGCTTTCAGGAATGCGGTAAAGGTCAGCCGAATACCGCGTCCGGCGGCGATTTCGGCCACGATCAATGTGGCTGCAGATCCGAGCAGCGTGAAGTTACCCGCCAGAGTCGATGACATCGCCAGCGTGAGCCAGGCTTGCTGCGGGTTGGGCAGATTTCCGATCTCTGGGCGCAGCAGCAGCACGGCCGGCACATTGGAGACAATGTTGCTCAGGACGCCGGTCGTCAGACTGAGCAGCGCCACACCGCCGTTCACCAGCGGGGCAACTGTCTGAAAAAGCTGTTCGCTCAAGCCACTAACCTCGATAGCTCCTGTGACAATGAACAATCCTCCAAAGAAGGCCAGCAGCTCCCAGTCGATGGCCAGCAGTTTGTTCGGGCGTAGGCGCGATACCAGCAGCAGTCCGGCGGCGATACAGGCTGATGAGACGACAGGCAGGCCGCTCAGGAAGGCGGTCATCAAACCCAGGACGACCAGGAGGGTTCGGTTCAGAAGCGGTGGATAAATGCGCGGTGTATCCAGACCATCAGACACGCCTGTATCAAATGGCCGCCGGAATTCTTCGCGGCATAGACTGACGATCACAGCCCAGGTGATGAACAATCCGATCAATGCGACTGGGCCAAGATACGCCACAAACGTCAGATAGGAGATGCCGCTGGCTTGACCGATGATGAGATTCTGGGGATTGCCTGTGATGGTGGCGGTAGAACCGACGTTGGCTGCAGCCCCTAACCCGATCAGGTAGGGCAGCGGGTCGCGGCGCAGTCGTTGGGTGAGGTCGATGACCAGCGGCGTGAACAGAATGTAGACCGGATCATTCAGAAAGACGGCTGACAGGATGCCAGAGGTGAAGACCACCAGCGCCAGCAGTACACGAGGTGTCTTTGCCAATCGGAGGACGCGATTTGTGACATCGCTGAAGAAGCCTGCCATCCGCAGATTGGCGTTGAGAACCATCATAGCGGCCAGGAGCAGCACCGTTCCCATGTCGATGGCGGCATAAGCCTGTTGTTCACGGATGGCCCCAGTTGCGATGAGGGCGGCTGCACCGACCAGAGCGATAGTCGCCCGGTTCATCCGCAGGCCGGGAACGCGACCAACCGCAACGCCGACATAGGTTCCGAGAATGATGGCGGCGGTCAGGAATGTCGATGAAATCATGAAGGTGACCTTGTCGAGAGAGGTATCTGTCCCACACAAAACAGCCGCCAACCTTCAAACGGCTTGAAGGTTGGCGACCCAGAAACGAAGTTGAGCGATTGATCCTTAGTTCTTGCGCGTCGGTGTGGTGATTTTGATGAAGTGATCCTGCGGCCGCCCCAGCAGTGCGTAGAGGTGCTGCGCGGCCTGCGGCTGGTTGTTCACTTCCAACGTCTGAATGTAGGTGTGGAGCAGTTCACGCACGTCGTCGGCGCCTTTTTCATCCAGCGGGAAGATGTCCACCATTGCGCCTTCGGCGATGCGCCGCTTGATGGCCTTGATATCTAAGCCCATTTCGGGCTGGATGCGCTGGTAGATAGTGCCGCCGGACATGCCCGCGCACATCCACGGGCCGGGATCGCCGAGGATCACGACGCGGCCAGAGGTCATATATTCGCAGGCGTAACCCTTCAGATTGGCGCGGGCAGCCAACCCGCCAAGTTCATCGCGCAGCGGTTGGCGGATTTCCCCGCCGAAGATCACATCTGCGCCGCTCAGGCGAATGCAGGCGCGGGTGTCGGCGTTGCCCTGGACGATGAACAGGCCGCCCTGAGCGCCGTAAGCGAAGCTCTTGCCGACTGATCCATCCAGGCGTTCGCCATTGTGATTCAACCCCTTCAGAATGGTCAGCGTGCCGCCGCGAGCGCACTTGGCGACACCATCCTGTGCCCCGCCTTCGACGACCACGCGCAGCGGATCATCCAGGAAGGCTGCCAGACCGTTGCCTGGCACTGCTGAGTTGCTGAAGTTCAGATGGATGGCGTCGATCAAATCGGCATTAAGGAAGTCACCTCGCTTGATCGCGCCGGAGAGGTGCGTACCGAGACCACGATCCATCGCCATCACCTGTTCATCGTCATAGGTGATTTCAGCTTCGCCGGCCATGACTTCGTCGGCGATGATCGAGGTAATCTGCTTGGTGAGGGTGTTACGCGGCCGCACCAGCCGCTTGCCGACACCCGGCTGGAGGGCCTTCTTCTGATTTTGTGGGGCGCGTCTCATCAACGGGCTGAGATCGATGCGGTCGTGCATGGCGATCTGTTCGAGCAGGTCAGCACGTCCAACGACATCCTGAGTCCGGGTAAAACCGAGCCGGGCTGTCCATTTACGGATGTCATCCGCCAGCATGTAGAACACGTTGCAGATGCCGTCCACGGCCATATGGTAGTCGCGCGGTTCGAAGTGCTTGATGCCTTTGAGGGTGGCTTCTTCTTTGGTCTTGATGTGGGTGGTGATTCCGACGTGGCAGGTTCCTTCATGGCATTTGCGACAGATGGTACAGCCGACCGCGACCATCGCCAGCGTGCCGAAACCGACCCGGTTCGCCCCCAGGCACATCATCTTGAGGACATCACGGCCGCTCTTCATGCCGCCATCGCACCACAGTTCCACATCGTCACGCAGACCGCTTTCGCTCAGGGCGCGATGCGCCAACCAGACACCGATCTCGGCGGGCAGTCCAACGTGCCGCAGCGAGTGTGCCCGCGCTGCACCTGTGCCGCCGTCGTAGCCGGTGATGTTGATGATGTCTGCGCCGGCTTTGGCGACGCCGACAGCGATCACGCCCACGCCGGGGACGACCGGAATCTTGACCGAGACTTTGGCGTTGGGGTTGGCGGTTTTTAGTTCATCGATGAGCTGCGCCAGATCTTCAATCGAATACAGGTCGTGGTTGTTGCTTGGCGAAATCAGATCGACACCGGGGGTGGTGTGACGCGCCGCGGCCACTTGTTCGGTGACTTTGTAGCCGGGAAGCTGGCCGCCTTCGCCGGGTTTGGCTCCCTGGCCGATCTTGATCTCCAGGTAGTCGCACGAATTGAGGAACTCAATGTTCACGCCGAAGCGGGCCGAGGCGATCTGGTTGCCCCGGTTGCGCGGATATCGTCCCATCACATCAGGGAGTTCGCCGCCTTCCCCATTGATACAGATGATGTTCAGACGGTAAGCCGCCTCACCATAGGCTTTGTAGGCCAGTTCGCCCTGCGAGCCGAACGACATCGCGCCGATCAGCACCGGCATGGTGTGATGCCCAATCGAGATGTCCACGCTGTCCGGGTCGATGCCCTTGTCATCTTCGGTCTTCAGGCCAAGCACGTGGCGGATGGCAACCGGGATGCTGTCTTCCAGTTCCATCAGCTCGCGGGTGTAGTCTTCCAGGCTCAGTTCGCCATGGGCAACATCTTCGATCTTCTTCCACATCTTGGGGTAGAGCCGGTCGGCGTTGATTAGCTTGCCGGGTTTGTCGCCGCGCAGTTCAGCCGCCCGTTCTTCCGCGTCGTCCTTCATCATGCTGAAAGTCAGCCCGCGGGCCTCTGATCCATAGTAGTTGGGTGTGCCGAAGTAGGGCGCGACGTTGATGGACAGACCCACTGAACTGAACGAATGCCCGTAACCGCGCAGTTCATGGCAGCCGATTGTCGAGATGATTTTTTCCAGGCCGCCATTGATGATCTTGATGAGACCGGAGAACTGCTTGGCCCGTGTCTCTGGGTCGATTTCCGATTTGGCTGCTTTGGGAGCCAATCCGAGCGCGGTGGCGTACATGGCGTAAGGCACAATCCCATTCGCCCCGAGCGCAATGCACAACGCGAGGTCATGAAAATCGCGCAGCGCGGCTGACCGTACCACGATTCCAGTGCGGCGGCGCAGGTTGGGTGACTGCGGCGCATTCCGCAAAGCCTGATCGATGGCCGATGTGACCAGCAGCGGGTCGAGCCACAGCCGCTTGCCGTCATACACCTCCGTATCATCCAGCACCAGGCATTGCACGCCGTTCGCTACGGCCTCGACCGCTGCCTGCTGGAGACGATCCACGGCTTCCTGGATGCCCTCATCGAGCGCGGCGCTGGTCGAAAGCACCCGTAGACGGTCGCCGAAAATCTCGAACAGGTCTTCAACCAGTACCGTTCCATTCTTGTCGGCAATTTGCCGCAGTTCGTCTAGGTCGCCTAGTTCAGCATAGCCCCCAAGCAGGGCAGGGGTAGCTAACTGGATGAGGACATCGTTCGGGTCAGTGCCCGCGCCCAGGGCAGGCCGAGCGCCGATCAGCCTCCGCGTCGAGAACTGTGCCTTCTCTCGCTCCCGGTCCACCGCCGGATTGGTGACGACGGCGACGGTTTCTTTGAAGTAGTCGGCAATGTTGATGCGGGTCTGGCTTAATGCACCCAGCGGGCCATCCCATCCGAGCGAGCCGACCTGTTCTTTGTGGGACTCGGCAATGGTCTCTATGAACTGTACATGATAACGTTCCCAGCCCATGGCGGCCATGGTGGTCGTGTTGACCGGGAAGCGGCGCACATGCCAGGGGGCAGGTTCGACATCGCGCACGGCGGTGATGGCCGGTTGCAGCGCCGGGGCTTCCGCCACAGCTACGGCTGCCGTAAGACCCTGGCCGCCGTTGGAGCCAATCCCATTCCCGCTGTTCGGAGTCGGCCCGCGCGGGCTGCTGAGGGGCAGGTCGTTCAGCGACCACATCCCGCCGGGACGGTTGGAGGTGGGGAGGCCGCGCTCGCAGTGGCGGTTCAGCACATGCCGCTGGATGGCTGGGTAATCCAGCACTTCGATGGATTGGCCTGGACGCAGGCGCAGAGCGATCTTTTCGCCAGGAGCCAGTGGCTTGGGTTCCTCGACCATCGAGTCCAGCGAGTAGACCCCGCGTTCCGAACTGGCGAAGACTTCTTTTTCCGTCTCGCCGAACCACAACGGACGCAGGCCAAGCGCATCCACGCCGAACACACACAGATCGCCGAGACGACCCGCCACCGCAGCAGGCCCCTGCGCAAATGGCCCAAAGGTCTGGCGGATCAGCTCATAGAGTTCATGGATATCACTGGCGTTCTGGATCAGGTCGTGTTTGTGGGGCGGGAAGACGTATTCCATCGCTTCGATCAGATCGAGATCGAACTCCGTGCACAAGGTGTGCAGCACCCGGTCGATGTCCTGCGAGTCCGAGTTGGCCGGATCGAGGTGGATGCCGAGCATCTCCGATTCCAGTCGGAAGCGCGAAATCGTGTTGAATTCACCGTTGTGTCCCATTACCCCAAAAGGCTGCACTCGCTCGAAGATCGAATTGGTGTTGGTGCTGTAGCGGGCATGACCGAGCGTGACGCTTGACGCATAGTCGGGATCGCGCAGTTCGGGATAGTAGCGTCGCAGAATTTCGACCGTTCCCTGCACCTTGTAGACCACGCTGTGCGAGGAAAACGACGAAAAATGGACGCCCAGGTCTTTTTCCAGCTGGATTTGCAGCCGGAACAAAGTCTTTTCAAGCTGTTCCAGCGGAATGCTGCCGCTGGTTCCAGCAAACTGCCAGAATTCCGGTTCGTTCTTCTGGGCATTTGGGCCGAGCATATGACTGTTCACAACACCCAAATCCTCGAACAGGACATCGAGGCCGGCGTTGTTCAACTGCCGCCCCATGTGTTCGACGAGGTGCTGAGAACGGCCTCTGGCCGAGGCCGGGATCATCACATGGGCGACCCAGAAGTTGCGCTGGCTGGCGATGGCGGTGCGGATTCCCGCGCGCGCCAGCCGCTTCATCCACAACTGCCGGGGTATATCGGTCAGGATGCCTACGCCATCGCCTTCACCTTCGACAATGCCGGTGCGATGCCCCATGCGGGTCAAGGCTTCGATGGTGCGTTTGATGTTGCCGTGGGTGGGCTGTCCGCCCTTGCGAACCGCGCAGATTAGGGCGCAAGCATCATGTTCCTGGGTGTCGATACGGTGGAGCTGGAGAGGCTGGTCTTCGGTAGGATTGTTGGGCTGCATTGATCATCCTCCTGGCTGCGTTTCGCATTCACCGTGTCATAATCTGGGTCAATTCCAACAAAAATAACCCCATTTTGATTGGTGATAATCTATCGTGTGGGGTATCGATTTTGTATAGATAATCTATGCGAACCTATTGACAGAAGAGTTGTGCAAATTGCCCACACAGCGCCTGTGATGCGGCAGTTTTGTGTCGCATATAGGCTTTTCCTCATAACACTCACTAAGATTCGAGCAAGAAGGCTGGGGGCACTAGGTGATGGTGAGCAGCCTGCGGATTGTCAGCGCCAGGTGGAGCGCCAGACGGGTTTCAGGTCGATCCAGGTCGATCTGTGCAATTTCGTTGATCCGCTTCATGCGATAGAGTAGGGTATTCCGGTGGACAATCAGAGTGTCGGCGGTCTCGGAAAGATTGCCGTGGCAGTTGAAGAAGGCTTCAAGTGTTTTGATGAGGTCAGCCTGTTGTCGTCTATCGTATTCGACCAGTGCGCCCAGCGTTTTCTCGCAGAAAGCCATCAGCTTCTCACGGTCGGATAGCCCCAAGATCAGTTGGTACACCCCGAGGTCCCCGATGTAAAGCGGCGTATCAGTACTCAGCCGCGAAGCCAGTTCAAGTGCCTGTACCGCGTCGCGATAGCTGGTGCGCCAGGAGGAGATGTCTTGTGCGGCCTGTCCAAGACCGATAGCGACCCGCGCATGAGGATACTGCTTCTGGACTTCCTGTGAGATAGCCTTTGCTAGTTTCATACTGGTATCAACAGGGTCTTTGGGGTCAGCCGCGTGGAAGACCACGATCTCATTCTCACGCTCTCGCTGCCAGACCAGGGCACTGGCGCGCATCCCCGTGACGACCGTATTGACCAGCGTTTCCAGCCGCCGGTTCGATGGCACTTTCTCACCCTGCCAGCCGAGCACAATCGCCAGATGTGGCTGCATCATGTCATGTTCGAAGCGTTCACCCTGGCGGATGGCTTCCTGTTGGCTTACATCGCCGATCAGCACGCGGTCGAGGAACGTGCCCCGGAGCCGTTTTTCGGTATCGCTGATGGCTTTGGCTTTCGCCATCTCCAGCGCGACGGCGGCTGCCCCATGTTCGGCTACGAGTAGGTCGATGTCATCCAGGTCGGTATCCTGCCCGATGATTGACAGGTATCCGCGGCCGATGCTCTTGGTGATGATCGGTGAGACCAGGCGGGCAATCCCGGGGATTGGCAGAGACTGCATCAGTACGGGATTCTCGATTTCGGCCACGCGCTGCCGATCCTGAATCTCCAACGGCAGGTTGTAGATGTTGCGCAGGAAGACTTCGATATCGTCCCACATGCCGATGAAATGCGGCTGCACGGCGCTCTCATTGACTTTCAGCCGCTTGTCCTGAACGATGACGGTCTTGTTGGTCAATCGCGCCATGGCGTTGACCAGTTCGGCCATACCCTCGTTACGCGATGAAATCTGCGTCAACTGGCGGTAAATCTGCGTGGCGCGGCGCTCAAGCTGCCCTTTGCGATCCACCAGCAGGCTGACGACAGCTTTTTCGACCTGACGGATGCGGCTGCCCGCCGGCAGCACCAGCACCGGAATACCAATGGCGTTGGCTTCCGCCACCAGAGCCGGTGTGGCATTCTCGCTGAGAACCACTGCTGATGCCCCCAGCTCGGCCGCCCAGCGCAGCACATCGACATCCAGGGTCACGCGCGATTGATCTGTTTCCGGCGGTGAGACCAGCACCATTTCACCCCGTTGGAGCGTCTTGCTGGCGACGCGGGTTTCCGGATAGAACACGGTAGCCCAACTAACAGCCTTGCTCATTAGGCCGTCACCGGCAGCGACGCGCGTGCCGAGTGGCAGCGCCAGCTTGCGGACATCTTCAACCGTGATGGTGGTGTGCGTGGTTTCAGTCATGCCAATTCTGTGCCGTCTGGAACTCAGGTTTCACCAGTCAGAAGTCCGATAAGGATTACGCCGGCGAATACCACCAGTGAAATCCCCAGGAAGCTGCTATCTGGACTGACGTACAGGTTGATCAGAGCCAGACCTGCCAGCAGCGCCCCGCCCAACCAGGTCGTGGGGCTGACCCGCCAGCGCCGGGAATACTGCACCAAACCCGAACCGATCAGCACTACCGCTCCGGCCAGCGGGACAATGTAGTTGGGCAGGCGCATCCCGCCTTCCTGGACAATGTGCAGCCCGGCGATCACCAGCACCAAAAAGAACCAGGTCAACCGCTCGATGCGTTCTTCGTCCTGGCTCTTGCGGCGGCCATAATCACGACCGCTGCTGCGTCGGCGGTCGTAGTCTCTGCCCCGTCGGTCATCATAATCGTCGCGGTAGCGGCGTCGAGCCATGTGGTCTCCCAATAGTGTGTCTTGTATACTTCGCCCAATAACACAAGCATACATCGCCGCGCACATTTCAGCCAATTGCAGAATAGAAGATCGCGGCCTAGAATTCTGAACATCACGTATGTTACGAGCAGGGATTGGCTATGGGCAGATGCCCCTGGGTCGTTTGGATTTGCGCGGTGATGCTGGCGGCAGCCTGTACACCGGATCGCATCGCGCTCAACAACGATCCGATTCTCATCGAGGAAGTTACCATCGCGCCAGAAACGCCGTCTCCTGCTCTGTTTCTGAATGTGTCTTCATCGCCTACCCGGCAGATCATTCTGACCCCGACTGCAACGGTGCTTTCAGCCTTGGCGGCGAATACGCTCGATAGCGGATTGGTGCTGCTTACGCCGACGCTGCCTCCTAGTAAAACCCCCACGCCAACTTCGACGCAGACCGCGACTCTGGTGGCGACACCGCGACCTACACTGCCACCGACCATACCGCCTGTCATCCTCCCGGCGACACCCATTCCGGGACTTGTGCCAATCCCGACGGCGCTGGGGGCGACTCCGGTTTCATCTGTCCCATGCAGTGTTGCCTGGTTCTTCACTGGGCCAGCGCCAGCAGTGTGCCCGCTGAACCCGCCGCTGGTCAGCGCAGCATCGTTCCAGCAGTTCCAGGGCGGATTCATGCTGTGGGTTGGCCAGCAGGATGCCATCTATGTGTTCTACGACAGCGCGACATTTCCGCGCTGGCAGGTCTACAACGATGCCTACCAGGAAGGCATTCCCGAAACCGATCCAGCCTTCGACAACGCGCCGCCAGGGACATGGCAGCCCCGGCGCGGCTTCGGACTGCTCTGGCGCACCCAGGAAGCGCTCCGGTCGCGTCTGGGCTGGGCGCTTTCCGACCAGGAGACCGCCTTCACGACTCAGGTACAGATTGCCAGTGACGGCACAATCTTCTTGTTGGAACCCCGTGGCGGTGTCATCAGCCTGACCGCTGATGGCAGCAGTTGGGCGCGCTATATTGGCTGAGCCTGGTTCAGAAAGGCAGCATTCCACATTGAGTTCAAATTTGCGCCGGGGTTGCCGGGCACATTGGCGCTGGTTGCTGTTCCTCTTGGTCATGACCCCGGTGTTTTGCTGTGGTTGGTCGTTGTTAATCTATCTGATCTTTCCGCCGCCGCCTACGGATATCCTCATCCTGGGACTCGACAGCCGCGCCGGGGAGGGGGCTTCTGCTCGCACGGACAGCATCATGCTGCTGGGGATTATTCCTGCACAGTTACAAGCCAGCCTGCTGTCGATGCCGCGCGATCTGTTCATCGATGTGCCTGGTTACGGTTCGCAGCGCATCAATACCATTAATCTGCTCGGCGAACAGGATGCTCCCGGTAGTGGCCCGGCGCTGTTGGCCGCCAGCATTCAAGCGACTTTTGGTGTGGACGTGGATCGCTATGTCCGGCTGGACTTCCAGGGATTCGTCCGTCTGATCGATGCGGTTGGCGGCGTCACCATCGATGTCGAACGCGCGATCATCGATAATGCCTATCCGACCGAAGATGGCGGCACAATGTCAATCCGCTTCGATCCTGGTCTTCAGCATATGGACGGCGAGCGGGCACTGATTTATGCCCGCACCCGGCACACCGACGACGATTACCAGCGGGCCGCCCGCCAGCAGCAGATCATCAGCGCACTCGCAGGACGACTGTTCAATCCCCTGGTTTGGCCGGGGGCGCTGGCCGCGCTCGGATCATCTGTAGAGACGGACCTGACCATCGGCGATATGCTGTCACTTTCACTGCCTATCCTGGCGAATCGTGGTCGCTTCGATCAACTGGTAATTGACCGCGAGTGGATTGTGGGTTCTGCGCAGAGTCATGCCATGCCGAATCTCGAACGCCTGATTCCCTGGCTGCGCTCGCGCTTCAATTGAGTCTTGCACGAGAGGAAGCCTCGATGAATACGATCTCATTCATGTCCGCCAACTTCGTTGCTCGGCAGGTCGGCTATCAAATGACTCAAGGCTGGATGCAGGGCCAGAACGCGACGGTAGAATATTTCAAACCTGTCGAGACATTCGCCGCGCGCTTTGAACCCTACGTTGCCGATGCGAGGGCGATGGGCTTTGAAGCCTTCGATCTGTGGTTGGGCATTCTGCATCCTGCCTGGGCGACTGACACGCACATTCGTGCAGCCAACACGATTTTGTCGCGTTACCGGATGCCAGTCACCAGTCTGGCAGGTGGTTTTGGCGACACGCGCGAGGAATTCGAGGCGATGTGCCGCTTTGCAAAGGCGATGCACACCCGCATTCTGGCTGGCAGAACGTCACTGCTGGAAACCGACCGCGACTTCGTGGTGGATCGGCTGGTACACTATGGCCTTCGCCTGGGGATCGAGAACCATCCTGAAAAGACCCCCGGCGAACTGCTGGAGCAGATTGGCGATGGGGGAAGCGGCTGTATCGGCGCGGCGGTAGATACGGGTTGGTTCGGCACGCAGGGGTACAACGCGGCGGATGCCATCGCCGCGCTCCAGAATCATCTTGTCTACATTCACCTTAAGGATGTCCTTGCGCCCGGCGGGCATGAGACCTGTCGCTTCGGCAAGGGCTGTGTTCCCGTTCGTGCTTGCGTCGAGGTTCTCAAGAAGATCAACTATGCCGGTGGCATTTGCGTGGAACATGAACCTGATCTGTACGATCCGAGCGAGGACTGCCGGGCCAGCCTGATCCTGCTCAAGGAGTGGCTGTCATGAGCGCGATGCGTGTCGCATTGATCGGCTGTGGCAATATCGCTGGGCCATATGCCCAGGATTTGAAGACCTACGCCGAGATCGAATTGGTCGGCGCTGCCGACATCGATGCAGCGCGCGCGTCCATCTTCGCGGCACAACATGGCATTCATGCCTATAAGTCGGTCGAGGCGCTTCTGGCTGATCCCTCTGTGAGTCTGGTGGTCAATCTGACGTCTCACTTTGCCCATAAGGATGTGACAACCCGCGCCCTGAATGCGGGCAAACACGTCTACAGCGAGAAACCGCTGGCGCTGACCTATACCGAAGCCCATGAACTCGTTAATCTAGCAGATCGGCTTGGTTTGCGCCTGGGCTGCTCACCGTTCACCTTGATGGGGGAAGCACAGCAGACCGCCTGGAAGTTGATCCGCGAAGGCAAGCTGGGGACAGTGCGGGCTGTCTTCGCCGAGGTCAACTGGGGACGGATTGAGTCCTGGCATCCCGCGCCAGTGCCGTTCTACGAAGTCGGCGCGATGTTCGATGTCGGCGTCTATCCGTTGACCATCCTGGTGGCGATGTTCGGCCCGGCGCGGCGGGTAACTTCCTATGGCCAACTGCTCTATCCGCAGCGCGTGACCAAAGAAGGTCAGCCGTTCGAGATCAGGACTCCCGATTTCATTGTCACGATGCTGGAACTGGCCGGTGGCACAGTCGCTCGGCTGACCACCGATTTTTACGTGGGGCATCATACCAAGCAGGTTGGCATCGAGTTTCATGGGGATGCGGCCTCGCTCTATCTGGAAAGCTGGTTTATGCCCAGTAGCAAGATCGAGTTCGCCGAATTTGGCGGCAGTTACAGCACCGTGCCGCTTCAGGCTGAGCCCCCGGAAGGCGTCCGTTGGGGACTTGGCATCGCCGATATGGTTCGCATGATGGCGTCTGGACGACCGCACCGCTTCACGGGGGAGATGGCCGCGCATATCGTGGACATCCTGGAATCGTCCCGCCGCTCGATGGAGACCGAGCGCCCGGTGACGCTGCAATCGGGTTTCACGCCGCCTGAACCACTAGATTGGGCGAAGTAACTCCGATCAAACAAACAGAGCGCATTCACAGTGGATGCGCCCTGATAATCATCAAGTCTGGATGTGACCTCATCGCGCGGGCTTCTCGCGCAGCAGGCGCTCATACGCCCCCGACCACAGCGCGTCCGAGCGGGTCATTTTGGTGACTTTGATGTCAGAGACACGCGGCAGCAGTTTGACGAGGATCATCGGCAGATTGGCCCAGTTTTCCTGGTAAAGCATCGCCTGAATCTGGTCGCCCATGTCGCTGACCCAACTCCAGCGCTGGCGTAGTTCTTCGGCTTTCATCCAGTAATCGCGCTTTTCCCAGACCGCTGCCGACTGCTCGATTCCTTCGTCGATTTCGCGGAAGCAGTAGACCAGCATCGCCAGCATGTCTTTGACTGCCGCGTCAACCTCGCTCTTTTGGCTGAGGCGGCGCAGAATCTCGGCCACCGTTCGCATAAGCTGGTTGCGCTGCTTTCCCGTGCTGTCCGTCTGAATCACCCGACCCATGATCGATGCATTCTCCCTGCCACTATAGGTAGCTACGTCAGAATGGGGCGGATGCCTTTGTAGACCTGGCCGCCGCTGAGTGTCTTCAAGATCGTTTGAGCGGATCGCCCGGTGCGCTCTTCCAGTTCGCGCGGCGACAGCGGCACGTTGCCGTTTGCCAGAAAGACCCGGAAGATGCTGTCCACCAGCGAGGTCTGGGGGTTGATGAAGTTGGGGTCTTCGGCGGCGATCTGGATCGCCAATCCCAGTTCATCCAACTGCATGACTTCGCCGGTATCGGGATCGATGTAATCGACTGTGCGCTCTTCGTCCGTCTGGCTGAGCCGCTCGCGCTGCTCCGGCAGCAGGTGGCTCAGCAGATACATCCGCAGGTCTTCCGAGCTTTTGTCCCACCAGCCGAAGTCAATGTGGTATTTGGTATCGAGGGTTGGTTTGACCAGGAAACCTGGTTTGCCTGCCGCAGCCGTCATTCAGCCATCCTCCTAATCTCCTGCCAGCTTCCAGTAATCCCCACCGACATTCTGGAAATCGGGGTTGGCGACCAGGGTGGCGAAAATCGGGCCGGGCGGGCAGCGCCTCAGCACATTCACGGCGCTGTAAACGGTCTTTGCGTGGACTGTGCCCTGGGGTGTCAGCGCCCCCAATGCCGGGATGATATTTCTCAAGATCGACAGCAGACTTTTGCGCTGCTGTTGGGTAGTCTGGAAGATGGCGTCTACGCCCGCCAGGTCATCCGCTCCCAGGATCATCAGATCGTCGTATTCCGCGCCGATGGCCCGCTTATGATTCTCGAAGGTGATGCCATCGCCCTTCGGCACAATCAGCCGAATCCATTCAGTGTGCGCCTTGTGCGAGCGGAAGTTCACGATGACCTTATCGCCGTCTTCACTTTTCCGCACGCTGACATACGCCCCAACTGGGAGCTTATGTTTGCGATAGAACTTCGCCAACCCGAACACATAGCGTTCTTTGCGAACGACCCAGGCCGGATACTCTTCGCCATCCTGCCCATCCACAAGCGTAAAGGACACCCGCGGCGTTTGGCGTGCTGTTGGGAAAACCAACGCGGCCCGTGCGCTCAGTGGCAGCGTCCCCAGCCGCCGATGCGGATACAGCAGGGTGATTGTAGCTTCCTCAATTTCCTCAATAGGGTTGGAGACCGGTGTGTGTTCGTCATCCAACTCGGCTTCGATGGCGAGCATTTCTGGCGTCAGCAGGCTGCGATCATACTCAATCGGGCTGTAGCGCAGCATAGCCGGCGTCTTCTGAACATCTTCCGGTTCCAGTCGGGTGAGATGCCAGAGGACTTCGCCCGTCGGTCCAACCTCATCGAAGCGTTCATCCCGGTTCAGAGCATAGTTCATCGAGAAGATTTGCAGTGCCGCTGGGGCCTTGCCAATCCCACCGATTTCCGCCAGGATGGTCTCGGTTGTCATCGGGCCGCCGCCGTTGATGTCCAGCACCGCTTCCGCCAGGTTGAGATGCCCGATGTTGACATCCATCAGCAGATCGCGCGGGAACCACTTCTTCGCCATGTAGATCAGGTCGCCGCTGTGCCGCAGCCGATCTTCCAGTTCTTTCACAATGGCTTTCCCCGACGTGGACATTACGCTGTCCACGTCGATATCGGCCATTGCTTCCAGGCTGGTTTCTGCTTCAACTTCATCGCTCAGATCGTGTGGGCCGGTCAGTTCCACTGCAAACTCGCGCTTCTTGTTGGTTGGGTTCAAACTGGGATCATCGAACTCGACCGCGATGACGTTGAATGTGCCGTAGTCTGGGTTGTTGCCGGGACGAATCCCTACCACGACGGCCGTTTCGTAGTCGAATTCGGTGAAAACCAGTCGCTGCCCTTTCCCATAGGCGCGGGCCGGACTGTAAATCTGGGCATCCCGATAGCGGTCGCGCATCTGGGCTACATCTTCATCGATGCGCCGCTGAATCAGCGCCCGCGCGAGTTCCTCGCTGCTGAGGGGCGTTTCACCCTCCAGCAGCACATTCGTCAAAAAATCGATGTCTTCGTCTCGAATACTGAAGCTGCGTGCCCAGTGGTGGCTTGGCATCATCCGGTTGTCAGATCTCCAACGGGTAGGACGGGGGATATAAACGCATTGAGATGAAAATGTCGTTAGACTGAACTTCTATTATACCGGGTTGCGCTTTGCCTGTGCAAGCGTCGGGTTGACCACGGTTTTCGCGTGTTATATACTGATGCCTCATGTTGTTCGTAACTGATGGAGTGAGAGATTCATGTCAACCAAGCGTACCTGGCAGCCGAAAATTCGCCGCCGCAAGCGCGTTCATGGCTTCCGTCAGCGGATGAAGACTCGTAACGGCCAGAAGGTTCTCAATGCTCGCCGCAAACGTGGTCGCCATCAACTGACTGTGACCCCCAATCACGTCAAGAAAGTCAACTGGAAGTCATAGACGGATTTCATGCACAGTCGTCTGCGCCTGCGTCGCGGCGAGGATTTTGCCCGGCTGCGTGAGCGTGGCCGCACGGTTCAGAATCGTTGGATGCTCATCAGTGTGCTGCCCAATGATCTCTCCCATAATCGTTACGGGTTTGTGACGGCAAAGCGGTTGGGCACGGCGGTTCAGCGCAATCGTGTCCGCCGC
Organism: uncultured Anaerolineaceae bacterium; assembly: GCA_964556745.1. GTDB lineage: Bacteria > Chloroflexota > Anaerolineae > Aggregatilineales > Phototrophicaceae > CFX2. The sequence continues at coordinate 21,263 of CAZKXW010000047.1, forward strand.
TTGATGCGAGAAGCGGTTCGTCTTCGTGATCCTGACCTTCAGTCTGGGTTCGATTTGGTTCTAGTGGCGCGGACTCCGCTGGTTGAGCAACCTTTTACAGCCGTGCGTCGTACTGTGGATGATCTTTTCAAGCAGTCCGGATTGTTGAACACATAAGCAGGGTTGTCATGAAGCAGGTTGTTCTGGGCGCTATTCGGTTCTACAAGCGGTTTCTTTCGCCGATGCTGCCGTCAGCCTGCATCTACGAACCCACATGCTCGGTCTACACCTATCAGGCCATTGAACGCTTCGGGGTCATCCGTGGGACATGGATGGGCATCAAGCGCATCTCGCGCTGCCATCCCTTTGCCCATGGCGGATACGACCCGGTTCCGGAACGTGAGGAGTGATCTTGTTCTCGAAACTGTCTCGCATCTTCACCCGTCGGCGCTGGATCGGTTTGGCGCTCCTGATTGTGAGTGCTACTGCGGCCTGTGGCCCGGCGCCGCTGGGAACTGGTTGGCCTGCCGTCAGTCTAATTACCGATTCGTGCGGCGATCAGAGTCGCACGAGTGTCATGGTTTCCTATACTGATCGCATTGTCTTGGTCAACCCGGCCGACGGGAAATCTGTCCCGCTTCTGGACAGCGACTGTCAGGTTCGTCCGCCCGACACCGACGGCAAGCTCAAGGTTTGGGATTTCCGCCCTGGTGGTGGTCGCCAGTTCTACACGTCACCGGCACAACTCGATGAAAACACCCTGCTGGCTGTGGCCTACGATCAGCGTATGTTCCGCATCGAAATCGATGCGGCTCGTCCTGACGATACAGAGGGCTATGCTATCGCCGGGCTGACTGGCCATACCGTGGCCGAACCGCTGCTCACCGAAGATAAGATCTATCTGGGGCTGAGCGCCAAAGACCTCATCGCTTTGGATCGACGCACCCTGACCCCGCTCTGGACGACCACGACCGAACACGGTGTCTGGTCGAAGCCCCTGCTGGCCGATGGCGTGCTCTACTTCGCCTCGCTCGATCATAACCTGTATGCCGTCGATGCCGAAACCGGGGCTAGTAAATGGGTTCTCGACCTGGGCGGGGCATTGACCTCAACCCCTGTCCTCGCCAATGGTAAACTCTACCTGGGCAGCTTCGCTCGCAAGGTTTACGAAGTGTCATTGGACGGTAATGTCCTCAGCCAGTATGACACCGCCGATTGGGTCTGGGGATCCCCCGTCATCATCGGTAACGATCTCTACATCGCCGATCTGGGGGGCAGCGTCTATGCGCTGGATATTTCCAACGGCCTTACCGAAACCTGGAGGCAGAAGGTGGCTGACGGGGGTATTCGCGCCGTACCTGTGGTGGCGGGTGATGTTATCCTCGTGGGAGCGCGTGACCAGAAGCTTCGCTGGATCAACCGCGCCGATGGTACGCCCTTCCGTGACTCGGAAGGCAATGCTCTGGTGCGCGAACTCTCTGCGCCGATCCTTTCGGATGTGCTGCTGGTCGAACCCGGTAATGGCATTGATATTTCCGAACCCTATGTCATCGTCAGTACAATGGCGACCGGACAGATTCTGGCGGCCTATACGCTGGATAACGGCCAGGCCATGTGGTCGTACAGTTTCCAATAGGAAAAGGATGGACGCCAGAAGATGTGGGACTTAATCCTCAACCCGTTCATTACCGTCCTGACCGTCCTGTATCAGCTCTTCGGCAGCGCGGTCATTGCGATCATTCTGTTCACCATCCTCATCCGCCTCATTACCTATCCGCTGACCACCCAGCAGATGCGGTCATCAAAGGCTATGCAGGAGCTTCAGCCTGAACTCAAGAAGATTCAGGAGAAGTATAAGGACAAAAAGGATAGCAAAGCGCGCGAGGCCATGGCCCAGGAACAGATGGCCTTGTATCGCAAAGCGGGTATCAACCCGCTGGGCGGGTGCTTGCCGCTCCTGATCCAGCTTCCCATCTGGATCGGCCTTTATCAGGCCATCAACCACGCCCTTGCCGCCACGCCCCTCCAGTTACTTGATCTCTCCGGCCGTTTCATGATTGGCGGGCTGGATCAGTTAGTGCCGCTGAACAACGTCTGGTTGGGCATGGACCTCACCCAGCCTCCGACGCTCAATCCGACTTGGGCGCTGGCGCTGCCGGTACTCGTGCTGGTGACATCCTATGTCCAAAGCAAGATGATTACGCCGCCAGCGCAGCCAACCGGGGACGGGCAGTCCAACTCGGCCATGGCGATGACTCAGTCCATGACCACCATGATGCCCATCATGATGGGCGTCTTCTCGCTGTCGTTCTCGGTCGGTCTGTCGATCTACTTCATCGTCTCCAATGTGATGAGCATCGTTCAGTACAGCCGCAACCAGAACTTCCAGTGGCGCAATCTGCTGCCGTTCACCAGTCCGCAAACCGCTCCCAAACCCGTGATCCCTAAGAACGCTAGCGGAAAATCGACCCTGAAGGCCAAGTTGGAAGCAGAACGCGCGGCGGGCATCAGCAGTGTGACGGTTGATGCCGATGAGCCGCCGCCGCCCAAGTCACCGGAATCCAGGTCGACCCCACCCAAGAACAAGTCGGCCAAAGCGAAACCGGCCAAGTAGCGAAGAATACGCGGCAGCAGGTGGCTGCCGCCGTTTCATTCTAGTAAGGACTTTAATGCATGAGTTCAGAACGCTCAATTGAGTCAATCGGCGACTCCGTCGAAGAAGCCATCGCAAAGGGGTTGGTAGAATTGGGCGGTGTTTCGCCCTCCGATGTCATCGTGGAAGTTCTGGAAGAACCCAGCCGCGGTATGTTCGGTTTGGGGGCGCGTCCAGCCCGTGTGCGCTTGCAGATGTTCCGCGCCCCGGCAGCCCCGCCCGCCCCGGTTGATGAATCCGCGGCTGAAATCCGTGAAGACGAAGGTATCAGCCTGCTTGAAGAGATGCAGGAAGTCGTCGATGACGCCGACATGGACGAAGATGTTCGTGTTGCCAAAGTCGTCCTCGAAGAACTCTTGGAAGGAATGGAAATCCTGCGCGTGCAGGTGGTTGTCCGCCGCGCTGCCAATCCACCACCTGGCGAGAATAACCCGTGGCTGTTGGATATCACTGGCGCTAATCTGAATACGCTCATTGGCCGCCGTGGGGAAACACTGAACGCTCTTCAGTACATTACTCGCTTGATTGCCAGCCGCGAACTCCAGCACCGTGCCAACATCGTCGTGGATGTCTCTGGCTACAAAGCCCGTCGCTCGCGGATGCTCCGCGATCTGGCCCTGCGTATGGCGGATCAGGCCGTCCGCAGCAAGCGTGTGGTCACGCTGGAACCCATGCCACCCTATGAACGTCGCATCATCCATATGGCCCTCCGCAGCCGCGCTGACGTGCAGACCAAGAGTGTCGGCGAAGGCGTTGCTCGCAAAGTGACCATCATACCGAAAACGGGTAATTGATGACCTTCCCTTTGGATTACCTGCTGATTGGGCACGCTACCGCCGACCTGACCCCCAACGGCCGTATGCTGGGTGGAACAGTCTCGTATGCCGCCCGCGTGGTCAATTCTTTCGGCTATCGTGCTGGTGTCCTGACCAGTGCTGCCCCTGACGAACCCCTGCTTGAAGGGCTGCGTCCCTATGCCGCTGAACTGATTGTCCTCCCAGCGGAGTCGATCAGCACCTTCGAGAATATCTACACCCCCAGCGGGCGCATTCAGTATCTTCGGCAGGTCGCTGCGCGAATCACAGCGGCGGATGTGCCGCAGAGCTGGCGCGGCGCGTCTTTAGTGCATCTCGCTCCGCTGACTGACGAGGTCGATCCTAACATCGCCTTTGAATTCCCAGGCGCGACCGTGCTGCTCACTTTGCAGGGCTGGCTGCGCCGCTGGGACGCTGACGGGCGCGTTCACTTCAAACGCTGGTTCGATCCGAATGTCCTCAAGGCTATCCAGATCGTTGTCTTCAGCGAAGAGGATATTGTCGAAGCGCCTGAACTTGAACTCGAATTCGCCGGTGCGGTTGAACACCTCTTTGTGACCCGCGCTGAACGCGGCGGAACCTACTATCACTGGGGGGAAGCGTTCCAGTACACCACGCCGCAGGTCGAACTGGTGCATCCCACCGGGGCCGGTGATGTCTTCGCGGCGGGCTTGCTCTGTGCCCTCCGCGCCTTCGACGGGGACATTCAAACCGCCACCCGTGTTGCGGCGGCCTTGGCTGCCACATCGGTGACGCGAGTCGGCCTGGAAAGCGCCCCCACTGCGCAGGAAGTCGAGCGCGTCCTTGCCGAGGTGCGGAGTGACCAACCGCATTGATCGAATCCTGTTCAACGGATGCGTCATCACGCTGGATGAATCGCAGCCCCGCGCCTCAGCCCTTGCGCTCTCCAGCGGACGTATCCTCGCTGTCGGCAGCGACTCCGATATGCTTAATCTGGCTGGATCGGGAACCATCCGTGAAGACCTGGCTGGCCAGATCGTCATTCCCGGCTTGACCGATGCCCATATTCATTGGGAACTGACCTCCCGCGCCCTGCAGCAGGTCAATGTCTTTGAAGTCCCGGACAGGCGTATCGCTGCCCAACGTGTCGCCGATCGCGCAGCAGTGACACCCCCCGGCCAGTGGATCATCGGCTATGGCTGGTTCCAGGACCTCTGGCTAGATCGTGCTTTTCCCTCGGCATCTGACCTCGATCCAGCCGCGCCGCATCATCCGGTTTATCTCAGCGCCAAGAGCGCCCATGCCGCTTGGGTCAACAGCCAGGCGCTGCGGTTGTGCGGAATTACCGCCAGCACCCCTGACCCCGAAGGCGGCCAGATCGTGCGGGATTCCGCTGGGCATCCCACCGGACTGCTGCTCGAATCCGCCATGCGCCTCGTCTCCGAGCGCATTCCCCCTCCAACGCCTGACCAATTGGCCGACATGATGCTGCAAGCGCAGCGCCTCGCCCTTGCCAGCGGACTCACCAGTATCCATGACTTCGATGATCCGAGCTGCCTGCGCGCTCTTCAGATCCTCCGCGAGCGCGGCCAGTTGGGACTGCGCGTTGTCAAGCAGATCAACAAACGCTGGCTGCCCGCTGCGCTGGACAGCGGCTTGCGCTGGGGTTTCGGCGATGACTGGATCCGCATCGGGGCCTTGAAGCTCTTCGCCGATGGCGCGTTGGGGCCGCGCACCGCCTCGATGATCGAGCCGTATGAAGGTGAACCGGATAATTACGGCATCATCGTCACCGACAAAGAAGAAATGGTGCAGTTGGTCAGTCAGGCCAGCGCCAACGGTCTGCCCTCTACCATTCATGCCATCGGCGACCGCGCCGTGCATGATGTCCTCGATGTCTATCAGACGGTGCGGGAGCAAGAATCCGAACGGGGAGAGTCTCCTGTTCGGCGTCGCCACCGCATTGAACATATCCAGATCATCCATCCCGCCGATGTCCACCGCTTGGCTGAACTGAACATCATCGCCTCGATGCAGCCACTTCATGCCACGTCGGACATGCTCAGTGCCGACCGTTTCTGGGGTAAACGCGCGGCGCTCTCTTATAACCCGCGCGTGCAGTTGGATCAGGGGGTAATCGTCGCCTTCGGGTCAGATTCGCCCATTGAACCCTTCGAGCCGCTCAGGGGGATTCATGCCGCCGTTACCCGTCAGCGGCCGGATGGATCCCCTGGCCCCGACGGTTGGTATCCCCAGGCTCGCCTCACCGTCGATGAAGCTCTCCGTGCCTTCACGTCGGGACCAGCCTACGCCGCCGGGATGGAGGATCGCCTGGGCAAGCTGGCGCCCGGTTTCCTCGCTGATCTCGTCGTGCTGGATCGTGACCCCTACGCCATTCCGCCGCAGTCCATCCTGGAGGCGCAGATCGCCGCCACGATGGTCGGTGGCGCTTGGCGTCATGGCGGGCTTCGTTAAGGACCGTCCCGTTTACAAGGCCGCTGTGCTGAACACCACCCTGAACGTCACGCAGTAAATCACCACACCTTGGTACACACTCAGATCCACCTCGATTGGAACCTCATAGTTCTGGTTGCCAACATTGCCTTTGAGGGGACCCAGATCGATGTAATCGATGCCGACTTCTTCCGGCGTTCGCGGATCACTGGCACGGGTCAGATACACATGCAGATTGGGGCCGTTCGTCACCCGGAAGTCCTCAAAGCGCAGCACCCGGCTGTTATTGGCCAGTTGGTAAATGGTCGCCGTGCCGCTCCCCTGGTGAATGACGTCAATATCACTGAATACGCCCGATGCTACGATCTGAGGATCGTTCATCGGCGGCATCGCCTGTTCTGCTGCCGGGACGGGCACATCCCCGGCCAGCGCCGCCCGCGCCAGTTCAACCGCCATTGGCTGACTGGTCGGAATCATCGCTTGGTAGAGCGCCTGCTGATCCAGCGGAAGCTGCGCGAAGGCTGCTTGTTCCTCCGCCGACAGCCCCGGAAAAATCTCCTCGACCACCTGAGTGGTGAATAACGGTCGCCACAGCGGGAACGAAAACACCAGCGCAGCCAGCGCCGCGCCGGCCAGCAGGATCAGGACACGCAAACGGTTTGCCATCGATGGCAGTCCTTTCCATCTCATCGCAGTGGCACATTAAGGCCGACTGAGTGTTATTCAGATACTCTGATGCGGCTCACCCGCCATTGTTATAATCCACCCTCATCTGGTTTATGGACTGTCACCACACGGTGAGGGAGGTTCTTCGACAATGGCTCGTCCCGGAATGATTATTGGCACAGTCGAGCATCCTGTACAGGGTCCAATGCTCGCCGTGGGTGATCTTGCCCCCGATTTCCGCCTCACTGCCAACGATTGGTCGATCAAGACGCTCGCCGATTACTCTGGCAAGGTCAAAATCCTCAGTGTAGTTCCGTCGTTGGATACTCGTGTCTGTTCCGCCCAGACCCATCGCTTCAATGCCGAGGCCTCGTCCCTCAGCCAGGATATCGTCATTCTCACTATCAGCGCCGACCTGCCTTATGCCCAGCGCCGCTGGTGTGGCGCTGAAGGCGTAGATCGCGTCGTCACGCTGTCCGATCACAAGGATATGAACTTCTCGGCAGCCTATGGCGTCGAAGTTGTGCCGCTGCGGATTTGCCAGCGGGCGGCTTTCGTCGTTGGCAAAGATGACCGCATCACTTATGCCGAGTATGTCCCGGTAATCGGCAATGAAGTCCATTTTGAGGCCATCCTGGAGGCTGCGAGGGCTGCGGGTGGTGTCTCATGAAACGCATCGAGAGCATCCTGGAGAGCAGCAAGTACCTCATCCTGGTCATTGTGGGCGTGTCCCTGGTTCTGACTGTAGTCGCCTTGATCTGGGCGCTCTATGAAGCTGCCAGCGTCATACTGAACCTGTTCACCAGTTACAAGAGCACCTCGACCACCCTGGTCGGGTTTGTCCAGATATTGGATGTGTTCCTGGTGGTGGCCGTGCTCTATATCTTCACCGTGGCGCTCTATGAGCTGTTTATCGGCGATCTCAAGCTGCCCGGTTGGCTGACCATCCACAACTTTGATGAACTCAAGACCATCATCAGCAACATGGTGGTCTTGATCGCGGCTGTCTCTTTCCTCAAATACTTCCTGGAGCGTAACGACCCGCTCGCCACGCTGCTGTATGGCACGGCACTGACCCTGGTTTCACTGGCTTTGATCCTCTACCGGCGGCATACCCGTGAAGACACGCCGTCGGATACAACCTCACTGGAGCAGCATCATGACTGATATTCGTCTGGAACGGCTGGCAAATGTGCTGGTCGATTATGCCTGTGGCGTCAAACCCGGCATGTGGGTCGGCATCCTCGGTGATGTTGCCGCTCTGCCAGCCCTGCGTCAGGTTTACCGTGAAGTCCTCCGCTACGGTGGCAACCCGACCCTTATCATCAGCGACGAGTATATGACTCGCGTCTTTGCGCGGGAGGCCAACGACGATCAGATTGCCTGGGTTGATCCTAGCATGACGCTATACTATGAGCAGGCCGATATCTACATCCGTGTCGGCTCCTCCAATAACACCCGCGCCATGACCAACATCGATCCGAAACGCATCCAGCGCATCGCCGCCGCCCGCAAGCACTGGTTGGATACTCGCCTGAACCGCACCGCGCGGGGTGAGTTTGAATGGGTGGGGACCTGGTATCCCACCGAAGCCAGCGCCCAGGAAGCCAACATGAGCTTGGAGGAGTACGAAGATTTCGTCTACGGCTCGATGTTCCTGGACAAACCTGATCCGGTCGCTGAATGGCGCAGTCTCTCCGCCATGCAGCAGGTCAAAGTCGATTGGCTTAAGGGCCGCAAGCAGGTTCACTTGCAGGGGCCGAATGCTGATATCCGCCTGTCCATCGAAGGCCGCACCTTCATCAACAGCGACGGCCACAAGAACATGCCCAGCGGCGAAATCTTCACCGGTCCGGTCGAAAACTCGGTCAACGGTTGGATTCGCTTTGACTATCCCAGCATCGTCGCCGGACGCGCCGTTTCCGGCATTCGGTTGAAGTTTGAAGAGGGTAGGGTTGTCGAAGCCAGCGCCGAGACCAATGATGACCTCCTTCAGGCGCAGTTGAATACCGACGTCGGGGCACGTTACCTGGGTGAATTCGCCATCGGTACCAACTTCGGCATCAACCGCTTCACCGGCAATATCCTCTTTGACGAGAAGATCGGTGGCACAGTCCATATGGCAATCGGCATGGGCTACCCAGAAACCGGCAGCGTCAACACAAGCGCCGTCCATTGGGACATGATCTGTGACATGCGCAAGGACAGCACCATCCATGTCGATGGCGATCTGTTCTATCAGAACGGTCAGTTCGTCGTCTAAAAAGTTGAATCGATTTGGCGATAATCTGCCCGCGGATGCTCGACTTGCGTTATACTGCATATCGAGTGATCTTCTGAGGCCAGCCTACAGCGATGGGATGAATCATGCGGATCTTTATCATCTACGCGCACGCCGACCTTGCTCCCGTTCAGCACCTCACTACTATTTTGCGTGAGTGGGGCCACGAACTGCTTCCCTCCCAGAAGCTGCTGCCGGGCCGGGATTGGGCGGCTGAACTGCGCGAGGCCATTTCCGGCGCAGATGCCGTGGTCTATGCCGTGTCTCCTGATGCGCTGGCAGCCGAATGGTGTCAGTGGTGCTATCGACAGGCGGTCGTCTTCAGCAAGCCCATTATCCCGGTGCTGCTCCAGGCCGAAACGCCGATTCCTGAAGGCATCAGCGGCTTTCCTTATACCAATGCCGCCGACGGCGTGACTGAAGATGCTGTGCTGCCTTTGAACGGCGCGCTCGCCAATCTGTCTGCCTTTATTGTCCCCGACGACTCTATGCCGTCCGCGCCCGATCAGCCCGGAGGCATTCCCGCCCAGGCGATGGGGAGCCTCAGCGTCAGCCGCGCCACCCCGCCCGCGCGGGTCCTCCTGCCAGATTTGCGCCGTGTGCTGCCCGAACCTATCGAGTGGCTGGAAATCTCCTCCGGCCCGGTCACGCTCAAGGATGCCAGCGATCAGGGTGGCAGCAAAGGCGGAACCTTCCAGATCGGACGCTTCTTCATCGCCCGTTACCCGGTCACAAATCAGCAGTATCAGGTTTTCATCGACGATGTGAAAGGCTACGCCAGCACCCGCTGGTGGGATTACTCCCCAGAAGCGATTGCCTGGCGCGAATCTCATCCTGATGCCCATCCGCCTGTCACCGATGGGGATGGAGCGCCCCGCACCCATGTCTGTTGGTACGAGGCTGTCGCTTTCTGCCGTTGGCTGAATGTCCGCGTTCGTCCATTGGCGATGGCGATCCCTGGCGCGACTCCCAAGACCCTGCCCACCCTGACGCTGCCCACTGAGCAGCAGTGGCAGCGTGCCGCCGAAAACGACGCCGAGAAGATGGACATGACTGGCAATATCCTCGAATGGTGCATGACGGCCTGGGGGTTGGATAACGTCCTGCTCGGCGGCGGCCTGGAACGAGTCGTCCGTGTGGGTTCCCAGGAGTACGATACGATCACCACGCTTAGTCACCGCGACCTCGCCAGTCCTGACGAACAAAGTGACCGCTTCGGCTTCCGTCTGGCCTACGTCATCCCTTGATTCGCTGTTCAGAACGGCCATCAAAGAGGCGCATCGAGCGCCTCTTTGTTTTCATCGGTAGGTCTAATCCGTCAGGCTGGTCTCGACTTGTTTGTCCACCACCGCCCCGCGCAGCTCCACGATCTGGTCGCGCAGCATAGCCGCCTTCTCGAACTCCAATGCCTGCGCCGCGGCCTTCATTTCCTTTTCCAATTCCTTGATCATCCGGTTGATCTCTTCCCTCGACATCAGCGAGAAATCGACCGGCCCGGCGATCTGCTCTCCGGTTTCCTCCGCCATTGCCCGCACCCGGTCGGTCAGATCGCGCACCTGTTTGACGATTGTCTGCGGAATGATGCCGTGTGTCTCGTTATACTGCTGCTGGATCGACCGGCGGCGGTTTGTCTCGCCGATAGCGCGTTCCATCGAGTCGGTCATCGTGTTCGCGTACAGGATCACCTTGCCTTCGATGTGCCGCGCCGCGCGGCCTATCGTCTGGATGAGCGCGTGTTCCGACCGCAGGAAACCTTCCTTGTCCGCGTCTAGGATCGCCACCAGCGACACTTCCGGCAGGTCGATACCTTCCCGCAGCAGGTTGATCCCCACCAGCACATCGTACACCCCCAACCGCAGATCGCGCAGAATTTCGATGCGCTCGATGGTCTCGATCTCGGCGTGCAGATAATGCGCGCGGATGCCCATCTCGTTGATGTATCCAGCCAGTTCCTCCGCCATCCGCTGCGTCAGCGTTGTGATGATCGCCCGCTGCCCCCTCTTCACCCGCAGCGCCACTTCCTGGAGCAGGTCGTCGATCTGCCCTTCGACCGGACGCACTGAGATTTCAGGATCGAGGATCCCCGTCGGTCGGATAACCTGCTGTACCACCTTCTGGCTGATCTCGCGCTCGAACGGGCCGGGCGTCGCCGACGTGTAGATGGTCTGTCCCATCCGCTGCTGAAACTCGTCGAAGCTCAGCGGGCGGTTATCCAACGCGCTCGGCAGCCGGAACCCATAATCGATCAGCGTGGTCTTGCGCTGGCGGTCGCCGTTGTACATCCCCCGGAGCTGCGGGATGGTCATGTGACTCTCGTCGATCACCAGCAGGTAATCACTCGGGAAGTAATCCACCAGTGTCGAGGGCGGGCTGCCCGCCGGTCGCTGATCCAGATGCCGCGAGTAGTTCTCGATCCCCGACGAGTAGCCGACTTCCCGGATCATCTCTAGGTCGTAGCGCGTGCGCTGTTCGATCCGCTGCGCTTCCAGCAGCTTGCCCTGCCGCTTGAAGTCAGCGATGGTCTGCTCTAACTCCACTTCGATATCGTGCAGCGCCTGCTTCATTTTGTCATCATCCGTGACGAACTGCTTGGCCGGGAAGATCTTGATATCCTGGAACTCCCCGAAGACTTCGCCCGTCAGTGGGTCGAACTCGGTGATCCGCTCGATCTCGTCGCCGAACAGCATGATCCGGTAGGCCGTATCCAGATACGCTGGCCCGACTTCCAGCGTATCGCCGCGCGCCCGGAACGTTCCCCGCCGCAGATCCATGTCGTTCCGCGTGTACTGAATCTGCACCAGCTTTCGCAGAATCGACTCGCGCCGGATCGTCTCGCCCACCTTCAGTTCCAGGATCGAACGTCCCCAGGCTTGCGGGCTGCCGATCCCGTAGATGCACGATACTGATGCCACGATCAGCACATCCCGTCTGGAGAACAGCGCCGCCGTTGCCGCCAGCCGCAGCCGGTCGATCTGCTCGTTGATCTGCGTCTCCTTCTCGATGTGCAGGTCGAGCCGGGGGACATACGCTTCTGGTTGGTAGTAGTCGTAGTAGCTGACGAAGTATTCG
>CAZKXW010000048.1:0-32524 GCA_964556745.1 uncultured Anaerolineaceae bacterium
TGGCGCTGCTGGCCTACATCGGGCTGAACGCGGCGGCGGCTCTGGGCGGGTATGACCTGAGCGTGCGCGTCTTCCTCGCTATCGCCGGGATCAACCTCCTGATTGATACGCTCGGCAACATGTGCAATGATCTGCTGCTGGCGCGGGAGAAAATGGTAGCGACCTCGGCTGTCACCATCGCCCACATCATCGCGCTGATCGGGCTGGCCGGGTTGGGGCTGGCGAGCGGCTCCACCCTGTTCGGCGTCTATCTGGGCGTGCTGGCCGCTGGAACAATCCGCACAGTGCTGCTGTGGATACTGACCTGGCGCAGCGGAATTCGCCCGCGCTGGCCGCTCGACCGGAGCATTGCCTGGCCCCTGTTCGCCAACAGCGCCCCCTGGGCCATAGGCGGCTTTCTGACGCTGGCCTACCAGCAGGCCGATAAGCTGCTCACCAACCGTCTGATCGGCAACGCCGAGACGGGTTATCTGGCGGCGGCTTTCATCATCCTGTTCGGGGTGGTGGAAGTGCTGAATACCACCCTGCTCACCGCTCTGTACCCGCTGATGTCACGGGCGTATGGCGACGGGAACAGCCGCTTGTTTGGCTTCCTGGTGGAGAAGCTGACCTTTTTCACGCTGCTGTTCTGCCTGCCGCTGGTGCTGACGCTTTCCCTCTTCTCCGCTCCGATCACCGTGCCGCTGTTCGGCGAAGCCTACCGCCCGTCAGCGGCCGTGCTGAGCGTGCTGATCTGGTACGCACTGCTGATGATGGTCGGGAATGGGATGGGTCAGGCCATGCTGGTACAGAACCGCCAGCGGCGGCTGCTCGTGATCCGCGCGGCTGGGTTGGGCGTCAATTTGGTGATGCTGGCGCTGCTGCTGCCCCGGTTGGGCGTGATCGGCGCGCCGCTCTCCTCGATTGCAGCAGAGGGCTGCGTGCTGGCGCTGGTAGGGAGCAGCTTCCATACACCAGGTTGGGATGCCCGACGCCTGATCGGGCGGATGGCGCGGGTGGCGCTGGCGGGAGCCGCCGCCGCCGGGATCATGCTGCTGCTGCGGGATGCGCCCGTCCTGGGTATCGCCGCCGGATTGGCTGGCTATGGGGGGGCGGTGCTGCTGATCCGCGCGCTGCGCGATGACGACCTGGATTTGCTCTACCGGTTGGCTGCGGCCATGCCCGGCGGGAGCTTGATCCGGCGCTGCTGGCGGCGCGATGTCCGCGTGAACTGGTCGTAACGCGGGGAACGGTTCGTAGTCTAATCGGCATGTGAGTATCCATAACGGAAGGGGTTTATCCAATGACTGAATCGACACGGGAAATCGCAACGCTGGCCGGTGGATGCTTCTGGTGTCTGGAAGCGGTCTATGACCAGCTCAAGGGCGTCGAGGATGTGGTCTCCGGCTACGAGGGTGGGCACGTCCTCAATCCGAGCTACCAACAGGTTTGTACCGGGATGACCGGCCATGCCGAAGCGGTGCGGATTACCTTCAATCCGAAAGTCATCAGCTTCAAGGATTTGCTGGATGTGTTCTTCACCATTCACGATCCGACGACGCTCAACCGCCAGGGCGCGGATGTTGGGCCGCAGTATCGCTCGGCCATCTTCTATCACAACGACGAACAGAGGCAGATCGCCGAACAGGTCATCGCCGAATTGAACGACCAGAAGCTCTGGCCGGACCCGATTGTCACCCAGGTCGCGCCGACCACGACCTTCTACGCGGCGGAGGACTACCACCAGGAATACTTCGCGAACAACCCGTACCAACCGTACTGCATGGCGGTGGTCGCGCCGAAGGTCGCCAAGGCGCGCAAATATCACTTCGACAAGCTGAAGGCGTAACTGGTCTGATTGTTCACCGACAATGTGGCGAAGGGCGTGGCAGCAGTGCCGCGCCCTTTGTGTTGGTCACGACTGCGGGGAGCGCATCCGCTCCAGTTCGCCGTAATGCACCTGCGCCTCGACCTGCTTGCGGATAGCCCCAGCTTCGCGGCGGTCTTTGATAACCCTGGCCGGGACGCCTACGGCCACGCTGTAGGGCGGCAGGCTCTTGTTGACGACTGCGCCCGCGCCGATCACACTGCCCTTGCCGATGGTCACGCCATCGACCACTACGGCATTCGAGGCCAGCCAGACATCATCTTCGATGGTGATGCCCTCGGCGGTGATTCCCTGATCCTTGATGTAGCGATCTGGGTCGGTGTAGACGTGGTTGACGGCGGCGATCTGTACCTGCGTGCCCGTGTAGACGCCATCGCCGATGTGGACGCCGCCCTGTCCGCGGATGCAGGTGTATTCCCCGAAGAAACAGTGTTTGCCCACCCAGATGCCGGCTTTGGGCAGGTTGCGGTAGTTGAAGACGTGGAAGATCACCCCGTGCATCAGGCTGGTTCCATCGCCAATGGTGATCCCGGCAGGCAGCGCATTCAGGAACACGCCGCTGTCCAGATAGACATTCTTGCCCAGGCGGATGTTGGCTGGGGAGAGCAGACGGACGTTGTGTTCGATCAGCGGCAGCCCGTCGGCTTTGAGCAGGGCTTTATAGGCAATCCCGCGCAGCCCGATCCCGACCAGGCTGGGCAGGCCGCCGAGCAGGGTCATGACTGTCTGCTCGACGACATAACGCGGCAGGCTGGTAGACTGGCTCTTCAGGTAGTAGCGAAGTTCTTGCAGCATTCCCATAACGGCGCGTTCTCGGTGATTTCAGGGCACGAGCAGTTCAACGGGATGCAGGGCACGGTGGAACGCTCCACGCATGCGTTGGGTGCTGGGCATCAGGTTGCCGTGCAGGGCTTCCTCGATCATAGTGGTGGCATCGTCCAGATCGCAGGCCACATTGAAATTCAGGCCGAAGCGATCCCAAGCCGGGATGAAGTTCCAACGCCCGCGCCCGGTCATGATGAGAATGCTGCGCGCTCCAACAGCCACACCCGCGGCCACGTCGGTCCAGGCATCTCCGACGAAGAAGCTCTGCGTCAGATCGATGTCGTAATCGCGGGCGGCCTGCTGGAGCATACCCGGATTGGGCTTGCGGCAGGCGCAGTTTTCATGGTTGTCGTGCGGGCAGAAATACACTTGAGTGATATGCCCGCCAGCGATCTCGATGGCCTCAGTCATGCGCTTGTGGATCGTGTTGAGGGTCTCGACCGTCGTCAGGCCGCGATTCACGGCCGCCTGATTGGTGACGACGAAGATGGGCAGACCAGTTTCGGTCAGGCGGCGGATGCTGTCCACCGCGCCTGGAATGAAGCGGAACTCCTCCCAGGTTTTGACATGCTCCGCGCTGTTCTCGTTGATGACCCCGTCCCGATCCAGGAAAATCGCGCCTTGATTCCAGGGCATGATTGTCACCCCTTTTGATGACCGTTCAGCGCGGGGGCGGCCTCCAACTGCGCCGCCTCTTTCTGCATCGCCAGCAGCCGTTCACAGATGGCGTGTTCCAGCATCAAGTGAACATCTTCGACCATTGCCATGTTGAAGCTGGGGATATGCACCGAAATATCGACGGCTGGCGCGAGCTTGCCGCCATCATAGCCGCTGAAGCCGATGGTGATAGCTCCGCCAGCACGCCCGGCAGTGATGGCTTCCAGGACGTTGCGGCTGTTGCCGCTGCCGCTGATGCCGATCAGAACATCACCGGGGTTGACCAGCGGAATCAACTGTTCGGCGAAGATGCGGTCATAGCTGATGTCGTTGGCGACGGCCGTCATGATGGAGATGTTGTCGGTCAGCGCCACCACGCGGAAGCGCGGTTGGCCCTGTACAATCGTCCGCTTGGCGAGATCGCAGCCGAAGTGGGTGGCGGTCGCGGCACTGCCGCCGTTGCCGCAAATGAAGATGGTCTTGCGGTCGCGGTTAGCCTTCATCAACGTCTCGACCACGGTATCCACTGTGTCGAAGGGAACGTTGTTCAGTAAGTCCTGGACAGAGCCGAAGTAGTGCCGAATGTCCACTGTGATATCACCTGTCATGATGGGAAACGGATGAGTTCCTACGCTCTCATGGTACGGCCAGCACCTTACAGACTCCCAAAAAGGGAATCCGAAAACGTCATGAAACATTACATTTCGGGGGCTTTTGTGAAGGAAGTCTCCTCTCCAGGCCGCGTATCCTGGAGAGGAGTCGAGGGGAGAATTAGCTTACTGAGGCGAGTTCACGCTGGTTGAGTATCACCTGAGCGCCGTCGAAGTCGAAGCGGAAATCCATGCGGGCGAGTCCGAGCGCCTGCAGTCCCCTGGTTACAGCCGGCTGATGGTCTTCGTGGCAGTAGAGCATCAGGAAGCCGCCGCCGCCCGCGCCGGTGATCTTGCCGCCGAGCGCGCCGTGCTGCCGGGCGGTATCGTAGGCCAGATCGATCTGGTCATTGCTGATGTCGCGGTTGACGCTGCGCTTCTGTACCCAGGATTGGTGCAGCAGTTCGGCGAAGTCATCGAGACGCCCAGAAGAGAGGGCATCCAGGATTTGTTGGCCGAGTGCCTTGATGCGGTGCATCCGTTCCAACGTGGCGGGGTCCTGTTCGCGGCTGGCTTTGGACTGGTTGGCGAGAATCTTGCCCGAATCGCGCGATTTTCCGGTGAAAAACAGCATCAAACGCCGCTGGAACAGATCGAGCGTGCCAGCCGGAACATTCACGGGCGTTACCGTGGTGCTGTCTTTGGTGAAGACGATGTGGTTCAGGCCGCCCATGGCCGCGCCGTACTCGTCCTGTTTGCCGCTGGGCAGCTTGAGGCGGTTGATGCCGATGTCGCAGGCCATTTCCGCGATCTGCTGGTGAGTCAGGCTGCGGCCCTGCCAGGCAGCCAGCGCGGTAATCATGGAGACGGCCACCGCCCCCGAACCCCCCAGTCCTGTGCCCGGTGGAATCTGCGAGGCGACGAAAACATCCACGCCCCGTTCCACGCCGAATTCCCGCAGAACAGCCTTCGCCAATCCGAGTTCGCCATCAGTGGAATACTCGCTGCCGGCCTGGTGGCGATAAAAGACACGGAAATCTGACGAGATGATCTGGAGCGCGTCGGCTGGCCCTTCGGAGACGAAGGTGTAGACGTAGCGGTTGATGGCAGTGCTGGTCACAGCTCCACCGAACTGAGTATAATATGCGGGCAGATCTGTGCCACCGCCGCCAAAACTGATGCGGACGGGCGCGCGTGCAATCAGTAGCAAGGCATCCTCCCCAAAATCGCAATCTCTCGTTTCTTCATCATAATCGAGGTTTGCAAATTGAACAGTCCAGTTTGAGACGTTGGGATCGGCCAACCTTGATTTGACACTGTGAGCGAACCCCGGTAAAACAAAAAAGGCAGGTTTCATCATGGCTTTCCAGGTTCATTCTGAATGAAAATGCGTCGCTTGATCCGCACTCTCCTTACGTTAATCCTGGTCATCGCCGCTTTCAGCGGTGTGGGATACTACGTCTGGAAGGACAGCCGGAACAAAACCATCGAGAACTATAACCGTAACGTGACGTTAGCCGTTGAAACTGCGATCTGGTCTGCTTTGTACGATGCCACCCGCACGATGGAAGCGCCGCAGCGCCACTACCGGCTGATTACATTGGGCGAAAATGAACCCCTGCTGGATGTGGCGCTGCGCTACAATACCACGGTGGAGGTGCTGCGGATGGCGAACAATCTGCTGCCCACGGTGGATTCAGGCAGCGGCGAAACCATCATCGTGCCGGAGGGGGTTCAGATCCTGGAGCCACCGCGCCGCTTTGAGCTGTATTTGGCTGTGGTCGGGGAAACGCTCGAAGCCGTTGCTATCCGTTTCAATGTCCGGCAGGATATTCTGGAAGAAGATAATCCCATCCTGGCCCAGCGGGGCGTTGTTCCCGGCGATGTCGTTTTTATACCCATCCTTCTTTAACGAAGCGGACGGCTCACATTGATCCGACGATCATTCTTGTACTTGATCCTGCTGATGGCCGCGTTGGCGGCCTGTGATACGGCCATTCCTACCGCGCCGCCGATCACCGTCAACATCACCGCTGTCGAGAATTCGACCGCCCTGGCCCAGGCCGTCTCCGAAGCCATTACTGCGACGGCAAAGGTCAACATCGGTTTGACCGAAACGGTGCTGGCGCAGGGTGGTATCACCCTGACGCCGTCGAATACGCCGACGCTGACACCGACGCTGACGCCGACGCCGACGCGCTTCGTCACCGCTACGCCGACGCCGCGTCCCAGCGAAACCCCCACGCCCACTTTCGCCCTCTTACAGACGATCACACCGTCGGCAGGGGAAGCAGCATCGGGGACGGGCTGGCTGCGGCTCATCAACCTGACGCGCGGCGAGACGGCCGTGTATGATGTCCTGTTCAATGAAGATCAGGTGGTGCGTTCCATCGCGCCAGATGGTCAGACCAACTACTTTCAGGTGAATCCGGGGGCGGTGCGCGTCTCGTTGAGTACACCCGCCCAACTGGTGGATGCGGGAGTGTCGCCTCCACCCCTGGCATCCGCCGTCGTGGATGTCCCGGCGGGCGGGATCGTAACGGTGCTGGTGATTCCTAGCGAACGGGGCATCGGCCTTCTGCCGATTGTCGAAAATCCGGCCCCGCTGGCGACCGGAAAAGCCCGTCTCACCATCGTCCAGACCAACAGCATATTACCGTCCCTCGATTTCATGGCTCCGACGCTGCGGGTCATGCTGGTCAATAACCTGGTGAACGGCGAGATCGCTGGCCCGTATGATCTGCCTGCCGGCGAATATCCCTTCGACCTGTATGATAACGTGCGCGAAGGCCAGGTGATCGCTAACCTGCTCCCTGTTACACTGCTGAGCCAGTCCAGCTACATCCTGGTGCTGCTGCCGTCATCGAACGCCGCTGAACAACTCACCGAAGTGAAACTGCTAAGCGGGTTCACCCGTTCGCTGGACACGGACGTGCGTGTTCGTTTTGTGAACGCGCTGGAGACCGCTTCGTCGATCCAAGCGGAGGTTGATGGCCAGTTGAAACTGAGCCAGCTCGCTTATGGCGCGATCTCGGACCCGGTTGCCGCGTCTTCGTTGGGGGCCAAGCTGACCCTGAGCAGCGCGGATCAACAGATACTTTTCGAGGGCGGTTTGAGTGCATTCCCTGCTGATGATCGCAGTGACCGCCTCATCATTGTGTCGGAGAATCCGCAGGCAGGCACACCGGGGCAGCAGCCCGCTGTGCTGACGATCCTCTCGCAGAATCCACCGCCTTCGACCATCAACGCGCGGGTGCGGCTGGTTCATGCCCTGCCGGGTGGCGTGCCGTTGATCTTACAGGTGCGGCCGCAGACGACTGGCAGCACACTGGGTGCGACAGAAGTGCCGTGGGCCTCCGTCGGACAAGCCGAGTTTGGCGCGGCCTCAGACTATCTGAACCGCAATCCGGGTGTCTACGGTGTGCGGGTGCTGTTGAGTACCAACCAGAGTCCCATCGGAATCTTGGAGAATGTTCAGTTTCTTGCAGGCGGAATCTACGACTTCATGATCGTGCCGGGCGACGAGCCGGGTTCGGCGGTGCTGAAACTGGTAGAGCCGAGCATCCAGGTCACGGAACTGGTGCTGGGCGAGGGCAATCCTACGGCCGTCTTCGAGGCCGTGGCGGCCACCCTGACCTCTCAGGCTCCAGTCAGTACGGCCACGCCGACGCGGGCTTTCACCCCCACGCCGACGCGCACGCCTGTGCCAACCAATACGCCGCGACCGACCAACACGCCCAGTTTCTTGCAGCCGACACTGCTGGTCAATCCGGCCCCACCCAATACCGTACTGGGCAGCCTCAACCTGACCGGGCAGAACTTCCAACCGGGTCAGGCATATGTGGTCACGCTCGATAATGACACCCGCGTGATTTCCAGCGGGACGGTCAATGAAGATGGGACGATCTTGGTGACGGTGCAGCTCCCAGAGAATCTGTCACCAGGATCGCATATCGTTCAGGTCTGCGTAGACTGTCGCCCACGTGGAGCGCAGCAGCTCGCGCTGGCCGTGTTCCTGGCGCGGGACGCGCGTATCACGCCGACGGCCACGGCTCAGCCATGATCGTCCGCCTGTCTCGACCGTTTCCACTCAAGTGTCAGGGTTGCTACACCGGAAAGCCAAGATGGTGAAGAAGTTCAGCCTCCTCATAACTCTGCTGGCCGGTTTGATCCTGCTGGCTGGCACATTGATTCTGGCGCCGATGACGCAGGCGCAGGTGAATACCGGCAGCCTGCGGATCGCCAACGGTCTGCTGGGCGTTGGCGCAGTCGATGTATTCCTCGATGATGAGCGGGTTGCCTTCGCGCTGCAACCTCAGGCGGTCACGCCTTATCTGTCGCTGGCCGCTGGGCGTCACGCGCTGGCAATCCGGGCCGTGGGGGCCGATCGGTTGGCAGCTCCACTGGCTGATATCCTGATCGACCTCCCGCCTAACGGCAGCCAGACGGCCATGGTTTATCAACGACAGATCAACACAGCCGAAGCGTTCGCTGGCGCGCTGGCGCAGAGTGGAGCCATCTTCATTGTCAACGATGACCGCAGTCCGACCCAATTGGGACGAACACGCCTGACCGCGGTCAATCTGGCGCTCAACGCGCCGGAACGGATCAACATCGGTTACCCGTCTGGCGAAGCGCTGCTGTATCAGGTAGTCCGGGAGCAGCCTTTCGGAACCATCGATATCGATGCGGGGGCATATTCGCTGGCTGTACTCGATGGCGAGAGCGCCACCCGGCAAATTCTTGCCCGATTGGGAGAGCAGGTCTTTTACTCCAACACGCTGTACACACTGGTTGTTGTGCCCAACCCGGCTGCGGTCGCGGATAGTGCTGCCGCCGGAGCCGAGTCGGTGATCTCATTTGTCTTGAGCGCCCCGCTGGATACACAGGCCGAAGATGGTATCCGCCTGCGGATCATTCATGCCGCGCACAGCACCGCCGTGCTGGATCTGTATATCGACGAACGGCTGGTTGCCAACCGTGTGAACTACAGCCGCTTCACCGAGTATCTCGGTCTGGCAAACTACAGTCACATCATTACCATCCGCCGCGCAGGCGATCCCTCCACTGCCACACCGCTGGGCCGGGCTGAACTGACCATCACCGAGGAAAATCGCCAGCAGTTGGACTGGACACTACTGCTCCTGAATGGCAGCGAAAGCAATGCGGAGATATTGAATGCCGCCGCCATCCAGAACCAGCCCAATGCTCCTGTGCTGGTGAATTCCCCCGGAGGTACGATCTTAATGACCCTGCTGCCGGATAACCTCTCCGAGACTCAGCGTGGTTTTGCCCGCGTGCGCGTGGTCAATGCGGCTGACGGCGTGCCGCCCCTGGCGCTCCTGACGGATGCGCTGCCATCACCGGAAGTGCTGCCGGGAACGCCAACCCCGGTTCCGGCGGCAACGCCGATTCCGGGCGTGCGTCCAACGCTGATCCCGCTGACCGATGCGGTGGCCTTCGGCGTGGAGGCCAATGAACAGGATGTTCCGGCTGGGCTGTACGGCCAACTCCAATTTGTGCCGACGGGGTCTTCCAACCCGCTGACGACCTTGAATGACGTTCAGTTGGTGAACGGCATCATCTATACGCTCTACGTTATCGGCTCGCCTATTGGTGATCCACCCATTCAGGTCCTCACCTTCCAGGATTTTGGCTTCGGTCTTTCGACTGAACGCACCTACACCGGAATCATCGTGGTTGACAACGCCAACGTCCGCAATCGTCCCAGCACGCAGGGTGGACGTCAGGCAGGGTTGGCGCTGGGAACCGAAGTCGAGGTGCTGGGCCGCAACTCCAACGCCGAGTGGATCCGCATCCGCTACGTTGATGTCAACACTGGCGCAGTCGGGGAGGGCTGGGTCTCGGCCACCGCCCGACTGCTGGAAATCACCCGTCTGGGCGCGCCGGTTCCGATTAGCAGTCTGCCGGTTATCGCTGGCTCGTAACGTTGAGGGGTCGCGGTGGAACCGATCACACTGTTGGAGAACAAACACATCGTCCTGGGGGTGACGGGCAGCATCGCTGTCTATAAGGCGGTCGATCTTGCCAGTAAGCTCACCCAAGCCGGGGCGTTTGTTGATGTGGTCATGACCCAGTCGGCACGGGAGTTCGTGACGCCGCTCAGCTTTCAATCCGTGACGGGGCGTCCGGTGTATTCTGATCTGTGGCACAGCGAGAGCGAGTCCGGATTGGGCACACACATCGCTCACGTCGGCCTGGGCGAGGGCGCTGATCTGCTGGTAATTGCCCCGGCGACGGCCCATACGCTGGCGAAGCTGGCGCACGGGCTGGCCGATGACTTGCTTAGCGTGACGGCGCTGGCCTCACGCAGCCCGGTGCTGGTGGCTCCGGCAATGGATGGCGGCATGTACCAGCACGCCGCGACCCAAGCCAACCTGGGGACACTGCGGTCGCGCGGTGTGATCGTCATCGAACCGGAAGAGGGGCGCTTCGCCTCCGGTCTGCTTGGGAAGGGGCGGCTGCCAGAAACGGCGACACTGCTCGGCCATATCCGGTTGGCGCTGGGCAAATCCGGCTCGATGGCCGGGCGGCGCGTGGTCGTTACCGCCGGGGGAACCCGCGAACCCATCGACCCGGTGCGCTTCATCAGCAACCGTTCCAGCGGCAAACAGGGTTATGCACTGGCGCAGGCGGCGCTGGATGCTGGCGCGGAGGTGACGCTCATCACCACCGTGCGTGACCTCCCGCTGCCGGTCGGGGCCCGCGCGGTTCCGGTGGGCAGCGCCGCCGAGATGCTCGAGGCCGTGCTGAATCATCTGGAAGGCACAGATGCACTGATGATGGCTGCCGCCGTTGCGGATTTCCGTCCGAAGACGACTGCTCGGCAAAAGATCAAAAAGAAGGATAACAGCGATGAAGCTCCGTTGCTGACGCTCACCCGCACGCCGGATATCCTCATGACCGTCAAGGAACACCGCGCCCAGGCCGGATGGCCGCGGGTGGTGGTCGGGTTTGCTGCCGAGAGCGAGCATCTGCTGGCGCATGCCCAGGCTAAACTGGACCGCAAGGGCGTGGACTTTCTGGTCGCCAACGACATCACTGCCGCCGATGCCGGGTTCGAGGTCGATACGAACCGCGTAATCATTCTTAGCGCCGGAGATGCGCCCGTGCCGTTGGAGCTTTCCAGTAAGAGCCGCGTCGCCGAAGTCATCGTCGAACAGGTGGCCGCCCACCTGTCTTGATAACAAATCCGGACAACTTCGCAACTTTTCTCCTGTATAGTCCGTATCGGATTACGGTTATAATTGCATAGGTCTAAGTGGATTTGCGCTAAGTCGAATCCCTGGCCTTCATCGACAACACTAAGGAGAAACGAAGCATATGAAACGGCACTTGTGGGCGATTCTGCTGGTCTGCGCGATGCTGCTGGGCTTGGTTCCCTCGGCGCTCGCCCAGGGCGTGGATCTGAACTGTCTGGGACTGTCCGCCGACGACTGCAAGATCGTCACCGATGCAACCGCGAACACCGCCAACTTGCGTTCGTTCAACCAGTCGTTTACGTTCGAACTGAATGTCAGCGGGATGGAAACGCTCGACCCGACGGCCGAACCGGTCGCGCTGAAGGCATCCGGCAGTGGCCCGTTCGTGTTTAACCCGGCGGCCGAAAGCATGCAAAGCGGTTTCGCGATGGCGCTGGACATGACCGGCGAAGCCAATGGCGAAAGCGGCGCGTTCAGCCTGGTCATCGTGGACGGCGTTCTGTACTTTAAGGACCCGTCCAACGATAAGTGGATGGGCATTAAGCTCGAGGATGCAATGGGTCAGGCTGGCGCGCTGACCGGCGGTCTGGTTCCGGGCATAGGCAGTTCGGACAGCGGCACGGAGGTCGATCCGGCAGCGGCTCAGGCGGCCATGGGCGCGATGAGCGCACTGGCAACCTTCGATCCGTTTGCCATTGATGGCTTTGCCAATCAGTCCCGGTTGGGCGACGAATCGCTTGACGGCCAGACGATGTATGCCTTCCAGCACACCTTCAATCTCGACGCGCTGTTCAAGTCACCGCAATTCCAGAAGCTGCTGACTGATCTAGGCCAGGTAGCGGCGCAGGCTGACCAGTCGGCGGCCCAGGTGGCGATGATGCTGCCGATGATCTCGCAGTTGGCGACGGGCGAGATTGCCTTTACCCGTTGGATCGGCGCGGATGATGGCTTTGCCCATCGCATTGTGCTGAGCGCTGACCTGAACATCGATCTCAACGCCATGATGGGCGCGAGTGGGTCGAGCGGCCAGCAGATGCCCCCGATCAATCTTCAGTTCTCGCTGTCGGTGGACATGAGCAACATCAATGACACCGCTGCGCCGGTGGCTCCCGAAGGCGCGGAGATGATTGACCTCTCGGAAGCGATGAGCGGCATGTAGCCGTCTCTTGGGATTGTTCCACGCAGGGGCGTACCTATTCGGGTGCGCCCTTTTCTATTTCCGGGGCGTAGGCCAATCGCCGCTTTACGCCCGATTCTCGCTCGGCTATAATGCCACTTTGGTTCAAATCGCCTACCCATACCACAAGACCAGCCAGATCGAAACGTGACTCTTTCACCTGACGATACGC
Organism: uncultured Anaerolineaceae bacterium; assembly: GCA_964556745.1. Taxonomy (GTDB): domain Bacteria; phylum Chloroflexota; class Anaerolineae; order Aggregatilineales; family Phototrophicaceae; genus CFX2. The sequence goes on from CAZKXW010000048.1 coordinate 12,512, forward strand.
AGCCCCGTTCACCCTTCAAAGTGCCGCCGCAGCCTGAACTACTCGATCCAGAACTGCCCAACCGGAGCGGGTGCTTCATATACGGATTCATCAGTGCCGCGCTGGTCGGCCTGGCGCTGCTGATTATTGTGCTGTCAGGCTTCGCGGGCTGGACTTCCGGGCAGCGTACCGCGCAGACCAATGCTACGGCTACCCAGGGCGCGGCTATCGCCGACCAGATGAACCGCATTGCCGGCGACGTCGCCAGTGGGAATACGGTGCTGCTCCAGGCTCGGCTGCAATACCTGGTGACGCTAACGCCGGGCGTGGAAGGGCTGCAACCGATCCTGACGACCGCCACCGCCCTGGCGATCCTCAGCCAGCCGACTCCGACCTCCACACCCTCCCCGACGACAGCCGTGCAGCCAACTGTCATGCCCACGCCGGCCGCGCCTGCCGCCACGGTGAGCAGCAGCGGCCTGACGCTCGATCTCCCGGCGCTGCTGCAAGAGGCGCAGACGGCGGCAGCCGTCGCCGACTGGGACACCGCCATCGAAACGCTGGATGTGATCCTGGCAGCGGATAACACTTTTCAGTCCAGCACCGTGCAGGCGTTGATGCTGCAGGCGCTGACCGCGAAGGCGCTGGCGCTTTACCGAGGCGGCGATGCCGGTAATCTGGCCGAGGCCAACCGCCTGACCGACCGCGCCCGCCAGTTCGGTGATGTCGGCGAACTGGCCTACGAAAGCTATATCGCCGGGCTGTATCTGGACGCCGTGAATGCCATCGGCATCGATTACGTCCGTGCCATTCAACGGCTGCTGGAAGTCTATTCCCAGGTTCCCGGCTACCGCGACGTGATGCAGCTTCTCAACAGCCAGTACATCGCCTATGGGGATGCGCTGGTGGCGCAGTTCCAACCGTGCGCGGCGGTTGTGCAGTATCAGAACTCGTTGGGGCTGTTCAGCGATGTCAACATCAGCGCCAAACGCGATGGAGCGCAGGCAGCCTGTGACCAGCAGGCTACGCTGGTCTTCGTGGCAACGCCGCTGCCGGGGACGATCCAGCCTGTCGGTATCGCACCTGTGGGGGTTCCAGCGACACCCGCGCCGGGCCAATAAGTGCTGTGATGGGGAAAGCCCGGAAGTTTTCCCCTCAATTGCCTTCTCATCACTCGTTTATCTCGAATTCACCCCGCCTTTACATCCCCGGCCTACGATAAAGGGCAAAGTAGGTCTGGCCTCGGGTTGTGTTCATTCCTCCGAAGTGGTGCGAGTTGTGTGACCAGACCTGCGGGCAAGTCGGGATTTGGAGATAGGCGTCACCGGTCCCATGGCAAGCCCTTCCCTCTGCAAACCGTCCGGTGGTGTCCCCCTCACTCCGGGCGGTTTGTTGTTTCCTGACAGCGAACGGTATACTTCACCTTTGATGGTGCATCCGGTAAATCGTCGAGAAAAACAGGGGGCTGCGGGGGACGCCCCCGAAAGGTTTTTCCCCCTTCTCCCGTCGGGGCAGGGGGATGAGGGCAGAACTTGCCGGATGAGCCATTTAAGTCGATCAGCCAAACAAGGAGCAGTCCCATCATGGCGTCCGATATTGTTCCAGCCATCCGAGCCATCGATAGCCTGACCGCCAATGAATTCACAGTCGAACTGGATGGCGAACGTCTCAGCGGCATCTTTCGGGTCAGCGGCCTGATCCCTTTCAAGCTGGATGCGCGCACCTCGTCCGCGCCCAAACCCGTGCGCGAGCCGTTCAAGATCTCCAAGATGGTGCAGCGCGACCCGAACAACCCCTTCAACCGCTGGCTGCGGGAAACCACCGCCGCCAAAGCCGATATCGCCCGACCGACGCGCACCCTCGCTGTGATCGCGGTGGACGGCGGCGTCGAAACCCGCCGCTGGACGATTAAGGATGCCTGGATCAGCGAGATTGCCTATTCGGACTTCGACAGTGGTTCGGGCGAACTGGTGCAGGAGATTGTCACCATCCAGTGGGCCGAAGCCGAGGAAACCTGGCTCGGCGAATAAGCCAGCGGCGCGGATCGCACAGGCGATATGCTGTTCCTACGGCGGGTTTTCTCCGCTCGCGGCAGCTTATCCGGGCTGGAAAGAATCGGCCTCAGGCGCGCAGGCATTGAGGAGCCTTTGGTCAGCTCCTATGACGGAACGCTCTTGGCCTTTGCCTCGGACTGCATGTGAGGCATGTCTTCCAGGAAGTAGATGTACATCCGCATCTGCCCCAGGCGGATTTCGTCGGCGTTCTGCAAGGCGACCTTCTGGTGCGGTTGGATGGGGTCTCCGTTGATATAGGTTCCGTTGACGCTGTCCTGATCTTCCACCCAAAAGCGGCCATCTTCATACTGAAGTGCCATATGTACGCGCGAAACGCCCCAATTGGCCGCATCGTAGCGCGTCAGATCGACGTGTGATTTGAGCGTGCCGGTGCTGATGGCGCGGCCAAACGAGACAGGCTGCTGCACAGTCAGGACAATCGGCGCATCGCTGTGCCCGGCTACGAACAGTACGCAGGTATTCTTGCGGGTCTCCGGTTGGACGGCCTTAAGCGGAGCCGTACCGACGAGATGCTTGGTGTACATCCCGGATTGGCCGCTCTCACTCTGCTCAATGAGCGAGGAGATGACGTGGCGGAGTTCACGGGCGCTGACGGGACGATCCAGAAAAACATCCGCGCCAGCCTGCATCGCTTCGACGCTCTCGACAGAGCGGGAGGCCGTTTTGACGATGACGATCGGCGTGGTGTTCACATGGACATCGCGGCGGATATAGCGGCAGAATTCCAGGCCGCTCATGTCTGGCAGAATCGGGTCGATGAGGATGGCGCTGGGGCGGCGCTGGTTATAGACCCGGATGGCCCCGACGACTTCGTGGCAGACGCGGGTGGTATAACCGGATTCGCCAAGGATTTCGGCGAGCGTTCCGGCCAGTTCGGGGTCCTGGGCGACAATCAGGATGAGCTGTCCCTTGCCGGCCTTGACCAGATCGCGAAGCTGCAAGCTGGGTTGTTTATGCACCAGCCCGCCATAGGTGGGCGTCACCACGAAGTTCAGATCGAGCGAGAGCAGCCCGGCGGTAATCTGGTCCCCGGAGGAAAGGCGGTAGCCTTCTTCCGGTTTGAGGCGGTTGCCATTGAGGAATGTGCCGTTCCCACTGACCAGATCGGTGATGATGAGGCGGTCGGTTTCCGGTTGGATGGTGAAATGCAGCCGCGAGACTCCCAACGACTCGGCGTTATAGGGGGCGAGGTCTACATCGGGCGCCTTGCTGTCCCCAGCCACGATTCGGCCAAAGGTCATCGGCTCGGTGATTTTCAAGCGGATCGGTGTTTTGAACTGCGCGTTGGTGAGTTCGATGATCCAGGGGCCAATGCCGTTATCGATCATCTGACTGCGCTTTCTGCCCCCAACATGGGCTGTCCAGTATCTCTTCAGGTCAGTCTTTATTGTACTCGAAACGACACAATTGGATAATTGATGCCTGAACAATCGCACGGGGGTTGAGGGTAGGAATTGGAGATCAGGGGGGCACGATAAGGCGCCCCCTGATGAGGGTTAGCGGATGGTGATTTCAGTCACGTGGGCATCGATGAACTTCTGGCCGAGGGCGCGGGCGGCAGAGACGCGATGATGCCCATCCACGACGTAGTAGCGCCCACTCATCAGTACCAGTTCAATGGCTGGCAGTGGGATGCCCCGGTACATCGCTTTGGCGATGCTCAGCCAGCGGTGTTCGGTGAACTCCTGGCGCGGCGCAAAGTTGCGGTCGAAATCTTCAGTGCGGGCCATCGAGCCAACGATGCGCTCAATCGGAATCGTGCAGACGCCCAAGCTGTGCTGGTTGACGATCTCGGCCTCATTCAGTAGCGCGCTGAGCGACAGCAGGCGGTTGTTCCGCCGGAAGACGAAAGCCAGCAGGCCGCGGAGCGAGGCGTAAAAGCGCGCTTTAGCGTAGTCGGCGCGGGTGATCTGGTTGAGCACACCGGAGTTATACAGCGCGGTCATGGCGGTCGCCCTCCTTTCCTAGGTTGTCTCCATTAAACCACGGCGCGGCTTTTTTCTCTTCGGCAGTCCGACCGGTCTTGATCTCCGCCTTTGGTTGGAGGTCACAAGACCAGCCGCTTGAATCGGTTGGTGTCATTTTCCATCTCGCGCGATGCTCCATACTGGGAACAGGCTTCCTGGTGCATCCGGTAAATCGTCGAGAAAAACAGGGGGCTGCGGGAGACGCCCCAGAAGGGGCAGGGGGATGAGAGCAGAACGTGCCGGATGCGCCACTTACGTAGCTGCCCGTGGATGTTGTAATATTATTATTCATGCAATAAATCGCTCAGGAAATTCTCCGCATGAGTGCCATCGATTATCACAGCCAGATTCCCTACTACGTCCAGGTCAAACAGGTCATCCGCGACCGCATCCAGAACGGCATCTGGCAGCCGAATGACCAGCTTCCCAGCGAAGCCGAGTTGTGCGACAGCTTCAATGTCAGCCGGACGGTGATCCGACAGGCGCTCCAGGATTTAATCCACGAAGGACTGATCACCCGGCGCAAAGGCAAGGGCAGTTTTGTGGCTCCGGCCAAGATCAGCGAGCGGCTCGTCCAGAAACTCACAGGCTTCTATCACGATATGGTGGATCAGGGTTACCAACCGGTCACGAAGGTGTTGAAGCAGGAAGTTATCGCGGCCAGCCGGACGGTGGCCGAACGGCTGCAAATCCTGGCCGGCGACCCGGTGATCGAGATCGTGCGGCTGCGGCTGGTGGACGGGACGCCGATTGTCTACGTGACCACCTACCTGCCGTATCACCTATGCCCCAGTCTGGTAACCGACGAACTCTCCAACCAGTCACTCTATGACCTCTTGGAGCAGCGCTGCGGAATCGCCATCGCACGGGGGCGGCGTTCGATCCAGGCGGTTCCCGCGCCGGAACGCGAAGCCGAACTGCTGGGGATCAACCGGGGCGCGCCGCTGTTTCTGCTGGACAGCATCAGCTACTCCAGCGACGGCACACCCGTCGAATACTATCTGGCCTATCACCGCGGCGACCGCTCGCAGTTCGAGGTGGAGTTGATCCGCTTCCGCGAGCCGCAGGGGACGCTGACGACGGCCAATCTGCCGCCGAGCAACCGCGTCGCCACGCCGTAAGTTTGGCGATTTTCAACGGGGCGGTTTACGTCCGATCACCATCGTGCTGAAGTTGAAGGCCCAGGGCAGCGCCACAGCCAGCAGGCTGCCAAGCGCATCGGCCAGCGGGCTGGTCTCATAATAGCCGGAGCGGCGGAAGATTCCGCCCAAGCCCCACAGGGTATAGGCATGGCTGGTCGGCTGCGCTGTCAGGACCTGGAAGCCCCCACCCGTGACATTCTCCACCAACTGCCGCCGCGTATAAGTGCTTTCGTAGAACGAGTCGTCAGTGAGCGGACCCTGCCCCTGGCGTTTGCGGCGCCACTCGACCAGACGGTGTACCAGATTAGGATAGGGAATGGTTAGCAGCAGGATGCCGCCGGGCCGCAGGACCCGGAAGGCTTCCTTGAGAGCAGGCATCATGCCATGCTCGAAGTGTTCCAACACGCCGAAGGACAGATAAGCGCTGAGGCTGTTTTCTGCATACGGCAGGGCGTGGACATCGCCGACAGCCAGCGGCAGCGACGGATCGTAACGGCGGGAGGTGTGCAGGGCATTTTCGGCATAATCCAGCCCGATGAGCGGGTAGCCCAATCGTCGCAGCAGGATCATGGTCGCGCTGAGGCCGCAGCCGGCTTCCAGGAGGATGCCATCTTTGGGGAGGTACTGCTGCCAGAGTTTGAGCGCCGCTTGTGCCCGCTTCGAGTTGAGCAGTTCGAGTTCGCGCTCGACATCGGCGCTGTCCCAGATGGACTCCCAGGCCTGGCGCGTGCTGTCGTAGCGGGGACCATATTCAACAGGCTTGTTCATGAAAGCATCCTGACTCCAACGAAGCGCCATCACAAGGATCGACGATCACCACGGAGCCGCTGCGCCAGATCCAGGGCCTGACGAGTCGGCCAGAGGAGCGCTCGCAGCAGCAGCGCCCGCGCTGCGCCATCGTACTTGGCTGTGTAGCGCAGCATGTCCTCGAAGTAAATCTGCGAGGCTAACCGCCGCACCTGGTTGACGCTGGCACTCTCCTCATGGATGAGCTGCGCCTCGGCGACGAAATGAATCTCGCCTTGTGTCAGCAGCCGCCGGCACAGGTCGTCCTCGGTAAAGTACAGCTTCAGGGTTTCATCGAACCCGCCAATCTGCTGAAGCGGCGCAGTCCGGGCCAGGATGTTCGATCCCGGCGCGATTTCGACCGCGCGGGTACTGTCCCGCTCCCAGCCGTTGAACCACATGGCTGCCTCCCGCTCATCACGCCAGGGCTTCAGTAGAAGCCCAACCAACGTATAGGTGAACAGCAAATCCAGATAGCGCGGAATGCGCGAGGTGGTGCGCTGCACCCGGCCATCGGGGAAACGCATCTGGCAGGTGACGGCGCTGAGGCTTGGATGCGCCGTCAGGTGGTTCAGCATGGTCTGGAGCGTTCCGGCTTGAAGGATGGTATCCGCATTGAGGATCCAGGTATACTCACCCCTCGCGCGGAAGATGCCGATATTGTTGCCGCCGCTGAACCAGGTGTTGTGTCCCGGCTCGATGACGATGGCCTCTGGCATCACCGCGTGGATCATGGCTGCGCTGCCATCCCGTGAGCCGTTATCGACGACAATCACTTCCAAGTCGAGCGTTCCGCCGTGGAGGCGGATCGATTCCAGGCAGCGGCGCAGCGGTTCGCGCGTGTTGTAGTTGACGATCACAATTGAGACTTCAGGCATGGCGGCAGAGAAAAATCCGAATAAGCTGGGTGCGCGGCAGTTGTGTCCGCTCATCGCAGGGCCGGCCATCAGCATACCACCCTGCCCACGCGCTTGCCCATAGCCAGTTGGCGGCGCTGAACTCGGCTGGAAGTTTAGGCGGCGTCTGCTATCATCAATCCATGCGCGACATACCGAATTCTGCCCCGCCCGATTCGCTTCTCAGCGCCCAGGCTGTACGCCAGGCATGCGATATGCCGTGGAAAGCCGTCAACGAACTGGAACGGCTGCTGCTCCTGCCGCTGGCGCGCCTCCAATTCGCCCTGGCTGGGGTGAAATGGGGCGCGGGCTGGAAGCTTTACGGCCTGCCGATCCTCCAGAAGCACCGCCACAGCACGCTGGCGCTTGGCGACGGGCTGGAGCTGCGCTCGACAGCCCGGAGCAATCCGCTGGGACCGCACCGCCCGGTGATCCTCAGCACGCGGCGGCCGGGCGCGATCCTTCAGATCGGGCGGCAATTCGGGATGACGGGTGGCAGCATTGTGGCCGAGGAGCGCGTCACCATTGGCGACCGCGTGACGGTCGGGGCGAACACGGTCATTGCCGATACCGACTTCCACCCGCTCGATCCGACTGCGCGTCAGCGCGATCCGCTGGACGGGATGACGGCTCCGATCCTGATTGAGGATGATGTCTTTATCGGGATGCAGTGCCTCATCCTCAAGGGTGTGACGATTGGGCGTGGCAGCGTGATTGGCGCGGGCAGCGTGGTGACGCGCAGCTTGCCCGCCGGCGTGATCGCTGCCGGCAATCCGGCACAGGTCATCCGCCCGGTGGATCAGGCAGGACGGTGAAGGGAATCATGGCTCATATCTTCATCAGCTACAGCAAGCAGAATATCGACTTCATGCGCTACCTGCGGACATTGTTGGAGGCGGAAGGGTTCATAGTCTGGGTAGATGAAGAGCGGTTGGCTCCCAGTGCCCGCTGGTGGAAGGCCATTGAAGAGAACATTACGACCTGCGGCGCGGTGATCGTCATCATGTCGCCGGAAGCCAGTGAGTCCGATTGGGTTGAGCGCGAGATTCTGCTGGCCGAGAAAGAGAAGCGCCCGATTTTCCCGGTGCTGCTGGCGGGTGAAGCCTGGTCGCGGCTGGCGAATATCCAGTACGCGGATATGCGGGCGGGGCTGCGCGCGAAGCTCCCCCCCGCGCTGTTGGATGGGCTGCGGAGCCATGTGACTGCTAGGAAACCTGCCGCTGCCACGCCGCACATCACCTTCCATATCGAGTTCAATGACATCCTGCGCGTGGCGGCGGATGTGGCGCTCTTCAAATACGCGCAGTACTTCTTTGGGGCAGATTCAGCCGCAGCCGAGGCGCTTGCTGAGAAGGACATCCTGCCAGAGAAGCTGGAATGCAAACCAGGCGAGTATCGTCTGGTGCAGACCAACGGGGCAATGGCTGCCGCGCGGGCTTTGTTCATCGGGATGCCGCTGCTGCGCGATATCACCTATGCCGATATCCGCGGCTTTGCTGCGCGGGCGCTGGACATCCTGGCTGCCGAGGCGCCCGATACCCGGCATATCGTCATGACCATCCATGGCCCAGGCTTCTCCCGCGATGAGCGCGAGGCGCTGCTGGCGCAGTTTGCCGGGCTGCGCGATGCGATGCAGGCCGGAACGCTGCCGCGCGGATTGGAGCGCATCACCATCGTTGAACTGAGCATGACGCGGATGAAGCGGCTGCGGCAGGCGATGGAGGATGTGCTGGATGCGGCCGATTATGCCGAGCGGCTGGCGGAAGGCTGGGGCTACCGATTGGCCCTGCAGAGCGCCGGGATGCCCGTCGAACCCCAGGCGATTGAGTCGGCGGGGGCTGCTGAGGCCAAGCCCTATGCCTTCGTCGTGCTGCCGCCGAATGCCGACCTCGACGATGTGTTCTACTACGGCATCCAGACGCCCATCCACGCGCTGGGGCTGCTGTGCGAGCGGATCGAACCGGGTGCGGTGCTGGACGATTGGCTGGAGCAAGTTTGCTCCCGGATCGACTCGGCGGCGGTGGTGGTGGCTGAACTGAGTGCGCCAGACCCGGCTGTGTACCTCCAGCTGGGTTATGCCAGGGGGAAAGGCCGCCCGGTGGTGCTGCTGATGCAGGATGGACACAGCCCGCATGCCGCGCTGGCGAAGGAACCGCTGCTGAGCTACCGTCGTATCAAAGATCTGGAGACCAGCCTGCTGGCGACTCTGAGCGGGTTGGTCGGATCATGAAACCCTTTTCACTATCGATTGGATTGGATCAACATGTCTGACAGCCCCCGCCGCCCGCCCGATACCCCGCTGATTCTGTCGTGGATTGCCCGCTTCATCCTGTGGATCTTCGGCTGGCGCATCGAGGGCAGAGCCGTCCCCAATTATCCGAAGATGGTTGTGATCGGCGCGCCGCATACCTCCAATCTGGATGGCTTTCTGTATATCCTCATCGTCCTGGCGGTACGGGTGCGAGCCAACTTCCTCGGCAAGCATACCCTGTTCCGGCCGCCGTTCGGCTGGCTGATCCGGTTGGCGGGTGGCGTACCGCTCAATCGGACGACCACGGTCAACGCCGTTGAGCAGGCGGTGCTGGTCTTCCGCGAACGCGACCGGATGGTGCTGGTGCTGGCCCCGGAAGGCACGCGCAAGAACGTCCCCTACTGGAAGACCGGCTTCTACTACATCGCGCTGGGGGCGGGTGTGCCTGTCCTGCTGGGATACGTGGATTATCCCCGGCGGCGCTGTGGGTTTGGCCCAGCGCTGATGCCCACTGGCGACATCGACAAGGACTTCGAGGTGATCCGCGCCTTCTACGCCGATAAGGTCGGCCAGCACCCGGAACGCCAGGGCCCTATCGCCCTCCCGCCGAAGGAGTGAGGGGCTAAAAACGTTCGTCAGTTGCCGCTGACACTCGAATACGAAAAGGCTTCAATCTCCTTGAACAGCATCGAGAACCATCTTCGGAAAGTGTTCGGAAAGGCGAACATTCGATGACCGATTTGCTTGTTCGGCTCGAGACTCTGCGCCGCGACTGTGAAGTGAAAATGCTCGCGCAAGCGGGAGAGGCAAGTCTATGCCAACTGCATAAAGATGGCCGTGTCAGCGGTGGCCTCAAGTATCTTGAAGGGCGCTTGGTCGCGCTGAGCGAACTAACCAGAGCTGTCAAGCAGCCGCGGGGAGACAACCAGCTTGCCGCTGCTTTGCCACCCCTTTTGGACGCCTTTCATGACAAATGGCAGCGGCAGCTGGTGCAGCACCAATCCAACCGGCCCCTGTCGATGCCATGGGTCGCATACTGCCAGGGAGGTCTGGATGCGATCTGTGAAATTCAAGCGTGGTTGGAATCCGCCAACACTCAATAGCGGCTCTGTATCGTCCCAGAAAGCGACTTACGGGCGCTTCTGGAGACAGTCTTCACTCACGGGAGATCACAGCAGAATTCCTGAAAAGTGATGGCTGCATCCGGCTTGTTTTGGCAATCTTCGAACAAGCTGGACGGCCTATTCTCCCGCTTCCTCTTCTTCCTCCTGTGTGCCGCCCCAGTAACCCGCCAGCCACTTCATGGCATCGACGGCGCTGTGCGGCGTCTCCTCGCCGGTCATCAACTCGCGGTCGAGGTCATCCCCGCGCCGGATGAGGTTAGCGCGGGTGCGGTTGTCGCCCATGGCGGCGATGATCTGCGCCAACTGCTTGAGGTGATTCGCCAGAATCTGCTGCTCCTGCGGCGAGAGATCGGCTGCGCGGACATCCAGTTCGGCGCGGGCAGTGGCCGGATCAAAGTGGATCGCCCGGCGCGAATCCGGGTCGAAGGACTCGGATAAGGCTTCTAACACCGAGAAAGCGGCGCGGATTTCGGCGGCGAAGGTGCGTATATCGCGTCCGTTCAACATCCGGCGGACGGCGATGAGCGTCTCCAAGATGTGGCGTTCTTCTTCCAGTATGCGCTTGCCTTCCAGCGCCTTGGAGAGCTTGGAAAGGCGGGGCAGCGGCTGTTCGCGGATGAAGTCGCGCCACCAATCGCTGATGAACTCGTGGACGGCTTCGCTCCAGTGGGTCTCGCTCAACAGCCTCTTGAGCTGCTCGATGACTTCGGTTTCATCTTCCAACGGTTCTAGCTCGCTGGTGAGGCGGCGGGCGATCACCTTCGTGCTGAATTCGTCCTTGACCTCACCAGCCATTTCCAGCAGACGCCAGTACGTTTCGGTCGGCAGCGTTACCGAGGGGTATTTTTGCAGGGCGCGGGCTAACTGCTGAGCGAGCGGTTGGGCTTCCTGCTGCCATTCCAACCCTTCCAGCATATACAGGTAGGCATCGCTGGCCTGCTGGGGCAGCATATCGCCGGCGGTCACGATCCGGCCAATCAGGTTGAGGACGTCATTGACCGTGCGGTGACTGCGCTCCAGGATCGGGACCAGGCGCGGCAGCAGCAGCTTGGAGCCGTTGGGCTGGTGAATCAACTGTAAGAACAACTCATCACGGTGGTGCGAAAGCATCAGGATTGCCAGCGATTCGAGCGCGTCCGGGTTCAGGCAGCGGATGCCGTTTTCTACCCAGCTCTGAACAATAACATCCGGTTGGTAGTGATGCGGCAGCATCCCGATGCTCTGCCCCGTGACATACAGTTCCCATAAGCTGGCCACGCTCGCCGGGGTGAACATGGCTGGCGCGCAGGCCTGGGCCGCCCGCGCCATCCCCACCATGAACAGTTCGATGCCCTTCTTCTGGAGCAGAGCCAGCGGATCGCCGTCGAAGTCGCGGAGGACGTGGCCAGCATTGTTGGGCAGCGCGTTCATTAGCGCCGTATCCTCCAGCAGCCGGTCGAGGCTGGCGGGGTCGCGCTTAGCGGCCAGGGCAACCAGTAGATAAGCCAGTTCCGGCGACTCGGCAGCGCGCGGCTGGGCGTCCTGGATGGCCTGATGCAGCACATCGCCCAGGTCATAATTGGCTGGTTCGCGGGCGATGAGCGTCAGCCACTGGCTGATGGTATCGGCATCCCCGTCGCGGATGGCAACTTGCAGCGAGGCGCTGGCCGCCAGTTTCAGACGCGGCAGCCAGCAGTCGTCACACTGCTCGGCCAGATGGCTGCGGATCAGCACATAGACCGCGTCCGGTTGCTCCGGCAGCACCGTGTTGAGTCGTTCATTCAACGCGGCGTCAAGCGCGTCGTCAGCATCCATCAGACGCGCGATCAAGCGCCCGGCTTCGGGGTCGCGCGTCAGCAGCGCGTGGTCGAGCAGGCGCTCGGCGTACTGCTGGCGCTGTTCCGGTTGGAGTGGATCGCCGCTGGTCAGGGCGGCTTCCATCGCTTCCAGCGACGGTTTGGTGGTCGAGTCGAGTTCGTTCGGTTTGCCCACGTTTGACATCATTGACCTGATTTCAAGACTGTCTGATTCCGAGATCGCTTCATGCATTATTTTCCACTCGCTTGACGAGTTTATCCCATCTCGTCTCAGATCTGCCGCAGCCGGCGAATAAAATCTACGCTCTGCAGGCGTCGTTCCAGCAGGAAGGTGATATAGCCGATGAGAATGCGCTCGGCCTCATCATGTACTTTCAACGCCACCTTCAACGCCTTCACCTGGGCGAAGGGACTGCGCTGCATGAAGCGCAGCAGCTTCAGTGCCGGCATCGATACCGCCACGACGCCTTCGCCCGCATGGGCATAGCCGGGACGCACCACACCGCCCAGGCCGTAGCTGAAAAACTGGTCCTCAGCCTGGATTTCTTCGCGGCTGACCACGCACTCGGTCAATTCCGGGCGGAAGCCGACTGCGTCCAGCAGGTGGATTTCGTAGTAACGTACCACCAGACGCGGGTCGTCTTCGGTACACAGGCGTCCAAGCGTGGCATCCACCAGCGCGAAGAGTTCATCGTAATCGGCGTCACCCGCCCCGGTGAAGCGATCCGCCAGTTCAGCGGTGTAGCTGGCATAGGCGCCGCGCATCAAATCCTCGCGCACGGCCAGATAGGGCGCGGACATTTCCGCCTGCACGACGATATCCAGTTCGCGGCCTTTGTGGATCAGCAGGTCAGAACGGGTGAAAAGTTCGACATGTCCGGTACGGGTACTGGTCGGTTTACGCGCGCCTTTGGCGATTACATCCAGCTTGCCATGATCGGGTGTCAGCACCGTTAGCAAACGGTCGGCTTCGCCGAAGTCACGGCGTTTGAGAATGATGGCGGGAGTGCGGAATGCGCGTTCAGCGGGGGACATAGACTGGATAACCGTCTAGGGGGTTCGAATGGGTGATCGGTTCGTCAGCGGGGAAGATCATCCGGGCCGAAGCTGTCCGGCAGCAGCACATTGAGGCGGGTATCCATCTTGACGTGCCCTTCCAGGTCGGCCAGCACGATGCGCAGATGCGGCGCAAATTCATTCAATGCCTGACGACACATGCCGCAGGGGGCGGCTCCCACCGGGCTGACGATCACCGCCACATCGAAGCTGCGGCGACCCTCGCTCACTGCCTTGAACAAGGCCGTGCGTTCCCCGCAGATCGTTACTGGGAACGAGGCATTCTCGATATTGCAGCCGGTATAGGCCGTTCCATCGGTTGCGCGGATGGCCGCTCCAACGGCAAAGTGCGAGTAGGGGACATAGGCGTGCTGCGCGGCGGCGATGGCCTGGTCGAGTAGGGCGCGGATATCGGGTTCGAGCGTGAAGCGGTCGGTCACAGGGACACCCTTCATCCAGCGGGGCAGTTAGGAGACACCTCTATTGAACCGAGACCATAGAGTCTAGCGCAAAGGTCGGGGCGTTGCAATGCCGGGCGAAATAGCCGGGTGCATTTCATTCTTGGGATTAGTTTTGGATAGCCTGCGAGTCTTTCATGGCACGGGCCGCGGGGGACGCCCCCGGAAGGGTTTTCCCCCTTCTCCCGTCGGCAGAAGGGACTAGGGGATGAGGGCAGAACATGCCGGATGAGCCATTGGATACACCACCAAAAGAACGGGGCGGCTAGGACAGCGGCCCCGTTTCCCGGAGATCGATGGGTTGAATGTATACTGCTAGGCCGTCGCGCTGGCGCCATTTGTGGGCGTCAGACGGCCATTCATCAGTTCCTCGAAAGTGCTGCGGTCGAGCGTTTCGCGCTCCAGCAGCACCTCGACCAGCGTATCCAGCTTGGCGCGGTTCTCCAACAGGATCGCCTTGGCGCGGTTGTAGCTGGTGGTCAGGATGCGGCGAACTTCGTTATCGATATCCTCGGCGGCCTGCTCGCTGTAGTCGCGCTGCTCGAACATGTCTCGTCCGAGGAAAACCGACCCGCTGCCACCACCGAAGGTGCGCGGTCCCAGCACATCGCTCATACCGTAGCGTGTGACCATCGCCCGCGCCCAGTAGGTGACCTGTTCCAGATCATTGCTGGCGCCCGTGGTGAACTGGCTGAAGACGATCTCTTCCGCCGCCCGGCCACCCAGCGCCGCGCAGATGGTATCCTCAAAGTATTCCTTGGTGTGCAGCATCTCTTCTTCGTCTGGGCGGGCCATGACGTAGCCGCCAGCCCGTCCACGGGGGACGATGGTGATCTTGGCAACCGGGTTGCTGTGCGTCAGGACGTGATGCAGAATGGCGTGCCCGCCTTCATGGTAGGCGATCTGGCGCTTCTCGCGCTCGGAGATGACGCGGGATTTGCGCTCCGGCCCCATGACAACGCGATCCATGCTTTCGCTCAGTTCGCTCATCCCGATGGCTTTCTTGTTGCGCCGGGCGGCCAGGATCGCCGCCTCGTTGACCAGGTTTTCCAAGTCCGCCCCGGAGAAGCCAACCGTCATCTTAGCGATCTGCTCGATATCGGCATCGGGAGCCAGCGGCTTGCCTTTGGTATGTACTCTGAGGATTTCCTGCCTGCCCTTGATATCCGGGTTGTCCATGATGACCTTACGGTCGAAGCGGCCAGGACGCAGCAGCGCTGGATCGAGGATGTCCGGGCGGTTCGTGGCTGCGCAGACGATCACGTTGGTTCCAGTCTCGAAGCCGTCCATCTCGACCAGAATCTGGTTAAGGGTCTGCTCACGCTCGTCATGGCCGCCGCCCAGCCCCGCGCCGCGATGCCGACCAACGGCGTCAATTTCATCGACGAAGATGATCGCGGGCGCTTCGGCTTTGGCTCGCTCGAAGAGGTCGCGGACGCGGCTGGCCCCCACGCCGACGAACATCTCGACGAACTCGGAGCCGGAAATGCTGAAGAAGGGCACACCGGCCTCACCCGCCACGGCGCGGGCCATCAGCGTCTTGCCTGTGCCGGGCGGGCCGACCATCAGCACCCCTTTAGGGATGCGGGCCCCGAGGCGGATGAACTTTTCAGGTTCCTTGAGGAACTCGACGACTTCCTTGAGTTCCTCTTTGGCCTCTTCACAGCCAGCTACATCGGCGAACGTGACTTGTGGGCGTTCCATATCACGGGTGACGCGGGCGCGGCTGCGGCCAAAACTCAACGCCTGATCCTGCCCAGTCCGCACCGAGCGCATCATGCGCCACAGCAGCCAGATGATGAGCAGCGTGGGGATGACGGCGATGAGCAGTTGGAAAAGGACGTTCGAGGTGTTGTCACCGGGAATTTCGGCGTAGCTGAAAGAAGTCAACTGCGCGTCGGAGACGCCGAAGGTCTTGAGTTGGGCGAAGAGGTCGGCTTCCCGTTCCTTGTAGTAAGTCACGGTGTCGCCGCTTCGCAGGTCGATAATCACATCCTGCCCGCCGCGCACCGTCACCTCGCGGATATCGCCGCCCTTGATGGCATCAGCGAAGTCGTTCAGGGTGATGCGGTTGCCGCTGGAAAAATTGTTGGGCGAGGCAAACGCGAAGATGAACAGCAGCACGACCACGCCCAGCACGATGAGCCAGAAGCGTTGGGCGTTGCGGCTGCCAAAAGGTGAATTGGGACTGCTGTTGTCGTTCTGCGAGTCGTTGGGTCGATTGTTCACGAAGGTGGCGCACTCACGCTACGTCTCAGCGGCAGACCGCGCCTCTTCTCCTTTCGATCTCATCCTGCCGTGAAGCGGATATCCGTGCGGAAACCAGAAATGATCTGACCGGAGGATTGCAAAACCAATGTGGATGACAGAAATCATGCCTCCATCATAATCGGCAATGGGCAGTGGGTCAATATCATCGGATGAGAGGCTACCAGACAATAAGTCAATGCAGCGTTAGAATTCGCTGAGTTCCTTCGGTGAGATAGCTCGTGACGTGAGCCTAGGGTGCGGCCATCTGTGAATCGCGATCCGGGCTTGAATCGATCCGTGGAACCAAACAGGCATCAAAACAGGAAGGGGAGGATCAGCACGATCCTCCCCTTACGTTGGGCGCGGCGTTCAGGCAGTTAGCTTACCTGATTAAGACGAATGGTACTCCTCGATCTCGGTTGTGGCCGTGCAGGTATTATTGGTCGGGTTGCCTTTCACGCCTTCATCCGAAGTGACTGTGACCGTGTTGACCAGCGCCGCGGCCGGTTCATGCGGAATCACTGTGACCGACAGCACGACCGATGCGCCCGGAGCCAGCGTGCCCACCGAGCAGGTCAGCACGTTGCTGCTGCTCAGCGTGCAGTTCGACGGCATTGCCGTCACTTCCACACCAGCAGGCAGCGGATCGGTCAGGACGATGTGGTTCACGGACGCGCCCGGTTTCTGGCTGGTGTTGGTCACTTGCATGGTATACAACAGTGGATGGCCGGCATACACTTTCTCCGGCGCGCTCTTGATCACCCCCACATCGGCGCAGCGAACCGCGAGGTTGGCGCTGGCCGTCGAGGTGCGCCCGTTGAGTGTCCAGACCAGATTGCTGCCAGTGAATGTCACCGTGAAGACATCCACATGACGACCCGGTTGGAACACCGTTGGCTGCCCACGATCCTGCGGCGACGGCGAGAAGCGGTTGTTCGTTCCGACAGGGATGGTTACAGGGATGCTGTTGGGATTGTTGTAGCCGAAGTAGGCCACATACTGTCCATCGCCCCGGTCGCTGACGCATTCCAGCACCGGGCTGACCGGCGTCGGAGCCTTGATGTCGGCATCCGCCGAATCAGCGTTGTTGTCGTCATCGGGATCGGGTGTTTCCGAACCCACCGAGACCTGGTTGGTGATCTTACCGGCTGTCGTGGGCGTGGTGGTCGTCACCACCAGCGTGATCGTCTGGCCGGCATCCATGTCACCCAGGCTGCACCAGCTTCCTTCGCAGTCCGCATCTTCGGAGACGATGCTGAGCAGCGCTGTACCCACAGGTAGGGTATCGGTCAGGGTGACCTCTTGGGCGGTCGCTGGGCCGTTATTGGTCACCGTGATGGTGTATTCGATGGAGCCGCCGATGGTGACGGAGCCAGACGGACCCGTCTTGATCACCGACAGATCAGCGGTTGCGATGGGCTTAGCGCAGTCGAGCGGCGAGACGCCGCCCTCCGGCACGGTGGTATTAGCGCTCTTGATGCGGCTGTCATTGACCAGGGGCGGCAGACCATTGCCGAACGTGCAAGCATCATCATAGGTCAGCCACAGCGCCGACAGCATACTCACATACGGCGCAGCATACGATGTGCCCGCGCCGATGCGCAGAATCTTGCCGCTCGTATCCCGCTCGAAGACGTAACCGGCCCCCGGAGCCAGCAGGTTGCCGTCGTGCGAGAGCGTCCAGCGAGCGCCGAAGTCGCCCAGCGTCGCGCCGGAGGCAATCGTCTCCGGGAAGAAGGCGGGCGAGAGCGGCAGTCCACCGAAGAGATTGCGGAAGTTGCCTGATGCTGCTACCGGGATCACGGCGAAGTTGCTGCCCGGAGCCGAATTCTGGTCGTCAATGAAGCTGTCCTGCAGGTAGCCACGCAGCAGCGCCTGCAAACCGGTGATCGGGTCATCTTGAACCTGCGTCCCCAGATAGTGCAGGTATTCGTCGGCGAAGTTCTGCGGCACACCGAGTGTCTGCGTGGCGAACTGTGATACCCCATAGCCGATGGGCGCCAGGGTGATCGTGCCGTTGGCCGGGGGAGTGATTCCGCGGTGCTTGCAGTCCATGGTCGGGTTGGAGCTGGCTGCAGCCGTTCGCCCTTTGCCATCCGGGCCTTTCAACTGCCAGACGATGTTTTTGCCGTCAAAATCGACCTTGAAAACAAACCGCTGTCGTCCGGGGCCGAACACACTCGGCTGCCCCCGATCCTGCGGAGCATGGGGCAGGAAACGGTTGTCATTCCCCACCGGGATCGTCACTGCGACAGGGTTCTTGTTCTCGTAGCCGAAGTAGGCCGTATATGTGCCGTTGGTGTTCTTCGCCACGCATTCCAGCACAGGGAAAACCTGTTTGGGCTTCCCGTGAAGCGCCTGATCGCGCGCCGATTCGAAGGAGTCATAGCTGAAATCCTTCGTGATGGTGAAATGCTGGCCGCTCTCGTCATCGGTAAGCGTCACATCGGCAGTGCTGCTGCACGGCAGCAGGCCGAAGCTCATGTTGATGACGAAGTGTTTGAAGCCTTGCACTTTGAGGCCATCGACCGCATCGCGGATGGCGTTGGCAATCGCCGTCGTCTCGAAACCGATGGCCTCGACGCTGATGTCGATGTTTCGCAGGCTGATGTTCGGGCTGCTGTTGACCAGGCCGTCATCGCTGCTGTCCACCGCCGCGTACAGTTCGTCGAAGACCATGCGAACATCGAAGCCGTGGGCCGTCGGCGCGCTGAAGTCGTCCACGATCAGAACGGCTGTGGGTGTGCCGTTGTAGCCTGATCCACCTGCTACGCTTGGAAGCTGGCTGGTGAGCCAGGCCGGGGTGAGCGGATTGTTGATGATGTCGGCGACGATCTGCTCCGGCGTGCCGAACTGCGTCACGTTCAGCCCGAACTGCGTGACCGAAAGGCCGAAGCCGGTCACGTTCAGCCCCAACTGGGTGACGTTCAGCCCCAACTGCGTGACCGAAAGGCCGAAGCCGGTCACGTTCAAGCCCTGACCATCCACCTTGTCGGGCGTGACCGCGCAGGCGCCGTTGGTCGTGCCCGTCGCGGTAACGCTCGGCACGAGGCTTGAAATGGGAACAATGAGACAAACAAGGATCAGTAACAAGACAAATTTTGATCGTGTCAAACGCGGATACTTCATCATGCGTTCCTTTTCCGGTGACCAGAGTCACCCGCCGCACCACGCCATCCCTTCGGTGGGGGTGGGATAGAAATGCAAGCCCGATCCGGCCTTTTGGCCTATTGACGCATTATCGATGGGCGGCCTAAAAATTACCTTTCGGGAAGTATTTCGCGCAAGAAGGATAGAAGATTAGAACCAAGATTCACGAGAATCAAACCAAACCCGCATTCATAACCGGGCTTCTCCACCAAAGGTCGGAGCGCTTCCTCGCCAGAAGAGCGATGATTTCCTGGAAAGTTGATCCTAGAATGACCTCTGTTGTCATCGGACGCTTTATCCGATTTGAAAGGATAGGCTTGCTATGCCGCTGGGACTCACCATGGTCATCGGGTTGATCGCGCTCGTCGCCACCTACATCGTCTGGAGCGGGTGGACCTTTCAACGCTGGTTCGACCATCCCGCCGCGCCGGGTAAACGGGTACGAGTCGGCGACGCCGAGTGGTATGTCCGCGTTCAGGGGACAGGCGCTCCGGTGGTGGTGATCGAAACCGGGCTGAGCGCCCTGTCAGCCGAATGGTGGACGATCCAGGATGAACTGGCTCAAACCAGCACGGTGATTACCTATGACCGCGCCGGGTATGGTTGGAGCGATGCCAGTCCGCATCCCCGCACCAGCGGGCAGATTGCCGCCGAACTGCGCCGACTGCTCGACGCGCTGGGAGTGCCGGGGCCATATGTGCTGGTGGGGCATTCGCAGGGTGGACTGTACATCCAGCATTTTGCCCGTGCCTATCCCGATCAGGTGGCCGGAGTCGTTCTGCTCGATCCGCTGTCGCCAGAAGACAACCGCTGGAAGGCGGAACTGCCGCCGGAAGTCTACGCGGGCAGCGGCGTGGATAAATCCCCGACGCTCAAGACCGGGAGCGTCGCGGCGCGGTTGGGAGTGCTGCGGTTGCTCGAACGGCTCATCAAGCAGTCCCCGCCCTTCTACTATATGCGGAAGCCATCGCCAGAGGTGGTGAACGCCATCTGGCAGCACATGCAGCGGCCATCGCTGTATTCCACGGCGCTGGAAGAATACCGTCTGGCCCATGACCCGGCCAACACGACTGCCTTGTACGC
>CAZKXW010000049.1:0-32436 GCA_964556745.1 uncultured Anaerolineaceae bacterium
CCCTTGAGAACTGCCCCCTTCTGCCGAGGGGAGAAGGGGAAAAACCTTCTGGGGGCGTCCCCCGCAGCCCCCTGTTTTCCTCGACGATTTAGCGGATGCATCATTAACTGAAAATGGGCTTATGAAGATGTGGGGCGAGCGGAGAGGCTCGCCCATTTGATTCAGCCGACGGTTTGGAGGGTTTGTTGGCGGTAGGGCAGATAGGCGTTGATCCATTCCTGATCGAAGTCGCGGATGTAGAGTTCGGCTTTTTCGACCAGATCGCGGTTGCCGACGAAGATGGGGACGCGCTGGTGGAGGGAATGGGGCTGGATATCAAGGACGCTGCCCAGGCCGTCGGAGGCATACGCGCCAGCCTGCTCGGCGAGGAATGCGATAGCCTGGGCCTCGAACATCAGGCGGAGCTTGCCGTAGGGTTTCTTGGGATTCTGCAGGTCGCCGGGGTAGAAGAAGACGCCACCGCGCAGCAGATTGCGGTGGAAATCCGAGACGAGGGAGCCGATATAACGGTGGCCGAGGGGTTTGCCGCCCTCGCCCTCGATGCCCTGGAGCCACTTGGCATAGCGGCGGACGCCGGGGGTCCAGTATTTTTCGTAGCCGGAGTTGGCGCTGTAGTAGAGGGCGGTAGGGGGGACACGGATGTTCTCGTGGCTGAGCAGGAATTCGCCCAGGGTGGGGTCAAGGGTGAAGCCGTGAACACCGTGACCGGCGCTGTAGACCATCATGGTGCTGGAGCCATAGATGACGTAGCCAGCGGCAACGAGGCGGCGTCCGGGCTGGAGGAGGTCTTCCAATGTACCGCGCTCGCCTTTGGTAAGTTTGCGGTGGATGGCGAAGATGGTGCCGACAGAGACATTGACATCGATGTTGGAGGAGCCGTCGAGGGGGTCGTAGAGGAGAACGTATTTGCCGGTATCGAAGTGCGGCGGGATGTGGATGATGTCCTCATGTTCCTCGGAGGCCATGGCACAGAGGCGACCGGTGTGGTCGTTCATCTTGAAGATCATCTGGTCGGCGAAGATGTCGAGCTTCTGCTGCTGCTCGCCATAGACATTTTCTTCTTGGGCGCTGCCGAGGATATCGGCGAGGCCAGCGCGGCGGATTTCGCGGGCGATCATCTTGGAGGCCAGCGCCATGTCGTAGAGCATGTTGGTGAAGATGCCGGTCGCGCCGGGGTGGTGCTGCTGCTGTTCCAGAATGTGACGTTCGATAGTGACGATCTTGGACATGGCTCCTCCTTTCCCAGAGGGTCTTCGCTGATGAGAATCACAGCTTCATAGTAAGGTCAGCGGCGCAGGAGCGCCACTGACGAAGGTCACTTTTCGATGCGCGGGTTGATCCTGTCCGCCAGTTGAAATGCACCTTTGCTGGTCTACTTCAATTCGGACGCTCAGAATCCTATGCTATACTCACAGTGTAAGGTCCGTATCGGATTAACCAGCCTGAAGATCGCCGCGCTGAATCTATGAGCAGCAATCCACCTCTTGCACTCGCCAAACTGACCTGGACGCACCCGACCAGCGGAGAGATACAGGAGTTTCTGCTGACCGAAGGGGCGACAGCCACTATCGGGCGGCAAGCGGGCAACGACATTTGCATCCCGGAGCAGCACGTCTCCAGGCAGCACGCGGTCATCAATTACCGGGATGGGGTGTTCATCCTCACGGATCTGGGCAGCGCCAACGGGACGTTCGTCAACGATATGCAGCTTACGCAGCCGTTCCCGCTGGCGTCCGGCGACCAAATCCGGCTGTATGTGCCGACGATAACGTTCTCGGCGGCAGTGAGCGAAGAGGATGAACGCAACGCGACACTGAGCGGGCGGATCATCACGGCGACAATCAACACGGGACAGGGCAAGCTCATCATCAGCAGCGGATCGCAGGAAGGGCAGGTGATTCCACTGCTGAAGAAGGAATTGAAAGTGGGACGGGCGACCTCCAAAGGGGATTGGGAGATCGCGCTGCCTGATCCTTCGGTGTCACGGCCACACGCCCGGCTGGAGCGGGTCAACGACACGTGGGTGGTCTATGACCTGGGGAGTTCGAACGGGACGCTGGTGAACGATGTGGTGGTATCGGATAACGGGAGGGCACTGCGAGACGGGGACATCATCACGTTCGGGAAGACGCTGGTGGTGTTCCGGGCGGGGTGAAATTCCTCCACCAATCGAGTCTGTTCGTCATTGGCCGCCAGAGGCTAAAGCCATCCGGCTGCCGGGTTCCGGCGGGAAGTGGTCTGAAGACCACTCTGACCCGCCGGATCAGCGCCGTGCCATCCGTTAACGAGCTATTGGATCGGTCGTTCAGATCGGAAGAACAGCAGACCCTCAGCGACCCGTCAAGAGGCAGCACGTTCTGTAACTAGCGGCTGATGAGGCGGCGGTTGATGAGGTCGCCGAGGGCGGCTTCGTCGTCGCCGAGGCGGGCGCGGAGTTCATCCAGTTCAGCGTCGGTGAGCGAATCAAGCATCTGGTTGACGCGGCTGCCGTGCTTGGATTTGATGGCGGTGGCGGCGGCAGTACGCATGGGCGCGGCGGCTTCGACAGGGCCAGCGCTGCGCCAGATGAAGAAGGTGCTGAGGACTGCGCCGAGGATCAGCAGCGCCGCGAGGATGACCAACGCGGGCATGTTGGAGGCCATCTGGTTATTAATGACGGTGGAGGCCTGGTTGATGGTACTCATCACGGCCTGGTTGATCTGCGGCAGCGCATCGAGGTACTGCTCCGGGCTGCTGTAGTCGAGGGCCGGCCAGATGCCGCTAAAATCCAGACTGACGCGGGTCAGTTCGCCGGTGAGATTGCTGAGTATGGTCACTACGGCGAACCAGATGACGGCGGTGGTGAAGAATCGTCCCCAATCACGCATGATGTATGTCTCCTCGGATTTTATTGTCGGGATTTGCGGGCCTGATGGATCAGGTCTTCAATGGAGACCTGCTCACCGTCGTTTTCGGCCATCAGGCGGGCGCGAAGCTGCTCCAGTTCGTCCGGGTCCATTTGGTCCAGCAGGCGTTCAAGGCGGGAACGGCGTTTGGCTTTTTCGGCCTGGGGCGCGGCGGGAGCACTTTCACGCCAGATGGCGCGGGTTCCGCTGGCAGCCGATAATCCCAGCGCCAACATGATGAAAACCAACGGTATGCTGTCAATAAACACAGCGTTGGCAACGGTGAGCGCTGTGGCAATGGTAAACGCTACCCAGACGAACATTGTTGCAGCCAATCGGATTCGTTCATCGCGCATCGTCACATCGACCTTATTCTCATCAGGTTGCACCATTACTACGCATGAGGCAGGCAGACGGTTGCGGGCGACCTCATGGAGAAATCAATTCCAATGCGAACGATTTTTCACACGGGCGACCCGGCGGGTGGCCCCTACGATGATTTGTCTTTGATTTGGTTTCCCATAAGAAACCGCTGAGACTCGCCGCGCTGCTCATCTTCTTCCCAGTATAATGCCCTACGCTGAAATGCGTGACTATCCGCCAGAGGGCGGATTTTCGATAGGCGAACCAATGACGTAACGGTGTATTCAATTATTCATGGGGTATGAGATGGCCACAGGGATCATGCAGGGAAAAACGGTTCTGGTGACAGGGGCGACGAACGGGATCGGCAAGGTGACGGCACTGGAACTGGCGCGGATGGGGGCGCAGGTGGTGATCGTTGGGCGCAGCGCGGAACGCAGCGCGGCGGTCGTCCAGGAGATTCAGGGCAAGACGGGGAACGGGCAGGTCGAGGCGCTGGTGGGCGATCTGTCGCTGAGGCGGGAGGTGCGGCGCGTGGCGGAGGAATTCAAGGCGGGGCATTCACGGCTGCACGTGCTGGTGAATAATGCGGGGGCGATCTATGACCAGCGGCAGGAAACCGAAGAGGGGCTGGAAAGGACGTTCGCGCTCAACCATATCAGCTACTTTCTGCTGACGAACCTGCTGCTCGATGTGCTGAAGGCCAGCGCTCCGGCGCGGGTAGTGAATGTGTCGTCGGGGGCGCATGCGATGGGGAAGCTGGATTTCAACGATCTACAGAACCAGAAGAGCTACAGCATGGGCGGGTTCCGCGCCTACGGGCAGTCCAAGATGATGAATATCCTGTTCACGTATGAGCTGGCGCGGCGGCTGAAGGATACAGGGGTGACGGTCAATGCGCTGCATCCCGGGGCGGTGGCGACGGGGTTTGGGCGCAATAACCGGGGGCTGTTCAACCGGATTTTCGCCATGTTAGGGCCGTTCATGCTGACGCCGGAACGTGGGGCGGAGACGAGCCTCTATCTAGCGTCGTCGCCGGAGGCTGAGGGTGTGACGGGGCGGTATTTCGAGCGCAAGCAGCCGACTGCCTCCGCGCCAGCGTCGTATGACGAGGCAACGCAGCGGCGGCTGTGGGAAGTGAGCGAGGCGATCACCGGGCTGCGGGAAACGGTCGGGGCGTAGGTTTTTCATGATCCTCACCCCCAGGCTCCCTCTCCATGGCTATGGAGAGGGGGCTTAAGCGGTCAAGGCGGGAAGCATTCCCATGGGCATGGTGGTGGCGCGGGCGAGCCGGCGGGGCGTCGCTACGGTGGGTCAAGGGATTCGGGAAACCAATGCAACCAGAGGCGGCCAGTCAGATAGGCGAAGAGGGCAGAGCCGATCAAAAGCCCAATAGGCAGGCCGCGGATGATGGGCAGGGCGGTCAGGAAGCCGCACACGCCGCCAGCGACGAGGTTTGCGGCGATCCAGCAGAGGCGGCGTTCAGGCGGCGAGTCGATCAAGCGGGACTGGGCCGCGCCAACCGCGCCACCGAGAATCGCGCCAGCGACCAGCGCGGCCGTGTTCCAGCCGCCGAGCAGGACGGCTAAGCCACCGATCAGGCTGGCGGGGATCAAGCCGAGGGCGGCTCCGGCGAAGGTGAGGCCGAGCCAGCGGCGGTCGGATGTGCCGTTGGGATAGAAGGCCCAAAGCTGGGCAGTTCCGAGCGTCAGGCCGGCGATGATTCCTGCGCCGGCGAAGCAAACCGGGTTGAGCAGACCGAGATAGAGGCCAATCGTCCATCCGAGGAGATTGGCAAGCAGCCAGCGCAGCAGGAAGCGGCGGCGCAGGGCGTCCTTGAGGTGTTGAAGAAAGGCGGCGATGGGCGGCTCCGTTCAGGCGTCCGGGTGGCGTTTATGACGGGCTGCTTCGATCTTGCGGAGGACGCTGGCGATCTTGACCGGGCCGACGGACCTGGGCGTTTCCGGTTCGATCATTTCGGTGGGGGGCGGGGCCGGGTTCGGAGCGGGCGCAGCCTGGGCAGGAGTGACGGGCATTTTGCCGGCGCGGCGCTGGATTTCGGCGGCCATGCGGCCATCCTGCTCCATGTCCCAGTAGACGCTGTTCCAGTAGATCAATTTGGCGGCGCGAAGGGCAGCGTCCTGCACCTGGGGGACGGGGTCTTCGAGATGCGTCTGGGCGAGATAGGGCAGCGCTTCGGGGTTATTCGCCAGGACTGCCAGATCGAGGGCGGCTTTGGCGCGGCGTTCGGCGTCGGGATCGGACTGCATCCGGCGCACCCATGCCCTGATGTCGGTATTGGAGGGGCGGGTCGCAGGGGTGCGGGTCTTGCCGATGCCGGGGCGTTCCTGGCCGAGGGTGGAAGAGAGGACATCGGTCATGGGGCTGAGGGTCATGGCGCTGGTGACGGCTCCCTGCATCCCGAAAAGGGCGACATTGACAGCGACCCCTTTGGCGAAACTGCCGAGACGTTCTCCCTGCTGACGGATCAGGTCGGAGTCCATGCGGGAGTGCATCTGGCGGAGGATATGGGCTTCGTCCGCGTTCTCAGCGCGGAGCGTTTCGATGTCGTAGTCGATGTGGAAGTAGTGAATGATGGCTTCAAGGGTGGTGTACCCGCTGTGTCTGGCGGCCTGGAGGCGTTTGCCGGCCCAGGCGATGGCGGCTTTCACGGCCGGATGCGTTTCAGACTTGAACTGGGCGGTGAGGGCATCGAGGGCATCGACTTCATCGAGCATACCGAGGATTCGGGCGGCGCGGGCGCGGAGTACGGGTTCTGGAGCGCGGAGGTTTTGTAAGAAGGTGTCCAGTTTCATGCTGTCTTGTCCCCGAAGCGTATTACACTTTCTTACAGAATAGCCTGGTCGATTTGATCGGTGTGCAGAAGAAAATATGAAATTCAGGTTAGGATGTGGAAACGGGGCGATGCGGATCGCCCCGTGAACGTGCGGAAAAGCAGTCAGCCTGACAAGAGGCGGGCGTTTTCGCTATCCCAGAAGACGTTGACGAGGTCGCCTTTCTGGAAATAGGTATCGGAGCGCAGGCCGTAGTTCTGGACGCGCACGATGACCTCGATGGTGTAATCCTTGCCGATGCCAACGCGGTAGCGGGTGTCGGTTCCGATATAGATGTCCTGAAGGATTTTGCCGGTCAGGAGGGTAATATCGGGGTCTCGGAGAAGGGCGGTCTTGTAGCTTTCGGCGCTATCGCTGCTGCCATCGGGGTATTTCATGGGGCCGGTGATGGGGAAGAGGTTGAGCTTTTCGGGGCGGACAGCGACGGTGCAGGTGCTGGATGAGCCGTTGGATTCAGCCAGCACGGCGCGGATGGAAGTGGATTCGTCCAGTTTAATGACGCCGAACTGCCCTTGGCGATCCACCAGAGCGCCTTCGATGAAGTTGGTCTCGCCGATGAAATCGGCGACGAATTTGGTGGCGGGCGTCTCGTAGATGTCTTCGGGCGTGCCGACCTGGAGGACTTTACCGCGATCCATGACGGCGATGCGGTCAGCCATGGTCATGGCTTCTTCCTGGTCGTGGGTGACGAAGATGAAGGTGATGCCGAGGGTTTTCTGCATGGCCTTGAGTTCGTAGCGCATGTCTTCGCGGAGCTTGAGGTCAAGCGCGGAGAGCGGCTCATCGAGGAGGAGTACGGCGGGGCGTTTGACGAGGGCGCGGGCCAGCGCGACGCGCTGCTGCATCCCGCCGGAAAGCTGGCGGGGTTTGCGGTCGGCGGCCTGGGGAAGCTGCACGAGTTCGAGGGCTTCCATAGCGCGGCGGCGGGCTTCCTTGCGGTCAACGCCTTCCATCTCCAGGCCGAACATGACATTCTGGATGGCGGTCATGTGGGGGAAGAGGGCGTAATCCTGGAAGACGGTGTTGACGGGACGATGGAACGGGGGGACATCCTGGACAGCCTTACCGCGGATGAGGATCTGCCCGGAGGAGGTGTCCTCGAAGCCGGCGATCATGCGCAGCGTGGTGGTCTTGCCGCAGCCGCTCGGCCCCAGGAGGGCAAAGAATTCGCCGTCGTAAATTTCCAGCGAAACATCATCAACCGCGCGCACCAGGCCGTCCTTGCGCGGGGCAGCGAATTCCTTGATGACGTGTATCAGTTCGACATCTTTTTGGGTCATGGCGTTTACTCACCCGGAACATCCCATGGGGGTAGGGAGGAACACCCCAGGCCGATCCCTCGCGCGGGGAATTGTGACACAGATTACGCTACCCGACAAGGAATTTGCGTGGGCGGTTTTTTTCGGCATCCTCACCCTCAAACCCCTTCTCCACTGCATGGAGAAGGGGCGAAAGCAGTGAGGTGAGGGCGAGGACAGTCAGGCTCGCTCTAATCGGTGGTCCCCACAAGGGTGGGCGATGTCAGCCGCCGAACCTGACCTTGATCTCGTCCCAGGCGTCGTTGTAGACCGATTCCACATCGGGCGCGACGGGTTCGATCTGGTAGAGGCGGGCGCGGACTTCCGGCGGCGGGTAGAGGGCCGGGTTGCTGAGGTATTCCGGCAGGATGAGGCCGAGGTCGAGCGCCTGCTGGTTGGGCGTGCCGTAGACGACGAAGTTGCTGATGTCGGCGCCGACCTGTGGATGGAGGATGTAGTCGATGAAGGCATGGGCGAGCGGGATATTCTGCGCGCCGACGGGGATCGCCATGTTGTCGGTCCAGAGGCCGGTTCCTTCGCTGGGGATGCTGTAGGCGTATTCAGTGGTGCAGTTCGGATCGGCGGCACACTCGGCGATCAGGCCGAAGACGTTGCCGTTGTAGTCCACGGCGATATCGACTTCGCCACGGGCGAGGAGTTCCTTCGAGTTGCCCATGACGATGGCCTGGACGTTACCCGAATTGGCGATGAGGAAGTCTTTGGCGGCGTTGATTTCATCGGGGTTGGTGCTGTTGGGGCTGTAGCCCAACTGAACGAGGCCAATGGCCAGCATGGAGCGCAGGTCTTCGAGCCAGGCGACATTGCCCTGGTACTCGAACATGTCTTTGTAGCTGGTGATTTCAACGCCGGTGGCGGTCTTGTTATAGGCCAGTCCGACCGTGCCCCACTGGTAGGGGACAGTGTGGGCGTTATCGGGGTCATACCAGGGATCGATGAGGTCGGGGCTGATATTGACGAAGTTGGGGATGAGACTTTTGTCGAGGGTTTCGAGCAAACCCTCTTCGATCATGATGGCGACCATGTAGTCGCTGGGCATGATGACATCATAGCCGGGGTTGCCCTGGCGGAGCTTGGTGACCAGTTCCTCGTTGGTAAAGTAGACATCGTAGGTCACTTTGATACCACAGGCGGCCTCGAAGTTGGCGACGGTATCTTCGGCAATATAGATCGACCAGTTGAAGACATTGAGGCTCTGGCCTTCAAAGCCAGGCGGGCAGACCCAGGGAGCGAGCGGCTCTGGCGTGGAATCCTGAGCGAGAGCCGGGGCAGCGAAAGCGGCCAGCAGCACGACGATCACGAGCCATCGAAATCGGTAATCCATCATGTGTTTCTCCTCAAGTCAGCTTCAGAAGATCAGAGATCGATCCGACGCGGGGATTGTAGCGCGTTTTGGGGCGATGGCCGCATCGTCAGAACCGGACAAGAACAGGGCAACCGCGATTGTCAAAGGACGCAAGTGGGACTGCGTCCTTTGCGGACTGCTGAAGTTTAACGGCTGAGAGCGATCTTCACTTCGTCCCAGGTGTCGCTGTAAAGCTGTTCGGCTTCGGGTGGGATCACCAGATAAAAGAGCCGCTGGAGGGCGGCGTCATCAGGGTAGATGCTGTTGTTAGCGAGCATGGCGGGATCGATCAACCCAGCATCGATGGCGGCCTGATTGGGGGAGGGATAAGTGGTGTCGTTGGCGATGTCGGCGGCGACGACCGGATCCATGAGGTAATCGATGAAGGCGTGGGCCAGGAGCGGGTTAGGCGCATCGACCGGGATGCTGATGAAGCCAGACGAGAAGGCTGTGCCCTCTTCAGGCAGCACGTAGACGAAATCGCCGCAGGCGCAGTCCACGCCCAACTGGAAGATGTCGCCGTTGTACTCAATGACGGCATCGACTTCGCCACGGGCGAGGAGTTCCTGGCCGTCGTCACCGGCGATCACGGCCACCGTGTCACCGTGGGCGATGAGGTAATCGCGGGCGGCAGCGATCTCGTCGGGGTCGCCGGAACTCGGATCGAAGCCGGACATGAGCAGCCCGAAGGCAATCATCGAGCGGGGGTCATCGATCCAGGCGACACGGCCGGGATAGTTGAAGAACTGATGCCAGGTGGTGATTGGTTCATCCACCGCGGCGGCGTTGTAGCCAATGCCTATCGTGCCGGAGAGGTAGGGGACGGCATATTGGTTTTGCGGGTCAAAAACAGTGTTCTTGTAAGCGTCGCCGATGTTGGCGAAATTGGGGAGTTTGCTGAAATCAAGCGGTTCGAGGAGTTTTTCACGGATGAGGATGGGCACGCCGACATCGCTTGGCACAATGACATCGAAACCGGGGTTGCCCTGGCGCAGGCGGTTGATGAGCAGGTCGTCGTGTCATAGACATCATAGACGACGGTTACGCCGCAGAGTGCTTCAAAGTCAGAAACCGTAGTTTCGCCGATGTAGGTACTCCAGTTAAAGACATTGAGCTGCTGTCCCTGAAAGCCCTGCGGGCAGACCCAAGTTGAGTCAGGTTCTTCGTCCTCGGCAGCAACGACGCCGAGGGCGGCCAGGGCCGTGACCAGTGCGATCACCCACATGCGAATCATCGACCGTTTTCTCCTTGATGTGACAAACGATCCAGATAAATTGTTTGGAGGGGTTCCGCCCACCCGGTTCAGGGTAGGTTTTGCATGATCCTCACCCCCAACCCCCTCTCCATTGCTACGGTTGAGGGGGCTTAAGAGGTCAGAAAGGCGCGCCGCATCGCTAAAAGCTGACACCGGGCAATAAACCTACCCTTGAGAAGTTCCGCCCGCCTGGTTCATGGTTGAAAACAGTGGCAGCGGGCGACGAACCTGCTGCCACTGGCTTTGGGATTCAATTAATCGGGCTGGCCGGTCTAGCTCCCCAGGCGGATCTTGACCTCATCCCAAGCATCGGCATAGTCCTGCTCGGAATCGGCATTTTCGGCCACCCAGAAGAGCTTTTCGAGCGTGGCTTCATCGGGGTAGATGCCGGGATTGCTGAGCATCTCCGCATCGATCAGACCGGCATCGATGGCGGCCTGATTGGGCGAAGCGTAGGCGGTGAAATTGCTGATGTCGGCGCCGACCTGCGGATCGAGGATGTAGTCGATGAAGGCATGGGCGAGCGGGATGTTCTGAGCGCCGACGGGGATGGTGAGGTTATCGGCCCAGACATTGCTGCCTTCTTCGGGCACGACATAGCGGTATTCCTGGTCGCAGTTGGGGTCTTCTTCGCAGGCGGCGATGATCTGGAAGATGTCACCCATGTATTCGACGGCCATGTTGACTTCGCCACGAGCGAGGAGTTCCTGGCCTTCATCGGGGGCGATGTAGGAGACGTTGCCGCCCTTCTCGATCAGGAATTCCTTCATCTGGTTGATCTGGTCGGGATCGGTGGTGTTGGGATCAATGCCGAGAACCAGCCCACCGAAGCCGAGCATTTCGCGCTTGGCTTCCAGCCAGGCCACCGGGCCAGGATAGTCGAAGAACTGAGTCCAGGAGGTGACTTCTTCACCGACGGCGGTGAAGTTATAGCCGATGCCCATCGTGCCCCATTGGTAGACGACACTGTAGGTGTTGGCCGGATCGAAGGGCGGATCGACAAACTGCGGGCTGAGGTTGGCGATGTTGGGGATCAGGCTGTGATCAAGCGGTTCGAGCAGTTCCTCGCCGATCATGATCTCTAGGGTGAAGTCCGAGGGGACGACGATGTCGTAGCCGGGGTTGCCCTGGCGCATGCGCGAAAGCATCTCGTCGTTGCCACCGTAGACATCGTAGGTCACGGTCACGCCACAGAGCGTCTCGAAGTTCGAGATGGTATCCGGGGCGACATAGGTTGACCAGTTGTAGACGTTCAACGACTGGCCTTCAAAGCCCGCCGGACAGGTCCAGGTGGTCTTGATCTCATCCTGTGCCAGGGCGGGTATGCTGACGACGAGCATCAGCAGGCCCAGCATCAGCACAGTCCGTATTTTGTTCATTGCAAAGGCCTCCTTAGTTGTGATTTAGCGCCCAATAGATCAAGCGCAAAGAATACCGCAACTGGACGCCTATGCAAGGGTCGTTGACAGATTCTCATCCAGAAAAAAGCTTATGCATTCAACTGCGTATGATTCTTGCACGGGCGACCCGCCGGGTCGCCCCTACGGTGATTTACGTTTGATTGGGTTTTCCTGTTAACGCGGAACAGCGGTTGGGGGCTGATCCGAACCAGAGCGGTAGTTGGCATCGTAGTCGAGCAGTTCGGTCGAATAGGGGGCATAGACGCTGCGCCAATAGAGCGATGGATCGAAGGCTGGCAGGGCATTCTGCTGGGCGCTGAGGGCGGCCAATGTATTGGCGCGGGAGACGTTGTATGAGAAGACGGTGGCGCTGAGGCCGACGCTGTCGTTTTGGAGGGTCAGGAGTTGACGCGCCAACCACTGCCCGGCCCACTGATGGGCGATGCTATCCAGCGCGGAGTCGCTGTAGAGGCGGGCGATAACCGGGGCGGCATCGACCGAGAGGATGTCCAAGAAGGCGACATCGAGTTCCTGGTCGGGATTCTGCCAGTAGCGGGCGACGTTGCGCTCGGCGATGTAGTAATCGATGTTCATGACGTTGAGGGTCACCAGGTAGCCGATGATGCTAAGCAGTATGCCCAATGAGAACAGGTTTTTGCGGGTGATGAAGAGTCCCGCTGCGAAGACAACGAACAGTATGCCGAGCCAGCCCATCGAGACGTGGGTATAGACGCGCAGTTGAGTAAAGCCGAAAGCTTCTTCATAGAGCCACATACGCTGGGCTGCGGAAATGAGCATCACGCTGGTCAGGGCGACGATGAGGAGGATCAGCACACGGAAGAGGGTTTCTTCGGTTTTGCCCTGACGGACGGTGAAGGCTCTCAGCCCCAGGCCCATGCCCAGGGTCAGCACCGAGACGGCGACGAGTTCAAAGAAGCCGCGTCGGGCGTATTGAGAGAAGGTGAGGCCGGTGAGTTCGAGGGTGGCGCGGCCACCGAAGAAATAGGCGAACTGGATGAGCACGAAGGCGGCGAAGAGCAGCACGACCCCACCCATGACGATGCCGCTCTCGATCATGCTGAGCTTGAAGGCGGGCTTGCGCTTTTCCTCGATGGCGAGATCCGCGGTGAAGTCGTCAGCGGTTTCACCCTCGGCGGGTTTGGGGGCGGGAGATGTCCCGGCCAGTTCGAGGCGGCGGGCAAGCGCGTAGCCGAGTCCGCCGGTGGCGATGAGGGCGAGTGCCCCGGTGAAGATGGCCTGGGCGATGGCGTCATCGATGTACTCCAGACCGAGCAGCCGCCGTACTGAATCGACGGCCTGGGCGACATAGCGGGCGAAGACGGCATCGGCGGAGCCGAGCAGGATGACGAAGACGGCCAGTATGGGCAGGGCGAAGATCAAGCCGCGGAGGATCGAGGCGGCCAGCGCCCCACGCTGCTGGCGGCGTTCGCGCAGCCAGCCCCAGGCATCCACGGTCTGGATGACGCCCATGGGCAGCACGGCGATGCCGACCTGGGCGGCCGCGCCGATCTGTTCCTCGAAGCCGGCTTCATCCAGGGCGGACCTGAGGGGCAGGTAGTGGATCAGGAGGGCGCCGAGGGTCAGCACGGCCAGGATGTTCAGGGTCACGATGAGGCCATCGGCGCGGACAGCGACCATGCCCGCGAAGAACATGATCGGCAGGATGGGCCAGAGATTGCGGCGGAGGATGGGGATCTGCGCCGCGCGGCTCAAGGCCAGCAGGGTGAGCAGCGCGGCCCCGATGAACAGGGGGAAGGAGAGGCCGATCTGCTTGCCATAAAACGCCAGGTTGCCGAGCAACCCCAGCCCCACCCCGACCGCGACCGACCAGGCCGCTAACGTGCGTCGATCCATGATGGCACTCCTCTACGGACAGTTCACGCCGCGTCACCTACTGAAGACTCCCGTGACCCCCGGAAGGTTCCTCTTTTTTATGGAACAGGCGGATGCCCGCCGCGCATACCCCCGATCCGCGGGGGTTTATCTCATCATGATACAAACTTCGCACCGGGAATCCTTGACGGTTGCCCGATTCCATTCCACCACAGAGACACGGAGGAAACGGAGGAATACAGAGAAGAAAAAGGCAAATTGAACCGCAGAGGACACAGTCGATCAGGCTCGCCTCGCCGCTGGAACTACCCGAATAAACTTTCCTAACCGGTTTGAATGCGGGTCAAGCCATTGGCATCGGGCGGGGGGAGGTGGAGCGTGCCGCCCCAGCCGTCGAGCGTCAGGCGGCAGTTCGCCAGCTTGAGGATGTAGTAGGCGTCGGGCGGGGCGGCGATGGTGAACTCGGCGCGGGAGAGTCCGCCGACCAGCGCCCGGCGCTTGGCTACCACGTAGACGCCGGCCTCATCCTGTTCGGCGGCGATGCGCCAGCCGAAGGGGGCATCGAGGCGCGTCCGCACTTCAACGAGCGGCTCCGTCCAGCGGCGCAGGGTGACTTCGGACTCTTCCGTCTGCAAGTAGACGGTCACCGGGCCGCTGACGCCGAAGCGGTCGATCTGCGACTGGCGGGCCAGATCGGCGACGGCGGAGGCCACGCGGACGGCTCCCCAGAGGGTGGTCAGGCGGCGGACCATGGTTCCTCCAGCAGCCAGGCGCGGATGGCCTCGGCAATGACTGCGGGCTGTTCGAGCATCATCATGTGTCCGCCGCCTTCGACGCGCACCAGCCTGGAGCCGGGGATGTGGTCACGCAAGTATTCGCTGAACTTGAAGGGGGTCATCTGGTCCTGGGAGCCGCCAACGATCAGGGTTGGGACGTGGATTTCGCCGAGACGGTCGCGGACATCGAAGGCGTTGCAGGCGGCGTAGTCGTTGGTGAGGGTGATGGGGGCGAATTCCATGAGGCGCTGGTAGGTGCGGCGGCGCATGGAGTCGGTTCCCTGCGAGCCGTAGAAGAGGGAGGAAATCAGCGTGGCGGTGCGGCTGAGTTCGGTCATGAATCCGTTGAGGATGTCGGGGTGGACGCCGAGCTTGGCGGCGGTTCCGATGAGCAGGAGGCCGTGGACACGCTGGGGATAGGAGAGGGCCAGGGTGAGCGCGATGGCTCCGCCCATGCTATGGCCGGCGATGATGGCGCGGGGGAGTTTGAGGGCGTCCAGCACAGCGATCATATCGGCGGCATAGGCGCTGACCGAAGCACGTCCGGGACCGGGGCTGCGTCCGTGGCCGGGCAGATCGACGATGACGGCGTTGGCTTCCGGCAGGCGGCGGATTTCGGCAGGCCAGTCGAGGTGCGTTCCGCCCGCGCCGTGGACAAGGAGGGTGACGGGGCGGCGCAGGGTCGGATCGCGGTGGTCGGCGTACCAGATCGGGCCGTTGGCAGTGGACAGCAGGGGCATAGATCACCTCCTGAGATGGAGTGATTCTACCTGATTGGCGGCAGATGACCACGGTGAAGAATTGAACCACAGAGAACATACGGAAAAGAGGGTGGCGCAGGGAAATCGAATCCGCGTTAGAATAAGGGAAATTTAAGTATGTGATGAAAATCACGCATGTGAAACCATCATGACCAATTCTGCACATGATTACGTGGTGATCGGCTCCGGATTTGGCGGCAGCGTATCGGCGATGCGGCTGGCGGAGAAAGGCTATTCGGTGCTGGTGCTGGAGCGCGGTAAGCGTTTCCGCGATGAAGACTTTCCGAAGAGCAACTGGGACGTGTTCCGCTACCTGTGGTTCCCGGTGGCACGCTGCTTCGGAATCCAGGAAATCAGCTTCATGAATGACATCATGGTGCTGCATGGGAGCGGGGTCGGAGGGGGGAGCCTGGTGTACGCGAATGTGCTGATGGAGCCGAGCGATGCCCTGTTTGAAGCGCCGGGCTGGCGCGATCTGGCGGATTGGAAGACGCTGCTGCGGCCGCACTACGATACGGCCCGGCGGATGTTGGGAGTCGCGCCCAATCCGTTCTTCACGCCGGCAGACCGGGTGCTGAAGCAGATTGCGGCCGATAAAGGCCGCGAGCAGACGTACCGGCAGGCTAACGTGGGCATTTTCTTCGGGACGCCGGAGCAGACGGTGGCTGATCCGTATTTTGGCGGGGAAGGGCCGGAGCGGACAGGGTGCAATGGCTGCGGGGGCTGCATGGTGGGCTGCCGCGTCGGGGCGAAGAATACGCTGGTGAAGAACTACCTGTACTTCGCTGAGAAGTACGGCGCGGAAATCCGGGCTGAGTCCGAAGTGGTGGACATCCGCCCGCTGGCAGAGGGTCAGGCGGATGGGGCACGCTACGAGGTGGTCTACCGGCGCTCGACGGCCGGGCTGTTCGACCGGAGGCGCTACACGGTGCGGGCGCGGAACGTGGTGGTTTCGGCACATGCAATGGGGACGATGCGGCTGCTGTTCCACTGCCGGGACGTGAACGGCTCGCTGCCGAAGCTGTCGCAGACGCTGGGGACGAAAGTCCGCACCAACAGCGAGGCGCTGGTTGGATCGACGAGTTGGGATACGAGTACGGATTACTCGACGGGGCCGGCGATTACGTCGATCTTCGCGCTGGATGATGTGACCCAGGTGGAGCCGGTGCGCTACCCGCGGGGTTCGTCGTTCATGCGACTGCTGGCGATTCCGATGATCGAGGGAGCGGATACGATCTTCAAGCGGATCGTGAAGACGATCTGGCACGGGGTGACACACCCGTTCGAGTTCTTCTACGCGAAGTTTTTCTCGCGCTGGGCAGAGCGCTCGACGATTCTGCTGATCATGCAGACTGAGGAAAGCACGATGCGGGTGCGGTTGGGGCGGAACCTGTTCACGGCATTCCGGCGGGGGATGGTCTCGGAGCTGCCGAAGGGGGTGTCGCTGTCCCCGGACGAGACGCTCTCGCATGGGCTGACGCACGAGTTCGCGCGGCGGACGAGGGGCATCCCGCAGGATACGATCCCGGAGGCGATGCTGGGAATCCCGGCTACGGCGCACCTGATCGGGGGCTGCCCGATTGGGTCGAGCGCGGCGGACGGGGTGGTGAACACGCGCTGCGAGGTGTTCCACTATCCGGGGCTGTACGTGATCGACGGGTCGATCATCCCGGCCAATCCGGGAGTGAACCCCAGCCTGACGATCGCCGCGCTGGCCGAGTACGCGATGAGTCACATCCCGGAGAAGGCGGGGGTGGAGGAGGAGAAGTTAATAGTTCGTAGTTGATAGAGATAGCCATTAGCTATTAGCTTATAGCTTCTAGCCATACAGAATACACGAATTGGGGGGCGTAGGGCTGCCATTCGCTGACATCTGGTGACGGGATCAGATGATCCTCACGGGAAGACGGCCCGGTTTTGGGGCGGAGTTGGCGGCAATGGCGGCCGTGCCGTCCGGGTTGGAAGCGCCTGTTTGTGGCCGTTCCCCGTGAAAAGGCTGTCCTGCACTGCGAAATACTGCAAAAGTTGAAAATGCTGCAGCTGCAATTCGGTGATTCTTGCCACATTTCCCCTCGAACGTGATCCCGGATGCGAAACGATAAGAATGATAAGAATGAGAATCGGTCGATTTTCTCACATTTCTCATCGGGGAGGGCGGCCCTCACCCCGCCCTCTCCCGAACGCGCGCTGCCGCTCGCTGGGAGAGGGCGTTTCCTGCCCGTAACATCACAATAGCACAAAATGAGGCGGTTAGGGTGACATTTTGTCTACTTTTGCGCCATAAAATCGTGGAAAATAATTCTAGCAAAGCGCTGTGACGGGGAGGCTTGACACCGACCCCGCGGGCAGAGGAGGAATAGGCAGGGGGTGGAGGATTTTGAGGGCGTGAGGTGAATCGACAGCGCGAGACGAAGCCGAAACGGCGGACAGTGGACGGGAAGTCAGGATTCGTCCAGGCTGAGATACTGGCCGATGGAACTGGACAGCAGGTCGAGGTATGTCTGGGTTGTATCGACGCCAAAGCCTGAAAACCGAATGGCGCTGGGGCTATCAAGGGCCAGGACGCCGATGACCTCCTGACGGCGGCTGCGGATCGGAAAGGCGATGATCGAGCCGATGTTACGGCCCCAGTCATTCTCGTGGGTCAGGCCGTAGCGATTGCGAAGGTAGTTGGGCGGTTTATCGCCCCAGTTGTCCAGCAAGACGGCTCCGGTAGACCAAACCTGACCGATGAGACCGCGTCCATAGGGATGTCGGAAGGAAGCTTCAGGGATGGATGCGGGGTCGTGGGCGAAGTGTTCGGAGCCAACGAGCATGTAGAGGTGGTCTCCAGCGGGTTCGGGGACATAGATCGCGGAGCGAACGCTCACATCGGGCGGGGGATTGAGGCGAGCGGCATTGGAGAGGGTGGTCAGGTTGCGGTACTGGCGGCAGCTGAGCATCCGGGCAGCGCCGATCATGCGCTCGAGGGTCGCGCGGATGCCCGCAATCAAGCGGAGCGGTTCATGGAGATCAGAGGGGGGGATATAGTCAGGCGACTCGACGAGGAGCATTCCGGCAAAGGGGCCGGAGACGCCAGCGGCCATTGGGGCGACAATCGCGGTGTTGAATTCGAGCGTGCGGTGCAGGCGCTCACCGCTGAAGTCCCAGCGGCGCATCACAGCAGGGTCAATATCGCGCGAATAGATGTGCTGGACATCGCGCTGATCATGTGCCCAGGCCATACCGGGTATACCCTGCCCTTTGTGAAAGGATTCGTGCAGCTCCTTTTCCACGAAATCATCGGTGGCGGCGGCGATATACAGATCATTCTTGTGGACGCGGAGCAGGCTGGCACGGCTGCGGCGCTTGCTGCTGGGCAGAACGGATCTAGCGGCATCGAGGGTATGCAAGATCAGCCGCATGGTTACGAAGTCCACGAACTGGCGGGAGGCAGAGGGGTGGACGATAAGCGAGCTGTCCGGGGGAACGCTGATGGCGGTGGGCGGGGGCTGTCCAAGCGGTGTCAGGGTAGGCGACCGTACAGCGGCGTGGGCTGCGTTCAGTTCGCGGAGATATGCCCGCATGTCCTGAATGACCGTGTCCAGCCCTTTCATAAGGTGATCGCCGCGCAGGTCGGTGTAGTGGGTATCGGACAGGATAAAGGGGAGGTCGAAGCGTGGGTCGCCATGCAAGAAAACTACGAAGACCTGTTTATCCTGGTTGCGGGCGAAGGTCAGTTCGCTGCGGGTATATTCAGATGCATTGCAGTTGGCTGAACCTACATAGAGAACGCAACCTGAGCGACGGATGCCATCCTCAATACGGCGCTGCCACTTATCCCCGTTTTTGATGAGTTCCTTGTCGATCCAGACGCGCAGGCCGCTTTCGTAGAGGCGCTTAACAAGTTGTTTGACAGCATCGATGTCATCGCGCGAGTAGCTGACCATGACATCAAATTCCAGCGATTGAACCATTATGCTCAATCCGAGCGGTGATATGGATACAAGTTTTGTTTGTATCAGGTTTATAAAAGCATACACTAAATTGTTTGAATGCGATACTGGAATGCAGAGCAAATCGGATCGCTGCGCGTGCTGATTGGTCGAAATGGCGCGAAGGAAGGTCTGATGGGGGGAAGCATGTCCATGGGGATGATGCTGACACGGGCGGCCCGCCCCTACGATGCGTCGGGGTTGATTGGGTTTTGCTATGAGCAGGGGTTAGTCGGAGACCGGCCGGTGAAGCTGCTGCAAGCGGGCCTGATGGGCTTGGCGTTCGGCACTGCTGTGACTGTAAAAGAGGATCAGGTCTTCGACATTCCGCATGAGCTGGGAGTCCGTTTCTCTGAAGGGATGGGTTTCCTCATCGTCAAGCGGCGGGAGGTCGATCTTTTCCCAGGAAGGCTGATCGCCGGCAGTTTTACGCGGACGGTGAAGATGTGGATTGGAGTTGGACATCGCTCACTCAATTGACTACAGGAGTTATCAAATACCTATCTATAGGGTAGCACAAACCTAAAGTAAACTCAACCGAGAAGAACATTAGGGCGCATTCGGATTTGGGGGCAGGATCAGGCAGCGGCGGACGGGCAGAAGCCCGTCTCTACCATGCGTGCCTGGGTAGGGACGCCATTCTTGGCGTCCGCGGTCACAGCGCCCCGCCAGTGACAGGCATGCTGACCCACCAGGGATGGCGTCGGAGCGGCGGGGCCGAGCAGCGGGCGTCCGAAGTTTCTAACGCAAACGGCGCAAACAGCATCTTGCCCCTATTTCCGAATACACCCGAACATTAGGGCGCATCCGGCAAGTTCTGCCCTCATCCCCCGGCCCCTTTCTTTTCAGGGGCAGGTTTTTTCATGATCCTCACCCCCAACCCCCTCTCCATGCAATGGAGAGGGGGCTTAAGAGGTTAGAAAGGTTCAATCGGTGGGCATGAACTGACGCCGGGCAAAAAATCTACCCTTGAGAACTGCCCCCTTGTGCCGAGGGGAGAAGGGGAAAAACCTTCCGGGGGCGTCCCCCGCAGCCGCCTGTTTTTCTCGACGATTTAGCGGATGCACCAGAAATGCCCCCGAACATTAGGGCGCATTTCAATTCAGGGGACGCTCTGCTGTTGGAGGTCAGAAGGGCGTCCCCCGCCAGGCGGGAATTGCAGGGGCGGGCTTGTGCCCGTCCGCTGGCGACGACCTCCTGCCCGCAATTTGAAATAATCCCGAACATTACAGCTATCGGCCATAGGGGATGGCGTTCAGGGCGGCTGGAGGCGGGCGAGGGCGCGGGTGTATTGGGCGGCCATGGCGTGGGCGGAGAAGAGGCGCTCGACGCGGGCGCGTCCGGCGGCTCCCATCCGCTGGCGGAGGGCGGGATCACGCAGGAGTTCGATCACGCGGCGGGCGAGGGCGTCGGGGTCCGCCGGAGGGACGAGGCAGCCGGTTTCGCCATCGACGACGGTTTCGGCGGGGCCGCCCTGATTGGTGCTGACGACAGGGCGGGCCGAGGCCATGGCCTCGACATTGACCATTCCGTAACTTTCAAAATGTGAACTGCATACAACCACATCGGCGGCGGCCACGATGCGTTCGACATCAGCGCGGAAGCCGAGGTAGACGAGTCGATTCTGGAGGAGCGGATCGGCGCGGGCGGTTTCCAGGATGCGGGTCTTATAGGCATTGTCGGCGCTGGTCTGGGTGTTTTCGCCGGCGACGATGAAGCGGGCATCGGGGATAGATTGGGCGACGCGACGGGCCATGTCCTGAAAAACGTCGTGGCCTTTGACATTCTGGAAGCGGGCGATGAGGGCGACGAGGGGGGCATGGGGGTCGACTCCGGCATCGCGGCGGACGGCGGAGCCATCCACGCCGGGGTGGAAGCGGGCGACATCGACGCCGGGATAGAGGAGTTCGACGCGGTCGGGGGGCATGAAGGGGGGCGTGCCGAGGAAGCCCTGGCGGATGACGCGGGAGAGGGCGAAGGTGGCGGCGGGGCGGCGGAAGAATCCGCGCTGCCAGGGTTTGGGGTGAAACCACCAGCCCCAGCACCACCAGACGGCAGGAATTCGGGCGCGTTCAGCGGCGGGCAAGACCATGGGCAAGGTGTGGTAATCGCTCTGCACGAGATCGATGCGGCGGCGGTGGATGATCTGCTCGATTCGATGGGTGATGGGGAAGCGTGCCCATATGGGGGGAAAGAAGAAAGTTGAGGCTCCGCGCCAGGGGGTGATATCGACGGGCCAGGCGCGTTTGCGCCAGGCTTGGGCAAGCTGGCCTTCGGCGCGAACGAGGAGGTGTGGAAGCCAGTCGGAAGGGTCGAGATGATCGACGAGATTTAGCAGCGCAGTTTCGCCGCCGCCAAGGTCAATATAACTGGACACAAAGAGCAGATGTTTTGGCATAAAAAAGAGTGTACATCATGCAGATTAACAGTTGTAGGTTTGGCAACTCATCTGTACGATAGTTATAGTGTTTTTCTATGGACTAAAACCACCTGACCTGCCCGTTTTTTCGGCCTCAATAAAGACCGGGCTGGAAGCAGGAAACGGAACCACAAAAAAGGCATGATTCCGATCGACTTCCAACCGCTTTTCCAGGCCGTGCGCGAGGCGGCGCAGCTTTGCCAGCACGTGCAGGAAACACACCTCATCAGCAGCGAAAAAGCAGGTCGAGAACCGGTGACGATTGCCGATTACGGGGCCCAGGCGATCATAGGGCGCGCAATCAGCCGGGCGTACCCGAATGACGCGGTGGTGGCAGAGGAGCAAGGGGGCCAGTTCATGGAACTGGTGCCGGAGGACAGCCGCCGCGAAGTGGTACGGCTGCTGAGCGAGATTCTGGGGACGCGAGTCACGCAGGTGGATGTGGTCAAGTGGCTGGACACGGGTCAGGGCCGGCAAGCTGAGCGCACCTGGGTGATCGACCCCATCGACGGGACGAAGGGCTTCCTGGCGCTGCGGAACTATGTCATCGCCGTTGGCGTGATGGAGGGCGGCAAACCGGTGGGCGGGGTCATCGGGGCGCCGGCGTATCCGACGAAGGACACCAGCGGGCTGCTGTTCCACGCGCAAGGCGGGGCGGCGTTCAAGCAGTCGATGGCGGGCGGGCCGGTCAAGCGCATCCGGGTGAGCGAGCGCGTCGGCGCCAACGACATCCGGGCGCTGGAGAGCGTGGAGAAGAGCCACGTCAATCACGACCGGATGGCGCGGGTGCGGGAGGCAGCGGGGTTCGGTGGGGCGGCGCTGTACCGGCTGGACAGCATGGAGAAGTACGCGCGGATCGCGGCTGGGGATGCGGAGCTGTATCTGCGGCTGCCGCGGCTGAACAGCACGCGGCCTTTCATGATATGGGATCACTGCGCTGGAACGGCGCTGGTCGAGGCGGCGGGCGGCCGGGTGAGCGATGTAGACGGCTCGCCGTTGGATTTTACACAGGGGGCGGCGCTGGCGAATCAAGGGATCATCGTCACCAACGGACGGATCCATGAGGCGGTCATCGCTGCCGTACAAAAAGTTCTCTCCGAAGGATAAGTGGATAATGACGGATTATGACGTACTCATATTGTATCGCCCGTTCCCGTTACTGACCGAGACACAGATCATCGATGTGGGCGCGCCGGATGAATCGGTGCGGGCGGTCGAGGACGCGCTGCGGGCAGGCGGTTTCCATACGCAGACGTGGCTGGTGGGCCATGATGTCGATCCGCTGCTGAGGAAGCTCGATTCATGCCGGACGGTGATCTTCAACTACTGCGACGGGTTCGACGAAAACCAGTGCGGGTATGATCCGATCACGCGGACGTTTGAGGAACTGGGGCTGGCGTATACGGGGGCGGATGATGCGATCCTGTCAGGGTCGGTGGACAAGGCCAATTCCAAGCGGCAGCTTACGGCGCACGGCGTATCTACGCCGACCTACCGGATTTATGAGAACGATCATGTCGATGGGTGGGGTATCTTCCCGGCGATGGTCAAGCCGGCGCATTCGCACGGGTCGATAGGCATTCTGCCGGAGTCGGTGGTGCGGACGCCGCAGGAACTTCACCGCCAAATTCAGCGCATTCTGGAGGAGATGCAGCAGCCGGCGCTGGTCGAGGATTTCATCGACGGCGACGAGTACCGGGTGAGCGTGTGGGGCAACCACACGCTGGAAGTGCTGCCGCTGGTGCGTTTCAAGTATCTGACGGGGCCGGAGCGGGCGTTCGGCTTCAAGGATTACGATACGAAGTGGGAAGAGAGCGGGGTGGAACTGGAAATCCCGGCGCAGATCAGCGACGCGCTGCGGGAAAAGATCGAGGTGACGGCGCGGCAGGCATTCCGGGCAGTGGGGATGCGGGACTTCGGCGGGATCGACATCCGCGTGCGGGATGAAACGCCGTATGTGATCGACCCGAACCAGAACCCGGACATCAGCGATTCGAGCAACTTTCTGCGGGCGGCGAGTTCCGTGGGGATGAATTACTCGGATCTGGTGAGCGGGATCGTGCGGCTGGCGGCGGAACGGCGGCCGCAGTGATGGAGAATGGAACCACAGAGACACAGAGATCATTACGGAGAAGAGGGTTGAAGTTGAGGGCGGGGGGCAGGCATGAGTGAGCCGATTCGTGTGCTGCACTTTGCCGATGTGCATATCGGCGTGGAGAATTACGGGCGGACGGATCCACGGACGGGGTTGAGCAGCCGCGTCACGGATTTCCTGCGCGCGATGGATACGATGATCGACATGGCGCGGGAGCGGGATGTTGATCTGGTGATTTTCGCGGGGGATGCGTTCAAGACACGCTCGCCGAATCCGACGTACCAGCGCGAGTTCGCGCACCGGATGCGCGACCT
This sequence comes from uncultured Anaerolineaceae bacterium, assembly GCA_964556745.1. Taxonomy (GTDB): domain Bacteria; phylum Chloroflexota; class Anaerolineae; order Aggregatilineales; family Phototrophicaceae; genus CFX2. The sequence goes on from CAZKXW010000049.1 coordinate 23,613, forward strand.
TTCCGAACTGGCGCCGGTGGTGATGCTGGTAGGCAATCATGATCTGCCGCCGACGCAGCTTAAAGCGTCCAGCATCGAGATTTACGAGACGCTGCGGGTGCCGAACATCCTGGTGGCTTCGGCGTATGAGGTCTACCCGATTGAGACGAAGCGGGGGATGGTGGCGGTGGGAACCGCGCCGTACCCGATCCGGTCGCGGCTGCTGGAGGACGCCAGCACGGCGGGGCTGACCATCGCGGAGACGGACGCGCTGCTGCAAGACAGCCTGGGGCGCATCCTGGATGAGCTGGCGGCGAAGGCCGACGAGTACGACATGCCACGGGCGCTGACCGGGCACTTCACCATCAGCGGGGCAGCGCTGGGGAGCGAGCGGGGGATCATGCTGGGGCGGGATGTGGCGGCGCTGCTGTCGTCAGTGGCGGATGCGCGCTGGGACTATGTGGCGATGGGGCACATCCACAAGCACCAGAATCTGACGGCGGCGCTGGAGGCGGCTCCGCCGGTGGTGTACAGCGGGAGCATCGAGCGGATCGACTTCGGGGAGGAGGGCGATCCGAAGGGGTTCTGCTGGGTGGAACTGGCGCGGGGGGGCACGCGGTGGGAATTCATCCGGCTGGCGGCGCGGGAGTTCGTGACGCTGGAGGCGGATCTGCGGACGAGCGCGAACCCGACCGAGCAGGTCCTGAAGCTGATGAAACGCTACGATCTGCGCGAGGCGGTGGTGCGGCTGAACCTGGAACTTTCGCCAGAGACGGAGGCGCGGCTGAATGAAGCGACGCTGCGGGAGGCGCTGAAGCACGCCGGGGCGTACCAGATCGCCAGCATCCGCAAGCAGATCGAGCAGCCAGCGCGGCTGCGGCTGGGGGTCAGCCCGGAGGGGCTGGGGCCGATGGAACTGCTGGAGCGCTATTTCATCAGCAAGGAGATGGCGCTGGACCGGCGGACGGAACTGCTGGAGGCGGCCCAGGCGCTGGCGCTGCGCGAGGAGAAGGATCACGGGACATGACCGAGGTGACGGTGCAGTTCGAGGTGGATGACCGCCCGACGACGCCGGGCGAGATCGAAGACGAGTATCTGGCGGAGATGCTGGATCACACGGGGGAGCAGGCGCGGCAGCATGTCCAGGCGCGGCTGGGGGCGATGCGCTGCCCGGAGCATGGGGGGAGGCCGAAGGTGACGGTGACGGCGCAGTACCAGACGGACAGCGCGCAGATGGAACTGGGCTACCATGTGGATGCGTGCTGCTCGCGTTTGCTGATGATGGCGGTGGGGGCGTTGAATCATTAGGAAGGGGCGAATGCCAGGCCAGAGTGCCTGTGAAACGGCATCACGCCCGAAGATGCGACTCGACTGGAACGTGAACCGCCCAGACACCAGGAGCATACGGGGGGAGGATTTTCAGATTTTTGCCGCGACCCGCTGCGCGGGATTCCAAAAATGCTCAGAATCTCAGCAGTTCAGAATATTTTAAGAGAGGGCAAGGCGGAACCCCCCGTTGTTGTTTCGGTTGACGGGATAGTTCCTGCCGCGGAAGTCGCAGCGGAAGTAGTCAGAATGGTTGCCGTACCACGAGCCGCCCCGCAGCACGCGAACATCTGTTCCATCCAGCGACGTGCTGCCCGTCTCGTAAGCCGTCAAACACCATTCCCAGACATTCCCGGCCATGTCCACTACCCCAAAGGGACTGTCGCCTTTGTCTTTGCCTTCGTACTGCCGCACCGGGGTGGTCTTCCCTGCCCCTTTGCCCCCGACAGCGTTGTTGCAGCGGCTGGCGTCCCATTGCGGCCCCCAGGGGTAGCCGCACCCATCGTCTCCCTGCGCCGCGCGCTGCCACTGCTGCTCGGTCGGCAGTGTGATCGCCTCCTCGGTCACTTCGCTCAGCCACTTGCAGTAAGCCACAGCTTCGTACCAGGATACCCCGACCACCGGCTGCTCGTCACCATTCCAGGTCGAGTCTGTCCAGTAGCGCGGCTGTGTCCACCTGTCTTTTTCGCGCTGCGCCCAGCCTGCATCCGTCCACCAGCGGCGCTGTTCGTAGCCTTTCGCTGCCCAGAACAGCCGGAACTGGGCGTTCGTGACCGGATATTTGGCGATGGAGAAGGCCGGCACGTCGAAGGTTTGGGACTGGCCTTCAGGGATGTAGTTGGCAATCCACCCCGTCTCCGTCACCAACGTCACGCGGCCGGCGGGAATCCTGATCCAGGCGAAGGGCTGGGGCAGGAGTTCGACACTGGATTTGTGGACGGAAGGGGCGGAAGGCCGATGGGCTTGTGAGGGATCATCCTTCGGAGGTGGAGTGTCCTCCTGGTATCGCTCCTTGAAACCTTTTGGGTCGAAAAGTTCAACGAATGGCCTGGGGAAGCGCTTCGCGTAGGCTGCCCAGAGCGCGGGAATCTTGTGACGGGTGGTGCTGCGCGCATCCAGACGGACCATCTGCTCGTAGTCTCGCAGCAGGCCGATCCATTCGCGGGCATCATCGGCAAAGAGCGGATCGTTCCAGTTCAGCAGCCGCTGGAACAATTTCTCCGCCGGGGCGAACTGCAACTTGCCGGCGTAGTCCACCGCCTGATCGTAAAGCAGGGCCGTGTCATTGCTGGCGTCATCGACATCGCGCGGATCAGGCGGTTCCGGCGCGGGCAGGTCAGGCAACCTCAATGCAACCAGTCGATCAACGGCTGCATCGATCTGGCTGACGAATGCTGTGCCTTCGTAGAACAGGAATTGGAAGCGACCATCGTTCAATTCCTGGGGGATGTGTTCCCAGTAGGAAATGTCGTTCTTGCCCGTGGTCGGGTTGAACTCGAAGGCTCCTTCCAAGACCAGCGGGATGATCGGGCGGTTACGCCTGCGGGCGTAGCTCAGTTCGGCGCGGCAGTTGATGCTCTGGGCTGAGTCGGATGAGAGCATGTAGACAAAGACATCGCAGTCAATGATGCCCTGGACGATGGCCTTCCACCAATCGTGACCGACAGGGATGCTGGTCTTGTCCTGCCAGATGTCATAGCGGGGTGAACCGTCGGAGTTCTTGAGGGAACGCAACCGGGCGACGAGGGCGTCGACTTTGGCGGAATCCAGGCTGCGGTAGGAGATGAAGAGCTTGTTAGGCATGGTGTTCACGGACGATGGTTCCAGGGTATTAAGGATAGAGTATAGCGCAGATTCGATGATCCTCACCCCCCGGCCCTTTTCAGGGGTAGGTTTTTGGGAAATGCAAGAAGAATTGAACCGCCATGACGCCAAGAACGCCAAGATCATACGGAGGGGGTGGGGCATTGTCAGGGCGGGAGGTGCGTTGATAGGCGTCACCCGGCCATGAAATGGTTATTGCGGGGCGACACACGGGCCGCCCCCTACGGGGAGGCGGTCTGGTTGGGGGTGACACTGCCCCTGGCTCCAACGCGGCGCTTGCGGAATTCTAATGAAGAATTGACGGCGGGGGCATACACTGGACGTGAAAACCGCAGGTGGGAGATGAAACCGATGGATCTGAAACGGTATACGAACAAGGCTCAGGAGGCGCTGATCGCGGCGCAGAGATTGGCTGGCGAGGTCGGACACAGCCAGATCGACCCGCTGCATATTCTGATGGCGCTGCTGCGGCAGAACGAAGGGGTTGTGCCGGAGGTGGTCTCGAAGATCGGCGGGCGTCCGGCCAGTTTGTTGATGGAGGTTGAGCAGACGTTCGACGCGCGGCCACGGGTGGCGGGGAGCAACGTCGAACCGGCGCTGGCTCGCCAGACGATCCAGGTGCTGAACCGGGCTGAATCCGAGGCGCAGAAGATGCGCGACGAATACGTCAGCACCGAGCATATCCTGCTGGCGCTGACGGAAGAGAACAGCGTGCGGGGGATGCTGGAACGGCACGGGGTGACGCACGCGGGGGCGCTGAAGGCGCTGGCGGCGATCCGGGGCGGGCAGCGCGTCACCAGCCCTGATCCGGAAGGGACGTACAAGAGCCTGGAGAAATACGGGCGCGATCTGACGGCGCTGGCGCGGCAGGGCAAGCTCGACCCGGTGATTGGGCGTGACGAGGAAATCCGGCGGGTGGTGCAGGTCATCAGCCGCCGCACCAAGAACAACCCGGTGCTGATCGGCGAGGCGGGGGTGGGGAAAACGGCCATCGTCGAGGGGCTGGCGCAGCGGATCGTCAACGGGGATGTGCCGGAGGGGCTGCGGGATAAGACGATCGTGGCGCTGGATATGGGGTCGCTGGTGGCAGGGTCGAAGTATCGCGGCGAGTTCGAGGAGCGGCTGAAGGCCGTCCTGAAAGAGGTGGCTGACAGCGACGGGCAGGTGATTCTGTTCCTGGACGAGCTGCATACCATCGTCGGCGCGGGGGCGGCCGAGGGGGCGATGGACGCGGGCAACATGCTCAAGCCGATGCTGGCGCGGGGGGAACTGCGCTGCGTCGGCGCGACGACGCTGGATGAATACCGCAAGTATATCGAGAAGGACGCGGCGCTGGAACGGCGCTTCCAGCCGGTGTTCGTGGACGAGCCGAGCGTAGAGGATACGATCAGCATCCTGCGCGGGCTGAAGGAACGCTACGAGGTGCATCACGGGGTGCGGATTCAGGACAGCGCGGTGATCGCGGCGGCGACGCTGAGCGCCCGGTATATTGCTGACCGACAGCTTCCTGATAAGGCCATCGACCTGATCGACGAGGCGGCAGCGCGGCTGAAGATGGAGATCGACAGCAAGCCGCTGGCGCTGGAGACGGTCGAACGGCACATCATGCAGTTAGAGATTGAGCGGGAGGCGCTGCGCAAAGAGCGCGATAAGGCCAGCCAGCAGCGGTTGGAGACGCTGGAAGGGGAGATCGCCAATCTGCGGGAGGAGTTGAGCGGGCTGACGGCGCGCTGGCAGACGGAGAAGGAAGCTATCCAATCGATCCGGGCGATCAAGGCGCAGATCGACGAGGCGAAGGTGCAGTTGGAGCAGGCCGAGCGGCGCAGCGATCTGGAGACGGCGGCGCGGCTGCGCTACGGCACGCTGCGCGACCTCGACCGGCAGTTGGGCGAGCGGGAGGCTTTCCTGCGGGATCTGCAAACGGGCGGCCTGATGCTCAAGGAAGAGGTGGATGCGGACGAGATCGCGGCGGTGGTCTCGCGCTGGACGGGCATCCCGGTCTCGCGTCTGCTGGAGGGCGAGATGGAGAAGCTGCTCAAGATGGAGGAGCGGCTGCATGAGCGGGTGATCGGGCAGGAGGACGCGGTTCACGCGGTTTCGGCGGCGGTACGGCGTGCCCGCGCCGGTTTGCAAGACCCGCACCGGCCAATCGGGGCGTTCCTGTTCCTGGGGCCGACGGGGGTGGGCAAGACCGAACTGGCGCGGTCGCTGGCGGAGTATCTGTTCGACGACGAGAACGCGATGGTGCGGATCGACATGAGCGAGTACGGCGAGCGCCACAGCGTCGCCCGGTTGATCGGCGCGCCGCCGGGCTATGTGGGCTATGAAGATGCGGGGCAGCTCACCGAGGCGGTGCGGCGGCGGCCGTATGCGGTGGTGCTGCTGGACGAGATCGAGAAGGCGCACCCGGAAGTATTCAACGTGTTCCTCCAGGTGTTTGATGACGGGCGGCTGACGGATGGGCAGGGGCGGACGGTGGACTTCACCAACACGGTGCTCATCATGACCAGCAACGTCGGCAGCCAGATCATTAAGCAGATGGGGCCGACGGCAGACCGGGCGGCGCTGCGGGAGGCGGTGCTGAGCGAACTGGATCGCTTCTTCCGTCCGGAGTTCCTGAACCGGGTGGACGAGATCATCCTGTTCCACAACCTGACGCCGGAGCATCTGGCGCGGATCGTGGAGATTCAACTGCGGCGGCTGGGGGAGCTGCTGCGGAATCGCGGGCTGACGCTGGAACTGACGGCCGAGGCGCGGCGCTGGCTGGCCGAGCGGGGTTACGATCCGGTGTTTGGGGCGCGGCCGCTCAAGCGGGTGATTCAGCGCGACCTGCTCGATCCGCTGGCGACGGCGGTGCTGGAGGGGCAGACGCGCGACGGCGACCATATCGTGGCGGATGTGGATATGGACGGCGAGGCGCTGGTGTTTAGCACGATCCCACAGGGCGAGGGCGTGGGGTAACTTGATCGATCACGCTTCGAGCTTGACATCCCCCAACCAATACACGCTGGGAAATCTGCCGCTCACGGCGTTGAATAACCGCTCGTCAGCAGTCCAGAAATCACACTGATACCGTTCGGTTACGGCGAGATACTGAGCATCATAGGCGGTCGGACGATTGTATTCCGTCGCTGATTCGTAAGCACGACGGAGCAGCACCTCATCGACAACGGTGGTGACGGGATAGCTCAGCAGCGTATTCAGGGCGGCTTGAGCTTTCTCCACTGTGGTCAACTGCCGATAGACCCATTTACGGGCGACGGCGATCAACTCGTAGTGCAGCAGCGCCGGGGCGAGCATCTGTACCTGCTGTTGAACGAGGCGTTCAATGGGTGTTTCGGCGCGGCGTGTATGGAGTTCAGTTTGAACCGTCGCCAGCACTATGCCGGAGTCCAGCACGGTGTAGGAGATCGGCATCACGTTCCTCTCTGGCTTCGTTCACGAGTTCGCTGGCGGTGGGGATATGTCCCTCGGCATCGGGACGCAGCGTGATCCGCGCGGCGCGGGCGGCGTCCAGCCAGGCGGCCAAGGTCACCTGCCCCGATGTGACCTCCTGCTGAAGCGTGGACAGCATCCGCAGGCGGTTTTCGGGGGCCAACTGTCGGAACTTCTCGATGATTTCCTGCTCAAGGGCGCTCATCGCTGCCTCCCTTCTCTTGCTGCCATTGTACATCAAGTCGCTCGCTGCCCGCCCTAATCCCCAACCCCTGATCTCCAATCCCCACTTTGCGCCTTTTGCGGCTTTGCGGTTTAATGGATGGTAATAACATGCTGCCGCCTGGAGCCAGGATTGCCCGATGCCCACGGTCTTCATCAGCCATGCCAGCGCCGACGACGCCCCCATCACCCGGCTGCACGACGCCCTCGAAGCCGCCACGGAGCTTGACCTGTGGGTCGATCACCGTGACCTCGAAGCCGGCGACGAGTGGCAGGCCGAGATCGACGCCGCCCTGCGAGCCTGCCCGTATGTGATCGTCGTCCTCAGCCAGAAGGCCATCGCCAGCCGGGAAGTCACCGCCGAGTGGCGCTATGCCCTGGGCTGCGGCAAGCGCCTCTTGGTCGTCCTGCTGGAAGACCTCCCGCCCGACCAAATCCCCTACCGCCTGCACACCATCCAGTGGGTCAAACTCCACGCCGATTGGGACGGCGGCGTGAAAACGCTGGCCCGCGCCGTGCTGCGGGCGCATGGCCGCGCTGACGGTTCCGACGACTCCGCCCCGGACTTCTCGCGCTGGCCGGTGACCGCCCGCCCGCCCATCGACCGCCGCCTGACCGACGTCCCCCTCAGCGGGCGCGAGGCCGACCTGAAGAAGCTGCTGCGCCAGCTCAAGAACCACCCGGTCGCCATCCTCGGCGTCGGCGGGCTGGGCAAATCCCGGCTGGCCGCCGAAGCCCTGCTGCGGGCCGAAGGCGTCGGCGGGGCGATCTGGCACGCCGCCAGCGACACCTCCACCGAGGAAGCCCTGCTCGAACTCCTGCGCGACCATTTCAACCTGCCCCCCCTGACCGACCCGCGCGACCTCTTCAGCCGCCTCAAGGCCGAGCCGCGCCTGGTCGTCATCGACAACGCCGAGTCCGTGACCGACCCGGCCCGCCGCGCCGCTTATGCCCGCCGGATCGACGAGCTGCTGGCCGCCGGGGCGCAGGTGCTGCTCACCAGCCGCTTTGAATGGAGGGAGATCACCCGCCTGAACACCATCCCTCTCGAACCCCTCGAAGCCGATCCCGCCCGCCAGATCGTCCTGAGCATGGCCGAGGCGCTCGATTTGCCGGAGAAAACCCGCCCGAAGGTCGCGGCCCAGGCCGAGGCCATCGCCGCCGCCGCCCGCCGCCACCCGCGCCTGATCGAATGGGCCGTCGGCCAGATGAAACGCCTGCCCGTCGAGGCCGTCCTGGACGACCTCCGCGCCCTCAAAAGCGGCGATGCCCAGGCCGCCCTGGACGAGATGATCCGCCAGACGCTCGACCAGATGCGGGCCGCCCACGGCGAGTCACCGCTGATCGCCCTGCGGCGGCTGGCCGTCTGCCGCGGCGGATTCAGCTACGCGGCGGCGCGGGCGCTGCTCGAACCCGATTCAGGCGCGGACTGGCCCGGCGAACTCACCCGCCTCCAGGAATGGCTCTTCGTCCGCTACGATGGCGACCGCTACGCCATCGACCCGCTGGTGATTGAGGCCGCCGGCGAGGACGAGGCGGCCCACCGGTCACACTACGATTTCTACAAGGCGCTGGCAGAAGAACACCACCGCAAGCAGGATTACCGCGGCCTCGACCCGGAGTCGGCCAACCTGGAAGCGGCTTTCGAGTGGGCCATGCGAACCGGGCAGTATGCGGATGCCCTGAATGTGGCAAACGCTTGCGGCATGTTTCTTGCCAATCGCGGGCGTTTCGGGCAGGGCATGAAGTGGTTTAGTGACTTGTCTGAGGTCATCACGCCACAGCCTGATCCGATGCTTTACGCCAATGCCCAGAACAGCCTGGGCGTCCTCTACCAGGAACATCCGCTGGGCGACCGCCGCGCCAACCTGGGCCGCGCCATCGCCGCGTATGAGGCCGCGCTGAACTACTCCACCCCGGAGGCCGCCCCGCTGGGCTATGCCACGACGCAGAACAATCTGGGGAATGCCTATTGGAGCCTCTCCGCCGTGGAAGACCGGGCCGGCAACCTACGCCGCGCCATCGCCGCGTATGAGGC
>CAZKXW010000050.1:0-32247 GCA_964556745.1 uncultured Anaerolineaceae bacterium
CAGTTCTTGGCTCATGATCGCTAAGAATTCGCTATACAGACGGTTGGCTTACAGAGCCCGCTCATGCAGCTGGGAATTGTCCACCGCGATAGCGGCCTGCCGCGCCAGCGCGAAGGTCGTGCTGGCGTGGTCTTCGGTGTAGTACGACGGCGTGAATTTCTCCAGCACGATCAGCCCGCTGACCCGATCCTGCGCCACCATCGGCACGCCCAACCACGAGCGCGTCCAGGCCGCTTCGATCTGCGCTGCCCGGCTGTAGGCGGGTTGATCCGCCCGGAAATCCTCAATCACCACCGGAAGCTGCGAACGGAAGACCCGCCGCGCCGCCCCGCCCTCCGGCAGATACACTTCCTGACCTTTCGGCGCGGGCTGTGCTCCCTTGCTGGCTGAGATCACCATCAGGCTGCCATCATGGGCATTTGGCGCGGGCAGCATGATGCTGGCCCGGTCGTAGCCGATGATCCGTTCCAACTGCTCTAGGATGCGTTCCAGCACCGTCTCATGATCCAGCGACGAGCTGACCACCTGTCCCACTTCCATCAGGATGCTGGTCAGCCGCCGCCGTTCTTGCTCAGTCTGAAGAAGCTGCCGGTTCTCAATCGTCTGTGAAAGCTGAAGCGCCACCAGCGACAGCAGCCATAAATCCGGGTCAGTGAAGTGGTGCGGCAGTTCGCTCTGAATGCTGATGAGGCCGATGATCGCTCCATGCCGGTCGCGCAGCGGTACCCCGATCCATGACCGCGCCGGCAGTCCTGGTTCCAGGTTGTTCAGATATATATCCAACCCGCTGAGCCGCTCCTGCTCCTGCTCAAGGTCGCGGAAGTGCAGCGCCACCCCTTGCGTCAGCACCGCCTTGCTCAAACCGCTCACCGGTATTGCCTCGCGCGATTCCCACTGGTCGTCCTGCCACACCAGCGGCAGCCGCAGCAGATACGCCTTCGGGTCGAGCAGTCCCACGAAGTGCGACGATGCATCGAACAGCAGGAGCATCTGCTCATGCACCAGTCCCCAGATGTCCACCGATGGAGTCTGCCGCGCCAGCGCCCGGCTGAACTCGTGCAGCTCGGAAACCACCTCCGTCCACCGCTGGCTGGTTTCGAGGTGCTGTGCTCGCGCGGCCAGAAGCTGCGCCACCGTTAACAGAATCGCCGCGTCCGCCTCACTCGCGCCCCAGCTCCAGACCATACCGCGCGTATCCTGATCGACGCGCAGCGGGATCAGCAGCGCCTCTCCCACCCAGTCCAGCCCTGACAGCGGCGATTCGCCCTTGATCCAGCGCGGCCCCTCCCAGGTGTGCCAGTCCAGCCACGAATCCGGAGACCGCAGCCAGCGCAGCGCCTCCTCTGGGATGTCTGTATTGGGGCTGGCGTGAATCTGAATCTGCGTCCGCTCCAGGTTGAGCAGCGCGATCAACCCACCGCCATGATTCGTTAGCCAATCCCGCGCCGCCTGCGCCGCATCATATGGGCTTTCTGCCGTATTGATGCGGTCGGTGAGCGCTTGGAGCGAAGTCAGAGAGGATTGTTCCGACATGAGTGCTGCCATGCCTTGCTGAAAACCTACCGCGCCGCTGCCTTCCGGCGCGTTGAAACCCGGTGTTCAATCAATCGCAACCTTGATCCCTTCCCTTTCCTGCGCCCCTTCCTGTTGCATGGAGCAGGGACTTCTCGGAAGTTCGTATGGCTCCCCCTCGTCCAGTGCGGAGCCTCCCCGAAGGGGACGAAGTGGAGGGAGGGCTGGGGATGAGGATCATGGAACCTGCGATTTACTCAAGCTACGATTGTAGCACCACAACGCCGGAATGAAATGCCATCCGCAACTTTGCCCGCCCGTCTGCGTAAAGAAAAACAGTACCGTTCGCTGATGAACTCAAAGGGAAAGCATGTACACCAAAGAACGTTCCGATCAGATCGGTGGAGCCGTCTTTCTCATCGGCCTCGGAATCCTCTTCCTGGGCAACATCGTCAGCTTCTGGCCCGGCATCCTCTATGTCATTGGAGCCAGCGCCATTGCTCGCGGCGTCGCTGAAGGGCGAGCTTGGTATAACGTCTCCGGCGGCCTTTGGATGATCGGTTTGGGGCTGGTCTTCCAGTTCGGCTTCAGCCTGCCGCTCCTCCTGATCCTGGTCGGCGTCGGGATGCTCTTCGGCTACAACATCAAAGGCGAATGGTGGGACAAGCGCGAAGGTAGCGGCCTCGACGAGGAGAAACGCAAGAACGAAGACAAGGTCAAAAACGACGACAGCCTCATCGTCGAGTAGCGATTTGCCAGGAAACCGTCCTCCGATTTCGCGGCGCGGCGGATTGCCCTGGCAATTGACCACGCGGCGGCCTGCGCTATAATGCGCTTGTTGCCCAATTCACAAATTCGGAAGACGCTTCCCCCATGAGCAGAAGACCCCCGGTTTATCCCTTCACCGCCATTGTCGGTCAGCAGCGCATGAAACGCGCCCTCATCCTCAATGCCATCGACATGCGGATCGGCGGCGTGCTGATTCGCGGCGAACGTGGCACCGGCAAATCCACCGCCGCCCGCGCCCTGGCTGCCCTCCTTCCCGAAATCGATGTGATCGCTGAATCCCCCTTCAACGATGACCCCGCCCACCCGGAGTCCTGGTCGGATGTCGCCCGCGACCGCCGCGAGAAGGGCGAGCCGCTCAGCGTCGAACGCCGCAAAATCCGCTTCATTGATCTGCCCGTCAGTGCCACCGAAGACCGCGTAGTTGGCACGCTCGACATCGAGAAGGCCATCCAGAAGGGTGAACGTCACTTCGATCCTGGCGTGCTCGCCAACGCCAACCGGGGCATCCTCTACGTCGATGAAGTCAACCTGCTCGATGACCACGTCGTCGATCTGCTGCTGGACTCAGCCGCGATGGGCGTCAACGTGGTCGAGCGTGAAGGCATCAGCTTCACCCATCCCGCCCGCTTCATCCTGGTCGGGACGATGAATCCGGAAGAAGGCGACCTGCGCCCGCAGCTCCTCGACCGCTTCGCGCTCTCTGTGGAAGTCCGCGGCATCGCTGATGCCAGTGAGCGCATGGAAATCCTGGAGCGCCACATCGCCTACGAAACCGATCCCGAAGCCTTCCGCCGCGCCTGGGCCGCCGAAGAGCAAAAGCTCTCTGACCAGATTGCCGCCGCCCAGGATATGGTCGATGCTGTGGAATACAGCCGTCGCGATCTCTTCACCATCGCCAACATGACCAGCAGCCTCCAGATCGACGGCCATCGCGCCGATCTGGTCATCCTTAAGGCCGCCCGCGCCCATGCTGCCTGGCACGGCCGCACCTACATCGACAACCAGGACATCCTTCTGGCCGCCGAATTAGCCCTGCCGCACCGCATGAAGCGCGGCCCCTTCACTGACGCCCAGTTGAGCATGACGGCGCTCGAAGAAAAGATGGAGCAGGTGTCTTCGGAATGGGGCCAGGGAGAAGAAATCTCTGAGCCTGCCGAAGGCGATCAAGAGAGTCCGGTGAAAAAAAAAGCCCCTCAGTAGCCGCGGATAATCAAAAAGATGTGCCGGACTTCGGCCAGACCGACCCTTCCCCCCAGAATGTCTTCGATAACCGGGATGCCTACTGGTGGGAAGGCGGCAAGCAGGTCAAGTCCGGCTCCGAATTCGCCCCGCGCAAGCTCCAGACGAACCTCGATAAGCTGACCCGCAAACACGCCGGACGGCGCTCGCGCACCAAGACTGACCGCAAGCGCGGCCACTATATCCAGGCTCGCCCCGCAGGTAACAACACCACCGACATCGCCTTCGACGCTACCCTGCGAGCTGCCGCGCCTTTCCAGAAGCAGCGCCTTCAGCAGTTGAAAGACAGCGGCATGGCCTATGCCCTGCGCAAGAGCGACCTCTACCGCAAGGTGCGTGTCCGCCGTACCGCCAATCTGATCCTGTTCGTCGTGGATGCTTCCTGGAGTATGGCTGTCTCCGAGCGGATGCAGGCCACCAAAGGCGCGATCATGTCGCTGCTGACCGACGCCTACCAGCGCCGTGACCGGGTGGGCCTGGTCGTCTTCCAGAAAGACCGCGCCAGCATCATCCTGCCCCCCACCAACTCGGTCGTGCTGGCCAAGAAAGCCCTGCAAAACATCCCCGTCGGCGGCAAGACGCCTCTCTCAGCCGGCCTTGTCCTCGCCTACGATGTCATCAAGCGCGAGAAGACCCTCCACCCGGACATCGTGCCGCTCATGATCCTGCTGACTGACGGCGCGGGCAATGTCTCCATGAGCAATCTGCCGCCCGTCGAGGAAGCCAACCGCATCGCCGACCAGTTCAGGATGGACAGCATCAAGACGGTCACCATCAACATGGAACATGTGGCCTTCGACCAGGGCATGGCCGCTAAGCTGGCCGAACGCATGGGTGGCCCCTGCTACACCCTGGCCCAGCTTCGCGCCGATATTCTCTACGAGACCGTCCGCAAGGAGATGGACACCGCCCTGAACGGCTGACGGCATCGCATTGAGGGTGTGCCGGACTCTTTGTGCCATATCCTCCTTAATCTGGCATGTTTCCCCCTCGCCATGCAATGGCTGAGGGGGCTGGAGGGTGACGATCAGCATGAAACCCGCGGCAGGCGCGCAGCAGAGACGCCCTACGCCGTCGTCACCCGGAACACTGGCATCTCCGCCGCGATTTTCTCGAACTCGGCCAGCGCTGCGTCCTTATCGACGGAAACATGCGGCCGCGCCCCAGGGGCACGCTTCAGGTACGCTTTGAGGATCGGGGCGCGCTGCTCCACAGGAACATCCACCAACCGCACTGCTTCCCGGCGGCCGCTGCGGATCACAGCCCGCCCGCCCGCCGCCCGCACATTCAGCACCCACTGCGCCTCTTGACCCAGCATCGAGACCAGGTAACGCTCTCCATCGACCACCGCCATCACCAGCGGCAGCGAAACGGTCTTCCCGGATTTGCGCCCGGCCACCTCCAGCGTCACTAGGTAGTTCGGAGCCACGCCCAGCCCGTGGATGATAGCCCACACCCGGTTCAGAATCCGGGCCAGCCAGTTCGGACGGTTTCCAGCGTAAAGACCCTGCTTGAACGCGCGGTAGCTCATACTTCTAACTCCTGATTGAGGCATGGAATGCGCGGTAGGTATTGATCGGATATACGAATCGGGGCGCGGCAGGTTGCGCCCCTTGAGCAAGGAGGAGAACAGAAGAGATTACGCCATAACGTGACTGCGGGCAAAGTCCTCGCCCTGCCGGATCGCCTCCAGATTGGCCGGCAGCAGACCGCGCCGCCGTTCGGGGATATGTGCCTCCAGCGTGCGTCGCAGCCCCTCCAGCGGAATGACCGGGCAGACCGTCAGCGCCGCCCCCAGCAGCACCAGATTGGTGACATGGGTATCCCCGATAGCGCTTGCCATCGCCGTGGCTGGAACATCCAACCGGCGGATGTCGGTGCGCTGACTGCTGGCCGCGGTCAGCGAAACATTGTTGACTAGCAGTCCGCCCGGCGCCAGGATCGGTTCGTACTTATCGAACGACGGCCCGTTGAAAGCGATCACGATGCTGGGATGCCGCGCGAGCGGTGATCCAATCGCCCGGTCACTCACCACGACCGAACAGTGCGCGGTTCCGCCGCGCATTTCCGGGCCGTATGAGGGGATCCACGTGGCTTGCAGGCCCGCGTCATTGGCGGCATAGGCCAGAAGCTGCCCGGCGAACATCACCCCCTGTCCCCCAAATCCCGCGATGAGAAAATCTTCTTTCACGACGGACTACTCCTGTCAGACTGCCTTATGAACTTCTTCTGTGGTTTTTTCTCGTCCTCAGCCTCGCTCCCCCTGTCTGCGAAGTGGAAGGTCGAGGAGTGAGGATCGGGAAAAGCCTCTGCTGATGGGAAAACCAAATCAAAGACTACTCATCGTAGAGGCGACCCGCCGGGTCGCCCCGTGTGAAAAATCGTTCGCCTTTGAATTGATTTCTCCATAACGGATACGACCGTCTCTACAGCTTGGCCGCCAGAACGGCATCGCTCACCCGGTAGTCCCCCACTGGGAACTGCGGCAGCATGTGGCTTTCGATCCACGCCAGCGCCGCTTCCGGCGCGATCCCCCAGTTGGTCGGACACGTTGAAAGAATCTCGACCATGCTGAAGCCGAGCTGCTGCTGCTGTACCTTGAGTGCCGTCACAATAGCCTTCTTGGTCTTGCGGATGTGGGTCACATCGTGCAGCGACCGCCGCACAATGTAGGCCGTCCCCGGTAGGCCGGAAAGCAGTTCGCTGACCCGCATCGGCATCCCTGTCTGGCGCGTATCGCGCCCACACGGGCTGGTGCTGGTCTTCTGTCCGGGTAGCGAGGTCGGGGCCATCTGCCCGCCCGTCATCCCGTAGATCGCGTTATTGATGAAAAACACCGTGATGTTCTCGCCCCGCGCTGCTGCGTGGATCACCTCCGCGATCCCAATCGACGCCAGATCGCCGTCACCCTGGTACGTGATGACGGTGCGATCCGGTTGCAGCCGCTTCAACCCCGTGGCGACGGCGGGGGCGCGCCCATGCGCCGCTTCGCAGGCATCGACCTCGAAGTAGTTGTACGAGAACACCGAACATCCGACCGACGCGACGAGAATCGTCCGTTCCCGCAGTCCCAGTTCGTCCAGTGCTTCTCCCACCAGACGATGCGCTACCCCATGCGTGCAGCCGGGGCAGTAATGGAACGGCACTTCCGTCATCGCTTCTGGCCGCTGGTAAACGATCTGCATCCCTTCAGGTGGTGCGATGGTCGTCATGGCATTTCCCTCACCAGACTGCGGGTCACAACCGGCTGCGGCCGCGACCACCGGGCATATTCGGCATCAATCGCTTCTAGGACGTCCTCTGTATCCGGGACCAGCCCGCCCATCTGGCCGTAGAAGCCGATGGGCACATGCCCCTGAGCCACCAACCGCACATCTTCGAGCATCTGTCCTGCGTTCATCTCCACCACCAGACAACCCCGCACCCGCTCCAGAAGCTGTGACAGGCGCTCCTCCGGGAACGGCCACAGTGTCTGTGGGCGGAACAGACCAACCCGCTGCCCACGAGCGCGGGCTTCATCCACCGCCGAGAACGCGATCCGCCCCGCCGAACCGTAGCCGATCACCAGCAGGTCAGCGTCCCCCGTGCGGTATTCGGTCGAACGCTGCTCCGCCCGTTTGATCTGGCGCAGCCGGTTCTGGATCGTCTGGTTGTAGGCGGCTTCCGCCTCCGGTTGCATATACACCGAGGTAATCAGCCGCTTCTTGCGCCCTTCCGCCCCGGTCAGCGCGTAGTCCGGACGTTCCGTGCGCAGCGGTTGCATCGGCGGCAGTTCAGCCGCTTCCATCATCTGGCCGATCAGACCATCGGCCGCCAGGATCACCAGATGGCGGTAGCGGTCAGCTAGATCGAACGCCAGCACCGTAAAATCAATCGCTTCCTGGATCGATGCCGGCGCCAGCACAATCGGGTGGTAGTCCCCGTGCCCTGCCGAGCGTGTCACCTGGAAGTAATCCGCCTGTGAAGGCTGGATGTTGCCCAGCCCCGGCCCGCCGCGCATCATATCGACCACCACGCACGGCACATCGGAAGCGGCGATATACGATAGCCCCTCCTGCATCAGGCTGATGCCGGGACTCGATGAAGATGTCATCACGCGTGCGCCGCCGCAGGCCGCGCCATATACCATGTGGATCGCGGCGATTTCGCTTT
Source organism: uncultured Anaerolineaceae bacterium (assembly GCA_964556745.1). Lineage (GTDB taxonomy): Bacteria > Chloroflexota > Anaerolineae > Aggregatilineales > Phototrophicaceae > CFX2. Next base: position 7,693 of record CAZKXW010000050.1, read on the forward strand.
CGGCTTGCAGGAACACCCGGCCCAGTTCGTTCAATCGTACTGACAGGTGCTCCAGCATTTCCGTCTGTGGAGTGATGGGATAGCCAAAATAGGCCTCCAATCCGGCCCGAACGGCGGCCTCAGCAATTGCCATATTCCCTTTGAGCATTTCTTTGGGCATGAACACTTCCTCGATAGCTACGAGTCAGCAGCGACAGGGACGCGCCGGGATACCGCAACCTCCCGGAAAACGGTGATGCACACATCCGGGCAGATGACCGCGCACACCCCGCAGCCAGTGCATTCGCCCTCAGAATCAACAAGCGCGGCTGGGTGATAACCGCGCTTGTTCAGAAATTGGGTTTCGATGGCGATGACCTGCTGCGGACAGACGGTGGTGCATAACTCACAGCCCTTGCAGCGTTCCTGATCGATGTAAATGGTTCCTTTTGCCATTCCCCTTTCCCTTCTTCGTTCAATGAACATAGTTTAACTTCATCTTAACCCCGGATCGCCTTCTGCAACCCTAAAAAATGTCATGTCTCTCCGCGCGAATTATCATTGCTTTTGCGGCGTTCAGCCCAACACTTCGCACAAATCCGCCGCTTGCATCCCTGCCGTCAAATGCAAAAGATTCGTCTGTTTTGCACAATCCCCAACCCCCGCCTCCGTAGGGACGCCATTCTTGGCGTCCGGCCTTTCCCCAACCCCCAATCCCTGCTCAAAAGAGTTACCAAAATGTCACCCTTTCCGCCCCATTTTGTGCTACCCTCTATCTATGCGGGCAATCTTTCATCGTGGACGGCGGCCAATGTGTAGGGGCGACCCGCCGTGTCGCCCCTACTGAATCCGTTCCCGCCCTCCGCCGCATCTTCACAACCTATCGCTTGCAAACAGCGCGATTGCCGAAAATGCCGCCATTTGTGCCAATTCATCCGTCCGGCGTGGACGACATTTCCGACGATTCGCAGGATTCTCACATTCTCATTCTTATCATTCTTATCGTTTCTCATCTATCACTGCATTTTTCTATCAACTATAAACTATGAACTATTAACTTCCTCTGCCAGCTATACAAAGGCTACCCACCATGTCCCACGGCAGCGCCACCCAATCCATCCACAGCCAGCGCGACTCCCACGTCCGCCCCGTCGTCTATCCCATCTACCAGACCGCCGCCTTCGCCGTCGAAGACAGCAGCGGCTTCGCCCACATCAACGACTACGGCGGCGCGGACTACTTCTATACCCGCTACGACAACCCCACCATCCGACACGTCAGCGATAAGCTTGCCCAGCTCGAACACGCCGAAGCCTGCCTGCTCTTCAGCAGCGGCATGACCGCGATTACGACGACGCTTATGGCCTTCCTCGCCGCCGGGGATACCGTCGCTGTCTCCAACGCCCTCTATGGTGGAACGCTGTCCTTCTTCAACAACTGGGCGCCTCGCTTCGGCATCCACGTCGTTACCCTCACCGAGGAACAGCTTTACGCCGTTGACCAGCACGCGCCCCAGGCCAAAGTCGTCTACTTCGAGACACCCGTGAATCCCCGCTGCGACTGCCTCTCCATCCGCCGCGTCGTCGAAGCCGCCCAGCGTATCGGCGCGCTGGTCATCAAGGACAACACCTTCGCCACGCCTATCAACCAGACCCCGCTCGATCTCGGCGTAGACCTCTCCATCCACAGCGCCACCAAATACCTCGGCGGCCACAGTGACATCACCCTCGGCGCGGTCATGGGCCGCCGCGATCATCTGGCCGCTGTCTTCACTGCTCGCAAAGTCTTCGGCGGCATCCCCAGCCCGCACGATGCCTTCCTGCTGGATCGCAGCCTCAAGACCCTCGAACTTCGCATGAACCAGCACAACGCCAGTGCCCTGCGTCTGGCCGAGTTCTTCTCTCAGCAGCCCCAGGTCAGACAGGTGCTTTATCCTGGACTGCCCTCGTCCCCCAGCCATGTCATCGCCCGCGAGCAGATGCGCGGCTTCAGCGGGATGCTCTGCATCGAACTGGCTGACCTCACCGCCGCCAAAGCTTTCTGCGACCGCTTGCAGATCGCCCTGCACGTCGCCCACCTCGGCACAGCCGAAACGCTCGTCAGCATTCCAGTCCTGACCAGCCATTCCATGCTCAACGCCGAGGCCCTGGCCGCCGCCCGCATTGCCCCCGGCATGGTGCGGATTTCCGTCGGCCTGGAGAATATCGAAGACCTCATCGCCGATTTCGCCCAGGCTCTCGCTGCTGTTTGACCGCCTGGCGATTGACCGCGCTGTCGATTCGGCCTATTTTCAAAGTAGAACGGATATTCTGTCTGATGTGTCTGAAGGAGGATTTCGATGAACCGCTTCATGCGCGATAACTATGCCATGTTCGTGGAAACGCATGGCGTCCGCGACCTCAGCCTCAAGGCGCTCAATGACGCTGATCTGAGCTTCCGCTTGGGTGGGAATACCCAGACATTGGCCGCCCTCTGCCTGGACATCGGCAAGGTGCAGCGTGCCTACATCGAGTCCTTGAAGACCTTCAAGCTCGATTTTGCCTCTGCTCAGGCTCCCGGCGGAGTCGAAGCCCACATCAACTCGCTGCTGACCTGGTACGCTGACCTGGATGCCGAGATGAAAGCCGCTCTGGAGCAGTTGACCGACGCCGACCTCGACCGCCCTGTGGATCGCGGCGGTTGGTCGATGCCCACTCAGATCAACCTGATGGTCTACCGCGAGGCCCTCCTCATCTTTGCTGCCAAAGTCAGCGTGTATCTGCGTGCGCTCGGCCGCCCGCTCCCGCCGATGATCCAGGAGTGGATCGCCTAGAATGTGCCATGAACCTTTTGCGCGCTTTTACCTCGAAGCTGGTCTGACTCCCCCTTGGCCACAAAGTGGACAGACGAGCGAGCGGGCGGGGATCAGGCAAAGTCTGTGCTCATCCGCAGCAGGACGGCGGCTGTTTTCGCGCTATACTATAATGGAGACCGAACCGGATGTCAGCAGCGAGCAGCGGCCATGTCTGTGATCCCACCCTTCGTTCTGATTGTCGAAGACAGTACCGATATTGCCCTCCTGATTCAGGCGATTCTGAACAACCTCGGTGTGGAGAGTCATCATGCCTCCGACGGCATCAAGGCGCTCGATTTCCTGGCAATCCGCCAGCCTGATGTGATGCTGCTCGACATTGGGATGCCCATGATGAGCGGCTGGGAAGTGCTGGACGAAATCAAGACCCGCTGGCCGGGGTCGACTTTTCCGGTGATCGTCCTGACCGCCTTCGAGGACCCAGCCAACAAGCTGATCGGCAAGTTCCAGAATCGGGTTTTTCGTTATCTGACCAAACCCTTCAGCCCCGATATTCTGGTGGACACGGTTCGCGCCGCGCTCAACCGCGGCTGATAGGCCGTTGATCTCATGCCCGACCCCAACGATGAACGCTTCGCGGAAATCCTCCGCCGGATTCAGGGTCGCCGCGCCCAGGCTGCCAGCGCCCCGGTGCAGAGTCTCCTGGCCGTCGCCCTCAACGACCTGAATGCCGCGGGCTTTCTGGAAAACCTCCGCCGCCGTCCGCCCGCTGGCTTGACTGTCTATGGGCCGCGCACAGCTCAGGCGCGGGCAGGCGCGGCTCCGCAGTGGCTTGCCTCAATCCTCTGGCACAAGCCCAAAGGCTACTACCACTACCAGACCCTCGGTCTTTTGGGTATCTGGGCGGTAGAGCAGGGGGAGGCTCTGCAGATCATCGTGGGGCGAAGACTCCTGGCCTTCAACGCGCCTGTCTTCAACCCAGAGTCCTACTACCACCACCTCCGCCGCCGCTACGACCTGCACTATCCCGATGACTCTGGCCCGCCCGATGAAACTCGCTGTTTGCTCACGGCCGTCTATCAGGCCAACGAGCGGCTGGTCCTGCGTGGGCAGATCGAAGCAGCGCTGCGCGGTTGGGTCGAAGCAGTCACCCGCAGCGCCTGCTGACTGCCCGGCATCCAGCTCGAACTCATCGAGGAAGACATCGACATGACCCGAAAGTTGTTCTGGGATGATCCCTATCGCACGGAAATAGATACGCGGGTGAATGGCGTGACCGGGGCGGAAATCACGCTGGCCGAGACCATCTTCTATGCCGAGTCCGGCGGGCAGGAAAGTGACGCGGGCACATTGGCGGATGGTCAGTACTCAACGCCCGCAAAGACGGCCTGGACATCATCTACATGCGGACTGAACGGGATCACGCTCAAATAAAAACGGACGCCCCTTCTGGCTGCTAAGGGGCGTCCACACTAATTTTATTCCAAAAACCTTTTTGCGTCGATCAGGTTGCTGGTTCCTGTTTGTGTCCAGCGATAATTGTGCCACCGAATACCCAACACCCCTTGTGACATTCGTCACAATTCAGGGCAGTCGAATGTCATGTGTCATTGGGATCGGCTGCGCCTGTTCGCGTCGAGGGGTACAGCGAGACCAGCAGGCCATAGGCGTGCGCTTCGGGATTGGCGCGGCCAATGCGAGACTGCTCCAGCGTCTCGCGTACCAGCATCTTGAGCCGCTGGTAGAAGACTTCGGCTTCTTCCGGTGTCAGGTGGAGCGTATGGCGCGAGATCATCAACGAACGATTGAGCGGTTGGTCGTCGTTCTGCGGCGCGGACACATCCAGTACCTCGGCGTCCACGCTCTGCTGAATATCTTCGCGAGTGTCGTCGAACAACCCAGTCAGCATCACATTCAGACCCTCTTTGCCGGCCTGCGAGGTCAACGAGAAGAGTTCGCGGTTTACCCGGTAATTGAAGGCTGCCGCTTGGTACTGTTTTTCGACGATGCCGGAAACGATGCGTGTGTCCACCACGCGGATCAGCGAACGTTCTTCAAGTTGCTTCATATGGTAGTAAAGCTTGGTGGGCGGCATATTCAGCACTGTCGCCACCTGCTTTACGGTGCGCGGAGCCTGGGTGCACAGCTCCACAATTTGCAGCCGCAGCGGATCGGCCAGCACCTTGAGCGTTTCCAGATCGTTGACGATGAACTCCGCTTCAGGGCGGTAGGAACGTTGGTTTGGGTCTATTTTTGGCTCTGACATGATTGCGGCCGCCATCTTGGGCAGACGAGTGACTCCCCTTTTTCTGGAATCCATTATAGAACATCGCTGGCAATATTCTACTTGCAACCCTAGAAATAAAAGAGCAGCGGGCTGTAACGCCCGGCTGCTCTTGGTCAATCGATTGGGAGTGCGGTTTATGAGCGCGTCTGCTTGGTCTTGGCCTTCGCTGCGACTTTCCTGCGCTGGTTAGCGATGAACTGACGGACGAGGCCATCTTGCTTGGCCATGCGAAGCTGATCGTTTTGCAGCGCCTTGGCGAGCATGTAGTTGACCGTGAACATTGGAGACTCCTTTGACTACAGTCCGCAGCAGGTGCGGTTGAAACTGCAACGTTGAGATCATTCAACTTCGTTTCAATGCTGTAGTTTCATTGTATAGTCCTTTGGTCTTGAATGTCAATTAAGGTTTCAAATGTTTAATAAAATTACAATGCAGTGCTCATTCCTTACTGATCCTGGCCGTGGCGCAACTTCCGATAGAAGCGGCGCGTACAGCACAGTTGAGGCGTCCTCTCACCCCTCTGCTGGACAGTACCCGGTGGTACAATAGTCGATGGTTTGTAACGGACGCTGACGAGGAGAATGCCTGTGGCTGCCTGGTGGGGTTCGCGGAGCAATGTTTCGCCGCGGTTGCGCCTGGAAGTGAACGCGATGCGGGCGACGTTTGGCAACACCTTCAAGCTCATCGTGCCGGATTCAGGGCTGCTGTATTGGGATGGGGACGTTGAGTTAAACCTAGTGACGCTTGAATCACCGTTTCATCGTCTTAAGATCGTCTATCCCGGTGAGTATCCCAATCGCCCGGCTGAAGCGTATGTGCTGCGGCCGCGCATTTACAGCGAGAAGCACCAGTATGAAGACGGGCAGTTGTGCCTGTTCAACCCAAAGGATGGTACGCAGTACGGTTGGAATCCCAGCAAATCGACAGCGGTGACGGTAGCCGCCTGGGCTGTGCAGTGGCTTTATGCCTATTACACCTGGCGTAAAACGGGTGACTGGCCGGGGATCGAGGAACGGGTCGATCCGAACACGCCGCTGCCGCCGCGCCGCCGCTGAAGCATCTGCCAAATGGGACTGAAGACATCATGACGCGTTCTACAATTCCCAATCTGGTCTTGGCGCAGCGGGTCATCGACAAGATGTGCGCGGCTGCCTCGCGCTTCCTGATGGATGAAACCGGTGAGGCGCTGGTGGGTCTGCTTGTGCCGGGCACGCATACCAACGGCATACCCACGTTGTATGTGCTGGATACCATCGCGCCGGACGAATCTGCTGTGCGTGAGTGGGGAACCTTCCAGCAGGGCGATGACCGTCAGGATGAAATCATCTGGTGGCTTCAGGAGAACTGGCGCATCTACCGCGAGCAGAAGCTCGACAAAGACGGGCGTTATCTGCTCCCAAAGTGGGATGTGCCGCTGCGTTACCTGGGTGACTGGCACAAGCAGCCAGGATTCATGATCCAGCCCAGCCAGGGCGATCTGATGACCGCGCGCAACTGGTTGGTCGATCCTTCCAATGGGATGGACTTCCTGCTGGCGCCGATTCTGACGCTCGGCTATTCCCCTGCGGATATCCCGGAGACCGCTGACGCGACATTTATCACCATTCCTCAGGGCAACGACACCTCGGTGCGGATCGATTTCTGGTACATCGACCATCAGCGGCGCGACTTCATCGCGTTACGGCCGAGCGTCTACCCGAACCACCTGCTGCCAGGCCTGCCAGATTATCCTTGGCATCTGAACGACGAGTCGCGCTTCCATGCCGAGTACGATCTGCTCACCAGGAATGGTCTGTTCACGGCGCTGGTCTTGTGGGACTCAGACGGCACGCCCCCGCTGGATATCTGCCTGCTGACGGCGCGCCCAGGCGCGGATCAGGCCGTGATTCTGGTCACGCCCTGGAATTATCCACAGCAGCCACCCCATGCCCGCGCGGCTCCCGTGGTTAATATTCAGGATGGCGACGACATCTTTACCATCTTTGAGGAAATGTGGGATACCTCTCACCCTGTCAGCGATCCACCGGGATGGGCCTGGTCGGATGGACGCCACTTGTATGATTACCTGCTGGCTCTAGAAGATCATCTGGGAATCAAGGCTGCGCCGCCGCCGGGGGAACAATCATGAACTGGGATCGCGTCGAGCGGTTGATCGGCTCGGACAACCTGGCGAAACTGCGCCAGAAACGGGTTGGCATCGTTGGGCTAGGATCGGGCGGAGGTTTCGTCGCTGTTAGCCTGGCGATGAGCGGAATCGGTCACTTCGTGCTGGTCGATGACGATGTGCTGGAAATCAACAATGTCGTCCGGCATGTTGCCGACAGCCGCTACATTGGGCAGCCCAAAGCCGAAGCTGTGGCCAAACTGATCCGCTACCGCAATGCCCAGGCCGATATCGACGTGCGGCATGGGCGCATTGAAGACAACCTGGAAGTGCTGGGTGGGCTGGATATCCTGGTCTCCGGCGTGGATCACGAAGGCCCCAAATACATGCTCAATCAGGAGTGCCTCAAACGGGGCCTGACCGCGGTCTATGCTGGGGTGTATGAACGGGGCGAAGGCGGGGATGTGGTCATTATCCGGCCGCATGATGGGCCATGCTATGCCTGCTGGGCTGCCGAACTGCGCGAGGGGCTGGCGCTCTCCAAATCCGACCCGGTTGGTGAACTCGATTATGGTATGATTGGGCCAGAAGGAACGCTCGAAGCCGAGCCGGGATTGTGGCTGCATGTAGCACGGGTGGCTTCGGCGCAAGCTGATCTGGTCCTCAACGAACTGCTCCGGGGAACGGATGTCTACAAGGCGATGCCGGGCAATACCGTCATCCTCGCCAACACCGAACTCGAAATCCTGACCGGGCAGGTCAGTCAGCCGTATACCGCTGTCTGGGTCAATATTGCGCGTGATCCGCGCTGCCTGGTCTGCGGCGATGCCCTGAAGAATCATCTTGCCAGTGACTCCCAAACGGGTGTATCACTGGATCAGGTGATGAGCGAGGCCGGACTGGTCATGCAAGAGCAATCCGAGGAGGATAAGAGTGACCGAACAACCGACGACTCCGCCTGCTGACACGCCAGTGTCAACCGACACGCCGGAAGCAGCTGCCACACCACCAGCTCCACCGGAGATGCCAGAAGAGGATGCTCGCATGGAAGAGCGCCTCGAACGGCTTGGTGGTGAACCGGCTCCGGCCATCACGCCGGAGGAGTTCGCCCGACTGCAAAAGGCTGGGCAGGTGCATATCGATGAACGGGGGCGCGTCCGCGCCGCGCGGCGCTCGGATGCCGAGGCGGGGGTTTCGCTCCGCAAACGGCGGGCGTGGTATGCCCATTAGTTCACTCTACGGTCCTGATTACTTTCAGCAGCTTCTGGTCGATACACTCAAGAAGCAGGGTGGCCTGCTGGACAGTGCGATGGAAGCGGCCTTTCTAGCTGTCCCGCGCCATGTGTTCCTCCCCGGCGAAACCCTTGAACGGGCTTATTCGGACGATGCCATCGCCGTCAAGCGGGACACCGATGGCACGGTGCTGAGTTCATCCAGCCAACCGAGCATGATGGCGTTGATGCTGCGGCAGCTTCGGCTACGGCGCGGAGATAATGTGCTGGAGATCGGCACGGGTACAGGCTATAACGCTGCCATCATGCAGCATATCGTGGGCGAAGACGGGCTAATCACGACTATCGAGGTAGATGGCGAACTGGCTGACCAGGCGCGGTCCAACTTACAGAGTGTACGCCTGGGAGCGGTCGTGACGGTGGTGAATGCCGATGGAGCGCTCGGCTATGCGCCGCGTGCCTCATATGACCGGATCATCGCCACCGCTGCGCTGTGGGATGTGCCTGCCGCTTGGATCAAACAGTTGAAACCGGACGGTATCCTCGTCGCTCCGATCTGGCTGGAGGGGATGCAGGTCAGCGCGGCTTTCACCCAGCAACCAGATGGAACCCTGTTCAGCCGCAGCAATATCTCCTGCGGCTTCATCTCGCTGCGCGGGATGGCCGCCGGGCCGAGCGTCACCCGGCGAGTCGGCAGCACTGGGCTGTATCTTTCTGCCCATAATGTCGCTCGCATCGACACGGCCATGCTCCAGATGCTGCTCTCGAACGATATCGAAGTGAATCATTTTGGGCGCTCGATGTCGATGTCGGAATACTGGCGCGGTTTCCTGCCGTTCATGACGCTCAATACGCCGGAGGGTTATTTGTTTGCAGTGTTCAGCGTCGGGGAAAACCAACAGGTGTATGGACTTCAAGGCAATGGCTTCGCCCTGATCGGGCGTGGAACAGCCTGTTTTGCTCCCTACGCCGAAAACGGGGAAGCCATGTGCTTCGGCAGTGCTGACGCCTTTATCGCGCTGAATGATCTGATGGAGCGCTGGGATCAGAGCGGTCGTCCGGGGTCATCCAACCTACGCTTGAAACTGCTGCCCAAAGATGCTTCCGAACCGGAAGCCGTCAGCGAACGTCCGAACTCGCGCATCTTCACGCGGCAGGATCACGATCTGCACGTCTGGCTGGAAGTGTAATTCGCCGCTATGATCTCGTTCGAGATACTCCAAAATGCGGTCCGTCTGAAGAACTTCGATGTGATCGCCGCGCAGAATCGCATGGCTCCGCTGCGACGCGAGTTGCGCCCTGCCGAAGGCGTCACGCCCCGGCAGGCTGGCGTGCTGCTGCTGACCTTCCCAACATCGGAGGGGATGCAGCTTGTTCTGACGCGCCGCACTGAGCATCTCCGCGCCCACAGCGGGCAGATTAGCTTCCCCGGTGGTCGGCACAACCCGGAAGATGAGTCGCTTATCGCGACGGCACTGCGGGAAACCTGCGAAGAACTTGGCGTGTGTGACGACCAAGTACGTATTCTTGGCCCACTCTCGACCATCTATGTGCCCCCTAGCAACTTCGAAGTGCATCCGACCGTCGGGGCACTAAACAGTGTGCCCATCTTTCGGCCCAACCCACACGAAGTTGCTGAGGTGTTGACTTTCCCGCTCAGCCTTCTGCTAGATGACCGCGCCAAAGCCGCTGAAGATTGGGATTTTCAGGGTGTGGTTTACTCGGTTCCGTTCTACTGGATCAACAACCATAAGGTATGGGGTGCGACAGCCGCGATGCTCAGCGAACTGGAAGGTCGCTTGCGGGCGGTGCTGCCTCCCGAGATGCTGATCAACCCCTAAAGGTTCAATCGACAGCCGTAGATGTGACATCTAACACTTCCGCGCAGCGTCTTTTCACCGTTAACTCGACATATCAGCAGGTGTTCCGAACCCAGGAGGACGACATGGACGAAGGTTATGTCGTGGTCGTTGGCTCTGCCGGGATCGATATTAAAGGGCGTCCGCTCAGTGAACTCCATTGGGAATCCTCGAACATCGGCATTGTCCGCAACAGTGTTGGCGGGGTAGCGCGGAACATTGCCGAGAACCTGGCCTGTTTGGAGGTTCCGACGGTCCTGCTGACCGCCCTCGGACGCGATGTCGAAGGCGAGCGGGTTTTCGCCCACTGCCTGGATCACGACATCGATTGCAAGCATCTGCTGATGATCAATGGCGCCCGCACCGGAACCTATCTCAGCCTGCTCAAGCCAAATGGGGAACTTCTCACTGCCATCGGCGACTTCGACATTATGCACCAGGTCAGCAGCGCCTATTTGCTCGAAAACGAAGAAGTGCTGGCCGAGTCCGACATGGTGGTCATCGATGCGACACTGGAAGAGGCAGCGCTGCAAACGCTCTTCGAGATCGCTGAACGCCACTGGCTGCGAGTCTGCGCCGACCCGACTACGCCAATCCTGGCCGCCAAAATTCGACCGTATCTAAATCAGCTTCATCTGGTCGTGCCCAATGCCATCGAAACAGCCGTCTTGTGTGACCTCCCCGGTCCAGTTCGGGATCGTGAGACGGGTATCGCCGCGGCCCGCCAGTTGGTCAATCTGGGGGCGCAGATTGCCGTGGTGACAATGGGCGAGCAGGGATTGGCCTATGCCGACGGCAGCGGCGGCGGGTTCATCCGGGCAGTGAGTACTCAGGTGGTCGATTCATCGGGAGCCGGGGATGCGCTGACCGGGGCGGTCATCTTCGGGTTGCTCAACGATGTGCCCCTGGATGAAGCCATGCGTTTGGGGATCACAGCAGCCTCGCTCACGCTGCAAACTTATGAAACTGTCGTGCCCGAACTGAGTCAGGAACTGCTTTACAATCGGCTTGCCGTCTGAAGCTTCGTGCAGCATGGCCTGGAAACAAGATGGAGTGCAGCCAACACTGCGCCCCATCCGTTTACGATGGCCTGATTTCGGCAGACCTTTTGAGAGCTTAGCCCGGATCGCTGAAACCGTCTGAGTTATCAATAAAGAAAGAGCTAAGAATACATAAAATCCATGGTCGCGGTCGCTTCCATTGACGTTTGATGCTGCTCAGGGGACTCTCATCCAATTCTGACATTCAACGTGTATAGTAGCTTCAGTCGGCAGCGTCTGTACAGATGTTGAAGCATAACGGATTGGAGTAAGACAGCGTATGGTCAATGACTCACTGGTAGAGATTCAGTCCCTCGGCGAAGAGCTGCATCTGCTCTATCGTCTGGCTGGTAAGCAGCACCTCACCCAGGAGCAGTTGGATCGACTTCACACGATTGAAGCGCGTCTCCCCGTGCTCTGGGACGCACACCGCCGCGAACTGGCCTCTAGCCGTCGCCCGATTCCGTATAAAGAAACTTTCCGCCGGATCGCCTGATCGGGCTGAGGTTTATCTTCATCGCCATCAAGAACGAGTGTGGGCGGGGTTAACCTCCGCCCGCATGATTCTCCGGCCTGTTTTATCATCGTCTTGTCCACGAATGTTGCAAAGAAATCAAATGTTGGATCACGCTTAAAACATTCCATTCGATTCTCGGCCTCGGTAGAATGAACATCTGCAACATTGCTGAGTTATCAAGGTGTGTTTCAAGTCATCATGCACATTGGCTTCATCTATAACATCGCTACCGAAGAACTCCTGCGCGAATTCCCGGAGCAAATCCTCCACGACGCTGATACGCCGGAGACCATCGCGGTTGTCTGCAAAGCGCTGGAAGCTGGCGGCCACACTGTCATTGGGCTGAACGCGGATCGTTATCTGCCCCGAATCCTGACCGAATCCCGCTTCGACATCGTCTTTAACATAGCGACTGGGGTTTGGGGAGAAACCCGGCAGGCGCATGTCCCGGCCATGCTGGAATACCTGCGGATACCCCATACTGGCTCCGGCGTGTTGGGTGAATCGCTGTGCCATCATAAGCCCGAAACCAAGATGGTTTTCCAGGCGCACGGATTGCCAACCCCGCCATACCAGGTTCTCCGCACGGCTGAAGACGCGCTAGACCCGGCGCTGCGCTTCCCGCTGATCGTCAAGCTGACGAGCGAAGGAGCCAGCATGGGGCTGGATTACAACTCGGTGGTCTACACCGAAGCCGAGATGCGTGCCCAGGTTCAGAAGCTGATGACCTACTACCAGTCGGCGGTCATGGTCGAGGAGTACATCGACGGGCGCGAATTCACCGTGGCTGTCCTGGGCAATTCGCCCCCATACGCGCTGCCCGTGGCTGAACTGGAATTTTTTGGCCGCCTGCCGATTCGTCTCGACCAGATCGATGATGCCCATATCACGCCGCTCATCCAGGCCACCGGGCGCGACCTGGAAATCATCAAGATGGAAAGCCGCTCGAACGTGCCCGCCAATCTGCCACCCGAACTGGAAACTCGCATCCAGAAACTGGCAGTAACCGCGTTCCAGGCGCTCCACTGCCAGGATTGGGCGCGGGTCGATTTGCGGATGGATCGGGAGGGCAACCTCTACCTGTTGGAGGTCAATCTGAATCCTGGAATTGACCCGGAGTATATCTTTCCACGCTGCGCCTTTGCCGCAGGCTGGAGCTTCGAGCAGCTCATCAACACCATTTTGCAGCACGGCATCGAACGCTATCCACACCTGAGCGGCCGCAGCGAGTCCAACCTCCACATGCGAACCTACCTCGGTTCGCTGGCGGTGGATCGGAGCAGTGGGGCGCAGTCCAACTCATAGGGGAATTCCCTGCGTGGCGGTATGCTAGTGGAAACCAGGGGCTTTGTCGTGGATGCTGCCGAAGCCGCTGCCCTCATCATGTCGAAGCCTGAATCGGGATCAGTCGATCTTCCTCTCAGTTCCGGGATGGCCCTGCTGCTGAAATCACTGACCGCGCCTTATCTGCCACCGTTGAGCGATTCGACTGCCCGACGAATTTCGGCGTGCAGGTTTTGGGGAGCGGCGATTCCCATTATCGTCTGCGGCTCGTCCGTGGCTGCCGTCAGGATGCCCAACAGCATCCCGCTAAGTTGGTAGCCATACACTACCCGGTCGATCTGACGCCACCAGCGGCGCAGCACAGCGCGAGCAGTTTCATGATCGCCACCTTGGAGGATGTGCTGCCGGATTAGTTCCAATGCGGCCTCCTGATCGGTGGGGTGATAGGGACGTAGGCCATCCGCGGGCGGTTGGCGGATCGTCCGCCATTCGCTCCTGAGCATCCCCATCAGCCATTCGTCCCACAGACGGCCATCGTAGTAGAGCATCTGGCGCAGCCGCCCCTCATAACGGAAGCCGACGCGCTCGTAGGTACGCAGGCCGACTTCATTGAAGTCATAGACACCCAGATGCACCTTGTCCAACCGCACCACCTCGAAGGCATAGTCGAGCAGCAGGTTGACTGCTTCGGTGCCAAAGCCCTGACCACGTCCTTCGCGCCGCGCCATCCAGATGCCTAGTTCGGCGCGGCGGTTCCGCATGTCAATGTGCTGCAAACTGCACGCGCCCGCGAAGCCGCCCGCGTCGGGCTGGCCCGGCAGCGGTTCGATGGCGAAGTAGCGCAGGTCCGGCCCCGGATCGGTGATAATCGCTGTCCAGAAGTTGCGCACCTGGATATCGCTGACAGGCGGCGTGTCGCCGCTGGTAGTCAGTTCCAGGTCGAGGTCCTGGTAGGCAGCCCAGATCGCCTCCAGGTCGCGGCTTTCTAGCGCTCGCAGTTTCACCTTCTTCCCGGTCAGGTTGAGCGGCATTGTGGCACTCCTCACTGGTCTTTCAGGGTAAAGGTCATCCCGTCCACGCGGTTCTCGATAAAGTGGATCGTCCCAATGCGGAAGCGCAGGCCGCGTCGGTGCAGCCGCAGCAGATACGCTCCCAGCCGCGTCCGGCTGTGCATGACCGCCTTCGGAAGTAGTTCGGGAGTAAGGGCCGGGCCGAAACGCCGCAGCACTTCTTCGCGTACCAGCGCATCCCAGGCCCACAGACGGATCAAGCGACAGGCTAGCAGTGCTCGGAACGCGCGGCCATCGCGCGGCGGTGTCATCGCCAGCGCCAGCGCCGCATCGAGATCGGTATCGCAGGCCGCCAGGTTGCCAATGTAGACCGTGCTGGCGAGCAGCGCGTCCATCAACGCCGGATCGAAGCGTCCTGGGCTGTGCTGATCCACCAGCGCCACCCGCTGTCCTAAATGCATCCGTTCTTCGATCTCGGCGGCGGTTCGAGCCGGATCGTTGCGGTAGATCACCAGCGTCAGATCAGCCTCCGCTTCCGGGTCATCCTCAACGCGGATCACGCCCGGCAGCCCTGTCGGGATCGGTTCCACGGAGCGGATCAATGAGGCGGTGCCGCCGGTAAGCTGGCGGACGGCCTCGCTTAAAGTCAGATCGGACGGCAGATCATGTCGGGCGATCCGCGCCAAAGACGCGCTGAATACTGCCTCCGTCACGACCGCGCCTCAGCCAGACTACCCTGCTCAACGCTGAAGTCCGCCCAGGGATCATCCGTGTTGACGAAACGCGCCACCAATCCCTGGAAGTGATGCACGCCGTTCTCATGCCGCGCCGAGAAGCGCCCGGCGTTATAGGAACGTGACTTCAGGTTGGTCTGCACATATTCGCAGATTTCGATGTCCTCGTATTGGATTTCATCGGCGAACTTGACCATGCTCTCGCGGGCTTCGTCGGGAACCGTATCGTTGAAGTACCACTCGAAGGTCAGCAGAGTCTTATCGACGTCAACGGGTTTGAGCAGATTGACCGAGATGTTGTCGGGATAGGTGTCGATCATGAAGTTGGGGAAGACAACATGGTAGCAAATTTTGTCGTCCGGCTGGGGTGTGGTGTAGCGCCGTTTGGCGAGATTGCCCTGCGTCCCTGGTTTGACGTTGACCCACTGAGTCGAGTAGTAGGGATAGGTATCGACCTGATAGTCGGCCAAGTTCATCTCGCGGTTCAGACCAGGGTGCGCCATTGGCACATGATAGCCTTCGGCGTAGTTATCCATGTAGACTTTCCAGTTGCAGTCGATCAGATAATCGCTGCGCTCGACCAGCCGCCAGTCTGAAAAGCGAATGCCGGAGGTGCGTAGGAAAGCGTCGCCCCAGATGTCGCGCAGCGCTGGGGCGCGGTCATCCAGGTTGACAAAGAGGTATGGCCCCCACTGCTCGACGCGCACCGGCTTGAGGCCGAAACAGCCGGGATCGAAATCCTCAGTTCCTTCAAAGCCGGGCACGCGCAGCAGCTTGCCATCCAACCCGAACGTCCAGCCGTGATACAGACATTGCAGCGTCTTGCGGCTGCCCTGGCCGCGGGCGACAGCCCCGGCGCGGTGCGGGCAGACGTTGTAGTAGGCACGGATCTGATCCTGCGTATCGCGCACCAGGACAATCGGCTCTCCGACCGCATCGGTCGCCAGATAGTCACCCGGTTTGACGAGTTGGTCGGCGCGGGCGACGGCCTGCCACGTCCGCGCGAAGATGCGTTCGCGCTCGATCTCGAACAATGCTGGGTCCAGATACCAGCCCGCGTCCAGGGTATACGCGCGCGCCAGATCAGGATTGAGAGGTTCGTTTTTCCAGACCTTGTGCATAGGACAAATGGTTCCTCCAACATGGCAAGAATCCCGGTCAAGTGGCTTGTGAACGCAGCCGGAAGCGGACGCCTCGAACGCCAGACATGACAAAGGGCAGCCCTCTGTGCCGCCCTCTGGTGATCGCACCCGCACTTTAGCAATTGCGTTCTGGGATGATTATACGAATCGTGCTGCCCGTTGTGAAGCATGTTTCAGAACAGCGTCAGCCTGATTTGCGTATACAGCTAAAGATGGCGTGGCAGTGCGTTCGCCTCCCCAAAAGACCATCCGGTTAACGCCACGAAAGTTGTACACCTCATGACGGAGAAATCAGTTTTCATCATCGGAGCAGGGATAGCTGGGCTTGCGGCGGGCTGTTATGCCCAGATGAACGGCTACCACTCTCAGATCTTCGAGCAGCATTTCCTACCCGGCGGTCTATGCACCGCTTGGGAGCGCAAGGGTTATACCTTTGACGGCTGCATCCACTATCTGTTCGGCTCCGGTGAAGGCCAACCCTTTTATTCGATGTGGCAGGAATTGGGCGCGGTGCAGGGCCGGGCGATGGTCAATCACGACGAGTACCAGCGCATCACCGATGGTAAACACACGCTGATCGTCTATGCCGACCCCGACCGTCTTCAGGCGCACATGACCGAACTCTCGCCTGCCGATGCAGCGCTCATCAAGACTTTTTGCGATGGGGTGCGCCAGTTTACTTGCTTCGATATGTCGGCGCTTTACAGCAAACCCAAGTCGCTGATGGGGGCGCAGGACTGGCGCACCTTCGGTATGAAGATGCTGCCTTTCGTCCTGCCGATGCTGCGCTGGGCGACGGTTTCGTCCAGGGCGTTCGCTGAGCGTTTCCAGAGTTCTTTTCTCCGCCGGGCGGTCGCGCAGATGTTTTCGTGGGAAGAAGCCCCCATGATGATGGGCATGTTCCTGCTGGCCTATCTGCACAACCACAATGCCGGCTTCCCGGTCGGCGGCTCGCTGGAATTTGCCCGCGCGTTGGAGCGGCGCTATCTGGAACTCGGCGGGCAGATTCATTACGAAGCCCAGGTCGAGAAGATTCTGGTCGAAAATGACCGCGCGGTGGGCGTGCGCCTCTACGATGACTCCATCCATCGCAGCGATGTTGTGATCTCTGCCGCCGATGGTCGGGCGACGCTGTTCGACCTGCTGGATGGTCGCTACCTCAACGGCAAACTCAAACGCATGTACGACGGCCGCCTGCCTATCCATTCCCAGGTGCAGATTTCACTGGGCGTCAACCGCGATTTCTCCGCGGAACCACACTGGGTCACGCATTTGATGGAGCAGCCGATCCAGATCATCGGCGAAGACCGCTTCGAGATCGGCGTGAAACACTACTGCTTCGATCCGAGCTTGGCTCCACCTGGCAAATCCGCGCTGATCGTGATGATCCGCTCGCGCTATGACTACTGGCAGCGCATTTACGGCCGCAAACTCTACGACACCGAGCAGAACCAGGTATCGGACATCGTGATCGATTTCCTGGAGCGACTTTATCTAGGTCTGCGGGAGGCTATTGAATTTGTCGATGAAGCCACACCGCTGAGCTACGAGCGCTACACCGGCAACTGGATGGGGGCGACCTCTGGATGGCTGCTCTCGCGGGAGACGATGCCCATGCTCATCCGTGGGGTGGATAAAACGCTTCCCGGTCTGGGCAACTTCTATCTGGCTGGGCAGTGGGTCGAGCCGGGCGGCAGTGTACCGCTGGCGGCAGCTTCCGGGCGCAGCGCTGTGCAGATGATCTGCCACGCCGATGGAAAGCCCTTCGAGGCGCAGATTCCGAAGTGAGCAGAAGAGTACATTACGCATACAGCCTATTCTCTTCGATGATCCTTCGCTAGACTGAAGCGAAGGATGGATCGACTCGTGCCCCGTGGAGACGCATTGAACCACAGAGATACAGAGAACACAGAGACCGGAAGAGCAGCCGGATCAAGGCGGCTCCTTCGATTTGTGGATTCGGGGCTGGTGGTGACGGTGGCGCTGTGCAGTCTGGCGCTCTGGCCGCTGTTCGCGCAGGGCGGTTTGCCGAACGGGGATGACGTACTGTACCACGTCTACCGCGCCGCCGAGATGGATCGAAGCTGGGCGCACGGCGTTCTCTTTCCGCGCTGGGCGGAGACCTTCTACACCGGCTACGGCTCGCCGCTGTTCAACTACTATGCCAGTCTGACGTACTATCTGACCAGTCTGCTGATGCGGTTGTTCGTCTGGAGCGCGGTGGACACGCTGCGGGCAGTGATCGTCATCAGTCTGTTGGGAGGGGGAGCCGGGATGTACGGCTTCACGCGCGGACTGGCCGGGCGAGCGGGTGGCGTTCTGGCGGCGGTGATCTATGTCTACAGTCCCTATCTGGTGTATACAGAACCCTATTCACGGGGGGCCTACCCAGAACTGCTGGCCTTTGGGCTGTTCCCGGCGGTGATGTGGGCCTACCGTAGACTGTGCCACAGCAGACGGGGCAGCGCTTTCATCGCGGCAGTGGTGGGCAGCGCGGCGCTGATTCTGACGCATAACCTGATGGCGCTGGTGCTGAGCAGCTTGCTGGTCGGATGGCTGGTGTGGGAGGCCGTATTCGGGCGGAGACGTGATAGGCAGGGGGCAGCGGCGCTGCGCCCCTACAATGAGGGTATCCCGTTCGCGGCGCTGGCCATGGGGGTGGGTTTGGCGGCGTTCTTCTGGCTGCCGGTGATGCAGGAAGGCGGCGCGGTCAAGCTGGCGAATCTGACCGGGACAGCCGAACTGAATTACCAGAATTTCTTCGTCCCGGCGGCGCATCTGCTGGCGGCATCACCCCGGCATGATCTGAGCGTGACTAACGCGCTGGAACACCAGCTTAATCTGGGTGTAGCGCAGTGGGGACTGGGGCTGGTCGGAGCACTGGGGACAGCTGCGCTGGGGCTGCGATCCCGCCGCATCGAATGGACGGCGCTGTATTTCGCGCTGGCGGCCGTGGGGCTGATCTTCCTGATCTCGACGGCGGCGGCTCCGGTCTGGCAACTGCTGACACCGATGGCCTTCCTGCAATTTCCCTGGCGGCTGCTGGGGCCGGCCGTCTTCTGTCTGGCGGCGCTGGGTGGGATGAACGCCGTCTGGATCGCGCGGCTGCCGCGACGGTGGGGACGGATCATCCTGGCGGGGATGGTGGTGGCGGTGGTCGCGCTGGCCGCGCCGACGCTGGTCATCCCTGAATGGATTTACCCGACGGTAGACAGCTCAGTGGCGGCTTATCATGAGGCCGAACTGAAAGGCTTCCAGCGGGCGACGACCTTCTCCAACGAATATCTGCCGCAAACGGTCGCGGTCGAGCCGGACGCGACGCCGCGCCTGCTGGCCGACTACGCCGATGGCTATCCGGTCAACAAAGCCCATCTGGAGGCACTGCCACCGGGTGTGACGGTCGAGGTGGTCGATCACGGGCCGCAGCACGATGTCTGGCGGGTGCAGGCCGATGCTCCCTTCACGATGGAAGTGCTGACCTACATGTTCCCCGGCTGGACGGCCGAGATCGACGGGCAGGCCGTCCCGGTCACGGCCTCGGAGCCGCACGGCTTGATTCAGTTCCCGGTTCCGGCGGGAGAGCATACCGTCCGGTTGTGGCTGGGCGGGACGCCCGCGCGCGACCTGGGCACAGCCATCAGCCTGCTGAGCCTGGGCGGGCTGGTCATCGGCGCGGTCTGGCTGGGGCGCAGGCGGGGGGAGACGGTTGTGCCTCGTCACGACGAGCGTTGGGACGCGATCCCGTTCATTGTGGGTGGGGCGGCGGCGCTGGCCTTGCTGGTCGCAGTGATGCGTCCGGGTGGAGCCTGGGAGCAGTCCTCGCCGGGGGAAGCGCGGCTGGCGCAGCAGGCGACCGGCTACCGCTTGGGCGACTCGCTCCGGCTGGTGGGCTACGACCTGAACGGGACAACCTTCCGGCCCGGCGGACGGCTGGAACTGCGGCTGTACTGGTTCGTCGAAGCGGCCATCCCTTACGGATATGCCAGCTTCATCCACCTGACCACAGGCGGGCCGCCCGCGGCCCAGGCCGATAAGCTCAATCCGGCGGGGCTGCCGACCAAGCTGTGGCCGCCCGGCGGGCTGATCCAGGACGACTACGTGATCGACCTGCCGGATACCCTGGCTCCGGGTGACTACAGCCTGTATGCCGGGCTGTATACCTGCGACACCCGTCCGGCGGGGGAGTGCGGTAACGGCGAGCGGCTGACTGTTACCGACGCGGCGGGAGCGGCGTTGGGCGATGCCGTACCGTTGGCGGTGGTGCGGATCACGCCTTAGTACGGCCCGAAGGCGCGGCCATCGGCCAGCAGGACGAAGACCTGCCCGCTGATGCCGTCGGCGAGAAGCTGGCCGTTCTGGAGCTTCTGGGTCGAAAGCGGCGTGGACTGCTCGGCTGTGCGGGCGTAGCCGAGGGCATCCTGGACGCCGGGAATGCCGCGCCAGACCGCGCCGAAGACGGCCGCGGGTGGCAGGAAGCCTTCAGGCACGGGGATATCAGCCGGATTGATGGGCGGAGCCGAGGGCAGATACCACCAGCGCCCGGCGCTGGTTCCGATGGCCCAGACTTCGCCACCCGTGCGGAAATACATGACCCCCCGCTCAAAAATCTGGAGCGTGCCGCTGATGGCCGAGACGCCCTCGATCGGGCAGCCGAGCGTGCTGCTGAGCAGGCTGTCTTCCGCCCAGCGCGTCCCGAAGACAATATCAGCGGGGGAGGGACAGGTCGGCGCGAGCGTGGCCGGGACGACAGCGGTGGGCAGCGCCACGACCGGCTCGACCCCGAAGAGCGGCCCTTCATCGAGCGACTCGGCTTCGCCCAGGAAGATGCCGATGTAAGCCGTGGGCATCGGGGTGACGGTGGCGGGCGGCGCGGTGGCCGTGGGCGGGTTGGCAGCGAGGGTGGCCTGCCAGGCGAGGTCGTCCGGTGTGGGCGAGATGTAGACTGTGGCGAGGCGCTTGGGGAGTACGGCAGGTGGGGTCAGCGTCGGCGGGACGGCGGGCGCGGATGTGCAGGCGGCGAAGACCAAGATAAGAAGAATTGAACCGCCAAGACGCCAAGAGCGCCAAGACCGGAAAAGAGTTCCACCACAGAGGCACAGAGAACACAGAGAGGAAAACGAGGACATCAAGACGCAAAGACGCAAAGAGAAGAGTTCAGGCATCGCAGTTCACCGGCATGTCGTACTCAACCTCGTTGACGAAGCGGCCATCGGCAGCCTGAGCGTACAGGCCGTAACGCAGACGGGCGGCTCCCGATACATAGGCCAATGGGTAGATGTCCCGGATGGCCTCACCGGGGAGCCAGGTGGTCGTAGGACGCCAGCCATAGACCGGCGCGGCCTGATCGCCCTGACCGATCAGCGTTCCGGAGTGGTCCAGCAGATGGACGAAAACGCTGTAATCCCGCAAGGGGGTTTCGCTCGCCGTCCAGATGACCTCGAGCGTGAGCGTCTCCCCGGCGCAGATCAGGCGGGGACTGCGGGCCTCGATCCCACTGGACGGCGGCGAATCGGCCGTGAGCGGCTGGGCGGCGATCCGCACCAGATGGGGAGCGGCCGCGCTGAGATACACGCGCGAGCCGGTCTGCTCCTCCCACCAGCTTACGGGGCGATTGTAAAACGTAAAGTCGGGCGTGACCAGTTCCTCGGCGATGGCCGCGCGGAAATCGGCCTTGTGGGAGACGAGGCGCACGCCGGGCAGCTCGCCGAGGACATCGCGGGCGAAGCCGGCGGCGAAGTGGCGCGGCCCCCAGTCGAGCATCAGGGTGGAGCCGGGCGGCGCTCCCTGGGCGAGGGCGATAGTTTGCAGGCCGGTGGGGTTGGTCGTCAGGTCACGAATGAAGGGGAAGTTCTGAAAGATCAGCCAGAGGATTCCACCACAGAAGCACAGAGTACACAGAGAAGAAGACAAAGAAAACGAACCGCAGAACCGCAGAGGACGCAGAGATAAGACAGGAGAAGACAGCAGATAGTCGGCGAGGAAGAGCCAGCCGAAGGCCAGCGACAGGGTGACGGGCAGGATCAGCGCGGAGAGGATGTCGGTGTAGAAGAGGACGTGGAAGGCATAGGCAGTCAGGGCGCTGAGGATCAGGGTCAGGGCGGGGCGGCGATGCGGGGGGCGCAGGCCGATGAACAGGCCGGCCAGCCCGGCGAGCAGGCCGGGAGCGGTCAGGTCGGTGAGGAGGACGGTGTTGACCAGGGTGAAGTTGGCGAGGAGGCCGTCCAGGGTGGGGGGCGCGCCGATGAAGCGGGCTGCTTCGCGTCCGAGGAACTGATCCCAGAAGCCGTTCCAGGCTGCGGGGTCGCCGTAAACCCAGGCGGCGCCCGCGTTCGCGCGGAGGGGCAGGTAGAGATAGGGCAGGAAGCCGAGCAGTCCGATGCCGAGCAGGGTGACAAGGGCGCGGGGGCGCAGGAGCGCACGGCGGGTCTCCGGGACGGCGGCGACCGCGTAGAGCAGGGCCGGGGCGGCCATGAGCAGGGCGCGGTGGTGGAAGACTCCCAGACCGCCGAGGAGGGCCAGTCCGCCGAGTCGTCCGGGGAGGCGATCCGGCCAGAGGGCCAGGGTGAGCAGCCCGGCCAGGATGAGCAGGCCGAAGCTGTAGATTTCAGCGATGGACAGGTGAATCCAGACGGTGCGGGTGAGGCCGTAGAGGACGACCACGGCGGCGGGGAGCCACGAGCGGCCAGTGAGCCGCCGCATCAGGGTGTAGACCAGGGCGAGGGCGGCCAGGCCATAGAGCAGGGAGGGGATGGCCGGGGCGAGGGCTGGGCTGAGGCCGAGTCCGCGCAGGAAGGCGACCGCGGCGCTGGAGAGCATGACGTAGAGGGGGTAGCCGGTGGCATGGAGCGTGCCCCAGGTATTGAGGACGATCTGGGTTTCGCCGACGTCGATCATGAAGTAGTGTTCGGCGCCGTTGGGGATGGTCTGGAGGAGGGGGAGGGTCAGGGCGAGGAGCAGGAGGAGGGCGAGAGCGAGTTTGTAGTTCATCGTTTATGGGCAGATTTTAGTTGACAGCGTACAGCTTTTAGCCATGCGGAAGAAGTCAACAGTTTGTAGTTCATAGTTTATCGTTGATAGTAAAATGCGGTAATAGATGAGAAATCTGATAAGAATGATAAGAATGAGAATGTGCGAATTTTGAGAATCCGACGCCCGCAGCCGCGGCCCCTGGAACAGCGCTGGGTGAGGGCGTTTTGTGGCGCAAATGGCGGCAGTGCCGTCCGGGTTGAAAACGCCTGTTTGTGTCACTGCGCCGCGACATGTTGAAAATGTTGCAGTTGCAATTCGGCGATCCTTGCAACACCGATGGGATGCGAAATTCGCGGTTGATAGGTTGTGAAGGTGCGGCGGGCCGCCCTCACCCCCGCTTTCTCCCGAACGCTCGCAGACGCTCGCTGGGAGAGAGGGAGTTTGCTACCGCTAACACCACGATAGCACAAAATGGGGCGGAACGGGTGACATTTTGTCTACTTTTGCGCCATAAAATCGGAGGGAAGAAGAAAAGACGAATTGAACCACAGAGACACAAAGGACACAGAGAAATACGGAGGGGGATGATCCTCAGCCGCCGGCCGCCTGTTCCACGCGGGGGCTGTCGTCTGGCGGGGCGTCACGAGGGGACTTTGCAGCCGTTTGCTGGAGCGCGAGGCGCGGATCATGCAACTGGCGATCTACTGAGAATGGACTCGCCGGGCAAGCAATGCTAGAATACTGGGAGTCGCGGGGTGTAGCGAAACCTGGCATCGCGCTTGCATTGGGAGCAAGAGACTCCCGGTTCAAATCCGGGCACCCCGACCTGTTGATCTGTGCGGCCAGATGATGCTACAATAGGCCGCATCGACGCGCGGGTATGGTGTAGTGGTAACACGCGACCCTTCCAAGGTCTCGTCACGGGTTCGAATCCCGTTACCCGCTCTGGCGGGCCCGTAGCTCAATGGCAGAGCTAACGGCTCATAACTGTGAGGTTGTAGGTTCGAATCCTACCGGGCCCATCGAACCGCTCAAGCGCAACCACGGAGACCGTTCGTCTGGACGGTCTCCGTTTTTGTTGGATACCTCGGGTCCGCTTCAGGCTGCCTCCACCGGGAACACGATCCGGGTTTGCAGCTTATTGGGCGGGGTCTGCTGGGGATCATTGAGGTACATCTCGTAGGCGATTCCCAATACCCGGAAGTGGTGGCTGGCGATCCAGCGGTTGAGTTCCTCGTAAGCGGGGCCGATTTCGGCATACGGGCCGGTATAGAGACACACCGCGACCGTGCCTGAAGGCAGCTCGCCCGGTTGAATGTCACCCTTTCCCGGCAGGGCTTTGGCAACTGGGAATCCGATTTCGCAGTCAAGGTTCTGCATGTTCATGTTGTGGTAGGCCACGAAGGGCGGGCCGGCAGGTTTCTCGTTCAGCTGCGTGAGGTGCTGGGTAATATCGCCATAGACCTGCCCCAACACCTGCGGCAGATTCTGCACGGGCGTACGCCGGCGGACGTACAGGGTTGGCTGTGCAGCCTGCTGCTTGATCTCACAGGGATAGGTCATCATCGTTGTCCCTCCACTGCTGTTCCATCCATATGGAGGGGAGC
>CAZKXW010000051.1:0-32049 GCA_964556745.1 uncultured Anaerolineaceae bacterium
GAAGTACATCCGCAACTTATTAGGATCTGCCGCTTGGTTAGCGACACGGACCTGAATACGCCGCACCAGATGTTCGCTGTGGCTTTCCACGATGAGTTGAAGCTTTCGTTCGGTCGCCACCGTCAGGAACAGATCGGCTAGATGCGCCTGGGCATTGGGGTGCAGGTGAAGTTCTGGTTGCTCGATAAGGACGATAGAGCCTTCAGGGACGAAAAACAGCAACGCGATCACCGGCAGCACCTGCGAAATACCAAAACCCACATCCAGCAGCGTATTTTCCACGCCATTCGGATCGATCTTTACGCGGGTTTTGTAATAACGTTGATCCGTGTCGATGGGCGCAATCGAGAATTCCGACACCAGGTCGAGTTTGTTCAACCAGTAGGCGACCTGATCCAGCAGGCTGAGGGGACGCTCCTTTTTCCTGGACGCGGTACTGCGCCGTTCGGACGCGATCACGGCTTCGATAGTGTTTTCGCCCCGCAGTCCGATGTCGCGGGGGGCTGTGCCTGTCCAGGCGTACACCCGTTCCGGGTAGCGGCGCAGCGGCCCCAGATAGAAAATCCGCGACATCAGGGCTTCAAACTGAAGGTTGAATTCCAGCGGGAAGAAATCACTGTACTGGTTGGCAACTTCTGTAGGAATGCCATAGCAGCTTTCTGGCGCAGGTAAGTTCGGATTTCTTCCGCGTGTGTCCTTAAGCCCTTTTGGGGCTTGATAGCTGTATAGCTCAGAATCCTTCTTTTCGAGTCGATCCATGTGGAAGAAGGGAGTTGTAGGCTCTTCCTGTTCTGAGATCAGATCATAAGCCAGGCGCTCGATTACCACCCGATCCTGTAGCTGATGCCAATCAACACTGTAGGCAAGGACGGGATCAGGAACGACTTTGCTCGAAAAGAAAGTCGCCGCCCGCGTGGACTTCCAATCCAACTTGATGCCAATCCGCTGCTTGTCATTATGGCGGAAGATCAGATCGGCAAAGCTGCCGAGGTTGACGTAATCACGCTCGGTTCCGCCGAAGTAGATATTCTGATTGCGGTCGAAGTTCGAGGCGGTCTGCTTCAAGAGCAGTAAGGATTGCAGGATGCTCGATTTGCCAGAACTGTTCGTCCCAAAGATCAGCGTCAGTGGGGTCAGTTCCAGTTTGAGATCCTTCCAAGTCTTGAAGTTGGTCAATTCGATACGGGTAAGCATAGCGACCACCCTCCCGTGTATTTCCGCCTTGAGTATAGCAAATATCCGCGGTATTCCGCGCAGATAGACAGTCCTGGCAGACCCAAAAAGTCAAGGCACGCCTGATAAACGGGCGTGCCCTGTGCACTGCGAGTGTAGCGGGGATTACGCGCGGAAGACGTTGGTGATCGAGCCGTCGTCGGCCTGCTGGGCGTCGCGGGCGTACTTCGCCATCACGCCGCTGGTGTAATGCGGCTTGGGCGGAATCCACTGGGCTGCGCGGCGTTCCAGTTCGGCGGCGCTGAGTTCTACATTGAGCGAGCGGGCATCGATGTCCACGGTGATGATGTCGCCCTCCTGGAGCAGACCAATCGGCCCGCCCAGAATCGCCTCCGGTGCGATGTGACCGATGCACAGGCCGCGCGTCGCGCCGCTGAAGCGCCCATCGGTAATCAGCAGCACATCCCGGCCCAATCCCTGCCCATTGATGGCCGCCGTGACGCCCAGCATTTCCCGCATTCCGGGACCGCCCACCGGCCCTTCGTAGCGGATCACCACCACATCGCCTGCCTTGATCTGAAGCGACTGGACGGCGTGCATGGCATCCTCTTCGCGGTTGAAGATGCGGGCCGGGCCGCGATGGGTGCGGGGTTCGTCGCCCTTGAGCTTGATGACCGCGCCGCGCGGAGCCAGATTGCCCTTGAGGATATGCAGCCCACCATTCTGGCTGATGGCGTTGTCCCAGGTGCGGATGACCTGCTGGCCGGGAGTCTCTTTGGCGCTGGCCGCTTCTTGCGCCAGTGTCTTCCCAGTGACGGTCAAGGCGCTGCCATCGGCATATCCCCCCTGGACGAGACGCTGAGCGATCAGGCGGATGCCCCCCGCGCGGTGGACATCCACGGCGGTGTACTTGCCCGCCGGCTTGAGATCAGCGATGAGCGGCGTGCGCTTGTTGATGGCTTCGATGTCGTCAATAGTCCAGGGGATGCCCGCCTCGCGGGCGAAGGCGAGCGTGTGCAGCACGGCATTGGTGCTGCCGCCTGTGGCTGCGACCGAGGCCATAGCGTTCTCCAGCGCCGTCCGGGTCACGATCTTACTGGGGCGCAGGTCCTGCTCGACCATTCTGAGGATCAGTTCCCCAGCTCGGTAGGAGACGTCATCCTTCGCATCGTCCATCGCTGGAATATCAGCGAAGCCCATCGGGCAGACGCCCAGCAATTCGGAAACCAGGGCCATCGTGTTGGCAGTGAACTGGCCTCCGCATGCGCCGGGGCCAGGACAGGCCGCGTCTTCAACCGCTTTGAATTCCTCGTAGCTGATCTTTCCAGCGGCATAAGCACCGATGGCCTCGAAAACATCCTGGATAGTCAGGTCTTTACCTTTGAGGTTTCCCGGCATGATTGAGCCGCCGTAGAGCATCAACGCCGGAATGTCACAGCGGATCATCGCCATGATCGTGCCCGGCATGGTCTTGTCGCAGGCTGCCAGACAGATCATCCCATCGAAGTAGTTGGCGCGGGCGATAAGTTCGATACTGTCGGCGATCATCTCGCGGCTGATGAGCGAGGCTTTCATGCCTTCCGTGCCCATGGTGATGCCGTCGGAGATGCTGATTGTGTTGAACTCGAAGGGAGTCCCACCTGCCGCGCGGATGCCTTCCTTCATCTTGTGGGCTAGACGCCGCAGATGAAAATTGCAGGGGCCGATCTCTGTCCAGGTGTTGGCAATGCCGATGATCGGTTTGGCGAGATCGTCGTCAGTCAGACCAATCGCCTTGAGCATAGACCGCGCTCCGGCGCGGTCATTGCCTTCCAGCAGGATGCGGCTGCGGGCGGTCATCCGGGACAACTGGTCGCGGATTTCGGGTGAATCGGACATGGCGATTGACTCCGTTTGGTGATGCCTGATGCTTTCGAGGCAGATTATAGCGCACCTCAACCGTATAAACCTGACATTCATTACTGGTCAAGCCGCAGCAGCAGGGTTACAGTCAACATAAATGCTAGGAGTCCGAGCCGAGGCGTTATGCCACACGGAGTCGAGTGGTGGATCGAGAGGCGCGTCATCCGTGTCACGCTGGTCGGTCGTCTGGAAGTCGCGCATGTGGCCGACCTGGATTCACAAGTCATCCAGTTGGTCGCGGCAGGCAGTTCCCCTGTACACATCGTCCTCGACCTCGAAGCTGTGACTCAATATCCACCGTCAGTGGAGTCCTACCTACCGGTTGTGCGGCCGTCGCCCCACCCCGATCAGTTGGGGTGGGTGGTGGTTGTCGAAGCGCAGGATGCTGCCCTGCGCTTCATCATGACGGTGCTGGCGCAGCTTCTGGGTGTGCGCGGGCGCGTCCACAATGCCTACACCTTGAGCGAAGCGCTGTCGTTCCTGCGCGAACAGGATGCCTCACTGCCGAGTCTGGACGCACGGACTGAATAGAATCGCCCGGCGCGGCGTCTTACATCCGCAGGAAGGGGATGAGGCGGCGCATTTCCCTCAACACCACTGCCCCACGGAAGAAAAAATCATCCAGATGGCCGAGGATCGGTTTGGAGAGCATCTGGTTATCGACCAGCACGGTTTGTGACTTCACGAAGCGCATCAGGCCCTCCGGCCCACCCCGCCGGCCCAACCCGCTGTTCTTCACTCCGCCCATCGGAGCGGATGGAGCGCCAAAGTTCCAGTGGGTGGTGTTGACGCAAATATCGCCGCAATCGATGCGGGTGGCAAGCTGTTCACCGCGCCGCAGATTGCGGGTGAAGATCGACCCGGATAGTCCGTACTGGCTGTCATTTGCCAATCGGATGGCTTCCTCGGCGTCCTTGACTTTCATAACGGGCAGCAGCGGACCGAAGGTTTCCTCAGTCATCACATCCATCGTGTGATCGACATCGATCAGGATGGTCGGCTCGAAGAACAGGGGACCGAGGTCGGGGCGGCGCTTGCCGCCATGGATGACTTTCGCGCCTTTGGCGACTGCATCGGCGATATGTGCCTCGGTGCGAATCAGTTCACGCTCGTTGGTCATGCTGCCCATATGCACACCCAGACCATCGCCCGCGCCGATGACAAGCTGATTGGCATAATGCCGGAGCCGCTGGATGAAGCGGTCGTAGACGGCCTCGACCACATAGATGCGCTCGGTGGAGACGCAGGCCTGACCGCTGTTTTCCAGCGCGCCGACCAGCGCCTCGGATGCCGCCAGATTGAGGTCGGCATCCTTCAGCACAATGAAGGGATCCTTGCCGCCCAGTTCCAGGCTGCACGGGATTAGCCGTTCAGCGGCCTGCACCGCGATCTTCTTGCCGACGGCGGTGCTGCCGGTAAACGAGATGTAATCGACCAGATCGACCACCGCCGCGCCGGTGCGCCCTGCCCCCGTGACGACCTGTATCACATCGCGGGGCATGCCCACCTTCATCATCAGTTCGACGGCATACAGCGCCGTGAAGGGCGTCACCTCGCTCGGCTTGAGGATAACTGTATTCCCGGCAATCAGCGCCGGAATCAGATCGATGAAGGTCAGCAGCAGTGGGTAATTCCAGGGAGTGATGAAACCCGCCACGCCCCAGGGTTTGTAGTACACCCGTACCGAATGCTTGATCGGCACGAAAGCTGTGCGGCGCTGAGGGCGCAGCATTCCTGACGCGTTCTGGGCATAGTAGGCGCACACGGCATCGAGGACAGCGATTTCCTGCCAGGCGCCGAGTTCGTTCTTTCCGGACTCGCGCCGGATGATGCGGATCATTTCTTTCTGGTTATCCCAGACGGCCTCCCCCCAACGGCGCAGCAGCGCCCCACGCGCCTCCACGCTTAACGCGGCCCAGGCCGGTTGTGCCCGCCGCGCCCGATCTACAGCGGCGTTTACGTCCTCTGCGCTCATGGCCGGGATTGAATCGAAAACTTCGCCGGTCACAGGGTTCTTCACCGGGATGCGTTCGGGTTCCGCGACTTCAACGATCTGTGGCTGCGCGTGTTTCCGGGTTGCCATGGCGCTGCTCCTTCATCACACTGGCTGAGCGGACACGAACCGAATGACGATTCGATTATAACAAGGTGACGCGCCAGAATCGACAGCAGTCCACACATAAGAAGTCTATTTGAATCGGCTTCACCCTGTAGACAGCCTTGGAAATTTCTGTATGATAAGAGGTGGCATCCTGTTCAAAAGCAATTTGTTGGATCATTGAGGTGTGACCGCCTATGCCTATGTACACGTATCGCCGCGAAGATGGCACGACCTTCGATTTCCGCCAGAACTTCACGGACCAACCCCTGACGCTGGATCCGCAGACTGGTCAGCGCGTGGTGCGTGTCGTTCAGGCCGCCGGGATCATCTTCAAAGGGGCCGGCTTCTACGTGAACGACAGCAAGAGTTCCTCCAAGACCAGCCTGACCAGCAGCGCTGCCAAGAAGGACACCGCGACCTCGACCAGCACTGACGCGACCACATCCAAGAGCGACACTCTGGCCGCCGCCGCCGACTGAGGCAGTTTCACCCTACGGAATGAAAAACGCCCGCGCTGCTGCCGGGCGTTTTCGATTCGGGAGGGTAGGCGCGGCTTAGAACTGGAAGTCGCCGGTGACGCGCACGACCTTCTGCTGGTAGTTGGTGACGTATTCCAGCAGGCGGTCGTGCAGGCGCGTCCATTCCTGGCTGGCGAGGATGCGGCGCATGTTGTCCAGGTCTTCGACCAGCCCTTCGGTCATGATCTGCGACTGCTTGTCGCGGCTGTAAGCGGTGTACCAGGCCCCGGTCGGTTCCATGCCCATGCGGGTGATGCCCGGAACCCATTCGCGCACCACGAACTCGAAGTAATCCTGTTCACGCTCCGGCTTGATATCCCAGCGCATCAACAGTTTGACGTGGTCTTTTCCGAGCGAGGCCATGCGTGTCCTCCTCTCAGGTCGTCTGGAGCTGCGGTTGGAGCAGAATGACCTGGGTTTGTTCCGGGGGTTCGCCGCCGGAGACCTTCAATATGTCGGTTTCCTGGACGGTGCTGACGCCCATCGCCTTCAGGAACTTGTCCACTGGTTCCAAGTCGATGTTCATGCCGGGCAGCCCGTAATGCATCGGCACGACGTAGCTTGGTTCCACCAGCCCGACGACTTCGGCGGCCTGGGCTGCCCGGAGTCCCTGTCCGCCGCCAACCGGGAGCAGCAGGACAGTTACTTCTCCGAAGTCCTCAATGGTGGATTGATCCGGCACATGCGCCAGATCGCCCAGATGCAGCACGGTCACGTTATCGTATTCGATGCGGAAGGCTACGTTCCAGCGGGGATCGCGCTCGATCAGGTGCAATTCGATGCCTGTCAGGAAGACCCCTCCGATCTCGTATTCCCCCGGCCCGCTCAGGATGTGCGAGACGCCTTTGACGGCTTCCACGTAGTTATGGCCGGGTTGATCGTGGCTGATGGTGACGACGTCGGCTTTCAGCCGGGGAACCGGCAGGCCAATCACGTCGGCGAACGGATCGGTCACCACCGAAATCCGGTTGCGTTCCGTCAGACGGAAACAGCTGTGCCCATACCAGGTAATGTCCATAATCCCTATCTTCAACCCTACCGTTTATCGCCGCAGCGGACGCGGATTTGCTGTCGGAAACGGCCACCGCCCCATGCTAGAATGACGGCATCCATTTCACTGTAATCATAGCCGATGCAGGCATATTTCTCAAGCGTCCAAGTAGATCATGTGTTTTATTCCTGAGTTCGATTCGCCGCTGCCCGCTCCCTGGACTCTGACACGATTCGGAGGCGGACAGACCCTCAGCCGCGATGGGGCACTGCGCCTGAGTCTGCCGGCCGCAAGCGGCGAAGCCTATCACGATGCCCAGTTGAGCGACTACAGCGCCCGCGATGGGTTCCGCTGGCGGCCGCCGGCGCGGATGAGCCTGCGGGCCTGGGCGACGGGGCTGCATGTGGGCACGGCTGGATTCGGGTTCTGGAACCATCCGTTCGGGCCGGGAATGCGCGGGCTGCGCTTGCCCCAGGCGGTTTGGTTCTTCTTCTCCACGCCGCCGAACGACATGCGGCTGGCGCTGGATGTGCCGGGGGCGGGTTGGAAGGCGGCTACGCTTGACGCCGCCCGCTGGCCGTTCCTGGCGCTGTTACCGGCCGCGCCGCTCGGGATGCTGCTGATGCGGGTTCCGGCGCTCTACCGGCGGCTGTGGCCGATTGGGCAGGCGGCGATTGGGGTCAGCGAGCGGCTGCTGGACGCGGCAGTGCTGGACCGTCCGCGCACCTACACGCTGGATTGGCGGGTGGATGGGATCCGCTTCGCGGTGGATGGGGAGGTCGTCCATCAGGCCGCGACCGGGCCGCGCGGGCCGCTGGGTTTTATCGCCTGGATCGACAACCAGTACGCTGTGGTCACGCCGCAGGGACACTTCGGCTGGGGAGTGTCGCCTGTCCAGCAGGCGCAAACCCTGGTGATCGAGTGGGTGCGGGTGGAAGGTCGAGTCAGGACTTAGTAAGTCAAATACAGATCAGTGCGCCATGCAACAGATGTTGCAGTTGCAATTCATGCACTTTGCTGCACAAATTTCCGCAATTGCGGCAGCTGCGGAACGGCAAACTGCTGCCGAAGGCTTGCATGTAAGGCGAGAAACCAGCCGATGTGATAAGAATGATAAGAAAAGTAAGAATGAGAATGGGTTGGGATTCTCATTTGGACTGCCGTCCAGGTGGAGTTGATCGTTGGTGATTCATAGTTTTTAGAGGAATACCATTCAATGTGCTGTGCCGGCGCATTCACAGGGTAGCACAAAACGGGACGGAAAGGGTGACATTATGGTCACTCTTTGGGTTAGAAACTGCGCTGGATGGCGGGTGGTGGCGCTTGCATTATGCCTGCGATTCAGGGCGGCAGTCGCGCAAAGTGGTTGGAAACAGGTTTGGGGGCGCTTTGGAGGCCGTTCCTGATCGACATCGCATGCACCTGCTGGCCGTACCGTCCGCCGCCGGGCGAGGAACAAGAGATCATCGAGATTGGCATCTGCTGTCTGAATCCGGCGGCATGCGAGCCGCTGGAGAAGCGCAGCCTGCTGGTCAAACCCGAACGGTTGACCAGCACAGAGGGAACAGCGAGGCCAGCCGCAGCGCGGGGATCAGGACGCGGCGCATGGGAAAGGCTCTAGGGTGGAGCGGGAGGCTGAACCAGCCGCAGCGGTTTGAGGAGGCGGCGGTCGAAGGCGGCGATATGCTGCGGGGCGAGGCGTTCGAGTTCGGCACGGACGCGGGCGGAGTCTTCGCGGAGCTGGCGCACATCGATTCCCTGGCAGACATCCGGCAGGATCGCCAACCACTGGAGGCTCCGCAGCAGCATCTTGAGAGCGCCGCGATGATTGCCGCGCTCGATCTGATAATAGGCAACGCCGACCTGAAGGATGGCACGATAGAGGTCGCGCACCGGGCCGGGCGTCTCCACCCACTGAGCCTCGAAGAGGTCATGCTGGGGATAGTATTCGCCCGCGTTGAACTTGGCTACCCCCTGGGCAGCCAGCGGGGGCAGCGGCTGCTGGCATTCGCAGTCCAACTGCTGCATCAGCACCGGGTCAAGCTGGCGGGCGTATTCGGCGACGATCTGGGCGGCGCGGGTCTGGAACTCGGTTTGCCCCAGCACGACATCGGCGCCAGCCAGCAGCGCGGCCTGGCGAGTCTCGGGGACATCGGTGATGAAGATGAGCGGGATGCGCCGGGCGGCCGGGCTGGTCTTGGGCGTGGTGATCCAGTAGCGCCACAGTGGATCCGCGCCGTCTATGACGATGAGCGCGGGGCGGGCATCGGCCAGGCGGGACAGATAGCCATTCGGTTCGGTCTCGTGCTGGATGCGCCAGCCCTTGGTGAGGGTTTGCTCAAGGGACTGCGCCCAATCCGGCGCTCCAATGAGGACAACGAGCGGAAGCGTCATGGGCGGCGGGAATCACTCATTCGGGTTGCGGGTATCGCGGCCTTCGGGTGTGCTGCCGAGGCGCGGGCCGGTCACGGGGAGCGGCTCGGTGAGCCGACTGCTCCGGGCCGAGTCACGGGCGGGTTCGGCGGCGGCCTTGTGCCCATCCAGGGTGGGTTCGCCGTGGGCGATTTCGTCGCCGAGATGGCTGCGCGGGGCTTTGGTATTGCCCCGTTCGGTGACAGTAGGATCATCGTCCATCATCTT
Source organism: uncultured Anaerolineaceae bacterium (assembly GCA_964556745.1). Taxonomy (GTDB): domain Bacteria; phylum Chloroflexota; class Anaerolineae; order Aggregatilineales; family Phototrophicaceae; genus CFX2. The sequence continues at coordinate 9,326 of CAZKXW010000051.1, forward strand.
GCGGAGAGGGCTGTTGGGCAGTACCAGCGTTTCATCTTCTTCCGCGCCCCGGATCGCGGCTTTGCGGTGCGGCTTGAGCGATCCGCCATCTTCGACCGAAATGACGATGACGCTGACGTTATCTTCACCCCCGCGAGAGTTGGCGAGGTCAATGAGCTTCTGGCTGGCGAGATCGGGGTTGGGGTCAGAGAGGGCAATTTCGGCGATTTCTTCCGGCCTGACGTGCCGGGTGAGTCCATCGGAACACAGGACCAGACGGTCGCCGACATGGAGCCGTTTGTAGTACATATCCACGTCGATCTCTTCGGCCTGACCGAGCGCACGGTAGAGGACATTGCCCATCGGATGGTTGGCGGCCTGCTCCTGGGTGATGTGTCCGGCGAGGACGAGGGCCTGCACGAAGCTATGATCGGAGGTGATCTGGGAGATGCTCTGATCAGCGCCATCGACCCAGTAAGCGCGGCTGTCGCCGACATGGGCAAAGACAGCATAGGTTCCACGCACGAGCGCCAACGTCAGAGTCGTACCCATGCCGCGCATCTCCGGCGAGTGGGTGGCCTTCTGAACAATACGCTGGTTGGCGGTCTGAATGGATTCGAGCAGCTTCTCGGTGATGGTGTTGTCGCTGGTATCGCCTTCGGCTTCCCGCTGGGCGAAACCAGACTTGATCGTCTCAACGGCAATGCGGCTGGCTTCTTCACCGGCGGCCGCGCCGCCCATGCCGTCGGCAACAATCGCCAGCACCATATCATCGCGGGTCCAGAGATGGACGGTATCTTCGTTGTTTTCGCGCACTTGGCCAACACTGGTTCGCGCGCTGCTCCGCAGACGAATACCCGGTTCAGGGGTCGGCATCACCGGACTCCTAGAGACAGTCAATTTGACCTAATTATAGTCAGATTCCCCGGCATGCAAAGTAAGTGGCTCATCCGGCAAGTTCTGTCCTCATCCCCCTACCCCCTTCTTTTCAGGGGCAGGTTTTTTCATGATCCTCACCCCCAACCCCCTCTCCATTGCATGGAGAGGGGGCTTAAGAGGTTAGAAAGGTTCAATCGGTGGGCATGAACTGACGCCGGGCAAAAAATCTACCCTTGAGAACTGCCCCCTTCTGCCGAGGGGAAAAACCTTCCGGGGGCGTCCCCCGCAGCGCCTGTTTTTCTCAACGATTTACCGGGTGCACCAGTAAGTGACCAGGTTTGCCTTTTTCAGCCCTATCAACCCTATCGAATGCCCTCCAGTCATGGTAGAGTCGAACTCATATCCCAAGTTTTCGGCAGGCTTGGGATATATTGACCCAGGGGACGTGTATGCCAATCCTGACCGACCTGTATCGCATCGACCAGTATAACGACACCTTCGCGCTGGGACATTATGCCCGCGTGCTGGATGCCCTGCACCGGCGCAGCGGCCAGACCGTCGCTTTCAAAGTCATGCGCCCGGAGCATCTGTCCGCCGATGGCGAGATGCGCTGGGAGTACCGCGCGTTTGCCAACGAAGCCGATCTGCTGATGAAGCTGGCAGGCAACCCGCACGTTGTCGATCTGATCGACTGCGGCTATATCTCTACCCGGTCGGAAGCGCCTGCCGAGGGGGAGATGGAAGCTTTTCACCTGGATGTGCTGGGATTCGTCCAGGCAATGCCGCGTTTTGCGGAGCGCGGCTGGCGGCCGTATCTGGCGCTGCAAAATCTGCCGCGGCTGCACAACCTGCTCTACCTGATGAAGCCCAACCAGTCCGGGGTACGCTGGCGTCTACCGAGCGAAGAAGGGCTGGCGCTGGCGCTGCAATTCGGCGAACTGCTGCGGATGGCTCACCAGCAGAACATCGTCTACCTCGACCACAAGCTGGAACATGTGTATTGGGACGGGAGCCAGCTCCGTATCATCGACCTGAACAGCTCGCGGCAGTTGGACGGCCGCCGCCGCGAAGACGAGCAGCTTTTCCGCACCGACATCCATAACCTGTGCGTTGGCATCCTCTATCCGGTGTTCACGGGACTTTCGCCGCAGAAGACGGCGCTGCGCCCGCAGCCGGGCACGGCCACGGATGCCGAAGGCCGCTACCGCGACATCGTGACTCTCGACTTCGGCGTCGAGCCGTCACTGAGCGACGCCATCCAGGAGCTTCTGCAGAAGGGGGCGGCGCACCAGATCGAGCGGGTGGAAGATTTCCTAGAAGGGCTGCGGGCGGCAGCGACCCGGCATGGTTGGGATTTCCCCAACCACTATACCAGCCCGGCCAGCCGGGATGCCCGCACCCAGATGCGGGCTGGATTGGCGCGGCTGCGGCGTGGTCAGGCCGAACTGCGCGATGCCCGCGACCTGTTTCGCGAGGCGGCGATCCAGGACGGAATCACCGAAGACCTGGAAGCTGAACTGCGCCGTCTGGTCAAGTCGATCAACGACATGCTCAACAACCGCGTCATCCCGTGAGCGTGTGCTAGAATCAGCCTGTTGAACGGGGAAAGGGTGATCCCGATGACCGCCATTCGACGCGATCTGATTGGATGTGCTTGAGCAGCTTGAGGCGCAAGCGCAGCAGGGCGTCCTGGATTTTGCCCGCAGCATTCAGGAAGCGACCGGTGAACCGGTGGCTGATCTGATCCAGCACATGCGGGAGATCGCCTTCCCACCCGCTGATCTGATCGAAGCGGAATTCGAGCAGGTTCGAGGGGATGAACTCGATGTCCCAAGTGTTGATGGCGGGTGACAACTGCGTCGAAAAGGTCGGCCAATACCGCAGAATGATGCTTGGATTGCGGCATTGGCGCTCCAACACAGGATGACCGTACTCACCATAGACCCAGATTTCCAGTACGTGGACGAGTTAACGGTACAAGGCTGGCGAGACCGTCGTTCTCAAACACACGTTTGCCTTTGAACCTTCCTACCCGGCGGTATCAGCGGCCTGCGGGACGCGCGGCGCTCCCTCAGCAGCCTGCAACCTCAATACGATCACTTTTAGCAGGGACGGGCTGCCGCTGCAGCCGATGACGGCCTTGAGCCGTTCGCCGAGGGTTGAGTTCTCATCGACCCGGGCGGCCAAGTTTACCCGAAGCGGCGGTTGCTCCATACCCGCGCGTTGAGGACATCGGTGAGGTTTTGGGGATCGCCCGTGGTCAGGATCAGGTCGAAGAGTACGTTGGGGTACTGCTTCTGGATGACCTCGCGCATACTATCGGCCAGGTCAGGCGGGGCGATGACGGTCACGGCCAGGCTGCGATCATAGGGGATGTAGTTGATGTAGTCCCAGATGGTCGCCACGAGCGGGCGGAACATGTTCCAATAGCCCTGGGCCGTCTCGAAGAACCAGCGCGGATCAAGGCCGGGCGCGAGGATGACGATATGGAAGGTCGGCTCGCCGCGGATCGGTCCGGGACCGCGTCCCAGGTAACCGCTGAACTCGGTGACTTCGCCAGAACTGAGCGGTGGAACCACCCGCTTGATCTGCGGAGTCTGCTCCATGCGCAGCAGCGCGGGGAGGTTGGCGTCATAGTATTCGTCCTCTTTCCACAGGCTGATGCCGAAGTGCCAGGGTGGGGCGACGGTGGCGATCCAGTTGAAGGCCGCCACGACCGCTTCACCGTGGGCGCTGGCATCGTACCAAGGGTAGCGGTCATCCTGCTGGAGCTTCTCGCCGGGTTTGAGCGGCGTGGGATAGACGCCGCCCTCGGTTCCGACCACGGGGACGACCCCGGCATCGAACCACTGCGCCAGCCGGTAGTGGAAGGCGATGCCCATGGCATTGATGCCATTGGGGTCGCCGTAGGGGGTCAGGCGCGTCCCGCCGAAAACGGTCCGACCCGGATCGGTGGCCTGGCAGATGGGGTCGTAAGGGTACTCGAAGTGCCAGCCACCTTCTTCGCCGTTGTACTGGCGGGGATCACGGGGGAGGTAGGGCTGGCCGGGCACTTCCTGGTAGAAGTGGTTGAGCGTGGAAGGATGCACTGCCATCCACAGGCCGTTATTGATAATGGCGCGGAAGCGGTCGCGATGGCGTTCGCGCAGATAGAGCAGCATGGCGTCCATCCAGGGGACAGAGCCTTCGTTGGGGGAGGCGGCCTCGGCCAGGGCAGGAAAGGCCGGATACGCGCCCATGTTGATGATGGTCTCGGCGAAGACCAGCCAGTTTTCCATAATCGGGCCGACCGCGCCGGCGACATTACGCGGGCTGATCTCGATGCCGGAAGGCGGCCACTCAAAGGCCAGGTTGGGTTCGTTGTAGAACTCGAACCATTTGACGCCGACGCTGGCATACTGCCGCCAGAGATCGGCGATTCCGGCATCGACCGGACGCGCCCCCGGCGATTGGAGGTAGATGCGGATGATGGGCGTGATGTTGTAAGACAGCAGCGTGGCGCAGTCGTCCAGGAATTCGCTGCCCGCCGCCACCATCTTGTACCAGCCCAGCTGAAGGCGCAGGCAGCGATCCATCTGCGGGCCGCGGTAGACCATCGGGTTGTGCAGCCCGCGCGGATTGAGTGACCATTGATATTCGTTGAGCAGCATGGAGTCTCGGTTTCGTTCTGTCGTCGCGGATGGGATCAGCCGCCGCGGGCGGCCAGATCGCGCCGCAGGCGGATGTAGAAGCCAGCGGGGGGCATCTGCCCACTGCGAACGTCGGCGTACTGGATGTCGATGAGGATGCCGAACTCCTGGCCTTTGAGCAGCAGCGGGAAGATTGGCTTCTTCTCGCGCTTGGCGATGAGGATTTCGCGGTGCACCCACTCGGATTCGTGCGAGTTCGGCGTCATGATGACGGTGATGGCGGCGCAGTCTACGATGGCCTGCTCGATCTCCTTGAACCAGCGGTCGCCATAATCGATGCGGTCATCGATCCAGACGTCGAAGCCGTTGGCACGAAGCTGGTCGGCCAACTGGCGAGCGTAGTCCTGATCGCGGCGGCTGTAGGAGATGAAGATGTGCCCCAGTTTGCGCTCAGGCGAGACGTTCTGGGCGAGCGCCTGCCCTAACGCCTCGACGAACTGGCGCGTCGAGGGGTAGCGTTCTTCGGGTTTCTTGGCGAGGGCCTTGTGCAGCACGTCGTCAAGTGTCGCGGGCAGATCAGGCTGCATTTTGGAGGGGAACGGCGGCGGGTCGTACATGTGCTTGTAGAGCAGGCCAGGGGTGTTGGGCGCATCGAAGGGAAGCTGCCCGGTGAGCATCTGGAAGCAGAGGATGCCCAGCGCGTACTGATCGACCGCTGGGGTCAGTTCGACGCCGAGCCACTGCTCCGGGGACATGTACGAGGGCGTGCCGACCACCTGCCCGACCATGGTGATGTTCTGCTGGGCGGCGCTGTCGGTCAGCTTGGCGATGCCGAAATCGACCAGATAGGCATTGCCGGGGTGGTCGAACATGATGTTGCTGGCCTTGAGGTCGCGGTGGATGACCTTCTGGCTGTGGAGGTAATCCAGGGCGCTGCCGACCTCTTTGAGCAGCCCCATGACCTGACCGCCGTTCATCCGCCCGGCGGCGAGCTTCTCCTTGAGCGTGCCGCCTTCCAGCAGCGGCATGACGATGAAGCTGAGGCCGTCGATGGAGTCGTAGTCCAGGAAGGGGACGATATGGGGGTGGTGCAGCGCGCCCAGGATGCGGGCTTCCTGGGCAAAGCGTTTGCCGCGCTCCTCGCTGCTCTCGCCCAGCCCCAGCACCTTGACGGCCACGTCGCGCTCCCGGCGGGTGTCGAAGGCATGATACACCCGGTTGCGTTCGCCTTTATCCAGCCGCTTGCGGAGTTCGTAGATGCCCAACCGCTCGCCCTCCTGGAGGCTCGCCATCGCCCGGTAGACCGGCTTGGGCGGCGCAGCGGGTGACGGAGCCGGGGCAGGCGCTGTCGTCACCGGCGGGGGCGGCGGGGTGATTGTCGGGATGTCGTCGAGCGCCGGAGCGGGTTCGGGTCTGGTCGCGGGCGGCTCCGCCGGGATAGTCGCGCTGGACTGCTGCGGTTTGGGCGGGGGCGCGGAGGCGCGGCTCCGGCGGGTCCATCCCTGCAGGGCGGGGATGACCCAGGGCGCTGCCCCGATCAGCACCAGGGCAAGGCCGAGGAGGGTCAGCGGCGGCAGTCCGCCCGCTGGCCCGGTTTGTGGCGGCGCGCTGGGGGACAGCAAGCTCAGGATCAAAACGGCGGCTCCGACGAGGAGCAGCAGCCCGCTGGCGATGCGCGGCAGCGGCAGGCCGTCCTTGCGAACAGCAGTCTGCGGCGGGTAGGGCGCGGGCGTGGGATACAGACCCGTCGAGGCGGCTTGTTCCAGTTCGGATTCGCGTTTGCGCTGCGGCTGGAAGGGGGGCAGGGTCTCGTCTTCGACTGCCGCAGGCGGGGCGGTCGGCGCCGGCAGGGGTTTCTCAAGTTCCCCGATGAAGAAGCCGGTCGATTCCAAGCGGCCCCCGGCGATGGCCTGCTCGAAGGCGTCAGCAAAGGCACGCAGGCTGGGATGCCGCTGGGTGGGGTCTTTCGCCATTGCCCGATAGATCACCGACTCGGCGCTGGCCGGAAGATCACTTCGGAAGCTGCGAAGCGGGGGCAGCGGATCGGTCAGATGCTTGAGCATCAAAGCATAGGGCGTCTCGGCCTGGAAGGGCATTTGGCCGGTCAGCATCTCATAGACGACCACGCCGAGCGCGTACTGGTCACTGGCAGCCGTCACGGCCTCGGTGCGCCACTGCTCCGGCGACATGTACCCCGGCGTTCCCAGGACATATCCACTCTGGGTCAATTCGTTGGCGCTCGACAGCATCCAGGCGATGCCGAAATCGCTCAGGAAGGGCGTGCCGTGAACATCGAAGAGGACGTTACTGGGCTTGACATCCCGATGGACAATGCCCCTGGAATGCGCGTAGTCGAGCGCACTGGCCACCGAGCGCGTGATCGCGGCGACTTCAGTCAGACTCGGCAGCGGCCTGCTCTGCTGCTGAACCGCCTGCAAGCGATTCGCCAGCGTGCCGCCCGTCAGCAGCCGCATGACGACGTAGCTGAGTCCACCTTCTGTACCGTAGTCGTAGATCGGGATGATGTTGGGATGTTCCAGTTGGGCTACCGTCTGCGCTTCACGGACGAAACGCTGCTGGAAGTCAGCCTCCTGTCCATAGGCGGCACTGAGGATTTTGACGGCGACTTCGCGCTGGAGCGAGGACTGCCAGGCGCGGTAGACGGCCGCCATCCCGCCCGTGCCGATGCGATCACGCAGTTCATACTGCCCTAACTTGTGGCCGGCTAACTGGCCGACATCGCCTGCCAACACCGCGGATCAGCCTCCTGGATGAACGATTCTGCCCACACAGTATAAACGCATCTCGCAGCCGAGTCGAACCGCTGGCAGGTCAAGGGCGCTGTGGTACACTCATCGTTCTGTGTCCACTAGCTATAATCCACACCGAACCCCTATGAGCGAACAAGGCCATTTCCGGGACCTGCCCATCGACATCTACCGCGAGCGTTTTCATCCCGGCGACCATACGCTGGTGGATGTGCGCGAACCTGAAGAATGGGTCATGGGGCGAATCCCCGGCGCGATCCACATTCCGCTGAACGATCTGCCCCTGCGAGCCGAGGAAATCCCCCGCGATAAGCCGGTGGTCGTGGTCTGCGCGTCCGGCATTCGCAGCCTGTACGGAGCGCATTACCTGGCGCAGATCGGTCTTCCCGAAGTCTACAACCTGGAAGATGGGACCAAAGGCTGGATGCTGCGTGGGCTGCCCATCGAACGCTGAAGGTCGCTCCAAGTTCTGCGGCTACCCTCCGACTGCCCGGTGCACCTTCTACGGACTGAAACCCGCGGCCACAAGCCGGAGTCATTTCAGCAGAGAGTGCTGCTTGCAACAGGGAGGATGGAGCGATGAAGCGATTCTGGCAGGCCATCACCGTACTGGCGCTGGCCGTCCTGGTGGTGATCGGAGCCGGGTTGGTTACGTCACCGGCAGAGGCGCAGTGTGCTGTCCGCACCGATTGGGTGGTCTACCGGGTGGTGCGCGGTGACAGCCTCAGCCGGATTGCCCGGCGCTATGGACTGACGACTCTCGAATTGATGCAGGCCAACTGCCTGACCCACAGCCGGATCATCAGCGGGCAGAGTTTGCGCGTGCCGCCGCTGAATGGGGCGACGCCGACACCGGTCTCGGCAGGCGCGCTGCCGCCGATGGGATTGGGCACCTATTTCGTCAGCGCCAGCTACCAGCCCTACGACAACGGCTTCATGATCTGGTGGGCCGACACGGGCGACATCTGGGTGTTCTACCACAACGGCGGCGCGGCGCGGGTTTATCCGCTCGCGGTTTATGGCGGGCTGAGCATCCCGCCTCTGATGGCGCCGATCCCGGCAGGGCGCTGGCAGCCGCGCGAAGGTTTCGGGCGCGTCTGGGCGAACTTCGCCGAGGTGCAGGCCGGGCTGGGTTGGGCGACCGCCGCCGAGCAGGGCTACCCGCTTTTCGTGCAGTCGCCCAGTTTCGGCGCGTCCTTCGTGGCGCTGACCCTGCCGGACAACCAGGTCATCAAGGTCAGCCCAATCGGAACCTGGTCGTTCGACCCTGGCTCGCCAGCGGCGACCTTCACCCCTGGCGCGACTGATCCGCGCATCGGCACGACCTTCCAGCCCTTCGACAGCGGCTTCATGCTCTGGCGGGCTGATACGGGCGACATTTGGGTGTTCATCGGATACGAAGTCGGCGAGATCAGCCGCTACGCCAACAGCGCCTACGGCGGCTGGCGCATCGAATCGGTCTCGAATCCGGGCGGGCGGATCACACCGCAGAACGGCTTCGGAAAAGTCTGGAGCAATGTCCCGGCCATTCGGGACGGCCTGGGATTCGCCACGGCGGGTGAAAGCGGCTATCTGATGACGGCGCGAATTCAGGGCGGCGAGACGGTCGCGTTTGGCCTGCCGGACGGGCGGATCGTCTCGCAGCGCAGTGATGGCCGCTGGCAGGTCAGCAGTTTCCCACCGCCGCCCACCCCCTTCCCGACCGCGCCCCTGCCGCTGTTCACACCGGCTCCCACAGTCACGGTAATGCCGCCGCCCACATTGACGCCTAATCAGACGGGGGCGACCTTCCAGATTTTTGAGAACGGTTTCCTGCTGTGGCGGGCGGATACCGGCGAGATCAGCGCTTTTATCGGGCGCGGTCAGGCCGAGCGCCTGAGCTTCCCGCTGACGGCCTACGGCGGATTGAGCGTGCGGACGGCTGCTCCCCGTCCGGGAAGAGAGAGCGCGCTGCCTGTCGAGAACGGTTTCGGCAAAGTGTGGACCAACAACCCCGGTCTGCGCGACCGCATCGGCTGGCCGGTCACGAGCGAGATGGGCTTCATCATGACGCTGCGCTACGACTCCGCCGGGCAGATCGCCAGCTTCAACCTGCCCTACGAGGCCAGTATCACGCGGCTGAGCGGAGAAATGTGGTCGGTGGTCGGGCTGCCGGACTTCCGCCCGACCCCCTACCCGGTGCCGACGCTGGTTCCATCCCCTACCGGCCCGACAGTGAAAAGCGTGCTGCGAAGCCCTCTCAAGCCAGCGCATGGAAAGGGGGCCGTGGATGGGGTGGGGACGACTTTTCACGGCTGGCGGTGATCGGCCAGCAGGCTCCCTAACAGGCGGGCGGTATTCCAGGCGTCGTCATGGCCGCGATGATGCCGCCCGTCCTGGCTGATCTGCGCCAGTTCGAGCGCCTGCGCCAGCCCGACATCATGGCGCAGGCCGCGCAGCAGCGTGAAGAGCGTCTTGATGTTGAGGTGCGTGGGACTGAAGGGATAGGGGACGTGGTGGTTGGCGCACTGCCGCTCGAACTGCTGGCGGTCGAAGTCGCCGTAGCTGGCCCAAACGCGCTGGCGGCCGCGGTACTCTTTCTGGAGGATAGCGCAGGCTTCGGCAAAAGGGATGCCTTCGCGCTCGACCTGCTCCGGCGTGAGTGAGGTCAGTTCGGTGCAGAAGGCGCTGATCGTGGAGCGTTCGGGTTTGACCAGCAGGCTGCGCTTCTCCAGCGGCTCGGATGCCGCCGGATTCAGACAGCAGATGCCGATCTCGATGATCTCCTGTTCCTCGCCGGGCGGGGGCCGGTACGGCCAGCAGGTGCATTCGATATCAATGACGATGATCTGGTCGTATCGGCGAGTCACAGAATCGCGCAGCCTTCCCTCAGCAGGATATTCCAGTCAGCGTGAGTGATCTTGGATAAGTGTATGCGATGTCTGTCCCATCCGGCAATGCGGTTCCTTGAAACCGGGCGCATTTCAAGTTCGGGGCGGATCTGAACACAAGCGACACGAGGCCGTTTCGGTGAAGGAGGGGGATGGTCGGTTTGTGCCGCCAGACCCTCCATGGCGCATCCGGCAGGTTCTGCCCTGGGCGTCCCCCGCAGCCCAGTGTTTTTCTCGACGATTTAGCGGATGCAGCGCGAAAGTGTCCGGCTGCCGAAAAGCCATGCGCAGTGAAGGGACAAAGGAGATGCCGAAATCCGATTTCATTCCATGAAAGACCAACAGGCCATCCAAAACTTACCCCAAGAATGAAATGCACCCCTTGAGACTTCGGTGCTTGCTGATGACAGAATCGCCCCGTACAATAGCCTTGTTGACTGAGTGTCTCCAAGCAGGCCGGAACTATTCGCATGACCCATCCTTCCGACATCGTTGTGATCCTGGATAACCGCGTCCGCCTCATCTCCGCAGTAATGGCGTCCACCAACTGGCCACAGACCTCCCAGGCGCGGCTGCCCCATGGAACCCATGCCCACAGCCGCGGGACGCGCAAATACCTGGAGCCGATGCGTTCCCATGAGGCCGTGCTGGCGATGCAGGGTTTGCTCGATCAGGGCGCGCCGCTGGAAGCTCTGTTTATGCTGGCCTTCCAGTTGGAATGGCCGGTGCTGGTTTCGCCCGATGAACCCCAGTGGCTCCCCTAGCGCTGGACTCACCAACTGCGGGCTTTCTACCGGGAAGCCAAGCTGGAACAGTGGTGGGACTCGGAAGATGCGGTCTGGCAGGCCAGCCTGGATCAATCCCGGCGGGTTTTTCAGAAGGTATCCTTCAAGCCGTTCCTGGAGCCCTTCTTTGGGGAAATCCCGGAGAAGTTGGTCTTTATGCCCAACATCTCCTACCCGACCGAGCGCGAAGTAGCCGTACATCTGGAAGGCCAGCTCGTGTGCATCGCGCCGCCGCGCCTGGCTTGGGGGGACAGCCCGCCCTGGCCGTTCGACGAGGACCCGGCTTACATCTATCGCTCGGCGCTGACCCAGTATGGGCGGCTGCTGACGCATGCTTTTCTGCGGACTCATGCTGAGAAAATCGCACCGCTCACTGAAGCTCCGCTGCCAGGCAGCGATCAGTTCAAGTCGCGCTATCCGACGTGGCAGGAGCAGTTCACCAGCCTATTCGTTGCCGCGCTCTCGGCGCTGTTCCTGGAACAGAACCTCACCAAAGCCGAGTCGAACTCGTATGTGCTGCTGGAACGCAAGATGAACGGGATGACTTCACTTCCAGGGATGATCAGCGTGCTGCGCCGCTATCTGACCGAGCGGGAACATGGGCGTTACAAAACGCTACTGGACTTCCTGCCGGTCTTCCCGAAGCAGCTCCGCGTGGCGGCCAAAATCGTCTCGCTGTAGGGCAGGCCGCTCTCGCGGTTCGCAGGAGGGCAGGCTCTCTGAGGTCGGCGGCTATTCTTCCAGGGCAAGGTTTTCAGACGGGTCGCGTCGTTTACGCGGCGGTCCCGGGAAGAAGGCGTTGGTGGTTTCCACGTAGTCGGCGTAACCTGCTTTGCTCTTGCGCAGGCGGCGTTCCAGGAGGACGACGCCGGAGACGCGCATTAGGAGGACGGTCATGATGAGCGGCGCGAAGGTGGTCAGCAGGCCGAAGGGTGTGCTGAGGGCCACCAGCCAATAGCCCCACCACAGCAGGGCATCGCCAAAGTAGTTAGGATGGCGGGTGAAGCGCCACAGGCCGCCGCGCAGGACTTTGCCCGCATTGGCCGGGTTGGAGCGGAAGCGCGTCAACTGCCAGTCCCCGATGGCTTCAAAGCCGAAGCCGACCAACCAGACCAGCAGGCCGAGGCCGTCAACCAGGGTGAGATACTGCGGCTGAGCGGCATACTGGGCGGCCAGCAGCGGCGTCGAGATCAGCCACAGCAGCATTCCCTGAAGGAGGAAAACCTGGAAGAAACTCTTCCACCACCACCCCGTACCGTTGGCCTGTCGCCAGGCCGCATAGCGGTAGTCTTCTCCTTTGTCGCGGTTACGCCAGCCGATGTGCAGTCCCAGCCGCAGTCCCCAGATCAGCACCATGCCGAGGATTAGCAGTTTGCGCGGCAGGTAGCCGTCCGGCGTGAGGGCGAAATAGACCAGTGTGACAACGCCGAAACCAGGCCCCCAGAAAATATCCACGATGCTGGCATTGTGTAGGATGAGGCTGGCGGCCCAGAGTGTGACCATATACACCAGGATCGCCAGCAGGCCGACCATGAGGACATCCATCATGATTTGCTCCAGAGGCCAATGGCGCGGCCTCAAACGCATCTTTACTTGCTATCCCTGGTGCTGCCAGCTTGCCGGATCGGCATGAGAAGCAGGTGAGGGATACGGGAGTCATTGCTTGAGTATCGATGAACGTCGCCTGAGAGCACGGCGTTTCAGAGATCGCGGGTCTGGATGAAGAGAGCCCGTTTTTCGCCGGGCAAGGTGTAGTTGAAGCCGCAGTTCATAAAGAAGGTATCGGCAGAGGTGATGGCCATGACTTCGAGGATGTTTTCGGCGCGGGCGCGGTCAATGCAGGCCTGGACGAGCTTCTGGCCGATACCGAGTCCCTGCATGTCTGGGGCGACGGCGAGGCTGCGGACTTCGGCCAGCTTCCAGGAGTAAATCTCTAAGGCGGCGCAGCCGACGATACGGCCTTCGTACTCGGCGACGAAGAAACTGTCGAGCAGGTCGCGCAGTTCGGTGAGCGTGCGCGGCAGCAGTTTGCGGTCATTTACGAAAGGCAGGATGAACTCGGCCAACTGGGAAATATCGGTTTCGGCGGCCTTGCGGATCATCAAGCTGGTGGTTTGCGTCGCCATAGGAAGATGTTTCCGATCTGTGTATCGCGCTCGTAATTAAAGAGGAGCCAGTTGTTGAGTTCAGTATACTCCTGAAGCAGGGTGTTGGAATCTTCGGGGCTTCCGGTGACCCAGGGCATGTAATCGACCTGCATGACGAGGACATAGGGGGGGAGGGCAGCCCAGAGGACTTCGACGTTCTGATCGCGCCATTCGGGGGGATACCAGCTTCCGACCAGCGGGAATTGGAAGATGAAGCGGGTGGCCGGGTTGAGGCGGCTGAGGTAGTAAATCTCCGGTCGGAAGCCCCAGATGTAGAGCGAGTCGCCGGGCATGACCCGCTCGCGCAGGAGGGCGGCGACCTGTAGAGACTCGTTGGCTCTGAATTCCTCGGCGGCTCCGGCAGTGAAGCGAGCGGTGTAGGTCAGGCGGTCTTCGTGACCGGTGAGGTAGAGCCATGTCTTCGGCCAGATGCTGGCGGTGAGGATGGCGAGCAGCACGGCTGCCCCGCCCAAGCGGAAGGCGGTCTGCATGGAGGGTGAGGAGAGACGCTGAGCGATGCTGTGAAGGGCAAAGGCGGCCAGCAGAGCCAGCGGCGGGAGCATGGGCAGCCAGTGGTAGTCGTAGCCTTTGGCCTGCACGAGCATGACAGCGGTGGAGATAAGGAGCCAGAGGATCACGAAGGCCAGATGGCGGTTGGAGGGGAATGCAGCGGACTCGTCCTGGCGTGAACGAACCCGACCGGACAGGGCAGCCATCAGCAAACCAACTGCGGCCAGGATGAAGAGCAGTCCCCAGTGGCTCCAGCGGAAGCCGAGGGCAGTGGTCATCAGGTCGCGGAAGTCGGCGGGGTTGAAGGTCAGGGCGGTATAGGAAGCTGTGACCTGGGCGCTGCGGATGAACTCCGGCCACGCGCCCATCCCGATCAGGGCCAGGGCGGGGAGGAGCAGCAGGGCGGCCAGCCCGACGGCGAAGGCCAGGATGGGGCGGAGATCGGAGCGACGGAGGGGCCAGCGCAGGCCGAGGTAGCCGAGGATGAGCAGCCCGGTGAAAAGAGCAAAGGGATACTTGAACCAGAAGATGATTCCGGCCAGCGCCCCGGCCAGGAGCGCCCAACGGGCAGCGCGGGGTTCTCCGGGGTGGTCAGCGGCCTGGAAAAGGCAGAGGACGGCGAGCGTCATGGGGAGGAGGACGATGCCGTCGTTCTGGGTGAGCGTCCAGAAGGTTTCGGTGAAGTAGAAGACCGGGAAGACGAGAGCGGCCCATCGGCCTGCTGGGCGGCCCGCGATGCGCCTGCCCAGAAAGCAGTAGAGCGCGGCGGCGGTGAGGGGGACGATGGCGAAATCGAGGCTCCGCAGGGCGGCTTCGGTCTGGCCGAAGAGGGACATCGGCAGGGCGTAGACATAGAAGACAGCGGGCGGCTTGGGGTTCCAGAGTTCGAGGTAGGGGACGCGGCCGTTGAGGATGCCGCGGGCGATGGTGGCGAACTCACCCTGGTCGCGGCCGAGTGGGTAGGTGATGGCCGGGAGGGCAAGGAGGGTCGTGACCAGGAGGATGAGGAGAGCGGGCCGGTCAATCCGGGAGAAGAATTGGGCGCGGATAGGCTGAGCACTCATAAGCTGGATCAGCCGCCAGCAGCAATCCGCACGATGAGGAAGGCGATGACGATGGACAGCCCCAGCATGATCCAGAGCAGGAGACGGCCAGCATCCGCGGCGGCGCTGGATTCGGTCTGCTCGACGGTGACGTGACCGAGGAGATCAACGTAGAAGTCCAAGTTGACGCGACCACGGGAGACGCGGGCCATGTAGTCGTGGCCGGTAACGCGCGTCCAGCCGCTATCTTCGTTCTCCCAGCCTTCGCCGAGGCGTTCACGGATGGCGGCTTCGAGGAGGTCGCGGGCGTGGTCGGGCGAGATGGGTTCAGGGGCGTCGGTCATGGGCAGTCCTATGGCGGCCTATGGCGGACGCCCAGAAGGGCGTCCCTACGGATACGAACGCGATTATAGCTGGGATGGGGGTGGGCGTGAATGGGATTGTGGAGCGAGGGCAGCGTAGAGGGCGAGGTAACGCTCGGCGACGTGACTCCAGCTATAGCGGGATTCGATCAGGCGGCGGCCGTTGAGCGAAAGCTGGCGGGAGAGATCGGCGTCCTGGAGGAGGCGGACAGCGGCTTCGGCCAGGGCGGGGCCTTCGGCGACGAGGCTGTCGTGACCGTCGCGGGCGGCGATTCCGTCCAGACTGAGGGGGGTGGCGATAACGGGACAGCCCATCGACAGGGCTTCAAGGACTTTATTCTTGATGCCTGCGCCCAAGCGGAGCGGGCTGATGAAGGCTGCGGCACGGGCGAGGTAGGGGCGGACATCGGGGACGCGGCCGGTGACACGGATGGACTCACTCGCCAGGGCACGGAGTTCGGAGGGAGGGGCGTTACCGACTAACCAGAGCCGCGTCCGGGGGAGCCGCGCCTGGACAGCGGGGAAGATGTCGTGGGCGAGGTGGAGGGCGGCATCGACGTTGGGCGGGTACTCGTAGTTGCCGACGAAGAGCAGCGCGGGAATCCGGGCGGTGGGACGGGGACGGAAGGCCAGGGTATCGACGCCGTTGGGGATGACCTGGACGGGCAGGGACGGATTGAGGCTGAGGAGTTCATCGCGGTCGCGGTCGGAGACGACGACGGTGCGGGCGTAGGGGGTGAACATG
Source organism: uncultured Anaerolineaceae bacterium (assembly GCA_964556745.1). Taxonomy (GTDB): domain Bacteria; phylum Chloroflexota; class Anaerolineae; order Aggregatilineales; family Phototrophicaceae; genus CFX2. Next base: position 25,043 of record CAZKXW010000051.1, read on the forward strand.
AAGGACTCGTAGCGGCGGGCAGCGAGGAGTTGAAGCTCCCCACCCCCCAGCCCCCTCCCCACTTCGTAGGGAGGGGGAGAAACCTCACCCCCCGGCTCCTTCTCGATGGCATGGAGAGGGGGAGCGATTCGGGTGTGGGCGAGGGCGCGGCGGAGGTAGAGGGCGTAGCTTTCGTAGGGGGTGATGATGGCCGGGCGGCCACCGAGCGCGCCGGCGAACTCGTAGACCTGGATGCCGCCGAAGAGGTGTACGGCGTCGTAGGCAGAGCGGGCAAGGGCAGACTGGATGGCGGTCCACATGGGGGGCGACCAGGATTGGTGGGCGGCGCGGGGCCAGCGCGTCCAGGGGAGGAGCAGTCGGCGGAGGTAGCTGAGCTGGGTGCGGCGGGGTTCCGGGAAAAGCTGGACGCTGGCGAAGCGGTGGTCATAGCGGGACTGCTCAGCGGGGTCTTGGGGGCGCTGGGTGAAGGCGAGCAGGTCGAGGATATGGCCGCGGGCTTCGAGTTCCTCGGCGAGGTGGTAGACGATGAGGCGGTCGCCGAGGTAGAGGGGCCAGGGTGGGCAGCGGGAGATCAGGAGGATGCGCATGAGAAGCTTGTGGTCAACAGCTGACAGCTATTAGCTTATGGATTATAGAAATACAAAGTAGATGGTGACGTGTCGCAACTGGCAGCAATGGCGTCCGTGCCGCCGATGTCATTTGGGTCGGTGAGGGAAGAAAAGTTCATCGTTTATGGTTGACAGAAACATACGATGATAGATGAGAAACGATAAGAATGATAAGAATGAGAATCGTTCAGGGATGAGAATCTTGGGAATTGGCACAAAAGGCGGCGATGGCGTCCGTGCCGTCCGGGTTGGATGCGCCTGTTGGTGACATTTCCCCGTGATCCGCGCAATCCCCAAATGCGAAATGCTGCAAATGTTGAAAATGGTGCAGCTGCAACTCGGTGATTCTTGCAACTGCAATGGGATGCGATAATCGCGTTTCATGGGTTGTAAAGGTACGGCGGGGGCAGCCCTCACCCCGGCCCTCTCCCGAACGCTCGCTGACGCTCGCTGGGAGAGGGAGTCTCCTGCCCGTGACCCTACGATAGCACAAAATGGGACGGAAAGGGTGACATTATGGTCAGTTTTGGGGTTAGAGTTGGGTAGGAAGAAATTAACGGCGAGACTGTGAGGGGCGCGAAGACCAGGCGGGGCAGACGGGGACAGCACAAAGACAAGGCAAACGCAAGGCAAACGGCCGGGCGCAAATGCGATCATCCAGTATTGGGAGATGCAAAACGGCCTGAATCTAAAGTTCTGGATCAGATTCCTTTGCGCCGTTGGACGGCATTAGCAGCGCACCCATTTCCTGAAGTCGTTTGACTGCTTCCTGGTAGTATTGAACGTTATTGTCGATCAGGAGAGAACGTTTTCCAAGCGATAGCGCGGCTGCGCCTGTCGTTCCGCTCCCGCCAAACGGATCGATCACGAAACCATTATCAGGGCACAGGAGATTGATGAAGAATTCCGGTAGTCCAACGGGAAAAACAGCCGGGTGGCCTTTGTTACGCCCTACCACAGGAAGCGATAACACATTGCTGGGCAGGACGGTCTGTTTGCCGACCCACTTGGAGATGTCACGCCCGAAGCCGCTGGAATTCGCGGAGTTGTGGCGGCTCCGGTCATTCTTGCCCAGGTTCTTGAGCCGCGACTCAACCCAATCGCCTATGGGTCTGCGGACATTATCGGCGTTGAAATAGGGACGTTTGGATTTGGCAAGATGGAAGCAGTATTCCCAACCGTCTCGCAGGCGGTTCGGCCAGGCTCCGGGCATGGGATTAGTCTTGTGCCAGATGTAGTCATCAATGGCGTACCAACCTCGATCACAGAGTGCCTCGATCATGTGCCAGACATAGCGATGACGAACCCCGTTCACCGCTTTGTCCTTGATGTTGATGACGAGGCTTCCATTGGGTTTGAGCGCCTGATAGAACGGCTCATGGAAGGTCAGGAACCATTCAACGAAATCATCAGGATGAACACTGTCATAATGCTGGTGACGCGCGTCGGCATAGGGGGGTGAGGTAACAATGAGGTCAGCCGTGCCTGAGTAAGCGCGGAGTTCCTCTCGGCTATCTCCACAAATTACTGTGCAGGTGGTAATCAAATTGCCGAGTACAGTGACATCACGCTGAGTCGTCATTTCTTGCGACTCCTCCTCGGGATCGGTTGGACGAAGAAACGAACCAAGCGGTAGGGATCGTTGAAGCAACCATTTTCATTCAGAAGGCCGGCAGCAGCACATTCTTCACCAAAGCTATCCAGCAACTCAGGTGGTGGAGCGATCTCGATCAGCATCGGATTGGACTCATTCACTTCGAGCAAGACATCCAGCACAAAGGTCATGATTTCTTCGTAGGAATGTGCCGAGAAGAACGGCCAAAAGAAGTCCGAATACCAGACTTCAGTATTGCTGGAATAGGGCTGTCCATCGGTTTTGTGGCGCTTGATGCTCCGCGATCCCGGTTCCATAGCAATGCCGAAGACGCAGCAGTAGGGGCCATTCGCGTTCTTGTCGGCGTTGGCATAATTTTCCAACGCCTGAATCGCTTTCGGCCAATCCTGCCCGCCCATTGTGTTTGCGCGATTCTTGACAGATACATACAGCCGGAGAGGTTGGGAATGTCTCACTCGATCCGAGAATGGAACTATGGCATTGAAATCGCCTTCGGCAGTGCCAATGTCGGAAACGCTCTCGAAACGTCCGGTTGCGCGCGCAGCGTAGACTGCCAGGAACTGATAGCGCCAGCCTGAATTCATACGTTCTTTCTGGAGCGTGCGGTTGCGGAATTGGTCAAGCCCGACATCGCGGTAATGTTTGCCGCGAAGCTGGTGGGCGGTGGCCGCTGGATCGCTGACGTACTTGTGAAAGTATCTGAACAGAGCACGGCCTTCACGGACGTAGGTCGCCAGAATTTCTTCGGCGGTGGCCTGCTCGCCAATCGAGAGGATGGCGCGGCTGGACTTCCGCGCGGCGGCTTCGATGGCGTCGCGGATCAGGGCTTTCAGTTCAGCGTCGGTGATCGCGCGGCTGTGGCCGACGAGCGCGTTGTCGTCGAGCAAGCCTTCCGGCGTGCGCGGGTAGGGCTGTAGGGTGAGTCTGGGTTTCTTTGCCATGATGGATGCTGTGTCCCGGTCTAGTAGAAGGCGTGGAGGAGGAGGGGCTGGCCGTTGAGTTCGACGTAGTAGTAGGGAATCCAGCCGATGCCGAAGAGTTCGACCTGGATGTCTTTCTTGAGCGGGGTGATGAGGTAGGGCTGGACCTCGACGGCGACTTTGGCCCATTTATCGGTAGAAGCCTGGATATCCTGCTGGAAGCGCTGCTGTAAATCCTGGAGCTGGGTTTCGAGATCGACGATCTGCTGCTCGCTTTCGGTCATCTGCTCACCGGCCTGACGGCGGTAGCGGGTGACGCGGCTGGAGCGGGAGAGGGTATAGGTGGTGCGGCCTTTGAAGAGGCTGAGGAGGGCCTCGCCACGGGTGAAGAATTCCTCGCGCTTGAGGTCGGCGACCTCTTTGCGCTGGGCGCTGAGTTCACGCTCTTCGCGGCGGAGTTTTTCTTCCACAGCGTCCATCAGCTTTTCGTACTTGGCGGCGATGGTATCGGCTTCGGCGTCACGGCGTTCGCGGGCGGCCTGTTGAAGCTGGGCGCGGAATTCGCTCTCCTGAGCGTCGGGATTGCCGTAGAGTCCCAGGGTGGGATTGAAGGGGATTTGCAGGCGGGCGGTATTGTAGAGCATATCGACGAGTTCGCCGCGCAGAGCGGTGACACGCTTGCCGTCGGTCAAGCCGGGGGGGAGTTCGCCGAAGATGGCCTGTCCGAAAGGGGCGGTCGAAATGGCGCGGGGATCGACGGGGGAAGCCTGATGGTCTTCCCAACGGATGAGGCCGGTGCGTTCTACGTCGGGGACGTGGAAGGCATAGGTGCGGGTGGTGAACAACTGAGACTTGCGATCCTGGTAGCGGACCGAGGTCTGCCCGAGGAGGACGGGGCGGTAGGCGAGCATCTGGCGGCCGACGCCGGTGATGGCGATACGCATCTGCTGCTGGTAGTAGCCGAGGGCCTGGTCGAGGGTGACGGAGGCGGGCAGGAAGATCTGCTGGATGGATGTGGGCACAGGGGGTTGGGCGGAGGTGAATCCAGGCACGACCTGGGCGGCGCGGGCGATGGTCTGGGATGCGCCGGGGGGGACGACGGGCTGGGTGTAGCCGGTGGGCGGGGCAGGCTGGGCGGTGAATTCGGGGGGCGCAGGAGGCATGCCCGGCAGGGAGGAAGGCGGCGGCGGCGCGCCGGGGGCGGCTCCACCGCTGACGCCGGCGTAGGGGTGCATCAAGCCCTGGGCGGCCAGTTGGCTGATGAGTTCACGGCGCTGGTCGGCCATGAGGAGGCCGACCTGCTGGCGGGTGAGGGGGCCGCGCAGGTAGCTCATGCACCAGCGGGAATGGACGAGGAGGGGGCCGCCGGTATCGTGGACGTTGTGCATGAGGAAGACGCGGGGTTCGAGGTCGGTGATGAGGCGGTTGACATCGGCCATGTTGAGGTTGTTATCGGCAGTGGCCAGGGATTCGAGGCCGGCCATGACACGCTGCTTGTCGTTTTCGGACTGGAGGCGGCCGATGAACCAGGTTCCGGCGTTGCTGAGGCCTTTGTAGTCGAGGTCGCCGGGGTTCTGGGTTGCGAGGATGAGGCCGAGGCCGAAGGCGCGGGCCTGCTTGAGCAGGCGGAGGATGGGTTCTTTGGTGGGCGGGTTGAGGGGATAAGGCGGGAAATAGCCGAACATTTCGTCGATGTAGAGCAGGGCGCGGAGGCTGGTCGTGCCGCTCTGCTGGCGCATCCAGCCGAGCATATTTTCCAGGAGGAGGGTGATGATGAACTGGCGCTCGGCTTCGTTGAGGTGGGCGATGTAGAAGATGGAGACGCGGGCGCGGCCATTGGGTTGGTAGAGGAGGTTCTGGATGTCGAGGGGTTCGCCCTGAATCCAGGATTGGAAGGAGGGGGCGGCGACGATGTTGTTGAGTTCCATTGCCAGTTTGTAGCGAACTTTCTCGGACATATAGGAATCGACATCGAGGACGCCGAGTTTGGCGAAGGGAGGACGCTGGACCTGGTTGATGATGTCTTCGAGGGTGAGGCTGATGCCGCGCTGCCAGTTGTACTCGAAGATATTGGAGATCAGGACGTGTTCTTTGTCCTTGACGGGCTGGGCGTTCTTGCCGATGAGGGCGAGCAGGGCGGTGACGACGGCGGCGATCTTTTCGCGATTGGCTTCTTCATTGCCGGCCCAGCCTTCACGGGGGGCGGCGAGGGATGCGAGGATGCTGACGGGGAGGCCGGCATCGGAGCCGGGGGTATAGATGCTGTAGCGGGCGATACTCTTGAGCCAGCGGAGGCGATCGGGGACGATGCCCCAGCTCTGGAGACCATCGCGCCAGCGGCTGGCGATATCGGCGGCATAGGTGGGGACATCGAGGCCGGCGCGGCGGGCGTCATCGATATTGATCCAGGGCTGGAAGTCCTCCGGCTTGAAGTCGGGGAAAGTCAAGAGGAGGTTGGTGATGTCGCCTTTGGGATCGATGATGATGGCAGGGATGTTATCGAGGATGGCTTCTTCGAGCATGGTGATGCACAGGCCGGTCTTGCCGCTGCCGGTCATGCCGACGACGATGGCGTGGGTGACGAGGTCGCGGGCGTCGTAGTAGACGATATCATCGGCCAGCTTGTGGGTGGCGGGATCGTAGCGGCGGCCAAGATAGAAGGTGGTGGGCGCTTCGATAAATGGCATAGCTCATCCTCGATCAAGGGATAGCGATAGGGACGCTCCTATCTTAGCACAAATGCGCTAAAGCGGGTGGTGTACCCTTTCCGCCAACGGCAGGGGTGTGATAGGCTTATGGCTCGCAATGGAGAGGGGGAGTCGCCGGCGGTCGGGAGCGGGCGAGGATGAAGCGATCAGGCGGATTGTGTTGGGTTTGTCAATAAGTTCAGAAGGTCATAGACGGATGCAAACATCGTTGTATTCACAGGCTCATGATTTCACCCGTCAACAGCTGACCCTGGCGGTGGTCATTCCCTGCTATAACGAAAGAAACTCGATCAAGGAAGTCATTCGCCGGGTGGAGGCAGTCGGTCTGGCTAATGAGATCATCGTGGTGGATGACGGCTCGACAGACGGGACGCGCGAGGTACTGCGCCAGATCGAGGCTGAAGAGCGGCCGAAGCTGCGTATCCTGTATCATGAACGCAACCAGGGGAAAGGCGCGGCGGTCATCACGGGGTTCGCGGCGGCGGGCAGCGATGTGCTGCTGATTCAGGACGCAGACTTCGAGTATGATCCGCGCGAATACCCGGCGCTGCTGAGGCCTATCGAAGAGGGGATTGCCACGGTGGTGTATGGTTCGCGGTTCCTGGGGGGGCCGCGCAAGGCGATGAACTTCTGGAATATGGTCGCGAACCGATCGCTGACGCTGGTCACGAACATTCTGTACAACGCGATTCTGAGCGACATGGAGACGTGCTACAAGGTATTCCGGGCGGAGGTGGTGCGTGATCTGGTGATTCGCGCACGGCGGTTCGAGTTCGAGCCGGAGATCACGGCGAAAGTTTTGAAGCAGGGAATCCGCATCTACGAAGTGCCGATCTCGTACAATGGGCGCGAGTGGAATGAGGGCAAGAAGATCAAGTGGACGGATGCGCCGATTGCGCTGTGGACGCTGGTGAAGTACCGATTTGTGGATTAACTGGCTCATCCGGCACGTTGTGCCCGCATCGCCCAGCCCCTGCTCCCGGCGGGAAAGGGGAAAACCCTTGCGGGGGCGTCCCCCGCAGCCCCCTGTTTTTCTCGACGATTTAGCGGATGCATCCGGCAAGTTCTGCCCTCATCCCCCGGCCCCCTTCTTTTCAGGGACAGGTTTTTTCATGATCCTCACCCCCAACCCCCTCTCCATTGCATGGAGAGGGGG
>CAZKXW010000052.1:0-31998 GCA_964556745.1 uncultured Anaerolineaceae bacterium
CTCCATTCAACACGATTTCCTCTCATTATTCAATCCCTTTACTCTGTGCTTGCACGAGGTACGTGGCTGAGGGGGCTTAAGAGGTCAGAAAGGCACGCCGCATCGCCAAGAGCTGACACCGGGCCATAAACCTACCCTTGAGAACCTGCCAGGTCGCCCCTACGATGTGTCACCTTTGATTGGGCCTGGCTATAAAGTGCCCGGCTGCCGAAAAGTCATGTCCACTGAAGGGGGAGGGCCGCAGCACGATCTCGTTAAGAACCTTCACAGGGGAAACGGCTTGGCGAATGGGCGGAGTCACATGGTTCTCCCGTGTGGAACGGCACTTTACTTGAGCGTTTTTCCATGTTATATTACGGACGCTTAGCACAAAAAGCGTGGCGCGACCCCATTCCTCATGAATTGAGGGATGCTTAATTAGGCACAGCATTGGCTGTGTTTTGCTTTATATAGCTGTCGTGAAATCGTTTGCTTGAAGGATGAGCAGTCATGAGCGATGTCGAATACCTGACTCCAGAAGGTCTAAAAGAACTCGAAGAACGACACAAGTATCTGACGCAAGTGCGCCGGTCTGAAGTCGCGGAGCGTTTGCGCCTGGCGCTGGAAGAAGGTGGGGACCTGAGCGAGAACGCCGAATACGAAGACGCCAAGAATGAACAGGCTTTCGTCGAAGGCGAAATCATGCGGCTGGAGCAAATTCTCAGCACGGCGCAAATTATCGAGGCGACGGGACAGAAGGATGTGGTCGCGCTGGGGTCACAGATTACGCTGGTTGAGAAAGGCAGCAAAGAGAAGGAAGTCTACCGTCTGGTGGGATCGGCGGAGGCCAATCCTGCCGAGGGCAAGATTTCGGTGGAAAGTCCATTGGGGAAGGCGCTGTTGGGCGCGAAGCTCGGGGAGCAGGTCACGGTGAATGCGCCGGACGGAAAGCTCGTGTTCGTGGTCAAAGCGATTGCCTGATTCCATTATTTTGAGCGCAAACTGCCACAAGGACACGGTTCGGCCGTGTCCTTGTTGTTTGTCGGCAGGCTGATACAATCGGTCGTTCAGTCATGGAAAAACTGGTTAGATCGAGCCTAACGCTCCTCACCCCCCAACCCCCTCTTCATGGCATCCCCTCACGGGGAGGCTTCGCACTGGAGAGGGGGAGTCGAGCGCAGTGAGACGGGGATGAGGATGATCGATCAGGCGCATTCTATTTGGTTTGTCCATCAGTAGGTCTTGTCGAGAAACCCACCAGGGAAGAATAGAAGCGCATGTGGCAACCGAACCGTCTTGAACAGGAACGCCTGGAAAAGCTCCAACAGTTGGAAGCGCGAGGCATCGAAGCCTTTCCCCGCCGCGTCGAGCGGACGCATACCGCCGCGCGCGCCATCAGCGCCTACGAAGCGGCAAATCCCGAACCGAGTGATACACCGGTGGAAGTGCGGGTCACGGTCTGCGGGCGAATCCGCCGGGTGAACCTCAAAGGGAAGATCGCCTTTCTGCATATCGAGGATGAGAGCGGGCGAGTGCAGTTGATGCTGCGGATCAACGAACTGGGTGAAGCGGTTTTTGATCTGTTCAAAGAGAAACTGATCGACATGGACGACTTCGTGCAGGCTACGGGCACGATGATCCGCACCAGGACGGGCGAGATCACCGTGTTGGTGACGGCGATCAAGCTGCTGGCGAAGTCGCTCAGCCCGCTGCCGGTCATCAAGCAGCAGGTATTGGAAGACGGCTCGACGGTCGAGTACGGCGAGTTCAGCGCGGTCGAGACCCGCTATCGCCAGCGGTATGCCGACCTGGCGGTGAATACCCGCGTGCGGGAGGTGTTCGCCAGCCGGGCGCGGATGCTGCGGGCGGTGCGCGAGTTCTTCGACCGGGAAGGCTTCCTGGAAGTGGAGACGCCGATCCTCCAGCCGCTTTACGGCGGGGCGGCGGCGCGGCCGTTCATCACGCACCACAACCAGCTTGAGCAGGATTTATACCTGCGGATCAGCTTCGAGCTGTATCTGAAACGGCTGCTGGTGGGTGGCTATGACGCGGTGTACGAGATTGGCCGCGACTTCCGCAATGAAGGGGTGAGCTACAAGCACAACACCGAGTTCACGATGCTGGAGTTTTACAAGTCGTACATCGATTACCACGAGGTGGCGCGGATCACGGAGCGCTTCGTGGCGGCGGCCTGCGAAGCGGTCAACGGCACGCTGGAGGTCAGCTACCAGGGGATGACACTGGACTTCACGGCTCCGTGGAAGCGCGTCACCATGCGGGATGCCATCCGCGAGGCCGTCGGCATCGACTATATGGATTATCGTGACGCGGCGTCGCTGGAAGGGGCAATCCGCGCGGCCGGGATCGAGGTCAGGCCGGGGCAGCCGTGGGGCAAGCTGGTGGAGCATCTGCTGGGTGAATGTGTCGAGCCAAAGCTGATTCAACCGACGTTCATCATGGATTACCCGCGCGATATTTCGCCGTTTGCCAAGCAGGTCGAATATGACGACATGCACGTCGAACGCTGGGAGCTGTACATCGCCGGGATGGAGATGGCGAACGCCTTCACCGAACTGAACGACCCGCGCGACCAGGAAGCCCGTTTCATTGAGATGGCGCGGTTGTTCCGCGAGGGCGAAGATGACGAGACACCACTGGATGAGGATTACCTGCGGGCGATGCGCTACGGGATGCCGCCCAACGGCGGCTTCGGCATGGGCATGGACCGGCTGGCGATGCTGCTGACCGACCAGCGGTCGATCCGCGATGTGCTGCTGTACCCGCACCTGCGGAAGGAAGAGTAGGAACTGGTACGTCGGCAACAGAAGAATGAGTGGCGGACGGGCAGAAGCCCGTCCCTACGATTCTGGTCTGCGTAGGGACGCCATTCTTGGGGGTCCGGGAACACAGCACCCCCAAAAAGTGGAATACATCCGTGTGGATCATCAGGCCGCCTAGAGCGCGGCGAGTCGTGCTATACTTCAGGGCTGTTCAGCCCGATCACGATTCGTGGAGTGTGCTGATGACGGAGACTCCGAAGAAGCCCGGACGCCCCAGCGGAGGAGAAACGGGCGCGATGCCGCGTGTGGATGTCGAACCCCGCCGCGAGCATGAACCGCTGCCGCCCAAGCCGGCGACCCTGCCGGAGGCCGATGAGAGCGGTGGCATCACCGGGATGATGCCTGCCGCCCGCGAGAGCGAAGACAGAGCCAAGCTCAACGACGATTCCGTGCCGGATGCGGCAGCCGAGAACTAACTGTTCGATTTTCCAGCCTCGAAATACTGCCAGACGGCCGCCGGCGCGAAGATGCCCCGGTCGGTGACGATGGCGCTGATGAGGTGCGGCGGCGTCACATCGAAGGCCGGATAGTAGCCGTCGATGCCGTGGATGGCGGTGCGGACGCTGCCCTCTTCCCCCTTTGCATAGAATATCTCGACCGGATCTCGCCACTCGATGGGGATGTCGGCTCCGCTCTGAGTCTGGGGATCAGGGCCGTCATAACCCAGGACGTAGAAGGGCTTGCCGAAGTGGTGGGCGGCGATGGCGTGCTGGAGCGTGCCGATCTTGTTGGTGATGTGCCCATCCAGCGTGACGCGATCCGCCGCGCAGATGAACTTGTCCAGCCTGCCGACGCTCATCAAATGGGCGGACATGCCGTCGGTGATGAGCTTGAAGTCGATGCCCATCTCCTGGGCGCTGGCGGCGGTCAGGCGCGCGCCCTGGAAGTAGGGGCGGGTCTCGCAGCCGACGAGCGTCACCGTCTTGCCTTGCTGCTTAGCCGTCCAGAGCATCCAGCAGAGGGCGGCCCCGGCGATGCAGTGGGTCAAGACCTGGTCGCCGTCTTCGACCAGCGCGGCGGCGTGCTGCCCGCAGCGGCGGCTGACCTGGTTGCCACGCTCGATTTCCCCATTCACGAAAGCCAGCGTGTCCTGGAAGGGATCACGGCCTTCCCGCAGCGCCGCGCGCGCGATTTCCAGCGCAGCCGGGACGAGGTGGTTAAGATCGTCGGCGGTGGGACGGGTCGCCAGCAGACGTTTGGCGACTTGTTCGAGGTAGACGGCCTGCCGCGCTGCCGAGGCATCCAGGTCGCGGGCGGCCATCGCCAACCCCAGGCCGGCGACATACGCCAACGGCGGCCCCCCCTGCACGGTCATGTCTTCGATGGCCTGGGCGACGGCCTCGACCGTCCGCAGCGTGACGTATTCGGTCTGGAAGGGGTATTTGCGGCGGTTCAGGACGATGACGGCCTGCTCGGTTTCGTCGTAGCGCAGCGTCCTGAAGCGGTCGGCCAGCAGCGCCGGTGGGGTGTCGAGGGTGGCTGGGGTATCCATGGGTCGATTACCTGCTTGTGGTATGTCGCTCTTGAACACGCATTGTAGCGGATTACCAGAAAGAATAGGAACGACACACAGGGAAGATTAACCCGGCTGCGGCCGTCTAAGTCAGCAGTGTTAGGAAGTATGAGAAGGGACAATCGCGTGAATATCGGGATTATCGGAGCAGGCAACATCGGCGGCAGTCTGGGCAAGGTCTGGGGGGCGAAGGGGCATACAATCCGCTTGGGCGCCCGTGATCCGGGCAGCGCCAAGACGCAGCAGGCGCTCGAATCCATCCCCGGCGCGGTGGCGGTCAGCCCAGCGGAGGCGGCCTCTGCCAGCGAGGTGATCGTGCTGGCTGTGCCGTGGAACGCGGTGCGCGAGTCGCTGGCGCAGATGGGCGATCTGCGCGGCAAGGTGATCATTGATGCGACCAACCGCTTCGGGGCGGAACCGGGGGATGCGCCGTCGGCGGCAGAGGATGTGGCACGAGCCGCGCCAGGGGCATTTGTGGTCAAGGCGTTCAATACAATGGGCTGGGAGACGCTGTTGAATCCGGTGTTCAACGGGCATCCGGCCACGGCCTTTGTGTGTGGGGACAGCGCGCAAGCCAAAGCGACGGTCAGCCAACTGGCCGCCGAGATTGGACTCAGCCCGGTGGATGCTGGGCCGCTCAGCAATGCGGCGGCGGTCGAAGGGCTGGCACGGCTGTGGGTATCGATGATGCGGGCAGGAGGCAGCCGGGATATAGCCTTTGTGCTGATGCGGCGGTAAGCTGGGCAGCGGATCATCCAGAGGAGGCAGATCATGAACGTCGATGAGGCGATTCGATCCAAACGGGCGGTGCGGCAGTTCACCGACCAACCGCTGCCAGAGGAAGCTATCCGCGCCATCCTGAATGCGGGGCGGCTGGCGCAGTCGTCCAAGAATCTGCAAGAGCGCCAGTTCATCGCCATCCGTGACCGGACAACGTTGGAGGCGCTCTCGCGGTGTGGAACGTGGATGGGGCATCTGGCCGGGGCCGCGCTGGGGGTGGCGATCCTGACGCCCGATCCAGGCATCAAGTTCCAACTGCTGTTCGACGCGGGGCAAGCAGCGGCCTATATGCAGTTGGCGGCCTGGGAACTGGGCATCGGCTCGTGCCTGGGTTCGGTTTATGAGCCGGATCAGGTGCGGGCACTGCTAGGCTTCCCGGCGGAGTGGCACTGCGACGTGTGCATCTCGTTCGGCTATCCGAGCGCCGAGGCGCTGGCTCCACGTCCGCCGCGGCCGAACGGGCGCAAGGCGTTCGATGAGGTGGTGCACTGGGAGCGGTGGACGTAAATCAGATTCGGGGCGCTGTATTCCCGGACGCCAAGAATGGCGTCCCTACCCAGACCTGTTGTGTAGTCCGCTGGCAACGGATCGCATTGGCCTCTGTATTTTGACCCCTCCGGCGGTATCGGCGGTACAATACTTATACTACCGCAGGAGGGCAAACATGGCCGTCACCAAGCAGGATGCGCTGGAATATCACCGCACGGGCAGACCAGGGAAGATCGAAGTCGTTCCGACCAAGCCGCTGGCGACCCAGCGCGATCTGTCGCTGGCGTATTCGCCGGGGGTGGCCGAGGCCGTCCTGGAAGTCGAGCGCGATCCGCTCACCTCGTATGAACTGACGGCCAGAGCCAATCTGGTGGCGGTCGTTTCCAACGGGACGGCCATTCTGGGGTTGGGCAATCGCGGGGCGTTGGCGTCCAAGCCGGTCATGGAGGGCAAGGGCGTCCTCTTCAAGCGCTTCGCCGACATCGATGTGTTTGACATTGAGATCAACGCCAGCACGGTCGAAGAGGTTATCGCCGTGGTCAAGGCCATCGCGCCAACCTTCGGCGGGATCAACCTGGAAGACATCAAAGCGCCAGAGTGCTTTGAGATCGAGACGCGGCTGCGAGCCGAGGTGGACATTCCGGTTTTCCACGATGACCAGCACGGCACGGCCATTATCTCCGGGGCAGCGCTGCTGAATGCGTTGGAAGTCACCGGACGGCGCATCGAGGATTTCCGGTTGGTGGTAGCGGGGGCAGGGGCGGCGGCGCTTTCGACGGTGGCCTTCTATCTGCTGTTGGGGATGCGGAAAGAGAACATCGTCATTGCCGACGAGTATGGCGTGATCTACGAGGGGCGCACGCTGGCGATGGACCCCTACAAAGCCCGTTTCGCCACCAATACGCCATACCGCAGCATCGCCCAGGCGTTGGTTGATGCGGACATGTTCCTCGGCCTGAGCGTGGGGCGCATCGTCACCCAAGACATGATCCGCAGCATGGCTCCTAATCCGATTGTCTTTGCAATGGCGAACCCCGTTCCGGAGATCATGCCAGAGGAGGTGCTGGAGGCGCGGCCGGATGCCATCATCGGCACAGGGCGCAGCGATTATCCCAACCAGGTGAACAACGTGCTGGGCTTTCCGTTCATCTTCCGGGGGGCGCTGGATGTCTACGCCCGCACCATCAACGAAGAGATGAAGATGGCGGCGGCGCGGGCGCTGGCGGCGCTGGCGCATGAGGATGTGCCGGACAGCGTGCTGACGGCCTACGGCCTGTCGTCGCTGAAGTTTGGACGTGATTATCTAATCCCCAAGCCGCTCGATCCGCGGGTGCTGCTGTGGCTGGCTCCGGCGGTGGCGGAGGCCGCTATGGAGAGCGGGGTGGCCCGCCGCCACATTGACATCGCCGCGTACCGCGCCGATCTGATCCGTCGGCAGGGACTCGGCCAGCAGGTGCGGAACAACATCGTCAACAAGGCGCGGATGGGCGAAAAGCAGCGGATCGTTTTCCCAGAAGGCGATGACCCGAAGATCATCCGGGCGGCAGCGCGCGTCCATGAAGAGGGAATCGGCATTCCGATCCTGCTGGGCAAGGTGGAAGTCATCCAGCAGCGCATCCAGGAATTGGGGCTGAACTTCAATCCGATGGTCATCAATCCGTATACCGAACGGGCGAACCGGGCGCGCTACGGCGAAGAACTCTACCGTCTGCGCCAGCGTAAAGGCGTCACGCACGCCGTCGCGCACCGGGTGGTGGGCAGCCGCACGCATTATGGGATGATGATGCTGTACTGCGGCGATGCCGACGCTTACCTCAACGGGCGCGAACATGAGTACCCGGATGTGATCCGCCCGGCGCTGCAAATCTTCCACACCCGCCCCGGCGTCAAGGTCGCCAGCGGCGTGTACCTCATCATCGCGCACAACCGGGTGTATTTCTTCACTGACGCGACCGTGAACATCGACCCGGATGCCGAGACGCTCTCGGAGATTGCGATCCTGGCGGCGGATTTCGCCCGGTCGCTGGATGTCGAGCCGCGAGTCGCCATGCTGTCATTTTCCAACTTCGGCAGCACGCCGCATCCGCTCTCCAACAAGGTGCAGCAGGCGGTGAAGCTGGTGCGGCGGAAACGGCCTGATCTGCTGGTGGACGGCGAGATGCAGGCGGATACGGCAGTCGTCCCCGGCCTGATCCAGGAACGTTTCCCGTTCAGCCAGGTGCAGGATGCCAACGTACTGGTCTTCCCCGACCTGGAAGCGGCCAACATCGCTTACAAACTGCTGGCCCGGATTGGGCAGGCGGAGGCCATCGGGCCGATCCTGCTGGGGGTGGGCGCGCCGGTACATGTCCTGCAAGCGGGTGATGATGTTGAGGCGATTGTGGCGATGGCGGCGGTCGCCGCGATGGACGCGCAGCTCCGGCGGGTGGGAGAGGCGGAGGGTTAACTGGCCATTTGTCGCCGTGCGCGTAGACCACGGCCTCGGTAAGCAGCGGGTCAATGAGCCGCTATTCGGGGATGCCCGCCGCCTCACAACTCATCGATTGGGATTATCACCCCGGTCATGACTGCGTCCTCAGCATCTTCGTCTCGATCATACCCGAAAATGGGAAATGAAAGACGACTTTGCAACAGTCCTGAGCGTTCATCCGCGTTGGCGGAAGTAGAGGATCAAGTCCTGTTCAACGGTTTGCGCCCCAAGCTGATGCAGCATGGCGAGGATCTGAGCGCGGTGATCGGTTCCGTGGTTTGCCAGGTGCAGGAGAATCTGCCAGACCGGCTGTTCCTGCTGGACGCCTTTGGTGGTCTGGTAGAAGACCGATGAGCGCAGTCGATCATTGGTGAGGGCTTTCAGGTAGGAGCGGGCGTCCTCTTCGATGAGCGTCCAGTTCTTGTGGATACGCGCCCGGTCAGGGTAGTCGGCTTCGGCCAACAGGGCTTTCGGGGAGATACCGCGCAGCCGCGAAAACCACATCCATTCCGCGCCCATGACATGGACAAGCTGACCGCGAATGGATCCCCAGGAGTAGCCGAGATTGCGGGTGAACTCGTCATCGGTCAGCGGCAGCACGCAGTTCCATACGCGCTTGTGGGCCCAATAGTTGTAGTCGTAGAGCACACGGATGTAGTCGGCGTTCATCGGATGCCTCCCTTCAAATCGCGTTCACAATGAATGAGGTATGGCCGATTATACTCCCAGGCAAGTCAATCACTGGGTCACGCGCGTCTTAACCTTTCCTGATCGCGGCTTCACCCGTATACTGTGGCGCATGGAAACACTCACGGGCACGATAGAGCGCGTCACCTTCTATAACGCCGAAAATGGCTACAGCGTGCTGCGCGTCACCCCGGAAGGCCGCTATCCCAATGCCACCGCCCGCGACGGCACCATCACTGTCGTCGGCAGTATGCCGGAACTGTCTCCGGGCGAAAGCGCCGAATTCAGCGGCGCGTGGATCAATGACCCGCGCTACGGGATGCAGTTCCGCGCCGAGATGGTGCGGCCGGTCGTCCCGGCTACGTCCGAAGGCATCATCAACTACCTGAGCAGCGGCATCGTCAAGGGGATCGGCCCGGTCACGGCCAAGCGGATTGTCGATCACTTCGGTGACCAGACGCTCACCATCCTGGATCGGCAGCCAGAGCGCATCGAAGAGGTTCCCGGCCTGAAGACCAGCCTGGCGAAGGCGCTGGCCGTCGCCTGGGCGGAGAATCGCTCGGTGCGCGAGACGATGATCTTCCTGCAAGGCTACGGCATCAGCAGCCGCATGTCCGTCCGCATTCACGGCGTTTACGGGACCGAGACCATCCGTGCCGTCAAGGAAGACCCCTACCGGTTAGCTGACGAGGTGTTTGGGATCGGTTTCATCAAAGCGGACGCCATCGCCCAGAAGATGGGCGTGCCCAACGACGCGCCGATCCGCCTCCGCGCCGGATTGCAGTTCGCGCTCAACCGGCTGGCGCAGGATGGGCATACGTATGCCCCGCGTAAAGTCCTGCTGGATACCGCCGCCGAACTGCTCAAGGTAGATGAACCGACGCGGCTGGCGGCGGCATTGGATGCGCTCATCGCGGCAACGGAGGTCATTTCTCAGGAAGTGCGTGACGAGTCCGGGGCGGCTGTGGCAGCGGTATATCTGCCGGTGTACTACTACGCCGAGACGGGCGCGGCGGAACTGCTGAGAGAGATCGCGCATTCGCCTTCGGCGATGGCCTCTGCCTGGAAGAAGACCAAGTGGCCAGCATTCCTGGCGGAACTCGCCAAGCAGAATGATGTCACGCTCAGCGACCAACAGCAGAGCGCAGTCAAGGCGGCGCTGACCAGCAAGGTGTCGATCCTGACGGGCGGCCCCGGCACAGGCAAGACGACTACGCTCCAGATGGTCATCAACGGGCTGCTGAGCGAAAAGCGCGCCTTCCGGCTGGCGTCGCCGACCGGGCGGGCGGCCAAGCGCCTCTCGGAAGCGACCGGGCATCCGGCCAGCACCATCCACCGGATGCTGGGTTTCATGCCGGATGGCGGCTTCGATTACGACGAGGATCATCCGCTGGAGACCGACATGGTCATCGTCGATGAAGCCTCGATGATCGATCTGGTGCTGTTCTATCATCTGCTGAAGGCCATCCCCGCCTACAGCCATCTGCTGCTGGTCGGTGATGTCGATCAGCTCCCCAGCGTGGGGGCGGGTAATGTGCTGCGGGATGTGATCGACAGTGGGCTGGCGCACGTCACCCGCCTGGATACGATCTTCCGGCAGAGCGAGGACAGTCTGATCGTCCTGAATGCGCACCGGGTTAATCACGGCGAGATGCCGTACATTCACAACCGCAGCGCCGATTTCTTCTTCTTCAAGGAGGAAGACCCGGAACGCGCCGCCGAACTGGTGGTGGATATCGTACTGAACCGGCTGCCGAGCCGCTTCGGGGTCGATCCGATGCGCGAGGTGCAGGTCATCGCTCCGATGTATCGCGGGCCGGTTGGCGTCAACGCGCTGAACGATGCCCTGCAAACGGCGCTGAATGGGAACACGCGGCAGGCGGAGAAGCGGCTGGGCGGTCGCCTGTTCCGGGCGGGCGACAAGGTAATGCAGATCCGCAACAACTACGAAAAGGACGTCTTCAATGGGGACATCGGTTTCATCAGCGGCATCGATTACGAGGACAACCAACTTGAGGTGGTGCTGGACGGCCGTTTCATCTACTACGACTTCACCGAGGCCGACGAACTGACGCTGGCCTACTGCATCAGCACGCATCGCAGTCAGGGCGGGGAGTATCCCATCGTGGTCATTCCGCTGCTGACGCAGCACTACATGATGCTCCAGCGCAACCTGCTGTACACGGCCATTACCCGCGCCCGAAAGACGGTCGTGCTGGTGGGGACATCCCGCGCCATCCACATCGCCGTCCACAACAACAAGGTTTCCGAACGCTACTCCGGTCTGCTCCCCCGCCTGCGGGCCTAACTACATAAATCAAAAAGAACCTGCCGTCGTCATGGCAGGTTCTTTCGTTCTTATGGAGAAATCAATTCAACTACGAACGATTTTCCAACGGGGCGACCCGGCGGGTCGCCCCTACGATGATTCGTCTTTGATTTGGTTTTCCTATTAGACGAGCTGCGCGGCTACTCGGTGCGTTCGCGCGTGCCGTTCTCGTGGGCGGTCTGCGCCGACCCAGCCACGGTGGTGGTCAACTGCTGCGCCAGCCCAATCAGTTCCATCGGCAGGACGAATTTCGTCGCGGGGCTGCTGCCGATCTGTTTGAGCGCTTCCAAGTATTGGAGCATCATGGTGTTGTGATCGACATCTTTGGCCTGGGCTGCGATGGCTTGCAGCGCGGCAGAGAAACCCTGCGCCCGCAAGAGCTGCGCCTCACGTTCACCCTGGGCGGTCAGGATTCGGGACTGGCGTTCGCCTTCCGCTTTGAGGATGGCGGACTGCTTTTCACCTTCGGCGACGGCGATGGCGGCTTCGCGTTCGCCGCTGGCTTTCGTGACCATGGCGCGGCGTTCACGTTCAGCGCCCATCTGCCGGTTCATGGCATCCTGGACATCGCGCGGCGGCTTGATCTCGCGGATTTCGACCGTGGTCACCTTCATGCCCCAGCGTTCGGTGATCTCGTCCAGCTTGATCCGCAGCGTATCGTTGATCTGCTCGCGCTTGGCGAGGACATCATCGAGCGAAATATCGCCGATGACGGCACGGAGGGTGGTGGTGGCGATGTTCACCGCCGCGCTGACCACGTTATCGACCTGCAGGACTGAGCGGCCCGGATCGATAACGCGGTAGTACACCAGGAAGTCGATGTCGATGGGGGCGTTGTCTTTGGTGATGGCCGTCTGCGAGGGGATGTCCAGGAAGCGTTCACGGACATCGACGCGCTTGGCCTGCTCGATCACGGGGATGACCAGCACGACACCCGGCCCGCGCGTACCTGCATAGCGCCCCAGCGACAGCACCACCAGCCGCTCGGTCTCTGGCACGATGCGGATCAGCCGTGAGAGCACGTAGGCAACCAGCAGAATAATGAAGATCAGCAGCAGCGATGTGCCCTGATTACTGAGCAGTTGTTGAATTTCCCGTTCCATTGATGTCCTCTCCGCGATTGATCTGTTTGTGCTTGAGACTTTCAACGTAAAGCTGCAATCCTTCCCGTTCAACCACGACGACTTCCTCGCCGGGTTCGAGCGGGTGATCGCTCAGCGCGGACCACTGCTCCCCGCGCACATTGACCGTACCCCGATGGTTGCGTCCAACAGGTTCGGAGGCGCTGATGACCCGTCCGGCCGCGCCGAGGATCTGCCCGTTGTCATCGATGACCGCCACCTGCTTACGGGATTTCTCGAGGATCGGCAGCAGCGCCAGCCGGTTATAGGCGAGCGACAGCCCGACCACCACCGCGATCAGCACCCAGGAAACGCTCAGGCCGTTGTAGAGCGTGGCAGCTCCGATGACCTGGAGGATCAGTCCGGCTTCGGCGACCCGCGCGGCGGTGGGACTCAGGAAAGGCACGAGCAGGAAGGCCAGCACGCCGATGAAGATCAGCAGCGCCGCCGCCCAGTTGGTCGGCTGGTTCGCCAGCAGCAGCACAGCCGCGCCGACGACTACCAGCGCCACGACCTCGATCAACCCCGTGCCGGGCACATAGGCGGCCGTAACCGCTACCCACAGCCCGAACACGAGCATGAAGTAGACGATGTTCGGATCGACAATCATGCCCTGGTTCCTCACAATAGAGTTCAGCCTCATGCTTGATTATAAAGGAGAATCGGTCGGAGTGGTTCCCCCCACAGATTAGGGGGCTGTTGAATCCCGTTTGAATTCAGTTGATCGGGACCATGTGGATGATGGTGACGCCGCCGCCGCCTTCCTGCGGGGTGGCTTCGGTTACCTTTGAGATCAGCGGGTGATGCTCGACCCGTTCACGGACGGCTTTCTTCAGCGCGCCGGTTCCCTTGCCGTGGATGATGCGGGCGAAGGGCAGCCCGGACATATAAGCGGCATCGACGTAGGTCTCTAACCGCTTGAGGGCTTCATCGACCCGTTCGCCGCGCAAATCCAGTTCCAGCCCGGGGGATTGGCCTTTGGGGACAATTGGGTCCGGCGACTTCTCGTATTGGCGCTTGTGTCCGCGTTTGATTTCGCGCTTTTCGCTGCGGGTGCGGTGGCTGACTTCATCCAGGGCGGCGCGGACGCGGAGCGAGCCCATCTGGATTTCGACACCTTCGCGATCTACCGCCGAGATCGTGCCTTCGGCATTGAGCTTGGCCAGCCAGACTGTCTCGCCCAGGCGCGGAACCCAATCAGTTGTTTGGGCGACCTTTTCAACCTCGTTAGGGACAGCCTGTTGAGCATTGGCGGCCAGAAGAGCCGCTTCTTCCTGCACCTGTTTGAGGGCATCGAGCGGGAGTGTCGCACTTCGCATCTCGCTCCGGAGCCGCTTGATCTCGCGCTGGAACGACTTGATCTCTTCGTCGGCCTGGCGGCGGGCGGCGGCGATAATGTTGCGGCGCTCATCTTCGATCTGGTCGAGCCGCGCCTGGAGTTCAGCCTGCTGGGCTTCCACTTCTTCGCGTAGGGCATTGATGAGCGACTGGCTGCGGCGAATTTCTTCGCGGGTGCGCTGAATCTCGTCGAGCAGATCGTCAGCCACCAGGTCTTCGGTGGCGACCATCGTCCGGGCATCATCGATGATGCTGGCATCCAGTCCCAGCCGGGTGGCGATTGCCAGCGCATTGGAACGTCCCGGCAGGCCGATGATGAGTCGATAGGTCGGCTTGAGGGTGGCCAGATCGAATTCGACGCTGGCATTGCGGACACCAGGGGTCTCCACGCCGTAGACCTTGAGTTCAGGGTGATGGGTCGTTACCAGGGTGGTCACACGGCGGTTGACCAGATGGGTGAGGATCGCGCGGGCCAGCGCCGAACCTTCGGCGGGATCGGTTCCTGCGCCGAGTTCGTCCAGCAGCACCAGCGAACGCGAGTCGCATTCGCGCAGAATCGAGATGGTGTTGGTCATGTGCGACGAGAAAGTGCTGAGCGACTGCTCGATGCTCTGCTCATCGCCAATATCGGCGTAGACGCCATCAAAGACCGACAGCTTGGCATCCTCGGCGGGGACGTGCAGGCCGCACTGGGCCATCAGCGTCAGCAGGCCGACGGTCTTCAGCGAAACGGTCTTGCCGCCGGTGTTTGGCCCGGTGATGACCAGCACCCAGGTGGCCTCATCCAGTTCGACATCGATGGGCATGACCGCGCCGGTCAGCAGCGGATGGCGGGCGCTGCGGAGGTAGATGGTACTGCCGGGGTGATTGGGGTTAACGGGACGTTCGCGAAAGGGGAGCAGCACCGGCTCGACGGCAGTGATCTGGTTGGCGTAGTTGGCTCTGGCGAAGACCAGATCGAGATAGGCCAGCACCTCGACCGTCCGCACAATCTGTTCAGAAAGGGCGCCGACCTCATCGGTGAGCATCTGGAGGATGCGCCGAATCTCTTTTTCTTCCGCCAGCTGGAGTTCGCGGTAGGCGTTGTTGAGTTCGACCGTTGCCAGCGGTTCGATGAACAGCGTTGCCCCGGAGGATGACGAGTCGTGCACGATGCCGGGAATACGGCCTTTGAACTCCGCCTTGATCGGGATAACGTAGCGCCCGTTGCGGGTGGTGATGATCGGTTCCTGGAGGAATTGGGCATTGGTGGTGGAGTTGATCAGGCGGGTGAGGCGGGTCTGGAGCTTGTCGTAGGAGATCTTCAGATCGCGGCGGATGAGCGCAAGCTGCGGGCTGGCGCTGTCCATCACTTCGCCTTTTTCGTTCAGCACGCGGCTGATGGATTCCTGGAGGTCACTGCATTCTTCGGCTTCGCTAGCGACCTCGGAAAGCAGCGGGTAGGTTCCCTTCATTCGACCCAGCGTGCGCTTCACGGTGGTCGCCCGCCGGAGTGTCTGACGGATGTCCAGCAAGACCTGGGCTTCGATCAGGACTCCGCGGGTGGCCTGGATGGCGGGATCGCGGACATCGCGCGCGCCGCCCAGCGTGAAGTTGACCTTGTTGTCGATGATGAGCCGCGCTTCGGTCGTTTCGCGCTGCCAGGTCAGGGCTTCGTCAAGGCGGGTGGTCGGGCGCAGTTCGCGCACCAGTTCGGCGCCTGCCGAGAAGGTGGTGTGCCGGGCGACCTGTTCCAGGATTTTCGGCAGTTCGAGGATGTGCGTCGATTTTTCGCTAATCATGATGTGCGGCCCATGACCGAAAACCGGGGTGGCGTTATCGATTCACACACCCCCCGGCAGGATGCGTTCAGAAGGAGCGCAGGTGAGTATAGGGGTTAAGCTGGCTGTCTGTCAATCGTGAGGTTTTCTAAGGGTCAGGAGAGACTGCCCCGCTCGATGGAGCATTTCAGGTTGCATGAGCCATTGCTCATACGTATAATGCACTGAGGCGATGCTGTGGGGGCGTGGGTTGTATGTCTGCTGCCGATGAGATCAAGGCGCGCCTGGATGTCGTGGATTACATCCAGCGTTATGTGCCGCTGAAACGGGCGGGACGCTCCTATAAAGCCTGCTGTCCGTTCCATGCCGAAAAAACGCCCAGCTTCGTTGTCAACCCCGACCGGCAGTCGTGGCGGTGCTTTGGGCAGTGCGGCATCGGCGGGGATGTCCTCAGTTTCGCCATGCGCTATCACGGCTGGTCGTTCAGCGAAGCCGTACAGGAATTGGGGCGCATGGTCGGCGTGGAAGTCCGCCCGCAAACCCCCGAACAGCGTCAGGAATCCGACCACCTGGAAACGCTGCGCGGCCTGATGCACACCGCCGCGGATGCGTACCACCACGCGCTCTTCGATCCGAATGTGCCCGGACAGGCCGCCGTCCTGTACTATGCCCGTGAGAAGCGCGGCTTCACCGATGAGACGCTGACCCAGTTCAAGGTGGGGTATGCCCCGCCCGGCTGGACGCACATGCTCGACCACCTGAAGATGCTTGGCTATACCGATGAGCAGATCATTGAGGTCGGGCTGGCGATTCAGAACGAGGAGACCGGGCGCGTCTACGACCGTTTCCGCAATCGCCTGATGATCCCAATCCGCGATGACCGTGGGCGTGTCATCGGTTTTGGGGCGCGGGCGCTCAATCCTGATGACAATCCCAAGTACCTAAACTCACCGCAGACGCCCCTGTTCGACAAGAGCAAAACGCTCTTCGGACTGGATGCGGCCCGGAACAGCATCCGGGAACAGGGAACCGCCGTCATCGTCGAAGGCTATATGGATGCAATCCAGGCGCATCAAGCCGGCTTCAAGAATGTGGTCGCCCAGATGGGCACGGCCATGACCGAGACGCAGCTCCGTCTGCTGACCCGCTCGTCGGTGGCCGCCAAGCGGATTATTCTGGCGCTGGATGCTGATGCTGCGGGGCAGAGCGCCACCCGCCGCAGCCTGGAAACTGCCCGCCAGACACTCGCCTTGGATTGGGCTGGGCGGCTGTCAGTAGACATCCGCGTGCTGCAAATCCCCGGCGCAAAAGACCCCGACGACCTGATCCGCGAGTCGCCGGAACGCTGGAGCGAACTGGTCGAAGCCGCGCTGCCGGTCGCCCAGTACGTCATTGATGTAGAGACGACGGAACTCCCACCGAACGCCAGCGTCCAGCAGCGCGAAGCGGTTGCCCGCAGCCTGCTGCCGATCCTGGCCGCCTCGGAGGACAACCTCTACCGCCAGGACAACCTGCAAAAACTGGCGCTTCGACTGCGGATCCCAGAACGCGATTTGCTGGCCTGGGCGGAAGAACAGGCGCGGATTCAGCGCGCCAAACGGACTCAGGCGGCTCCGTCGCGCCGTGAGGACTTCCTTCAACCGCCGCCGCCCGACTTTCCGCCAGATGAATTCCTGTCGCATGCGCCGTCTTCAGCCGCTCCGTCCCCTCCGGTGCTGGTTCCTTCCGGCGACATGGCACTGGAAATCGAGTGTCTGCGGGCGCTGTTCCGCGAGCCGATGGGCTACTATGTGGTCAACCGCCGCCTGCGTGAACTGGCCGGCGACGACGAAATCCTGATCCGGGGGCCGCTGGCGGATTGGTGCGACGAGGACTTCAGCCAACCGGAAACGCGGGCCGTGATGGGCTTGTTCGCGGCAGGGATGCGGCAGGACGACGAAGATTTCATGGAATATATCCAGCGTGTGGCGGGGGCTGCCCTGAAACCCCACCTCGATGTTATACTGGCGGATGACTTCAGCCGGCTGCAAGACCGCTTAGGGGAAGGAGTGCGCGCGGACCTGACGAGCATCTGGACTCACAACCGCCGCGTCATCGAGGCGGCTGATCCAGTGGCAATACTGGTGGAGAAGGCGCTGCGGCTGCGGATCAAACGCTTGCAGCGGGAACGGGAGGAATTGTGTTTCCTGCAGATCGACTCCCAGCAGGATGATGACCCAGACGCCGAACGTCATTTTCAGGAGCACATTCTGCTGTCGATCAGAGCGAAGGGACTGATTGAGGCCGAGTTACAGAAGCAAATGGCTGCGCTGCGCGAGTAGGATATTATGCCGAAGAAACGTAGACCGAAGAAGGAAGAACAAGACGCTTCGCAGGAGATGGCGAAGGTTCAGGTCGAAGATGAGGCCGAATTCGAGGGCGACGAGGATTCGTTGGATGACGACGATGCCTTGTTCGGCGGGGTCGCGCTGAAGGAAGAAACGGGCGAGTTCTCGTTGGAAGAACCTGACGACGAGGACTTCGAGGACTTCGACGAAGACCTGGTCAACGAGAGCCTCTCGCTGGACGCGGCAGCGCTGGCCGATGACCCGGTGCGGATGTACCTCAAGGAGATCGGGCAGGTTCCGCTGCTGGATACCAACCGCGAGACCTGGCTGAGCATTCAGGTGTCGGCGGAGCAGCTCTTAGACAGCTTCATGCATACACTCTCGCGTGTGGATCAGGCGGTGGATGAAGACGCCACGCCTAATCCTGCCAGCGTCATCGAACTGGCGTACCAGCATGTGCTGCGTAACTGGGAAGAGGTGCTGGAAGGGGCAGCCGCTTTCGGGGTCGAGCCGCCAAATCTGCGCCAGATCATTGATGAAGTGGCCCAGGTCAAAGACAACTGGGACAGCGACAATCGTTCGGTCGTTCGGGACTATCTGCGGCAGAAGGATTGGGGCCGAGACGAACTGTGGACGGAACTTTCTCGCCGTCTGTTCGATGTCTTTCACGGCTTGTATCTGATGCCGCTGGCGCTCCTGGTCCATATCCGCGGCTACTACCGTCAGAACAAGGCACTGCCGAGTCTGGAGCAGTTCCGCGCCTGGCTGGCCAATGATCCCGACACATTGGAAGAACTGCCGGAATTCTTCGCACTGATAGAGCAGCGGGCGGAGAGCGGGGCTGAGGCGCTCACGCGCGCCAACCTGCGGCTGGTGGTCAGCGTTGCCAAACGGTATATGGGGCGTGGGATCAACTTCCTGGACCTGATCCAGGAAGGCAATATCGGTCTGCTGCGGGCGGTGGAGAAGTTCGACCACACCAAAGGCTTCAAGTTCAGCACCTACGCCACCTGGTGGATCCGGCAGGCTATCAGCCGTGCCATAGCCGATCAAGCCCGCACCATCCGCATTCCGGTGCATATGGTCGAGACCATCAACCGCCTGATGCGGGTGCAGCGTGACCTCATCCAGGAACTGGGCGGAGAACCCAGCGCCGAACAGATCGCTCTGGAAATGGATCTGCTGACCCGTGATGAGACCGACGCGGTCCGCCTGATCCGGCGCAACGGCGAGCGCATGGACCCTGGCTTGCAGCGCAAGCTCCGCCGCGCCGCCCAGAAAGTCCGCAAGATCATGCGGATCAGCCAGGAGCCGATGAGCCTGGAAATGCCGATCGGTCAGGAAGACAGCAGCCTGCTGGGCGACTTCATCGAAGACGACAAGATTATGGGGCCGGTGGATGCGGCCAGCCGCCAACTGCTGAAGGAGCAGATTCGCTCGGCGCTGGGCGTCCTGAGCGACCGCGAGCGCGAGGTGCTGGAGATGCGCTTCGGCCTGCAGGACGGCCAGGATCACACGCTGGAAGAAGTTGGCAAGCATCTGGGGGTGACCCGCGAACGCATCCGCCAGATCGAGGCCAAGGCGCTCCGCAAGCTGCGCCACCCTACCCGGAGCCGCCAGCTCCGTGACTATCTGGAAATCTGAGACCGTAAACAGACGGCGCTGTGCCGTCTGTTTGATTCGGGCTGATTGAACTGCACGGAGTGGAACGTCCGATGACTGCCGAAACTGAAGCCGCCCGCGAAGCGGCTGCCCAGGCCATCCAGACCGCTTTCGCCGAGGTTCCGTATCCGGGCGACGACCAGGTGACGGCGTATGCTCGTTACGGCCGCTCGATTGCTGACGCGCTGCGCGGCAAGCACTGGTCGGAGGTGACGCTGGATGTGCTGGTACAGCACCGCTGGGAGATTTTCCTGCTGTCGCCGGACACCTTCCGGTTCTACGCGCCGGTCTTCATGCTGGCGGCGCTGTATCACTTCGAGGAGTTGGATACCTTCCCCCACAACGTCCTTTTCAGCCTGACGCCGCAGCGCGAGGAACACGTCCAGAACTACTTCGCCGGGGAGTTCAACGACTATTTCTCGCGGCGGGCGGCGGCCTTCAGCCGGGAGGAAAAGGACGCGATCCGCGTCTTCCTGGAGACCATCGCCACGACGCACCCGAACGAAGAGTGGCTTTACGATATCGATCTGGAGCGCATGACGCTCCCGTTCTGGCGGGCGGCGTAATAAGGCTGCTACGTCGTTCTAAGATGCCTCTCATCAACCCTGGAATGTTGCGGACGGGCTTTTCGACTAGAATACAGATATAACAGGTCTGTAACATGGATTCGGGCGTGCCGCCCACCGAGACCCGTTCCAGCGAGACATGCCATGCCCACCACAGTCGTTTTCCCCACGGAAGAGCTGACGCCAACCGATGTGCTGCGTCAGCAGATCGCTCACCAGGTGGAACAAGCCTTTGCGCGGACGCCCTATCCGGGCGATGACCGCATCTGCCGGGCCGGGGCGGACGGGAGCGACCTGCTGCGGGCGTTCCAGGGGAAGCGATGGCAGGATGTCCAGTTGGCGACGCTGCTGAACTACCACATCGACATGCCGATCATGACGCCGGAAGCCTTCCGTTATTACCTGCCGGCGTTCATGCTGGCGGTGCTGTTCTTCTACCCGCACAGCGGCACGCTGCCGATGAGCCTGATCCACAACCTGACCCCGCCGGATGCCAGCTCGCTCCACGACTACATGGAGAAGACCCAGCCATCTTCCAAGCGCAGCAAGATCGACGAATTCCTGAACCGGGTGAGCGCCTTCGCCCCGGCGGAACGGGCGGCGATCCGTGCCTACCTCGAATCCTACCGGAAGCTGCATCCGCAAGGGCGCAGCGAGATGCGCTACCTCGACCGGGCGATGGCCTTCTGGCAGATGGCCTGAACCAGGAAGTTTGTAGTTGATAGCGCTTAGCAAGCAGCTATACAAAAATCACTTGGCGGCAATGGCGTCAGCGCCAGATTGTCCGAAATGTCGTCCCTGTTGTCCACGCCGGACGACTGCTGCGGCAATTGCGGCAGCGGCGGAACGTGAAATGTTGAAAATGTCGCAAAAATTGCACATGTTGCCGCTGCAACTGCGTGATTCCGGCAACATTTCCCCTCGAAGCTGATACCCGGATGCGAAATGATAAGAATGATAAGAATGAGAATCGGTCGATTTTCTCACCATTCTCATCCGGGAGGGGACATTATCCCCTCCCCGCTTCGCAGCTGAGGAGAGGACACCTTTTCAAGTAAAGCGGGGGTCTGGGATAAAGACTAGGTTGTGTTGACATTTCAGCGTAACCAGATCAGGGTACTGACAAAGTGCAAGAAACCGAGATAGCGTCTGGCTAACTTGTCAAACCGAGAAAAGATCCGCCGAAAATGCTTAATCTTGCCGATAAAACACTCGATCAAATGTCGTTCCCGACAACGCCACGCATCATATTCACGCGGCTCTTTGGCATTTTTGTTGGGCGGAATGACCACTTCGATGCCGCTGGCGAGCAGTTCATCCACAAAATCTTTTGCGCCATAACTGCGATCCGCAAGCAGGTGGTCGAACTCCAAGTCAACGGTCAGATCATGGGCTTTGATGATGTCGTGACGCTGCCCTGCCCCCCGATGTTGCCGGCTCCCACTTTCCCTCTAGCCGGACAGTCTCGATTGGGACAGAATTGCTGCTCTGGGTTCATTGGCTTTCTTCGACTGCTGTTGTCGTGATAACAGTCTCGCCAATGAACTCTCTTTTTGCCACTCCACGCTATTCTGGGCCGCTACCCCAGACACAACCGCTTTTCAATTTATTCAACTTTTGATCGCTGATTTTGCACTAGGGCTTCCAGCGCGGATCCAGGATGAACCGTGAACCGACCCGCAGCGTCGTCGGCGGGCAGTCTCCGCAGGCCGCATCCATCACCACCAACTGCATCGCCCCCTCTCTGGATACCGACATGAAGGCGATAGACCGTCCATCCGGCGACCAGACCGGGGTATCCAGCCCGGCGTAGTTGTTGGTGAAGAGCGGGCGGTTAGGGCCGCCGCTCAGATCGGCCAGGATAACCGCCATGCTGCCGAAATCCGAGACGAACAACAGCCGCGTGCCATCCGGCGACCAGGCCGGCGACCAGTCATTGGCGGGCGTAGCCTGGAGAACCTGGGCATTGGCTCCGTCCGCGTCCATGACGTAAATATTGGCGTTCCAGCGCGAATTGCGGTCGGAGGCGAAGGCGATGCGCTTGCCGTCCGGCGACCAGGCCGGGTTGGTATCCAGGTGATTGTTGTCGGTTAGCCGGATAAGGTTAGCTCCGCTGGCCTCCACCACCATGATCTCGGTATAGCCGAAGCGTTCCGTCACGAAAGCGATGTGTTCCCCATCCGGCGACCAGGCTGGCTCAGTATCGGCGGCGGGGTGGCGCGTTAGACGGCGGGCATCCGAGCCATCGGCGTTCATGACGTAGATTTCGCGGTTGCCGTCGCGCTCGGAAACAAAAGCGATGCGCTCCCCATCCGGCGACCAATCCGGGTGAAACTCGCTGGACGGACTGTCCGTCAGGCGCAGCCTCAGGCCGCGGTCGATGTCCATCCGGTAGAGATCGGTCTGTGGAACGCCGTACTGCGGCGCGGCAGCATACACCAGCTCGCCGGAACCGCGCGGCAAACCCGGCGCGATCCACAGCAGCCCAACCGTGGTCAGCGTCCACACTGCGCTCAACCCGGCGGCCAACCGCCAGATCATCATGCGCCACATCACGGCCCCACCCAGAATCCCGGCAGGTCGCGCAGGTCAAAAATCCGTTCCGCGCGGCAGCCCTGTGCCCGGTTATAGCAGCTGGCCGGGATGCGGTAGAAACCAATCTCGATGGGCGTGATCGCCTGGAAGATGAGCGCCTGGCCGTCGGCAGACCAGAAGATCTGATTCAGGATGATTTGCAGGCCGGGAGTGCCCAGCTCGACTCGCAGAGCATTCTGCCGGGCACAGGCATCCTTTCCCTGTTTCAGGCAGCCGGCATCGATCAGGTAGAGTTCAAAGATGGCCGGTTGGGCCGACAAACTGCTCAGGAAGGCGATGTACTTCCCATCCGGCGACCATACTGGATACGCCTGCGCCCCAGATTGAGCCGTGATCTGCACGGCCTGCTGGCGGCACTCAGACTGACAATCACTGGCCACAGCATAGAGATTCTGGTTCACCCCAAAGACGATCCAGCGGCTATCCGGTGACCACGCCGGCGTATAGTCGAACAGGCTGTCATCAGTAAGCCGCCGGAACGTGCCGCCGGCCGGATCGATGATCTGCATACCCCCGTAGCGGGCAGCTTGAACCAACCGTCTGCCATCCGGTGACCACGCCGGGAACGACCCGTTCAGGAATTGACCTGGGAGCGGTTGATCCTCCCCGCTGAACCAGTTCAGAATATGCAGCCGCCAGCCGTTCTCAAAGCGGTTGTAAGCCAGGCGCTGCCGGTCCGGCGCGAGCGAGGGATACTCGACCCCGAACGGCGCAGTGAACAGCCAGGCCGCCAGCCGCCGCTCCAGATCCACCAGGTAGACCGCCTGGCTGAAATCCGTCGCCTGGCGTGGCGTATACCAGATCAGCGGGGCCAACTGCCCGGTCGGGATCAACCGCCCCACGGAGCTGATCACCACGATCAGGCCCAGGCCCGCCAGCGTCAGCGCCGTGGCGATAGGTAACAGAGTTCTAATCAGCGTCGAGCCTCTCGCGCAATTTCGCTATAATCAGGATCAGTCAAGAGTTCTACCGTCATTCTAATTCAGAAATGACCGCGACATGTATCGCCGCTATCTGCCTTCTTACCGCCGTGCCAATCCCGCCGCCACGCTCATCAGAATGGTCATCCTGGGTGGGTTGCTGGGTGTGGCCTTCACGGCTGCCGACCGAGCCCAGGATCAGCCCGCTGCCGCGCCCCCGCCCACCCTCCGCTCCATCTTGACACTCGCTCCCACACTCCCCCCTCCGACTGCCCCGCCAGCAGCCCAGACGGCCCCGACGCCTGTTCCGCTGGCTTCGCTGCTCATCCCCTCGGCAGGCGTCAACGCCAATGTGGTCGCCGTCTATCTGGGATCGGTCAGTTGGGATGTCAGCGCCCTGGGTGGCAATGTCGGTCATCTGGAAGGCACGGCCTGGTTCGGCAGCCCCGGCAACATCGGGCTGGCCGGCCACGCCGAGATGTCTGATGGCCGCCCCGGTGTCTTCGCCGGACTCGACCGGCTCGCGCCCGGCGATCCGATTATCCTCATGCAGGGCGGGCGCGAGCAGCGTTACCGCGTGCGCGAGGTGCGCCGCGTCGAGCCGCGGGATTTGACCGTCCTGTACCCCTCCACCACCGAGCGGATGACCCTCATCACCTGTGATGATTACAGCTTTGTACAGAATACCTACCTCGAACGCATCGCCGTGATCGCGGATCGAGTTGCATGAGCACACGGCGTGCCCTGCTGGGTCGCGTCCTGGAGCGGCTCTGGATCACTCATCCCACCGTGACCTTGACCATCCAGGCCACCCCCAATGCCTGCCTGCGGGCGCTGGCCGAGGCCACCCGCCCCCGCCTCGACCGCCTGGAACTCCGCAACCTGTATACCGACGGCCGCCGCTACTACTTGCAGCCAACTGATAACGGTTTCGAACTGACCAGCGACAGCAAGGTTTACTGGCGGCGCTCGCGCACGGCCGTCGCCTCCATCCTCGATGGAACCTTCAGGCCTGGCGATGACGGCAGCCTGGTGCTGCACCTCCGTTCACGGATGCGGCTGCTCTACTTCCTGGATATCTTCCCCGTCCCAGCCTTCGTGACCTCGCTGCTGGTCTTTGCCCCCTGGTCGCCGGGAATCATCGTGCTGCTGGCCGTGACTCTCTTCGGCTTGTCGATCATCTGGCATCGACTCACTGCGGCGCTCCAGGCAGCCGATATGGTCTACTTCGTCGATAAGGCGTTGGAAGCGCTGGCTGCGCCGCCCCCGGCCCCACTGCCGTCGGGTGATGCGGATGTGATCCAGCCGGATGCCGAGTTCCGGGAAGTCTGGCGCAGATACTACGAGGAGCAGAATCCATCCAAAGACGGATAATCGTCCGCCGAGTGTCGGACACCAGATATTTCAACTCACGGTATAATACGGTTCAATCAGGTCTGTCACTTCGGGAGTCGAGTTTATGCACAAGCGTCTGCTGATCCTCCTGCTCATCGTTCTGGTCTGGCTTCCGGCCTGGGGCATCACCAGCGCCCAATCCAACCAGCCTGCCATCACGGCCTTCACCAGCAGTGTCTCGACCATCAATCGCGCCGACCTCGCCAGTCGTAAGGCGCTGATTCCGGTGAGCTGGGCGGCCTCCAACCGTCCGACGACCGCCAATCTGGTCTTCGAGCAAATCCTGCCGGATGGCCGCGTGATGAACGTGGAACTGCCGCGCCAGAATCCGATTGTCCCATCGAGCGGCAATGGCGTCGTCCAGCCGTTCCCGCCGGGTGACGCCGCAACCAATGTCCGTCTGCAAGTCCGCATGGTCGATATCGCCACCGGACGCGCCCTGACCTCCCGTGAACTGATTATCCCGATCGGCGACGCCACCACCGTCACGCCCCGCATCGTCTCCTTCGCCACCAACGCCACCAACGTCAACCGCGCGGCGCTGGCCAACCGCACCGCCCGTATCCCGGTGAGTTGGGCGGTCGAGAACCGTCCCAACAACAGCAATCTGGTTTTCGAGCAGCTCCTCGACAACAACACCGTCACCAATGTCGAACTGCCCCGCCAGAACCCGATTGTCCCGTCCACCGGCAACGGCGTGACCGCGCCCGTCGCCCCGACCAACACCGCCACCAAGACCATCACCCTGCGGCTGCGGCTGGTCGATCTGGGCGCGAACAAGACCCTCGCCCAGAGTGAAATCACCCTGCCCGTCATTGACGAACAGCAGCCGGTCCCCACCATCCGCGCCTTCAGCACCAGCGCGACCGGCGTGGATCGCGCTGCGCTGACCGCTGGAACAGTACGGCTGCCGGTGACCTTCGCTGTCGATAACCGCCCCCCGAACTCCAATCTGGTCTTCGAGCAGGTGATGGAAGACAACACCGTCATCAACGTCGAACTGCCCCGCCCCAACCCCATTATCCCGTCGTCCGGTAATGGCGTGGTGGCCCCGCAGCCGCCCAAGAACGCCGCCACCACCAGCATCACCCTCGCGCTCCGCCTGGTCGATCTCTCTACTCAGGCCACGCTCGTGCGCCAGACACTCAGCGTCCCGATCACCGCGCCCGCCGCGCCAACCATCCGCACCTTCTCGACCACGGCCACGAGTGTCAGCCGTCCGGCGCTGGTTTCGCGCACGGCCCGGCTGCCTGTCAGCTTCGCCGTCGATAACCGCCCAGCAAACTCCAATCTCGTCTTCGAGCAAATCCTGGAAGATAACTCGGTCGTCAACGTTGAACTGCCGCGCGCCAACCCGATTGTCCCATCGTCGGGAAATGGCGTCGTCTCGCCCTTCCCGCCGCAGCGTACCGGCACATCCACCATCACGCTGCGCCTGCGCGTCATCGATCTGACCTCGCAGAACACGCTTGTCCAGCAGACCATCACCCTTCCGGTCAGCGAACCGGGCACGCTGACGATCACCTCATTTACGACCACCGCCGCCAGCGTGGAACGCGCCGCGCTGACCGCCCGTACCGCCCGCATCCCGGTCTCCTGGACAGTTGATAACCGCCCGCCGAACTCCAATCTCATCTTCGAGCAGGTGCTGGATACCAACAATTCTGTCAACGTCGAACTGCCCCGCCCGAACCCGATTGTCCCGTCCACCGGCACGGGATCGGTCGCGCCCTTCGCCCCCACCAGTGCCACCGCCCCCAGCATCACCCTGCGCCTGCGCGTGGTCGATCTGGCGACCCAGGCCACCCTCGCCCAGCAGACCATCACCGTCCTGATCAACGACACCACCAGCGGACCGGTCATCCGTTCGTTCAGCACCGTCAACACCACCGGCGTGGACATCAACCTGCTCAACAACCGCACCGCCCGCATCCCGGTCTCCTGGACGGTTGATAACCGCCCGGCCAACAGCAACCTGGTCTTTGAGCAGCTCCTCGAAGACAGCACCGCCGTCAACGTCGAGCTGCCGCGTCAGGTTCCGATTGTGCCCTCTTCCGGTAACGGCATCGTTGCGCCCGTTCCGCCCAAGAACGCCCAGTCAACCCAGATCACGCTGCGGATGCGGCTGGTCAATCTGGCGAACAACACCACCATCACCCAGGCTGAAGTCAAAGTCCCGATCCTCGGCCTGCCGTCCGTGCCGCCAACGCCAACCATCCCGCCCGTCAGCAATCAGCCCGTGCAGATCACTTCCTTCACGGTGACGCCCAACCCGGTGGCTCGCGGCGGGCAGGTCACCCTGACCTGGAACGTGACCGGGTCAGTGACCCGCGTCCGCATCGACCGCCTGACCGAGTACGGCGCGGCCTCCGCCGGGACCATCCTCGATCAGCAGCCCGCCACTGGGACCGCCCCTTTCACCCTGCCTGCGGACTACATCCAGACCGCCAGCTTCCAGCTCAGCGCCTTCAACGCCGCCGGGCAGGAAACCATCCAGGCCGCCACCGTCAACATCACCTGCCCCTTCAGCAACACACTGGATACCCCCTGCCCGATCACACAGACCGACGGCGTAGCGACTGCCTTCCAGCCGTTCGAGCGCGGGCTGATGGTCTGGCGCGGTGATACCAGCAAGATTTATGTGATGTACAACGATGGAACCTGGCAGGAATTCAACGATACCTGGGTCGAAGGCCAGACCATCGGCGGCGATCCCGCTCCGTCGGGCCTGTTCAAACCCGAACGCGGCTTCGGCAAGGTCTGGTTCGATATTGGCGGGGTCGGCGTGCTCGGCTGGGCGACCGCTGGCGAGACCGCCTACACCGCCAAATGGGAAACCTATCAGGTGGTCAGCGGATCGCAGGTCGCAGCCGGCCCACAGTTCACCTTGCCGGACGGGCGCATCGCCCGGCTTGCCAAAGGCTGGCGCATCAACTAACCGCCTTCCCTTTCAGCAAACAGGGGCGACCTCATCGGATCGCCCCTGTTGAATCACAAACACTCTTACCTCATCCGATCTCTGCGTCCGCTGTGCCTCTGTGGCGCAATTCCTCCGGCGCGGAACCCGTCGCCGCCTGCATCAGCAGCGTCAGCCGCTCGGCCATCGACGCTGGGTCCGGGTGCAGCCCCTCCTGCAGCAGTGCCGTCTCGAACACCTGCTGGATGACCTCATCGATCAGCGGATTCGCCGGGTTCGCCGCCACCATCCCGCTCAGGTTGTGCAGCAGCGGATGGCGCGGGTTCAGTTCCAGAATCTTGATGGGCAGCTCCACCTCGCGGTCGAGCAGCCGGTTCAGCCGGAACATGTTGCGGCCCGGATCGGCCTCGTCACTGACCAACCGCGCCGGGCTGCCCGTCAGCGTCTTGCTGGCGCGGACATCCCGCACCCGTCCCCCCAACCGCTCGGCAAAGCGCCCCCGCAGCGCCTCGAAGCGCTCATCAGCCAGACTCTCGCGGGGTGGCGTGGTCTCTTCTTTGACTTCCCCGATAGCGCTTAGGTCGATGTCCGCCTCGTCTACGTTGCGGAGTTTGTGCCCCTTGAAGTCCGGCAGCCCCATCAGCAGCACCGGATCGACCGGATCGACCAGATACAACACTTCGATCCCCCGCTGGCGGAAGGCATCCAGGTGCGGGCTGCGCGACGCGCTGGCATAGTCATCGCCGATAATGTAGTAGATGTCTTCCTGGTTGGCCGCCAGCCGTCCGACATAATCCTCCAGCGAAGCCCAATCCTCGACTCCACCGCGCGTGGTCTGGAAGTACAGCAGCGGCTCGATGTCGCTGCGATCCATCGGGCTGACCGCGATCCCCTGTTTGATGAAGCGGCTGAAGGCTTTGTACACCTTCAGATACTCGGCCGTCTCCTTCTGCGCCATCCGCTTCAGTTCGCTCAGCACCCTGCTCGTCAGCGTCTTCTTGAGGTTCGCCATGACCCGGTTGGCCTGCACGCTCTCCCGGCTGACGTTCAGCGGCAGATCTTCGCTGTCTACTACCCCTTGCACGAACTGGAGATATTCCGGCAGCAGGTCTTTGCTGTAATCCTGGATCAGTACCTTACGGGCGTAGAGCTTCAGCCCTGGCTCTTTGCGCGGGCTGAGGATGCCCCGCTCGACGCTGCTGGGAATATACAGCAGCGCGTAAAACTGGAGCGGCACATCCGCCCGCACATGGATATGGCGCAGCGGCTTTTCGAAATCGAACGTCAGCATCTTGTAGAAGTCGTCGTACTGCTCAGCGGTGATTTCTTTGGGGTCCTGCCGCCAGATGGCCTGCTGCTTGTTGGTCGGCTCCTCTTCATCCCCCACATAGATCGGAAATGCCACATAATCCGAGTGCTTGCGGATGATGTCCTTGACCCGCCACGCCGAGGCGAACTCTTTGGCATCTTCCTTCAGATAGACGATCACGTCCGTCCCGCGTGACTCGCGCTCGGCGGGTTCGATCGTATAGGTTGACCCGCCCGTCGATTCCCAGACGAACGCCTGCCCGTCCTGAAGATGCGACCGCGAGACCACCCGCACCTTGTCCGCCACCATGAAGACCGAATAGAACCCTACGCCGAACTGCCCGATCACATCAGTGCTGCGCGCGGCGCTGCCGGACTGCTTCATCGCCTCGATAAAGGCTTTGGCCCCGCTGCGGGCGATGATGCCCAGGTTGTTCACCAGATCGTCATGCGTCATCCCGATGCCCGTGTCGCTGATCGTCAGCGTCTTGGCTTCTTCATCGACATGGATTTCAATCGCCAGTTCTGCGTCCGCGTCCAGCACATCCCGGTTGGTGAGCTGCTCGAACTGCACGCGGTTGAGCGCGTCCGACGCATTCGAGATCAGTTCCCGCAGGAAGATCTCCCGCTCGGTATACAGCGAATGCACCAGAATATCGAGAAGCTGCTGTATTTCTGCTTGAAACGTAAACGTTTCGGCCATATCCACAAAGACTCCACTTGCCTTGAATTCGTCCAGCTCTCCGGTGGTTATAACAGGGCAATGTTAGAACCGCATAAGCGTCTTATGCTGGTGAGCCGTGCCGTCCTTACGGTACAATCGGCATCGATCATCCCAAAAGGAGTTCTTTACATGGTGACAATCGAACAGGATTACGCCGCCTGGGTGCAGCAGGATCAAAAGCAGCTCCACCCCCTGCAGAACGCCGCCCGCCACGCCAACCCCGTCGTGGTCGAACGCGCCGAAGGAGTCTACCTCTACACCACCGATGGCCGCCGCATCCTCGACGGCATGGCCGGCCTCTGGAACGTCAACATCGGCTACAGCAACCGCGAGCTGCCCGATGTCGCCCGCGACCAGATGCTTCAACTCCCCTTCACTTCCAACTTCGCCGGCATGTCCAACCTGCCGTCCATCCGCCTCGCCGATAAGCTCAGCGGCTACGCCTATCCCGCCCTCAAGACCACCTGCTTTACCTCCGGCGGCTCCGAATCCAACGAGACCGCCTTCAAGACCGCCCGCTACTATTGGCGGCGTCTCGGCAAACCGGAGAAGATCAAGATCATCGCCCGCAGCGCCGCCTACCACGGCATCTCCATGGGCGCCACCAGCGCCACCGGCATCAGCCGCTACCATACCCCCTTCGGCCCGCTCGTGCCCGGCTTCCTGCACATCCCCAATCCCAACCCCCACCGCTATGAGGGCGACCTCCGCCCCGGCGAAACCGTCGGACAGGCCGCCGCCCGCGCCCTCGAAGAAGCCATCCTCCGCGAAGGCCCGGAGACCGTCGCCGCCTTCATCGCCGAGCCGATCCAGGGCGTCGGCGGCGTCATCGTCCCGCCCGATGATTACTTCCCGCTCGTGCGTGCCATCTGCGATAAGTACGAAGTCCTCTTCATCGCCGATGAGGTCATCACCGGCTTTGGCCGCACCGGGCATATGTTCGCCCTGACGCACTGGGGCGTCCAGCCAGACATCTTCTCCTTTGCCAAAGGCATCACCAGCGGCTACATCCCCCTCGGCGGGATGCAGATCACCGACGCCATCAAGGACGTCATCTGGAACGCCCCCGATGCCGACTCCTGGATGCACGGCTTCACCTATTCCGGCCACGCCACCGCCTGCGCCGTCGGCCTGCGGAACGTCGAGATCATCGAACGCGATGGCCTGGTCGAGAATTCCCGCGTCCTCGGCGAGCGCCTGCTCAAGGGCTTGGAGGGCCTGCTGGAATTCCCCCAGGTCGATAATGTGCGCGGCAAAGGACTGCTCTGCGGCGTCGAGATCGTCAAGGACAAGCAGTCCCGCCAGCCCGATATGGCCTTCGGCAATCAGATCGCCAACACCGCCATGAGCATGGGGCTGCGGACGCGCGTGGTCGGCAATGCGCTGGCCTTCTCCCCGCCGCTGACCATCACCCCCGCTGAAGTGGACAGCATCGTCCAGATCCTCGGCGACGCCCTCCTCAAGCTCAACACCCCGCAGTAATTACGCTGCTCTTGGAGGAGGCGCATCAACCGAATGCGCCTCCTCTAACGGGAAAACCAAATCAAAGGCGAATCACCGTAGGGGCGATCCGGCGGGTCGCCCCTAAGAATCATTCGCATTTGAATCCTTTCCTCCATACGCCGGCAAACTCCCGCCGCGCAGCGAATAGCCGCCGCGCCGTCTAGCCTGCTTCGAGCAGGCTTTCTCCCTCAGACCGAGGCTTGAGCCTCCGTTGCCGCCGCACCCTCTGTGGTGGAATTCGTCTTTTCTTTGCGTCTCCTCTGAAAATAGACGCTCGCTTCCCTCAAACAATGTCTTCGTAGGCACAGGCTTCTGCCTGTCCGGCATTTCCCAAACCAGCCGCCCCCACTCCGCCAGAACCCCTGGAGGGGGTGGTCTTCCTTTAGCCGGGGGATTACATCCCTCGGCGACGCCCCGCCGACTCGCCCGCCTATTTTCATCCCTTTGTATCGTAACTCCCTTTCATCGGCAGTTGCTCTGTATATCCCCCACCCCCTCCGTATGATCTTGGCGTTCTTGGCGTCTTGGCGGTTCAATCCGTATTGGATATTCGTCTTTGGATGTGATGCTATTTCATAGGGACTCTGCGGTTCAATTCTTCTTTTTCTTTGTGTCTTTGCGCTTAGATTTCTTGTTCACCCCCTCTGTGTCTCTGTGGTGGAATTTATTCTTCCCTCCGATTTTATGGCGCAAAAGTAGACAAAATGTCACCCGTTCCGCCCCATTTTGTGCTATCGTGGAATTACGCAGCTTGACTCCCCTCCATGCGAAGCGG
>CAZKXW010000053.1:0-31899 GCA_964556745.1 uncultured Anaerolineaceae bacterium
GACACTGCCGGGCGCACCGATCTATGCGTACCGGGCGCTGCGGTTCAACCTGGAACTGCTGGCGAACGCGCTGGGTTACTTCCAGCGTCCGCGTGGGTGGCAGGGAACGGTTCCTTCGGAAACGTGCGCGCTGCCGCTTCAAAACTTGCTGTCGGTGGTGGAGTTTGCCTACGGGACCTCGGCGCAGGAGGTTTCTAACACGGGGAACTACTGCGCGAATCTGGGCGCGACGGCCAACGGCGCGGCTGAAAGTCCGCCTGTCCGGGAAGAAGCAGCGGTGGATGAGCGCTTCATGTTCGAGGCGCAGTACGCTTTCACCTACTTGGATGTGGCGGCGACGCAGTATATGGGCGTGATGCCGGGCGGGACGCGCTTCAAAGCGTGGTATCGCAACTTCGGCGACTCGACGATGATGTTCGTGAGCGGGGATGACTTCGCGGTGTTCATCGACCGGCGCTGGACAAGTATGCCGCAGGAGACGTTCGAGCAGCTTCCCACACTGGAAGGCGTCAAGCCGCTGACGTTCTGCGACGCGGGTTGGTGCAATGGCCCCGGCCCGACGCCAACGCCGACCGGTTCCGGCGCGATCCAGGCGCTGCTGGACGCGGGGACGCCGCCGCCGGCGCCTGACCTGACGCAGGTCGAGGGCGAAAAAGTGCAGGTCTCGTGGAACTACATCCGCGTGACCTACCTGCTGGATAACCAGACGGCGCGGACAGCGCAGGTCACGCTGGAAATCTGCGCGGATACGGCGCAGACCGACTGCGAACCGGTGACGCAGATCTTCGACAACAATACCG
This sequence comes from uncultured Anaerolineaceae bacterium, assembly GCA_964556745.1. Lineage (GTDB taxonomy): Bacteria > Chloroflexota > Anaerolineae > Aggregatilineales > Phototrophicaceae > CFX2. The sequence continues at coordinate 801 of CAZKXW010000053.1, forward strand.
GGACGATCAAGCCGGTGGTCTCGCAGTCGAACGGGTTGAACGTCTACGAGTTCCCGTATGGCTACTCGTCAAATCTGGTGATCGAAGGGGCAACCCGCTTCTCGCCGGATGTGTGGATCAGCGACCCGACGATCCGATAAGTCTCCACGAGTCGCAACATTTATCCCCCTCCAGGTTTGACGTGATAGTCTGGAGGGGGATTTTGTTTTCTCAAGGAATCATCCCTTCCTTGTTCCACTACAATATTTACGTCGATCCTGTTTTTCCTGAAGCTGAAAAGGTAGTCGTACCATGCCTGTGCGTGTAGATTGGTTCGACGAGAGTAAAACGATTTTGCTTTGGCAGTTTACTGGACGCTGGACGACCAACGAACTGCTGGAGGTTTACGACGAGGGCTGTCGCCTGTGTGATACCGTGCCGGATCGCTGGGTGTATGCCATCGCCGATATGCGCGAGACCAGCACGCTGCCTAATTTGATCAGCAGTTCGGTATCCAGACGCGCAGCGCGAGACCCAAAGAACTACGCGGGCGCATTCGTGGTGACAAACAATAGCTTCTTCCAGGCGATTGTGAACATCCTCAACCATATTGGTGCATCCAAGGGGAAGTTCCACATTGCCAGTTCGATAGAGGCTGCACAAGAGGCGATTGCGGAGCGGCGCAAGACGCTAATGCCGCTCAGTGAGATGACAGAGCAGTAACAGTGGACGAGGAATCAAAGGGCGCATCGTTGGGAATGCGCCCTTTTCTGTATCCTCACCCCCAACCCCCTCTCCGCTTCGCAGAGAGGGGACAAGAGGCAATCCTGTAGATTTTGAGCGAGAGGCTCAGCACTTGCGGCTTATTCGCCGCCGGGGGTGACTTCCACGACCAGCGGTTCCCAGCTTTCGCCGGTCATGTCGAGGCCCTCTTCCGTCAACGCATCCACCGCTGCCTGGGCCAGATCGGTGCGGAACGCGCCTTCAGTGGGTTCAGCGCTGATGACTTCGCCTTCTAGGGCGACGGCAACGGTCTGATCCCAGAGGGCCTGATCCATGATGCCGACACCAGCAGGCGACGGCCAGATCAGCTTGTTGATTTCGTTCAGCATCCAGGTCATGTGACCCTTGCCGAGGGTCGGGCCGTTGGAGAGGACGATATCGACGCAGGAGTCGAAGTTGTCGCGGCAGAAGACCCAGCCCTTAAGCGAAGCCTTGATGAAGCGGGTAGCGATTTCTTCGTTGGCAACGCCATTGGTCTCGCCAGCCAGCCAGGATTCCTTGGCGAAGATATGGTCCTGGAGCATGGCTGTGCCGACATCGTTGAAGTTGATGACGTTCAGATCATCGGCCGTATAGAGGAAATTGCCGTTAGCATCGACCTGTTCGAGGACCTGGGCGTACTCGTTATAGGTCATGGCCTGAGCCGCATCAACCTCATCATTCAGGAGCAGGGACATATCGAAGGGCTGCTGGACGATGGTGACATCATCCGGGTTGGCCGGATCGATGCCCGCGGCGCGCAGCGCCGCGAACAGTTCATGCTCGTTGCCGAATCCCCAGGTTCCGACGCGCAGACCCTTCAGGTCTTCGACACTCTCGATACCCTTGTCCTTGAAGGAGACTTCGAGCGTACCGCTGCGCTGGAAGACCTGGGCGATGTTGACCAGATCCGCGCCGCCTTCACGCGATTCCAGAACTTTCGGAACCCAGGCAATACCGAATTCGGCGCCATCGGAGGCGACAACCTGCTGCGGGACGATCTCGACCGCGCCTTCGAGGATGGTCACATCCAGACCTTCGGCCTCATAGAAGCCCTGATCTACAGCGGCGAAGTAACCGGCAAACTGCGACTGGACGACCCACTGAAGCTGGAGGCGCACGGGGATCAGATCGCTCTGCGCCGAGACGCTGCCGACCGCGGTGATCGCCAGCAGGGCGACAACCAGCAAAACAAGGACTTTCTTCATTGCTTTTCTCCTCACGTTAAATACTACTAACGCCCGCCGTAGTCTAGCGCAAGACGGGCGTTAGACCAACCCCAGGGTTAAGATGCACAAACCTGCGCCAATCAGTCCGTTTTTCGGAAGGAAACATGCCAGGGCATGATCCAACGTTCGAGCAGCAGCACCACCGTGTAGAAGGCGATGCCGATGATGGAGGCCATGATGATACCTGTCCAGGCGCGGGCAAAATCGAAGCCAGCGGCCTCCTGGGTGATGAAGACGCCGATGGTGGCACGAGGGCCGCCGAAGAATTCGGCGACGACGGCGCCGATGGTGCTGAGGGCGCTGGCAACGCGCAGGGCGCTGAACAAGTAGGGCAGTGCGTTTGGAATCCGCAGGGAGCGGAGGATTTTCCAATCACTGGCGGCGAGCGATTGCATCAGTTCTAACTGACGGGGATCAATGAGGGTCAGACCGCGCACCATGTTAATCATGACCGGAAAGAAGACAATGATGGCGACAATCGCCATTTTGGAGGCCGGGTTGGTCAGACCGAACCAATTGTTCATGATGGGCGCGAAGGCGATGATGGGCACAGAGTTGGCGGCAATGGCGAAAGGCATGAGCGCCTCGCTGATGATCGTCCAGCGAGCGGTCGCTAGGGCGACAGTCATGCCGAGTCCCGCACCAATGAGGAAGCCGCCAACGGCGGAATAGAGGGTCGCGCCGGTGGCTTCGAACAGGATCGAGCCTTCGCCAGGGGTTAGGAACAGGCGGACTTCGCCGAAGAATTCGTCCAGGATGGCAGTCGGGCGCGGCAAGAGGAACTGCTGGATGTTGAAGACTCGGACGATCAGTTCCCAGATGACCAGTACGCTGAGGGCGATCAGCAAGGTGGGCAAATAGTAGCGCAGGTTGGCGTTCACGCGCTGCGACCGGGATTTAGGTTTATAGACCGGCATTGACTGCGAGACCCTGGTCATCGGACTTATCCTTCGTAGCTGTGCGCTTCGCGGAGGGTTTCGCGCACTTCGGTGACCAACTGGAAGTAGCGGGTGGTTTCACGCGTTTCAAACTTGCGCGGGTAATCTAGATCGACTTCGATGATTTTGGTGATGCGCCCAGGCCTCGGTGACATCACGACGATGCGACTGGAGAGGAAGACGGCTTCCGGGATACTGTGGGTGACGAAGACGACAGTAATCTTGGTGGCATCCCAGATGCGGAGCAGCTCCATATTCATGCGTTCGCGGGTGAATTCATCGAGCGCGCCGAAAGGTTCATCCATGAGGAGCAGCTTGGGTTCAAAGACGAGGGCGCGGGCGATGGCGACGCGCTGCTGCATCCCGCCGGAAAGCTGCCAAGGGTAATGATTGGCGAATTTGCCGAGTTCGACCATTTCCAGCATCTTCTGGGCGCGGTCGCGGCGCTCGGCGGGCGAATAGCCCATGATCTCCAGGGGAAGCTGGACGTTCTTGGCGACAGTGCGCCAGTCGTAGAGCGTGGCCGCCTGGAAGGCCATGCCGTAGTCGCGGTCGAGGCGGGCCTGATGCGGCGGCTTGTTGTTGACCTTGAGTTCGCCGTCGGTCGGCTGGATCAGGTCGGCGATCAGGCGCAACAGAGTCGATTTGCCGCAGCCAGAGGGGCCAATCAAGGAGACGAACTCGCCCGGCTGGACGATCAGGTTGATGTCTTGCAGGGCGATGACCTGCTCACCGGAACCGGGGTTGAAAATCTTATTGAGGCTGCGGGCGTGGATGGCCGCTGGCGCTGAAGGTGTTGCTGCGTTCATGCCGTATCATTCACTTCTTTGCTAGTTGCAGTTGTCACAAAGCCTGGACACGGCGTCCCAAAACGACACGCTCGACCGCCGTGACCAGCAGGAAAAAGAAGATGCCGACCAGCGCAGCGATGAAGATGGATGCCCAGAGCTTGGTCGGATCAGAGGTGTAATACTGGTTGAAGTTCAGGATCGCACCGCCGAGGCCGCCGCGAATGCCGGAGGGCAGTTCACCGATGATTGCACCGACGACGCTGGCCGTGGCCGAGACCTTCAGGGCAGTGAAGATGTAAGGGAGCGCCGCTGGGAAGCGCAGCTTCCAGAGCGTCGTCCAACGGTTAGCAGCATAACTCTGCATGAGTTCGATTGCCATCGGGTTGGGCGAGGTCAGGCCGCGTAGGGTATTGATGGTGACGGGGAAGAAGGTCAGGTACATAGAGATGACAGCGACCGAGGCTGGGCCTGCCCCCAACCAGATGACGACCATCGGGGCAATTGCCAGGATGGGTACGGTCTGGGAGGCGACCACGAAGGGCAGCAGGCCGCGTTCGAGCAGGCCGCTGTGGGCGAAGAGCGTGCCAAGGAGGAAACCGAGCAGCGCTCCGCTGACGAAGCCGAGGGCGGCTTCCGTCCAGGTGAAGACGCCAGCATCGGCCAGGATGCGTACCAAGAGCAGGTCTCCATTGCGGCGGGCGGGCTGCAAGAGCGACTCAGCGATGCTTTGCAGGTGGGGCATGTTCAGGTCGTTGGTGATCTTGAGATCGACCAGCACCAGATTGCGCGGCAGGGACAGGAAACGTTCCAGGCTGAATGCGCCCTCGTAGGTGGCGATGGGCTGGCTGACCAACTCGCTGATCGACTGCCAGCGATCCACGCTATCGGTGCGGGTTACGACCACCAAGCGTCCAGGGAAACTGGGCGCGATGGGCAGGCCGGCGATGGCGGTACGGGTTTCCAGCGTGGTCAGAATTCGCAGGTCGGGATAAGGCAGCGCGGCCGGGTCAAGGTCGCTGACGGGATCGGTGGCGATGCTGTCCTCGACCTCGTTCTCATCCAGGATGGCCGCCGGAGCGGAGCCATCCTGAACGGCTTTGAGGGCATTCTCCAGCGAGGGGTAGACCTGGGCGTTCCAACCCGGCTGCGGGAGTACAATCTGGTAGCTGGTAATCGTGCCGAAGGCCTTCAGACCTTCCCAGACAAGGATGACTGACGAGACCAGTACAACAAAACCAACCAGTTTCGAAGCTTGGGCGCGTACTATCAGCAGGGCGACACTGAGCACCAACGCGCCCAACACGGGCAGGGCCGAGGTCGATTCGCTTTCGAGCGGCGGGACGACCAGGATGAGCAGGTCGAAACCAATCAGGGCGAGTACCAGCGGCGTCCGCGCCCAGCTTGTCTGGGCCAACAGGCCGACCAGCCCGATGCCGTTGGCGATAATCAACAAGCCTATGAAGATGACCAGCCCGGCCCGCATCGCCATGACGATCACATCCGGTTCCAGGCGGTCTAGTCCCTGAGCGAGGGCCTGATTGCGGGCGAACTGCCCTAGGAGCGAGGGTGGGTCTGGTTCCCCGGAACGTTCGGCCATCCAGATGCCCAACTGTCCGAGGGTCGATTCGTGCAGCGAAGGGGTATCCGGGACGGCGTTGTGATAGATGCTGAAGAGCAGGATGAGGAACAGGAGCGCGACCAGTGTCAGCGCTAACGGGAGGACTGCCCGTAAGGAAAACGTCCGCGCGGGTTGCCCCGGCAAGATGGTTCCCGGCGCGAGGGGCAGATTGTCACGGACGGAATTCACCATGGGGTTCACCTGATCGATGAAGATCGGCTTGCTGCCCAGTCGGGACTATTCTATAGTCCAGGCATGAGCTGTGCCAATTGGTAGAAGTGACTATGTTCTGATGCGCCTGTTCGTCAATCCCGCCAATTCTATCGTGTCCACGGCAGGCGTCAACTCATCCGTGAGCATCTGATGTGGCTAGAAACGCTAAGCTGAATGGAAGGGTAGTATGAGCCGCCAAGCGCGTCGGATCGCGCTGGCCGCAGGGGGGCTGCTGGCGGCCGCGGCGCTGGTGGGATGGCTGACTTCGCCAGCACGGACGCTGGCAGAAGCACGCGCCCGCTGGGAAGCTGCGGCGATCCGCGATTACCGGATCGTCGTATTCTGGGACCGGGAACTGCTGGACTGTGAGCAGGACTTCGAGGTACGTGGCAGCTTGGTGAGCTACCGCCACAAAGATACCTGTAATATAGGGTCGCCGGCAGTCGGGCGGACGCCTACGCTGCCCACGGTGGATGTTCTCTTTGGTCAGGTCGAAGCGGCACTCAACGAACCGGCCTGTGGGCAGAACGGCTGCATCTGCGATGGGCCGATTGAGATGCAGGTCGAATATGATCCGGCGCGGGGCTATCCGGCGCGGATTCAGACAGTGCTGCGACCAGATTGGCGCTGGCGCGATCCGGCGTTCTGGCTGGCGGGGGTACGGGGCGATCTGGCGGCCTGCTCACCGACGGTCTTCATCGGGCAAACGATCCGGGTGCTGTCGCTGGAGCCATTGAAGCCGCAGGAGTCGGACAAGTCCGAGAAGCAGCCGAATAAGATCGAAAGTCTGCCGCGCAAGATGGCTGCGCCGACGGCGACACCTTCGCGAGGGATCAGGCGCAGGGGCCGATCAAGGTGCGCCAATCTAGACCGATGATCTGGTCGGCCAGGGCGATCCGCAGCACGCCGTCTGCCCCCAAGGCACTCCAAAGGCGGGCGCGGGAGTCGCCATAGATGCGGGCCTGGCCGCAGATCGCGCCATCCTCGGCGCGAAGTGCAACGATAAAGCCATGGTCGGTCATGAGCAGCAGCACGTTGTTATAGCCCACTAGATGGCCGCGGCCTTCGACGAAGGGCAGCGTGCCGCCCCAGCGGGGATTGCCCACCGCATCCAAGCTTTGGAGCAGACGGGCCGTCCCGCCTGTCCAGAAGGCGCGGATGCCGGTATTGGGATCGATCCAGTAGGCGCTGTCCGGGCCGCCACCGGGCGGGGCCGGTTCGGAGCTGCGCGACCATTTTCCTGTCGAGTCGATATTCCAGAAGCCGTCCTGAGCATAGACTAACAGGCTGCCATCGGGGGCAGTAGTCATGAAGGCGGGTTCGGCAGCTTGGGCGGCGTCGAGGCGGCGGCCATCAGGCGAGACCGAGATGAGGGCGAAGGCATCGGTCACGAAGGCGAGGACATTGGGGGTGGCCTGGGCGCGGAGGATGGGCGGGACGGAGTCGATGCGCCAGGCCAGAGCGCGGCGATCCGGGGTGAAGGCGGCCAGCGCACCGTCGGAGGTGCGGGCGATCAGCCAGCCGCCGGATTGCAGGACAATGCTTTCCAGGGCTGCGCCGGTTTCCCAGCGTTCGCCCAATGTGCCGTCTGCGTTGACGATCTGCATCGCGCCATCGGCGAAGGTGAGCAGGGCGCGGCCGTCCAGATCGCTCAAGGCAAGCGGCGGAAGTTCCAGGTTGGTGCGCCAGAGGACGCGGCCATCTGGGGTCAAGCCGCGGACGCGGCTGCCCTCCAAAACGATCAGGCTGTTATCTGTCAGGACCAGGGGCGGTGAGGTCGGGCGCGTGCCATTGGGAGTCAGCCAATGCCAGTGATGGGCGGGAGTCAGCCAGGTCTGCCAATTAAGGACAAACTGGCTGGGCTGAAGATAGCCGACAGAGGTTGGGTCTTCCCAGGTGTAACCGGGGCCGGGGACATCCGGGCCGGTCGAGCGGATTTCAAAGTGGAGGTGTGGGGCTGGGCGGGCATCGCCGATGGTGGCGATGCGCTGGCCGGGTGTCACGCAGGTGTAGCGTTCCGGGAACAGGACGGTCTCGGTCTGGCGGATGTGCCCATACTGGCTGTAGTAGACGGAACCATCCGGGAAGGTATGTTCGATGATGATGACGCCGCCATCCCGTCCCCAGCCGTCTGGAGCAGAATAGGTAACGCGGCCAGCGGCAATGGCGTAGACGGGCAGGCCGAAGCTGACGCCGCGCCCGGCGTAGTAGTCCTCACCCGTATGATAGCGACCTTGATGACGCGGGCTGGCCGTGCCGAAGTCCTGCACCAACTGGAAGACGGCGCGATCCACCGGAAAGGTGATCTGGGTGACCAGGCTGCACTGATCCTGCGCCTGCCCGGTCTGGAAGCCGAACAGGAGGATCACAGCGAACGGGATGGATAAAACCGCAGTCCACCGCATGGGTCAGCGCCGGTAGAACAGCGCAGAGCGCACCGCGTCGGCGAGCGAACCGCTGGGTTTGCCGTAGCGACCGAGCAGTGAACTGACGCCGGGGGTCTGGTTAGCCGGGTCGTGGATCAGGTAGTCATTGCCTTGACGGGCTACCACCAGCACCCAGTGCTGATCGACATCGCTGTAGGCGGTCTGCGGCGTCAGATCGACCATAATGGGCACGGGCGTCCCGCCCTGCAAACTGGTATCGACACGGCTGATCAGCGCCGAGGCTGGGGCATCGACCTTGTCGATGAAGGCAATATCCGGGTAGACCTTGTTGAGGGCATCCCAGCGGGTAAAGTAGCCGTTGGTGAAGCCGCCACGAGCGACCATATCGCGGTTAAACTGGTCAGGGGTGGTGTTCTTGCCAAAGTGCCCGGCCAGCATAGTCAGCGTGGTCATCATGCAGCCCCAGCGCCCGATGGAGGGCGCACCACCCATGTTCGCCAGCGGAATATTCGACCAGCGCGGATCACGCTGCGAGAAGAAGGGCGCGAGCGGGCTGGAAGGCAGCGGCGCGGGCGTCAATGGCACAGGCATGGGAGCGGGCGCTGCTGGAGATGGCGCAGCGGGTGTTACTACGCCGACCGGGGTGATCGGCGCGGCAGGAGCAGCGGGAGCCTGAGCGGGCTGAGTTACGATGATCCGCAGCCAGAACTTGGCGCCGAAGGATCGCCCGGATGGATCGTGCAGCTTCCAGTCGCCCCAATGGACGCCGGGCGTTGTCGGGGCTTTCAGATCGACCGAGAGGTTGACTTCCGCACCGGGCGGCGTGGTCGGCACAGGGAGGGTGAGTACCGAGGTCATGGGCGTGCCTTCCTCGAAGGCGAGGACGTAGCCTGGTCCCCAGACCTGATTGCCGCTGTTCTTCGCCCGCCAGGTCTTGGTGAAAGTCGTCCCGGCGATGATCGGAGTGTCATCCGGGATGGTGATATCGGCGACGAAGTAGCTGGCGTTGACAGGCTGAGCGATGGAAGGCGGCGGCTGGACAGCGACGATACGGGCATGTATGACCTGGCCGAAGAAGACGCCTTTGTCATCCTGGAAGCGCCAATCGCTGTAAAAGACACCGGGACGGTTGGGGGCAGTCAGTTCCAGGCTGATCTGGACGTGCTGGCCGGGGATGGCGCTGGGCAGTGGGACGCGCCGCTGGGGGGTCATGGCCTCGCCATTGATGAAGACCAGGGCGAAGCCGGGCGTCCAGGGGGCGCGGCCGTTGTTCTGCACCAGCCAGGTTTTGGTGAAGGTTTGTCCCATTGGAATGGGCATATCGTCAGGGATCGTCACATCGCTCACGAAGCGTCCGTTCGGTTTCGCAGGCATGATCGTTCTCCTGATGTGAGGAGGAATTGCTCCGAGGTTACAGGTCGTGCAGTTCGTTCAGCGAGATCAACCCATCGCGCAGGGCGATCAGCGCGGCCGCGTAGCGGTCGGAGGCATGGAGCTTATCCATCAACTGCGCCAGGGTTTCGATGACGGCGGATTGGCTGAGCTGGAGATGCGCAGCGATGGCGGCATTCTCTTCCCCGGCGGCCACGTACAGCAAGATCTGCCGTTCGGTGACGTTCAGACTGGTTCCATCGCCGATTAGACCGGTGACGATCTTTTCGGCCACGCCCTGGCCCAGCACCATGTGACCCTGGGTAACTTTGATGATGCTGTCCTTGAGGTCACCTTCACCGCTGGACTTGAGGATGTAGCCGTGCGCTCCGGCTCGCATTGCCCGCATGATGTACCAGTCTTCTTCGCGGCCTGTCAGCACCAGAACTTTGACGTTGGGTGCTTCGGCGCGGATGGAGGGTAGAATTTCCAGGCCGCCTTTGCCGGGCATGTTGAGGTCGAGCAGGAGGACATCCGGCAGCAGCGCCAAGGTCTGTTTGAGGGCGGTTTCGCCGTCACCCGCCTCGCCAACCACAACGAACTCGTCAAGTGTTTCCAGGTAGTTCGCCAGCATCCGGCGGATCATGGTGTGATCGTCGGCCAGCATGACTCGGATCATTGGGCGGTCACGCTTGGGCGGCGGCTTGGGCGCTTCCAGACGGACTGAGGCCGTGCCCTGGGTGTCGTGCTTCTTTTCTTTCTCCTGACATTCGAGGAGCGCCTGGGCGAGAGCATCACCGTTCGGGTAGCGGCGCACCGGGTTCTTTTCCAGCGTCCGCAGGATGACCCGCTCCAGTTCAATGGGCAGATTGGGCTTGATCAAGCGCGGCGGCGGTGGTGGTTGCCGCACTTGCTGGAGCAGCAGCGCTGGGATTTCATCGGCGTCGAAGGGCAGATGCCCGGTGACCATCTCGTAGAGGACGATGCCGAGGGAATAGATGTCGGTACGGTGATCGAGGGGATGCCCCTGCGCCTGCTCCGGGGAGAGATAGGCGGGCGTGCCGATGACCATGCCGTCAGCAGTGACGCGCATAGCCTCACGCGGGAGGGCCAGCCCCAAATCCATGATTTTGATGTCGCCGTCGGGCGTGACTTTGATGTTAGCGGGTTTAATGTCGCGGTGGATGATAGAACGGTTGTGGGCGTAGTTGAGCGCCTGCGCGATCTGTGCGCCCAGGTTGATAACCGTTTCCGGCGGCGAGGGGATGTAATAGGTCAGCGGCGAGCCATCCACGTATTCGACGACGAGGAACTGGTAGTCATCATCCTCGCCCACGTCGTAGATTGCCATGATGTTGGGATGATTGAGCTGGGCGGCGGCGGTGGCTTCCTGGAAGAAACGCTTGCGGGTGGTATCCCGCACGTGGGGGAGCAGCACCTTGAGGGCGACGGTACGGCCCAGACGGGTATCCAGTGCCTTATAGACGGTGGCAGTGGAGCCTTCGCCAAGATGTTCTTGAATCTCGTAGCGATCCTTGAGTTTACGTCCGATCATCGTCTAATCCTAAGCGCGGGGATACTGGGATGAGCGATGCACTGATCCGAAGCGGTGAGTGCTGCCTGTGCTCTTCGGTTGATGGCGACTGTTCGACTAGCATAACACAGAATGTTGCAGCGCGCATGATGAACCGCACCCCTGCAATGGGGGGTTCAGGTCACAGCGGGCAGGGGGGACTTGCACAAAGTCCCGACCGCTTCGTGTGGAGGGCGGAAAATGTCCATTTATTCCGGCGCGCTGCTCATGAATCCAGCGCGTCAACAGGTCCAACTGGATGATCGGTTAGCTGGGCGAAGTGCCCATTGGTCAACCCATCAATCATCATACTCTTATGGGGCAGGCTGGGTATAGCTTGGAGTCGATCCGATCTGTGTTCGTGTCACAGCGCAGTATGGCGATGCGCTCTCTGCCAATGTGAGCCTGTGCTTCCCCGATCATTACAGGAAGAGATCATCCATCGTTCTCTCCATTGCATGAATCATCAATAGAGGCGGCCTGCGGACCGCCTCTATCGCAAATCTACCTGTTGTTGATCTCTTTCCCCTGGCACATCGCCAGGGGAAGAGAACCGGAGTGAGACAGGAGCTATTCGCTCTTGGCTACTTCAGGACGGGTGTAGGCCGACACATCACCACCTACAGCTGCAATGCTGTCCACCAGGATCTGCATGATGTAGTCCGGGTTGTGAGTAAAGTCGCCGGGGTCCTTCTGCGCGTACTGGTAGTTGTAGGCCGCGCGCAGCAGGGTTGGTGTCCAGGTCACATACCGGTTGTTAAAGTTGGTTTCGTCCGGATCAGCTGTGCCGTTGCCATTGGTATCATTGAAGAAGTACGGATAGGCAACCGGATTATAGGCGATGCCCGTGCCGACGGTTTCGGCAGCATACTTCTGGATGGCCGCAAAGAGCGCCTCTTCCAGCGTCCCGATTTCGTCACGGATCGGTTCGGTGGCAGAGCCGTCGCCGTCGTAGTCCACCGGGGTGGCGCCTTCGGGTTCTGTCCGGATCAGCAGCACATCTTCAGGCTCTTCAACATCCTCGTGGCAGTCCTCGCAGCGGTTCAGGCGGAGCGTGCCTTCATGCGGGCGATGGCAGTCCGCGCAGGTGTTGGGAGCATCCTCGGCGTGCAGGTTGCGACCGTTGTATTCCATGCCGTCGAATTCGTAAGCGCCCTTGGCCTCTGTGCCAAACAGCGACGCGCCCGCCGCGAAGTAATGGACGTTGCGGAAAGTCAGCTTATCGGTGACTTCATCGTCGCCCACACCCGCACTGGCAATCGCGCGGTTGACACTGACCGTGGATTCACGGCCCTGATGGCAGGCCATGCACAGGTTGCTTTCATCCTCTTCACCGAAGCTGGCCGTGAGGCCGCTGGGGAAGGTGATTTCCGCCACTGGATAGAGCGTGAATTCAGCCAGGTCGCTGTGGCAGGTGGTACAGGCCAGCGAGTTCGAGGGTTTTTCGGCGATATTTACGCCATTCTTGAGGTAGAACGGCAGACCGCCTTCGGTATGGCAGCGCGTGCAGCTCCCCGGAACTTCACCGTCTTCGTCCCAGTGACGGAAGGCTTCACGGGTTGGGTTGAAGTGCATCGGAGCATCGCGCACGATGAAGGTCATCTCGACGGTTGGTTCGGCCATAGCCGCGTTCAGCGATTCGATGCTGTCGTAGAGCAGCTCGAGCGTGTACTGCGGGTTATGGGCATACCCACCGGGGTCTTTTCTTGTGACCTGGTAGTTGTAAGCCGCCCGTTCGAGATTGGCCGTCCACGACTTGTAAGCATTCGGGAAGGCCGCCTCGCCCTCATCGACCGCGCCGTTGGCGTTGGTGTCGATGAAGAAGTACGGATAAGCTCCCGAATCGTAGACGATGGGCGAGCCGGCCACTTCGGCTGCATACGCCTGGATCGCCTGGAGCAGCAGTTCCTGCAGGCCTTCGATTTCGCCGAGGATGCCTTCGCTGTCATCGCCGTCGCCGTCGAAATCCACGCCAGAGCCAGCCATACGGATGGCCCGAACGTCTTCGATAGTCTCGACATCTTCGTGACAGGTCGTGCAGGCTTCCAGCTTCAATTCGGTCGTATGCGGGTCGTGGCAGTCTGCGCAGGTTCCGAATCCCAGAACATGCTCGTTGCGGCCCATGTAAATCTTGCCCTCATACTGGTAACCGCCTTGGGCACTGCCGCCATAGAGGGTTGCCGCTGCCGCATAGTAGTGAATGTTGATGAAGCCCAGATCGGTGCTAACTGTATCCGGGGTTTCCATCAAGCCCAACTCTTCGAACTTGGCATTGACGCTGACGGTGGAAGCACGTCCCTGATGGCAGATCATGCAGCGAGCCGAGTCGCCGGTGTCGCCCAGTTCCACGCCTGACGGGAAGATCACACTCGTTAACTGAGTCGCTGCCGGCGCATGGCAAGCGTCACAGGTCACGACCGTGCCAAGCGGCGCAGGCGCATCGACGACCCCGAAGGCCGAACCGTCCTGCCCAAGATAATCGCGGTATCCAGGAGTCGAGTGACATTGAGCGCACGACTCTGGGATCACTTTTTCCGCTTCTTCATCCCAATGCGTGAACGCTTCCGCAGTTGCGTCCGCATGGGGGGACTCAACCCACGCCAGATAGTATTCCGCCAGATACGGCGGTTCCTCCGCTGTCCCAGAATCCTGGGCCAGGGCGCGTGGTTGAGCCAGCAGCGCCATTCCTGCAACCAGGAACAGCACCCCGACTATTGCAACCAGCTGGTATCTTCTCATAAACGCCTCTCTTCATGTTGCAAGAGTTCAACGCGCTTATCAGCAGGAGGTAGGATGTTCTTCAGCAGCATCCTATTTCCTGCCGTCCTTGCCGAACAAAAACCAGACCAACAGAACCTACTTCCCAAGAGAAGTAAGCCTCTGAGGGTCATTGTGACATACCTGACCGATTCTGTAGTCAACCGGGAGGATGATTCTCTATCATCCTCAAGAGTGATTTATGCGGTTCAAGGCTCAAGAAAAGGAGATCGATTGGGTAGCTTTACGGCTGCCCAGCGGGGGATCAGGCGAAGGTTGGCGCGGGCGACCAGCAGCGGCGAAGCTGCTCGGCGTGGGTCATCAGGAAATCCTTGATCTCATCGCTCAAAAACGTAATGGCGTCGAGCGCAGCCGGTTCAAGCAGAACTTCATCCAGCAGGTATTCGCCGTTGCTGGGATCGCTGAATTCCGGCCCAGAGCGGCGGCTGAGGTCGTAGCCGTCCAGCAGGCAGACATAGTAATGGTGCTGTATTGTCCAACCATCCATTTCATCGATACCGGGATATTCGGTGTAGAAGACTTCATTGAGGATTTTGGCGCTGCCGCCGATTTCCTCGTCCAGTTCACGCGCTAGGGCGGCCTCGAAGCTGGCGTCGCTTGGCTCCACGCCGCCGCCGGGCAGCACCCAGTAGGGCGCGCAGCCAATGCGGAGGCGTTTGATGAGCAGGATCGTGCCGCGTCCAGTGAGCAGAATTGCCCGGACACGATGGTTTATTCTCGCGGTCATGATTCCCTGTGGCGTGTCTATCGGTTTCGGAACGGGTTAAGGCTTTTCGGTCGGTTCGACCAGGATGCAGGCGGCCACCTGGTAGCCGACGACACGCATCTTGCCGTCTACCAGAGCCGTGATCGGCCCCTCGAAGGGGTCGCGCCCCAGCAGCTCAATGTGCGCCTGAAGCTTGAATCCCCGGTCGAGGATATGTTGGAGCATCTCCGGGTTTTCCGCCCGGATGCGGGCCACATGCGCCATGGCGTGCAGCGGCCATTCTGTCAGCGGGAACATGTCCCGCCGGGCGATGGTTCCATCTGCTGAGGGAATCGGATCGCCGTGCGGATCACTGTCTGGATGTCCCAGTTTGGCGGCAATGGCCTCGATGAAGCGATCTGAAACGGCGTGTTCCAGGTGTTCGGCTTCTTCGTGAACATCTTGCAGTCGGTAGCCGAGTTCGCTGACCAGATACAGTTCGATCAGACGGTGGCGGCGCACAACCTTGAGTGCCAGAGCCTCACCCGTCTCGGTCAGCCGGACGCCTTTATAGCGTTCGTAGTCAACCAACCCGGCGGATTCGAGCCGCTGGGCCATATCCGTGACGGATGGGGCTTTCACATCCAGCACCTCAGCCAGCGCATTCGTCGCCACGGGGTCTTCGCCCTGCTGCAAACCGTAAACGGCCTTCAGAAAATCCTGCACTGATCTCGACTGTGTGAGATCCAGCTTCTCCGGCATAACCTGCCTTTGGCTCTCATACCCTCAAGCCCGTGCAATCATAGCACAAATTACCGCATTTGAGTCCGGTAGATTCGTCCACTTGCGCGCGTGAAGATTTAAGGTTTGTTGAAGCCCTGCCGGTCAGCCCGCTACACCCAGCCCGTCAATGACCTCGGCGGCCAGTTCGTAACGCCCGAAGGCCGGGATGATATAAGCTCCCTGTACCAGCCCCTTGATATCCCTCAAGAGTTCCTGGGCGATCTGTACCCCTTCGATAGGCGCATCGTCACCGGCGGCCTCGATCCGGCTCATCAGGCTGTTAGGAATGCTGATGCCCGGAATCTCGTTGTGGAGGAACTGGGCGTGCTTGAGGCTGTAAAGCGGGATCAGCCCCATAATCACCGGTAGGGTGAAATCGGTTCCGGTGATTTCCCGGTAACGGTGGAGGAAGGTTTCGATGCGCCCTGGCTCGAAGACGGCTTGTCCTAGCGCGAAATCAGCGCCGTTTTCGATCTTCTTGACTGTGGTTTGAATCTCACGGTCGAGATCGTTGGCGAACATATTCAACGCGCAGCCCACGGTGAAGCTGGTCGGCTGGCCGATGCTGTTCCCGGCCTGATCGACTCCCCGGTTAAGCTTATGTTTGATCACGCCAATCAGCGCCGAAGGGGCGACATCGTAGTTGTCCATCGCCTCTGGGTAATCGCCGATCTTGGTGGGGTCACCCATGACCACGAACAGGTTCCGCAGTCCCAAGGAATGTGCGGCCAGAAGATCGCCCTGCACCCGCAGTAGATTGCGTCCGCGTGTGGGGAAGTGCAGCACGGTTTCCAGATGCAGCCGCGACTGCAAAAAGTGGCAGACCGCCCAGGGACTCATCCGCATCCGCGCCGTCGGGCTGTCGGCTACGTCTACCATATCGGCGCCGGCTTCCTGGAGGAGCTGGGCCGAGGCCAGCAGTTTCTGGGGGACAAAACTGCGCGGCGGAGCCATCTCGACGGTGACGATGAAGCGCCCGGCAGCCAGTTTCCGCGCCAGTTCAGTCGGACGTTCCGGCACGAACAGGTCTTCTTCGCTGCGGGCTTCCAACACTTGAATGGCTGGTAGCGGCGCATCACGCCGATCCAGCGCCCGGCGCATGGCGGCGATGTGTTCCGGGGTCGTGCCACAGCACCCGCCTACGATGCTGGCGCCGATGGCCTTGAAGGTCAGGGCATAATCGGCGAAGTATTCTTCGGTGGCCGGGTACATCATGCGCTCGCCGACCGACTCTGGGAAGCCAGCGTTGGGCATGGCCGAAAGGGTAGCATCCGGCACAGCCTGATGCATCATCTGGAGAATACGGGAAAGCTGTTCCGGGCCGCCGCCACAGTTGACGCCGATCACGTCCGCTCCGGCGCGGCGCAGATCGCGGGCGACCTGGGCGGGCAGATCGCCAAGCAGGGTGCGGTCATCCTGACCGAAGGTCATATGGCAAATGACAGGTAGTCCCGGCGCAGCCTCGCGGGCAGCGGCCAGCGCCTCCAGCAGTTCCAGGCGGTCGCTGAAAGTTTCCAGCAGGATCACATCCACGCCAGCGCCCGCCAGCGCCCCAATTTGCTCGGTGAAAGCCGCCCGCGCTTCCTCCAACCGAATACGCCCGAAAGGTTTCAGCCGCACGCCCAGCGGGCCAACCGACCCGGCCAGATAGACATCCTCGCGGAAGCTGGCATCGATGACCTTGCGAGCCAGTCGCACGCCAGCCTGATTGAATTCGACGACGCGGCTCTCCATGCCATGTTTGGCGAGTTTATAGCGGTTTGCGCCGAAGGTGTTGGTCTCGATCAAGTCTGCGCCGGCTTCCAGATAAGCGCGGTGCACGCGGGCAACCTGTTCCGGGTGGCTCACATTGAGTTCGTCGAAGCAGCTGTTGATGGGCGTGCCCTGCTGGTGCAGCATCGTGCCCATCGCGCCATCGCCCAGCACCGGTTCGCCGCGCTTCAACCGTTCGGGAAAGGGTAGTTTAGTCATAGGTCGCGCACTCTACTTGCTCAGTTGACCAGCGAAAAGGTCCGTTTCAGCCGTTCAAATTCGGACACGAACTCAGCTTCGAGCCGCTGTTTGTGCCCCTCTGGCAGGCGGCTCGCCCGCAGGCCGTTCAGGGCCAACCCGATCAGCGCGTCGGCATCGAAACTGAAGGCCTCCGCCACGCGCAGGTATTCGTCGGTCAGCGTGGTATCGAACATGGGCGGATCATCGCTGTTCAGTGTCACGTACAGCCCCTCGGCCAGCAGGCGGGGCAGGGGATGGTCGCCCAGATGCGGAACGACTCCCAGGCGGACATTGCTCGACGGCGAAACTTCGAGCGGAATCTGGGTCTCCCGCAGATAATCGACCAGCGCGCTGTCATCCAGACAGCGAATCCCGTGCCCGATCCGCGCCGTTCGCCCGTGCCGGATCGCGCCCCAGATACTCTCCGCGCCGGCGGTTTCGCCCGCATGGAGGATGCAGGCCAGCCCTGCCGCGGCTGCCCGATCAAACGAAACCGCGTGCTTCTCCGGCGGATGACCAACTTCTGGCCCACCCAGCCCCAGCGCCACGACGCCATCGTTCATGCCGCTGATGGCCAGATCAGCCGTCCATAGCCCTTCTTCGGGCGTGACGTTGCGGGAAATATCCAGAATGATTCCGCTGGTAATGCCCAGCTCGGTTTCCGCCCAGCGCCGCGCCCGGTTGAGCGCCGCTAACTGCGCTCCCCCATCCAGCCCTTTGAAATGATAGTGGGTGTAGGGGGTATAGGTGAACTCGGTGTGGCGGATGTTCTGGCGAGCCTGCCCTGCCAGGAACTCGCGGGCGATCAGTTCAATATCTTCTGGCGTGCGGATGCACTCTGAAATCTTCAGATAAATCCGCACAAAATGGGGAAAATCGGTGAAGGCATACCAGCGGCGAATACCTTCGACATCGTTTGCGGGCAGTTCGATGTGATGCTGCCGCGCCAGCGTCAGCACCGTTTCCGGTTGGACAGCCCCTTCCAGATGGACATGGAGTTCCACTTTGGGCATGGCGTAAATAAAATCGGTGAGAGACATGCGGTTCATGGTCCTATGTGGGAGGCGGATTCAACAGGCTCACAGGTCTGAATGCCAAACTGCTCGCGGAGCCGAGCGAACTCGGCAAGATACTGTTCGACGAGCGTTTGCCGTTCTGAATAGAAGGCTACCCGCAGCGCATTGAGGGTAAGCTGCTCGATCCGTTCAGTCCCCCAGCCGAACGCCTCCGCACACCGAAGGAATTCGTCCGTCAGCGTGGTGTTAAACATGGGCGGGTCATCGCTGTTGACCGTCACATACAGCCCGGCATCAAGCAGCCGTGGCAGTGGGTGTTCGGCCAGCGATGAGCACACACCAAGCAGCACATTGCTGCTCGGCGAGACTTCCAGCGGAATCTGACGATCTCGCAGGTGTTCGACCAACCGCGGGTCTTCCAGGCAGCGCACCCCGTGACCGATCCGCGCCGCGAAGCCATGCGCCAGCGCGTCCCAGATGCTCTCTGGTCCGACTACCTCGCCTGCATGGAGCGCAGCTGGCAGACCGGATGCCCGCGCCTTCTCGAAGGCATCGGCGAACCGCGCCGCTGGATTGCCCCGCTCCGGGCCGCCCAAGCCTAATCCAACCACGACCCCAGCCCGCGATCCGTCGATGGCCCAGTCGGCGATCAAGTTACCAACGGCGGCGTCATATTCGCGGGGAATATCTAGGATGAGGTTGATGATGATGCCGTGTTCGGTCAGTGCCCATTCCCGCCCCCGGCGCAGCGCGGCAAACTGCTCCGGCCAGGGGATGCGGCGTGGTGGGGTGAAGGTCACTTCGGTATAGCGGATGTTCTGGGCAGCCTGTCCTGCGCTGAATTCCCGCAGCGCCAGTTCGATGTCTTCGCCGCTGCGGAAGCATTCACAGATCAGATCGTAGACGCTCAGAAAATGGTCGAAATCCTGGAATGTGTACCACTCACGAATGCCCTCCACGGTTTCGGCGGGGAGGGTAATGCCGTTGCGCTGAGCTAGGTGGAGCAGCGTTTCCGGTTGGGTTGCGCCTTGGAGGTGAACGTGCAGTTCAGCCTTCGGCATGACACGAACATAATCGCTCAGGCTCATCACATCTCCTGATGGTTAACGGTCTCCGCCTCCACATCAAGGCGGGTCTGACTGAGGTTCTCGGTAGTGTGACTATGCTGGCGGCGGTGGTTCCGCGCCAGCCCTCGATCCTGCACGGCATAACAGTATACGCAGCCGTGCGGGCAGGTGTCGTAAGCGCCGATGTCGCGGGAGAGCGCACAGGCGCAGTCGGGGCGGTTGCCCTTCTGCGGCGCTCGGATGGGCCGCCCGGCTACATCGGACAACCGCCCCGCGTCGATGCAGCGGGCGGGGAAGCCGCTCTGCGGGATATAGGCGTTCTGCGAACACACCGCCAATCGCATCCCATGGGCAGCGGCCATCCGCGCCAGATCAGCGGCCAACGCTTGTTTATACTCACCGGGCGGGTCGTTCCAGGTGAAGCTAAAGTGCCGGGCGGCTCGTTCCAGGCTGCGCCGCGTTTTCGCGTAAATCTGTGCGAACGAGATCACGACTTCATCGACCGTGCCTTCCAGCGCGGCAGCTAACCGCTCAAAGCTCCGGCGATGGTCATCAGCCTCGGTCAGCGAAGTGAACAGGATCGGATCGTAGCGCCAGACGACCACGCGCGGTCCATACTGATCGGCGATCTGGCGGGCATGGGCAATCCCTCGCGCCACATCCATGACCGAGAACTCTAGTTGGCGTGGATAGGCCGTCATGCTGTACTGTACCACAAACGGAAAGCCGCGACGGTGAGCGTTTCGCAGCGCATCCAGGAACGGCCCGGCGTTCTTCGTCCAGAAGACGAAACCATCCACGTCGTCGGGGAGGAGGCTGACGCGATACATCTGGTCGCTGTAGGGGTTTCGCACCCAGCAGAATCCTGCATCTAGTCGATTCAGGAACCAATCGCCATAGAAGGCCGGAATATCCGTCCGGTACGACGCAGAGACGATCATGCCCTTGGCTGTGCCTCCAGATACAGCATTGGGATGGTCAGGCGCAGCCCACCATGATCGCGGGACTGGGCGTTAAGCTGCGCTTCGAGCGCGGCGAAGATATCCCTCTCGCGCTCTGGATCGACAATCCCGCGCCAACCGTCCAGAAATCCCAAGCGGATCATGAAGTGCCGCAGCAGGGCGCTCCCATCAGCGAAGCGCCAAACGAACGAATCCTCGATCAGCCGTGTCACCTGGAAGCCGCTGGCTTCCACGCGCGTGGCCTGCGAGATGGCTGTGCCCCGGTGAGCTTCGTGAGCGGCCAGACGGTCGAGGTCGTCGGGTTTGCCCAGGCGCATCAGTACGTCGCGGAAGACACCGTAGAACTCGCGCATATGGCCTTGCAGGTTGGTGGTCAGTGCTAACCGTCCATCGGGTCGCAGCACGCGGCGGCATTCCGCTAGCACAGCTTCTGGCCGCACCAAGTTGTTGATCCCCAGGTTGGAGACGATCAGATCGACGCTCTCCGCGGGGAGCGGTATGGCCTCGCCATCGCCAATCAGCAGCAGCGTATTCAAACCATACATCCGACGCTTGAATGCTGCCCGTCGCAGGGCTGCCCCCCAGGGATCGAGGCCGATCACCTGGGTGCTTGGCCCGTGGGCGTGCGCCAGTTCAAACAGCGGGAAACCCGCGCCGCTGCCTACATCCAGCAGGGTGATGCCGGGACGTAGTTCAAGGTGGTCGAGCAGGAGCGCTCCGAAGCGGGCCGACCACAGCGGCGCTTCGTCGAAGAGGGAGACCAGCTCCGGCGAATCGAGCGCAGGAACGGGATCGAAGTAATCCAGCATGTCAGGCTTTCACCATGGCTTCGACCATCCGCACGATCTCGGTGGTAGTCGGCAGCTTATCCTGCCAGAGGAGGTCTACCCGCAGGGTCAGTTTCGGCAGCACCGTCGAAGTGTAGATGCCGTCCGCAGGCAGCGTCAGATGGAACAGATCATCCGCGCCGCGCACATAAAACATCGCCTCTTTGCGCTGCGGATCGAGTATCCAGTATTCATCGACGCCGCCCTGCTCGTACTCTGCGTGCTTTTCGCCGCGATCCCGGCGGCTGCTTTCCGGCGATACAATCTCTACGACCAGATTGGCCGGGCCGGCCACCTGGTTCTCCTGGATGAAGTGCATCCGGTCGGGGAGGATCACCTGCAAGTCCGGCTGGCGAGCGGGGAGTTCCGGCTTGGCTCGCATGACAAATGGATCATGATGCACACTGCCTCCTGATGTCATTTCAATGAAAGTCCGAAACAGGATCAGCAGAAAAGCATCAAGTTGATTGTGCGTCTGTCCTACAGGCGACATATCGATCACCACTCCATTGATCCATTCCACATGGATACCGTACTGGCCGCTCAGGTAATCCTCGTAGGACACGTTCTCGGCGACGATCCTGCCGCCGTAGAGTCGTTCTCGGTCGCTGAGTTCTGTAAATGTCGTTCTCGTGACCATCGTCATCCCTCACTCGGTTTGCTCTGCTGCCTGTCTGAGCGTCAGAAGCACTTCCTTATACCGGCTGGCTGACTGCGCTGTCTGGTTCTGAAAAGACAAGCTGCTGATAAGCCTCCAGGAAAGCCATGCGAAGCCGATGAAACAGGTGCAGAAAATGTCGCAGAAACGATACACAATCCAGGATGACGAACTCAATCCCCTGAGTCACCGCGTAGAGATTTAAAGCATATTCCTGCGCTTTTTCATCGATGGATTCAGTCGTGATGAAGACATATTGGCTGGGTATTTTGCCGCCAGATTGGATCTTCTGTATCGCGCGGTCGATGTCTTCTTTGTGAACGACGCGCGATTTCATCTCATAGGTGGTGATAACCTGACGCTCATCCACCAGCGTGATTTCCAAATCGCCGAGCGATTGAGTCTGCTCGTCCGCCGCATTGTGCGGCATGAGGGTAGTGTGCATTTCGCCAAGTTGTGCTTTCGCGGCTTCATAGGCTGCGACCACAATCAGGACCGGCAAGCGGCTGGAACGCGGTTGATGAAGATGCTGTTCGATCAGATGCACAATCGTCTCTGCTGAGAGCAGCATTCCACCTTCGGTAGACTGAATCGCAGCCAGTAACGTTTCCGTCCGCTGTCGAATCTCTTCTCGAATCACCAGGAGCCAGCGCACGGTTTCCGCCATTAAGTCTTCGGCGCTGATTTGATGGGCGTAGACATCATCAAGGAGTTTCAAGACGGTTTGATAGAGCTTCGGCGGACGTCCGACCAGATCAGTATCTTTGGTCAGGACGGTGTTGCGGTTTCGGAGTGCCGGTGTCAGAAACACGGTGGTTGAATTGCACGGCAGATGATGTTCCACAATGAACGGCCCGATAAAGGCTTCATCATAGGTGCGTCCCGAAAAAGAATCGGCATCACCGATTTCGGTGTATGGTTTACGGACATCGACTTCCGGGCGATGAACTTTAGCAAGCAGGCACGCCAGCAGCAGACGTACTCCAGCCCTGTTCTGGATATTCCGGCACACATACTCCACCTCGGCGATGCGGGTTGCATCATCCAGCATCGACTGGTTGAGATGTGCCATCGCTCGCTCGTAGGCTAAAGCAAGCGATTGCTGTGGAGCGACCATCGCGCCTCCTGAATGTCGTAGTTCGCCCACAGCACTTCCGTGCGCGGCTGCTTGACCGAGTGGGCCAGTTTCGGCGGTGCTTCCACACACTCCCAATCGTGATAGAGTTCATCCATCAGGGAACTGTGATAACTCGACAGCGCGACCTTGCCCTTCACGGCATGGAGAACCTCAGCCAGTTTGCGGTGCTGAGCATCGGTCATTTCATATCGATAGGCTTTGGAATCGCCGCGTGAGTCATGCGGATAGGGTGGATCGCAGTAAAACAGTGTCTCCTCGCTGTCATAGCGTTGGATGACCGCCAGCGCATCATCATGCTCAATCTGAACTCGGAGCAGTCGTTGGGCGATTTCCGGCAGGTCTTCGACACTGCCTAACCAGCGCGAAACCGCCCCGGCCATCCCGGCGCGGCTGGTCAGCAAACAGTGCGCCCACCGTCCCGAACTGGCTGTCTGCGCCAATCCCGTCCGAACCTGACGGGCACGGACAAAAAACAGCCGGGCGCGTTCAAGATCGGACAGCGTAGCAACATCGGCATCGATGGACTGTTCAAACTCCTCGCGCGAAAAAGGAGTCAGTCCAATGGCCTCAATCAGGGCGTCTTTCTGCTCGCGCAGGACACGAAAGAAATTCGCCACATCACCATCGAGGTCGTTATAGGTTTCCACTGGAGACGGTTCCCGGTTCAGCAGCACCGCTGCCGAGCCGCCGAATGGCTCGCAATAATGCGTGGTTTGAGGCAAAAATGGCAGCAGCCAGTCCAGATGGCTGTACTTGCCGCCATACCAACCAAACGCAATGCGCTTTGCCAACTTACCCCTCCCCCAGAATCTGCGCGGTGCGATCCAGGCTGCCGACGCTGTAATACTTGGCGTCGGGGTGATGCACCACGATGGCGGCGGTACTCTGCTCAGGCACAAGCTGGAAGCTTTCGGTTAGCGTCACGCCCAGTTCGCGCTCGACCTGCGGCATCAACCGCCAGACGATCTGGTGATCGTCCAGGTCGGGGCAGGCCGGATAGCCCCACGAGTAGCGTTTACCCTGGCCGGGTGGAAGACCCAGTTCGCGGTTGATGACCACTCGGTTGACATAGTTGGCAGCGGCTTCAGCGGTCTGTACCGCCAGTCCGTGGAAGAAATAGGCTTCGCTGTAGTGATCGGCGCCTTGCAGCGACTCGAAGGCGGCGCTGGCCGTCTCACCGACGGTCACCACCTGGAGCGCCACGGTATCGATCTGTTCGCCGGCAGCAGGCGCGAAGTAATCGCTGAGGCACAGGTATTCGCCGGCAGGCTGGCGCGGGAAGTTGAAGCGGGCGATCTCGCGGCGTGATCCGCTGCCGTGCCCGTTGGTTCTCTGGAGGGCGTCTGGGTCCCAGATCACCAGGTCGTCACCGTCGCGGTTGCAGGGGAAGAAGCCGTACACCGCCTGTGGGCGCAGCGTCTTGTCGCGCAGCGCCTCACGCTGCATCCGCTCCAACCGGGCGTCGAATTCCTTTTCCAGCTCCTCCCAGGCTTCGCCGTGGGTATTGGTCGCGCCCCAGGACAGGCGGTAAAGCTCCGGCTTGTGCAGGTACTTGAAGACGATCTCCAGAGGCATCTCCTGGATTGTCCGCGCACCCCAGAAGGGCGGCTGTGGGATGCTCGGCGCGGGCTTGACCGCGCTGGTCAGGCCGCTGCGTTCGCGGCGTTTGGGCTGCGGCTTACCCAACTCGGCATAGCCTTCCTCGATGATCTGCTGGACGAAGGCCGCGCGATTTGGGCTGACCAGTTGATCCATCACTGCCAGCCCCTCAAAGGCATCCTTGCAGTAGAACACACCTGGCTCGTAGGGTTGGCCGCTCTCTTCCAGGAACAGAATGCGCCGCCCAAAGCGCCGGTTGATGGCCGCGCCGCCGATCATCACCGGGACATTCAGTCTGCGCTGGGCCAGTTCATTGACGATGATCGGCATCTGCTTGGAGGTGCTGACCAGCAGGGCGCTCAGGCCGATAGCATCGGCGCGGTACTCCTGCGCCTTCTCGATGATGGTGTTGGCCGGAACTTGTTTGCCGAGGTCGTGGACGGTGTAGCCGTTGTTGCTCAGAATAGTCTTGACTAGATTCTTGCCGATATCATGCACATCGCCGTAGACCGTTGCCAGCACGACTGTGCCTTTGGTCGTCCCTTCGACCTTGTCCATATATTGTTCCAGATGCGCCACTGATTTCTTCATTACCTCGGCGCTCTGGAGGACGAACGGAAGGATCAACTCCCCGGCACCGAACTTGTCGCCGACTTCCTTCATGGCGGGCAGCAGCACGTTGTTGAGAACGCCGACGGCATCCTGCCGGGTTAGGCAGTCATCAATCAGCGCCTCGACGCCATCCTTCTTGCGGTGGACGATCTGCCAGCGCAGGGCTTCTTCGCTGGGCATGTCAGCGGTCGGGTCTTCGGTTTCTTTGCCCGCCGCCCGGACTGTATGCTGTTCGAAGTACTGGATGAAACGTGGCAGCGCGTCGGGATCGGTATTGAAGATTAGGTCATTGGCGACCTTGCGCTGTTCTTCAGGGATTTCGGCGTAAGGCGTGATGTGCGCTGGGTTGACGATTGCCATGTCCAGCCCGGCCTGCACCGCGTGATACAGGAAAACGCTGTTCAGCACGCCCCGCGCCGCTGGGGTGACGCCGAAGCTGACGTTGCTCACGCCCAGCGCGGTCATCACGCCCGGAATGTGCTGCTTGATGAGGCGGATGCCCTCAATGGTTTCGACCGCATCATTGCGGAGTTCTTCCTGCCCGGTCGTCAGGGGGAAGGTCAGTGTGTCGAAGATCAGGTCTTCCGGCGATAGGCCGTAATCCTGTATGGCAATCTCGGTGATACGCCGGGCAATCTCGAACTTTTTCTGGCGGGTATGGGCCATGCCGGCTTCATCGATGGTCATCGACAGCACTGCCGCGCCGTACTTCCGCGCCAGCGGCAGGATGCGGTCGATGCGTTCGCGGCCGTTTTCCAGATTGTTGCCATTGATGACCGCCCGCCCCGGATAAAGCGCGAGCGCCGCCTCGGCTACATCGGCTTCAGTGGTATCGATGATGAGCGGAACCGTCACCGATTGGGAAAGCTTCTTGACCAACTTCTCCATCTGTTCGCGCTCATCGGCGCGTTCGGTCAGCGCCACGCAGACATCCAGCATATGCGCCCCGCTGTTGACCTGATCGACGGCAATCTGCACGATGCTGTCGTAATCGTCGGCCAGCAGGAGCTGCTTGACCTTGCGGCTGCCCTGGCTGTTGACCCGCTCGCCGATCAGCGTTGGGCCGGGATTCTGCACCATCGCGGTCGCGGTCATGCCGCTGGAGGCTTTGGCCTCATGCTGCGGATTTCGCGCCAACGGAGCCGCCCGGCGGGCACGGCGCTCGACTTCTTCGGCGTAGCTGTGCCCGTTCACCTTGCGGTAAAGCTGGTCGAGGTGTTGGGGCTGTGTGCCGCAGCAGCCACCGACCACGCCTACGCCCCAACGGGTGAACTCGGCCACCATTTCGCTGAACGGTTCCGGTTCCATCGGGTAGACGGCCTCTCCATCGACGTTAATCGGCAGGCCGGCATTCGGCAGCACGCTGATCGGGAAGCGGCTGTTTTCAACCAGATACTTGATCGGCTCACGCATGTATTCCGGGCCGGTCGAGCAGTTCATCCCCACGACATCAATCGGCAGCGCTTCCAGCGTTGCCAGCGCCCCGGCCATATCCGTCCCAAAGAGCATCCGTCCGCTGGTATCCAGCGTAACCTGTACCTGAAGGGGGATACGCACCCCAGCATCCTCGAAATAGCGATTGATGCCGACGATGGCCGCCTTGACTTCCAGGATGTCCTGGCTGGTCTCAATCAGCAGCACATCGCAGCCGCCTTCGGTCAAGCCCTGCGCCTGCTCGTAGAAGACCGCAGCCAGTTCCTCGAAGGTGATGTTGCTCAGGTCGGGATCGCTGCCGCTGGGGAGCTTGCCGCTCGGCCCGATGCTTCCGGCCACATAGCGCGGAATGCCGGTCTCCTGGGCGAAGCGGTCACACACCCGCCGGGCCAACTGTGCCGCCGCCCGGTTGATCTCCAGCACGCGGTCTTGCAGGCCGTATTCGCTCAACGTCAGACGGTTGCTGCGGAAGGTGCAGGTTTCCACCACCTCGCTGCCGACCGCCAGGAACGAGGCATGGATGGCCTCGATCACATCCGGGCGGGTGATGACCAGGTAGTCATTGCAGCCGTTGTACTGCTCGCCGCCGAAGTCCTGCGCGGTCAGGTTATAACGCTGGATGCTCGTGCCCATCGCGCCGTCGAACAGGACGATATGATCGGCCACCGCGTCCAGGTAGCGCCGGTTGGTGTAGGTTCTTTTGCTGTTTACTGACATGGAATAACCTGTCTCCAGGGGAGGTACAATAACTCAACGAGAGGGTACAAAGTAAATCTGATTGACCATCTCTTCAGCGGTCTTGGCCGCATAGAGTTCAACTAGCCGATTGACCCATGTGCCGATATCCATTGTGCGCTGCTGTCCAAACGCAATTCCGGAGTGCAGCAGACCCTCTGTGTGCAATCGCAGAAAATCCTGATCCTGTGTACAGATGACCCGTCCCAATGCGGCAGCTCACTCAAGATGGTTTCGATCATCGTCGCCCAGTTGGTCGATTTCTTTGGTCGTTATGGCATCAATGCCCCGTTGTTTGAGTTGGGCTGCTATCTGCGGGCTGATGTTTTCATCCAGGTAAAATCGAATGGCACTCATAGACGAACTTACGCCTGATCGGGTTCACTGTCATTGATTTCGACCAACTGACCCTGCGCTCGCGCTTTCTCGATCCAATGCTGCGCCTCAGCTTCATTCTGACGGATTTCTGTGTCGATTTCCGGCTGATGCAGATAGTAATAGGTCAGGGCTGCATAAACCTGCCCTAGCGGAAGCTGATGGTCAGCGGCAATTTGCTCAGCAGTCAGATGATCTCCGTAGCGATGCCAACACACAATATCCGAAACGCGGATACCTGTCCCTCGCAGCACAGGGCGTCCTGCTCGGACATCGGGATCGGACACGATTTCGTCGATGAGAAGGGGAGTCATGGTCATTTCACAGTCTCCTTGTCACCAGCGCTTCGATGGCTTCTTGCATCACATCCAGTACTTGAGCGTCGATCTGAATTCCTCTGGCCGCTTCGACAAAGCGCCATTCAGGTTCACCCATCTCACCTGGAACCTTGTTCAGGGCGCGGATGATCTCCAAAAGATGAGCTTGAAGCAATGGCCGCATCAATCGCGGCGTTGGTTTCGGCTTCTGGAATCTGCGCGGCTTCTTCCTGAACGGGGCGCATCAGTTCGTCGATCTCCGCTAGCTTGTCAGGCGAGATACGCCACCAGATTTGCTGTCGCCGTTTTTCGACATAGTGGTGCAGCGCGTCGAGTTCTGCCGGGGTCAGTTCATCGACTGAATGAAGTAGAGTTTGCAGATCGCTCATGTTCGCGCTCCTGTCTATGGTTCCAACACTGAACATCGATTAGCCCGCCGGGTCTGGTTCGTAGTGGAGTGCCATAAGCTGCTCGGCATGGAGGGCCAGAAGGGCATAGGTTCGTCCCTCATTGTCGCTGAATTCCACCTCGAAGACGCCGGGAGCGAGCAGTTCAACGATTGTGCCGACCTGACCGCGCCGCAAACCTCGTGCAGGCAAGTCCTCAGTTAAGACAACTGTCGCGAACAACTGAAACGCGCTCATCCCTTCAACTCCCGCGCGAAGAGCTTGATGCGGCCTTCACCGCCCTGGGGCGTGAAGCCCATGCGCCGCAGATAGGCGTGATGCTCGTCGCCGCCGGGGACGCTGTAGAGCATGGTGATGCCGCGCGGCGGAAGCTGCTTCTCCAGCTGCTCGTAGAGGAACTGCCCGGCCTTGAGGTCGCGGTAGCCGGGGATGACGTAATCCAGCCGCACCACTTCCCGCCCGGCCGAGTCGCGCTCGGTGATGAACAGCCCGACCGGGAGCAGATCGCGCAGGATCAGGTAGACGATGTCGGCGCGATCCGGGTTGTACTGGAAGCTCGGAAAATAGCGGGCGATGTCCTGCTGGTAGAACTCCAGAAAGCTGCGGACATAGCTGGAGGTGCGGTCTACTTCCAGCAGCTTGAAGTAGGTTTTCTTGGTGAGCATCTGGATGATGAAGTACAGGTTGATGCCGACGATCAGCACATTCAGCCCGGTGATCGGAACCGAGCCGAGCAGCGCCCCATAGATGGAGAAGGCTACGGCCCCGATCAGGCTGACCACGCGCAGCTTCAGCACCGATTTCATCATCAAGGAAGCGGCGGCCAGCACGGAGGCCACGTAACCGAGTATGTCAACCCAGATCATCGTTCACTTCCTCTCGACCCCTATATTCCTGGAAGGACATCCCCGTTGGTGCTCTGAGTGAGGATGCTGTACCCATTCAAATCCCGACCCGCGTAACCGGCTACGATCTCGTGAACAGTCTGCTTTAAGGATTCCATTTTCGTGTTCACAAAACAAAAACGCGCCCTCGTGAGAGCGCGTCAGATCGCTTAGATCGGTTCGCGCTCATCTTCCAGCCCAGGCTGGCGGATTTAGCACCGTCCCGACGCTTCGGGGGTTGCTGCGGTTTCACAGGGCCGTTCCCTCCACCGCTCTTGATGAGACCTGCTTTGCTGCTCACATAGTAGTCGATTGCCCAGGGAGTGTCAAGCAAGTTTCGCGGTCAGCCGCTCGGCGATCTGCATCCAGGCGGCGGTATCGCGGGCGGCCACCGACTCATCCAGCCAGAAGCGGACATAAATCTGCTGGCGGATGGGCTGGCCGCTGGCTTCGTCCAGCTCGTCTCCATGTTCCTGCTGGAGCGCCCACAGATCAGGGTGCTGGGCATACCAGAAGGTGGCGAGGTCGGCCAGGATCAGGTTGCTGATGGCATTCGCCAGAAAACGCACCCGATTCTCCAGCGGAGTCTGACGTTCGGCGCTGCGGGCCAGTTCGATCAGCGCCAGCACGAAGTTGGCCGCGCCCGGACTGGGGTGCGGAGCCGAGGCTTCTGCGGGCAGGTTGGCCGGGGCGACACCGTAGGAAGCCATCCACACCAGCAGTGACCGCGCCCAACCGGCCTCCGGGTGATGCGCCTCGAAGATGGGCAGATGGGCGTGGGCCAGCGTCAGGACGATCTCCAGCCCGGCGAAGTATTCGAGACCGCCGAGCGCCTCGGCGAGCGCGCCCTGGAGCCGGCTCCAGTCGCGCTCCAGGGCGGCCGCGCGGAGGGTCTGGATGGCGGCTTTCATGGCGAGCGGTCGTCCGGAAGGGCGTGGTGCGTACCAGTCTGGATGCGACCGAGGTTTTCGTTCATGCGGCTGAGATGGTTCACCAACAGTTCCTGAAGGGTATCGACGCGCTCTTTGAGGTCGCGGATGCCCAATTCAGCCTGGACGTTGACTTCGTATTCGATGTCGTTGCGGACTTTGTCGCGCTCGGCCTGACGGTTCTGGCTGATCATGACGAAGGTCGCCAGGAAGATGGCTTCCAGGGAGACGATCATGGTGAGCAGGCCGAAGGGGAAGGGGTCGAACGGCTCCAGGCCGGGGATCAGGCCGAGGTTCCAGGTGATCCAGGTTCCGAACCAGATCACGCTGAAGTAGACAAAACGCATATCCCCGGCGATCTTCGAGAAGAAGTCGGCGAGGCGCTGGCTAAAGGTGGGGCGGGCAGCCAGTTCTTCATTCACGTTGCGGGCGACGACGCGCTCCTGGAGGAGGAGGTCGGTTTCGCGGATGCGGCGGCTGAAGGTTGCCATGATGTTGAAGATGGCGTCCTGGTGGCGGGAGAAGAGCATCTCCAGGTCGTGGCGGTCTACAGCGAAGAGGAGGGTCTGGCTGGTGGCGCGGGCAGAGGCCGAGCGGGGCTGCTGGTCGAAGAGGGAGAGTTCGCCGAACATCTCGCCGGGTTTGACCACTTCCAGGATCACCTTGTCCTTACTGCGGTCGGTGATGAAGAGTTCGACCTCGCCGGACTGGACGACGTACATCTTGCCGCCGGGGTCACCCTGCTTAAAGACGGTCTGGCCGGCCAGGTAGTTCTCCTGGTCAAGCTGGTCGGCGAGGGCTTTGAGTTCGTCGTCGTCGAGCAGTTCAAAGAGCGGGATGCTCCGCAGCAGGTGGGGGTGGATGCCGGGCATGGTTGGTCGCCTCACAGGGTAGTGGTTGGACACGGTTTAGAGGTTTCATTGTAGCTCAGGTTAGGCGGAGGCGGGGGGAGAAGTTAGCAGTTCGTAGTTTATGGTTAGATTTTAGTGGCGCATCCGGCAAGTTCTGCCTTCATCCCCCGGCCCCCTTCTTTTCAGGGG